>JBASWP010000001.1:0-700895 GCA_049276535.1 Candidatus Microsaccharimonas sp.
CGGTTCCGTCCCACTGGTTGTTCTGGATGGCGTTCACGCTCACCGAGATGGGGTTGTTGCCCGTCTGGAGACGCTCGTCGACGCCGGGGGTACCGACGTACTTGCAGACGAACACCTTCTTCGGCTCCGAGTCCGGCGGACCGGTCTCGGGCTTGTCGTTGCCCGTGTTCTCGGGCTTGGACGACTGAGTCACGAGCTGCTGCGAAGCATCCGAGGACTGGCTGTCCTCGATCTCCTCCACCTCAGCAGGTGCCTCCGAAGCCGGCTCCGCAGCCTGCTTCGTTGTGACTTCCGAGGCCGCCGCAGCGGACTCTTCGGTCGTGACAGGGTCCTCGGAAGTAAAGGCATTCGCAGCCCCGACCCCCGTCCCCAGCGCCAGAATCAGCGCCAGTGGGAACCCAACCGCCATCATGGCGGCCTTACGCGAAGCCCTCATGGGACTCCTTCCTGTATCCGAAGATACCTCATGGAACATCGCGTAGAATTGCCTCGTTGTTAAGAAGCGCTTGCGCGCATAGCTTAGCAAAAAGCAACCTACACGCCTTTCTTCATTATACCACAAAATACCAAAAAAGTAAATATACTCGAGCATGAAGAATGTCTAAATCAACGCTTGACGCTCATGCTAATAGCAGGTGTATACTAGTAACAGTCATGTGAGTACTTCCATTGTATGGATTTCAACTTACAGGCTTATAGAAGCCACCAAACGATGTCATGCACACTGGTAATCTAGATACTAAGCGCCCCTGATAATCGATACAATTCTCGTGATATTTGGTAAACAGGAACTGGGTCTAAGCGGTCTCACTCCCTCTCTAAATCTCTCCTCCATTAAAGCCGCTGCTGACCAAAATTCTTGTTGTCAGCGTTTTTGCGTTAAACATTAACCTCTTGGAGAAATAATATGAATCGTATCACAATCAATGAAGAAATCGCTGTGACAAAAATGGGCTTTAAGAAGGACTTGTCTGCCTACCCTCGCCGTATGGAATTCCGTGGAAGCATCTACGAATTTATCGATGCCGGGCTCCGCTGCCTGGTCCGCTCTGGCGATCGTATGGCGGAAATCATCACTCTGTCTGACGGCCAGTCGCTCTACCGCCTTCGCAGTGACAATCACGGCGGAAACTGGACACTACTTAGTATCTTGTCGTAGTGAAACAATCAAACAAACAACTCACTAAATACCCGAAACTGCGAGTTCGGGTATTTTTATGCAGCAGCTAAACGAAGACGACGGCCGATGAATTTGTGGATTTCAACGACAAGGATGACACCGACGAATGAAATGATGCTGCTAGTAAACAGATCACCTATGGCGATCGGGTGGATATTCAGAATTCCTTGGAAAGGTCCAAACACGGCAAGAATCTGCAAGATGATCGAAGCGCCGATACCAAGGAACAGTCCCCCGTTCCATACTCGCAGGCGCGAAAAAGCTGATTCGTACGTGCTACGGGCATTAAAGGCATTCGCCCACACCATAACGACAATCGAGGTAAAGACGATCGTTTGCCCGTACTCGACGCCGTACTGTGAATAAAAATAGCCAAACAACCCTAGACACAGTGCGCTCATAGTGGCGGCAACGAGGGCGATACGACTAATCATGTAGCGACTGAGTAATGGCGCTGCCGGTGAAATCGGTCGGTTCTTCATAATATTTCTCTCCCCAGGCTCTAGTCCTAACGGAATAACCACTGTTGTTTCGCTGACTAGGTTTACCCATAGAATCTGAACCGGTAACAGAGGTAACGGTAGTCCGATGATCAGGGCGACAACCATAATGAGCACCTCGGCAGTATTCGACGATAGTAGATAGAAAAGCATACGACGAATATTGGCAAAAACAATCCTCCCCTCTTTCATTGCTGCGACAATGCTACCGAAATCATTATTCAAAAGAATAATGTCACCGGCGTCTTTTGCAATTTGTGAACCACTCCCCATAGCAATACCAACGTCGGCATTTGACAGGGCTGGTACATCGTTTACCCCGTCACCCGTCATAGCGACAACCTGGGTGCCCTTAAGAATCTGAAGAATCTTAAATTTATTCTCTGGAGTGACTCTTGAAAACACCGTCGCACTCGTGACCCGTTGCTTGATTTGCTTGTCAGTCATGTCGTTCATTAGGCGACTATCAAATACTTCGTCACGTGACGTAACTAGGCCAAGTTGCTTTCCGATTGCGTAGGCAGTCTCAAAATGATCACCAGTGATCATACGCACCGATACGCCGGCATTCAGTGCCGTAGTGATAGCATGCCTCACGGTAGGTCGCAGTGAATCGGCAACGGCAATAAACCCAACGAAGTCGAGTCGCTGTTTGGCGTGCATGTCATGGAATGTATTTACCGGAATGGTGAGCTCGGTTGCAGCGAGGGCGATCACTCGGTACCCAAGTGCGGTTAGTCGCGCGAGCGCCTGTTCAGATTCGGCGCGTTGTTTTTTAGTAAGGTCACTTTTATCCAGGATTTGTTCAGGCGCACCTTTCACGATCAGGTCATAGCGACCTTTGTGATGCCATACATTACCGCTCATGGCAAATGCTTGATCAAACGGTAGGATCGATTCAACGTTACCCTTGTATTCGACCAACTCTTCCCCATTAGTAAACTGCGCGATAGCGGTGTCGAGAGGGTCGGTTCGCTGGTGCGGTTCATGATTGACTGAACGCTGGGCAATGGTAGGAAGATGGTGAGAGGCGCCATCTAACTGCCAGGTTTCCTGTACGCTAAGTTTGTTTTCAGTGAGAGTGCCGGTCTTGTCGCTTGCGATGGTTGTAATGACGCCGATAGTCTCGATTGCCTTCATTGTTCGTACGAGCGCCTTCTTCGCCGACATACGGCGCATGCCGAGTACTAGGATGACTGAAATCGCTACGGGGAGGCCTTCGGGGACGGCCGAGACCGTCATCGCTAGGACGAATCGGATAGCCTCGGTGAACTCGACGCCACGTAAGAGGGCTAAGACAAAAGCAACAACTGCGGCGCTGGCGACGACAGCAATAATAAGACTAAGCAGACGATCGATCTTTTTTTGGACCGGACTAACACTTGAATCACTCGATTTCTTGGTCAGGGCGGCGATTCGTCCAAATTCCGTTTCATTCCCAGTAAAGACGACAATTCCAGTGGCTGAACCCGACACCAAAAAAGTTCCTTGGAATAGCATATTGCGCTGCTCGTAGATTTCTTTTTTATCACCGAGTGTCTCAATGTTCTTATCAACAGCAACTGATTCACCAGTCAGCATCGCCTCGTCAACTTTTACTCCGTTCGCGCTCGTCAAACGGATGTCGGCCGGTACCTTATCGCCTTCACGCAGTATGACGACGTCACCGGGAACGAGGAATGTCGCATCAACATGGACGATTTCCTTGTGACGGATTACCTCGACGGATTGAGATGACCGTTTTTGCAATGAGCGAAGGATTCTTTCAGTCGAAAATCGCTGTGTGTAGTAGATGCACGCACTGATCATCATGATTGATAGGACAATGATGCCATCGATCGGTACTTTTTGAATAAAGCTGATGACAGCCGCAATGAACAATACCAGCATAAAGACACTGCGGAAAGGCTCGACGATAATTCGCCACAAAGGCTCGGTCTTTATTTTTAGAACGTTCAAGCCGTGAGAGGCAAGACGAGTTTCGGATTCGTGACGCGATAACCCCTCGGGGCCAGACTGGAGGCTGTCATAGGTCTCGCCGATTGATCGATGATAAAAAAGCATTACCATTATTGTACCAAAAAAGCGCCCTCTTTTCAGAGAGCGCTTGATACGTTATACAAACACGTTTAAGTGATTCGTACTAGCTGTAGCTTGTTCGTTTGAATACCGCCACTCCATTCAACGATATCTTTGACGGTTTTACCAACTAGGCTGCTGCCTAGCGGGCTGATAACCGAGATTCGTCCGTCACTTGGGTTGGCTTCCCTGGTGTCAACAAGTGTGTAGCGGAATAGCTGCCCCTGTTGATCGATCAGGTCGACAACAGAACCAAGGGCGACTCTCATGCGAGCTCGTTTTGACGGTAATAGTTTCGCATCATTACTAATTTGATGCTTTTCGGCTAGCTCTGCCTCAATTGCTTCCAAGCGGGCCAAGCGTTCTATCCGTTCCAAACGATCATCGTGTCCAGATGTCTTGTCGATGTCATGTAATCCTCGGATGACCGCTTGTCGATCATGCTCGAGTTGTGAAATTGCTTTGCGCAGTTCTTTCATACCTTTCTTGCTAAGCAAGATTGTTTTGTGTTCTGTGGTGGTGATAGTGGTGATGGTACTTTGGGTACTCATAATTTTTCACTCCCTCTTTTATGTGCATACTGCACCTGTTTGTTGTAGCTGTTCGTTCGCTACTGTCTTTATTATTGCGCGACTATCTTAATCGAATCTTAAAAGCACACGTTATTTCGTTGTAATTTTCCCATCTTGAAGTATGAAGGCGTATCAGTCTTGCGTGGGTCTATTAGTCCTGAAAATTGGCAGATAAAATGTCACTGTAGTCTTTTCTTTGGTACTTTGCACAAAAATGTCGCCTTCGTGGACGTCAATGATCTTTTTCGCGATGGCAAGGCCTAGCCCGTATCCATTCTTTGTACTGTTAGTACGCGAAGTATCGCCACGGTAGAAACGATCAAAGACATGTGGCAGAGCTTTTTCATCGATCTGCGGTCCATTATTACTTATTTCAAATCCGACCGCGCGCATGCGCTGGAACATGCGAATATTAATTTTCGAATGCTCGGGACTATATTTTAACGCATTATCTATCAAGATAGTTATGAGCTCGATAATAGCCGCTTTGTCACCCTCGACGTAGGCATTTTTGCGTGTCGTGATATCGAAGCGTTTAATAAGTGACCTATGCGGTTTAAGGGCAATCTTTAGTACTTCGGGCAGGTCGAGCTTTTCTTTCGTGAGTGTATCATAATCGAGCCGTGATAAACTAAGAAGCATATCAGATAGCTGAATGAGTTTATCGACTTCTTCGAGGTTACTTTCGAGTAGTTCACGGGTTTCGACCGGATCAAGCACTTTGTCGCGAAGCGCCACTTCGATTTCTGCCTTGATAGCGGTCAGCGGCGTACGCAGTTCATGACTGGCATCGCTGGTAAAACGACTTTGGGCTTCGTGGGCCTCTTGGATAGGATGGAGCGTACGACGGGCGAGGAAATAACTGCCCGCCCCACCGGCAACCAGAATGAATATATTTATGTACAGTAACGATATAAGCATCTGTAATGCTGCTTGATCTGACTGTATTTGGCGCAGATCACTGTTATTGACGAATGTTTGAGGAACCTGGGTACCAAATTGACTGGTGATAGCCTGTTGCAGATTTTCCAGCCTGACATTTACCTCGTGGAAATTAATCTGATAAATCGCAACGCTAAAAAGGAGGCTAACCGCCATGATTATCGCCAAGTACCACGCGGTGAGCTTGAGGGTGGCTGACTGAAACATGTGCATGTTGTTATGCCTCTAGTTTATAGCCAAAGCCACGAACAGTATGAATCAAAGGAGTTTTAAAAGGAGCGTCTACTTTATTGCGAAGGTATTTAATGTAGACTTCGACCGTGTTCGGTAAAATGTCAGCGTCATAGTCCCATACGTGGCTAATGATTACTTCCTTACTAAGTGGCCGACCTGGATTACGAAGGAGATATTCAAGAAGAGCGAATTCCTTACTAGTGAGCGGAATGACTTTTCCGGCACGCTCGACACTATAGGTTACGGTGTTCAGGGTGAGGTCTCCAGCGCTAAGGATAGTTGCTTGCTGTTCCGTTGGGCGCCTTAGAAGTGCACGAACGCGTGCCAGTAGTTCTTCGAGCGCGAAAGGTTTGACTAAATAGTCATCAGCGCCAGCGTCAAGGCCGGCGGTACGTTCGGTAACGCTTCCGAGCGCGCTAAGAAAAAGGACCGGTGTATGTACTTTCGCTTCGCGCATGGCTTTGACAATGCCCATGCCGTCATAGCCACCGGGAAGCATTCGATCGATGATGGCGACATCGTAAGGTTCGGTCGTTGCCATAGCGTGGCCTTCGTCCCCGTCATAGGCAACATCAACAGCGTAGGTCTCTTGCTCAAGGGCTTTTTTTAGTGCCCTAGCAATCTTATGTTCGTCTTCAACAATTAATACTCTCATACAACTAGTATAAGCGTTTCATACTGAAAAATGACTTAATTCAAGGAAAATATTAAGAAAGTCTTAAGCAGTGATGGCCGTGTAGCGATCACTCCAGGCTTGCATATCCTTTAGGATCGGGACCAGTTCATACCCTTTTTTGGTCAAACGATACTCGCAACGACTTTCCGACGTGGTCGCGTTTCTGGTGATAATTCCCTCTTGTTCCAGATAGTCCAAACGAGATGAAAGTGTTCGAGGATTGATGCCTTCAACCAAGTCTTGGATTTGGCAGAACCGAACAGTCTCTTCGTTTACAAAGAAACGCAGCAGTTGCGGTGTCCATTTATCGCCGAGAATTTTAGTGGCTGCCTTGACGCAACCGATGGTTTCAGTCGTTGCCATAACTAAGTATTACTATACATTATCTAGTCAAATACGTCAAAGTTACTTGATAAGGCTGTTTTCGTAACTGTCGCGAATGTGGTCCATGCTGTATTCCCACGCGGCATCAGTTTTCTTGTGAGGGTTAAATATATAGTGAGGATCAAATAATTCTTTAACCTGTTTGAATAACTCAAACACTTCGTTACCAAATACTGCACGCATCCACGGACCACGTACCATGCCGTCGTTATGCTCGCCTGCCATGGTGCCACCGTATTTCAATACGATCGGAATGAGCTCACGCATGACGGGTTCGAGTTTGTGTTGGTCCTTTGTTCCAGCGATGTCCATCAAAGGAATAACGTGGAAATTACCGTCACCGAAATGCCCTTGGATTGTGGCGGGTAATTTATACTTACGGATAACCTTTCGTAGCTGTGGTACGAACTCTGGTAAGTATTTGGGCTGAACAGTCATATCATCTATAAACGGAGAGGCGTAACGCCCTTTTACCTGGTTGCGAAGCAAGACGAGGGCGGCCCGACGGATTTGCCAAAAGGCGGCTTCCGATGCTTCGTCGCCTTCGATATCCATGCGAACTTTAAAGCGTTTCAGGTCGTCGATGAGTGCTGAAATCTTTTTATAGACTTCTTCCTTGGTGCTGCCTTCAAACTCAACCATGAGAAGCATGTTGGGAAGGTGGCCGCGGAATTTTGCGACCGTGCCAAGTAGTGAGGCTTGTTGACGGAGCCACTCTTTCGTACCGAGCTTTTTCCTAAACGTTGAGAAATATTTTATACCTAAGTTAAACGTAACGTCGTCAAAACCTTCAAACGTTGCGGGGTTGTGCATCATGACGGCTGGAATGATGTCGCCTAGTTGCTTAAGAGATGTCAGGTAAATGAGAAGCAGGCCTTCATGGGCGGCTTTTGGTACCGCTTCGACGACGATGTCCGTAATCACGCCTAATGTTCCTTGGCTACCGGTGAATAGATGGGTCATATCAAATATCCCGGTACTTCTATCCCACACGCTCCACAGGTTATAGCCCATCGAGTTCTTATTGACGCGTGGCCGGGCATTTTTAATCAGGTCGTAGTTTGCTTCGATAAGTTCATGCACCTTGCGGTACAGTTCGGATTCGTAGGTTTTTTCTTTTAGCTTTGTTTCTAGCTGTTTTTTTGTCAGTGGTTTGACGACATATTCATTACCGTCTGCCAAGATCACCTTCAGTTCCCTTACTGATCGTTCGGCATTGCCGTAGCGTAGTGATTGTTCGCCACCCGAATTGTTTCCGACTATACCGCCGATTGTGCAAATTGCGCGGCTGGCGGGAACGCAACCGAGCATTAATTTTTTTTCCGCTAGGAATGGATCGATGTCGCGCATGAATACGCCCGGTTGAGTCCGGAGCATGTTACCTGACAATCCTTCGATCTTTGAAAAATGCTTCGTCATGTCCATAACGATCGAGTTACCAATGGCACCACCGGACATATCGGTACCGGCGCTTCGCGGAGTAATTGATAGCGAAGGATGGGTGTTTTTGTTTTTTTGAACGAACTTCACCAGCTGCTGAATATCCTTACTGTCTTTTGGTGCGACGACGACGTCGGGGATAAGTTCATAGATACTGGAGTCGTGACTGTATTCGTAACGTGTGACTTTGTCAGTGATAATACCGCCTTTAAAAATTTTTCGTAGATCGTGTAAGAGTGGTTCCATGATACAGACACTATACTGTAAGCATAGGCATCTTGTCGAGCATCTATGCCCCTGTCGCCAAGACGTGTATAATACCTACCATGAAGACTCGCATAGAGATAGACACTCGTACATTTGTTCGTTTTTGGCTGGTAGTCGTAGGTCTTGGCCTAGCAGTATTTCT
This sequence comes from Candidatus Microsaccharimonas sp., assembly GCA_049276535.1. Classification (GTDB taxonomy): domain Bacteria; phylum Patescibacteriota; class Saccharimonadia; order Saccharimonadales; family Saccharimonadaceae; genus Microsaccharimonas. The sequence continues at coordinate 8,417 of JBASWP010000001.1, forward strand.
ACTGTATAACGCCCGCATCGCTCTTATTATTATTGGTACAGCCTTTTTCCTCGCGATTGCCCTTAATTCTCCGGTATCACGCATTTCAAAGAAACTCCCTGGCAAGAGCCGTGTAGGTGCTACGGCTATCGCCTATGTCGCAGTCATTCTCCTACTAGGCATCATTGTCTTTATGGTCATTCCACCGATAGTTCAGCAAACAGCGAAGTTTGCTCAGAACGTGCCGGCCTTTGTTGATAACGCGACGCAGTCATGGCATGGACTGCGAGGGTTGATTGATCAGTATAATTTACAGCCGCAAGTAGACAGTGCTTTGAACTCTATCAAAGATAGTGCTGCTGGTTGGGCAAGCAATGTTGGACAAAGCGTAATCAGTGGGCTCGGTTCGATCTTTAACTTTATCGCGGCTACCTTTATCGTCTTGGTCCTTACCTTCCTGATGTTGATCGAAGGACCAATGTGGATGGAACGAATCTGGGGAATGTATAACAACAAGGGTCGCATGGTGACGCACAAGCGTATCGTCAGTCGAGTCTATGGAGTGATTAACGGCTATGTAACAGGTCAACTGACGGTGTCTGCAATAGGGGCGACGCTAGCCGGGCTGACAGTGTTTATTGTCAGCCTCATCTTTAAGGAAGTCCCGTCCAGTCTGGCGATGCCAACTGCGGCTATTTACTTTACCTTCTCGTTGATTCCGATGTTTGGTTCGACCATTGCGGGCGTGCTGATTACCGCGCTCCTCGCCTTTAACAGCATTCCTGCTGCTATCGTGTACATCATTTACTTTGTGATTTACCAACAGATTGAAAACAACTTTGTCGCGCCGCACATTCAAGCGCGCAAGATCGAATTATCGGCCCTCGCAATCTTAATATCGATCACCGTCGGGTTGTACATGTTCGGCATCGTCGGTGGTATCATCGCGATTCCAATCGCTGGAACACTGCGTATACTGCTGGAAGAATACCTGGATTACGCTAAGAAAGAGCGTGAAAAAGGTGGCGGTTCGGCAAAGAAGCTTGCTGCTAAAACCGACGACTAGTTACGTAGATATTCCCAAATAGGGCCACGGGCGGTGTCACGAATAGTGATGCCGTCTTTTTCTAGCTGGCCCCGGAGTGTATCGGCGTGTTTGAAGTCTTTAGATTCACGGGCACGTTCGCGTTCAAGGATGAGGCGCTTTTGGTCATCAGTTACGTCAGGTGTCGAGCTAAGGAGTTTCAGTCCGAATAGTTCATCGACAAATTCCAGTAATTCGACTAACGAGTGACGATGAATACTGTCTAAGTCTGAACTCTCTAGGCGGTCGAAAGCCTCGTCTATAATGGCAAAAGCTGTCGGAGTGTCTATATCATCATTCATAGCCTCTAGAATGGCTCTGGACGTTGCATACAGCGAAACTGAACCATCACTGGACTTCTCGTCGTCATCACGTAGCGTATCGTGTGTTTGGTGTCGCAGGGCAGCGACGCTTCGCCAGTGCAGTAAACGGTTATTGGCTGCTTCGAGGTTTTCGAATGTGAAGTTACTTTCGCTGCGGTAATGACTCTGCAGGATAAATAAACGGAATGCTGTTAAGTTGTACCCTTTCGCTTCAAGGTCGTCGAGGGTGTAACCGTTATTTAACGACTTACTTATCTTGGTACCGTCAGCTTTCAGGTGGTTGTTGTGTAGCCAATAGTTACTAAATCGAACACCGGTTGCTGCTTCGGACTGGGCGATCTCGTTTGTATGATGAACCGGAATGTGATCGATGCCGCCGGTGTGAATATCGAGGGTATTGCCGAGGAGTTTCATGGCCATGGCGGAACATTCGATGTGCCAGCCTGGGAAGCCCATTCTTTGATTTGGCTGACTTTCAGAACCTACGTCGACAGTACGTTCATCATAAGAGACCGTTTCGGCCGCTGGGGCGGCCTGCACTTCGCTTTTAGTCTCTTCTGATGAAGTACTGTCGAGTAGGTCCGACGGAGTCGCCCATTCCATATCGCGTTGTTCGTCTAATGGGCTGAATTTCCAGAGGGCGAAGTCGCTGGGGTTTCGTTTCTCATCATTATATTCGACGCGGGCTCCGGCACGCTGCGCCTCTAGGTCCAGTCCGGCGAAGTCGCCGTAACTTGGAAAAGTCGAAGTATCAAAATAAATGCCGTCGTCGATTTGGTAGGTGTGCCCTTTTTCTTTTAGGGTGCGAATCAGGTCGATTTGCTCGGTAATGTAATCGGTCGCTTTAGTGATATGGTCAGGTTGAATCAGGTTTAGACGCTCCATCCCCTTCATGAAATCGTCAGTATAGAATTTGGCGACTTCCCAAGCGGTTTTTCCTTCGCGTCGGGCGCCTTTTTGTAATTTGTCTTCACCATCGTCGGCATCGCTGACGAGGTGTCCAACATCAGTGATATTCATGACGCGCTCGACCTTTAGGTCATTAGCGCGAAGCAGGCGCACTAACGTGTCCCAGTATATATAGGCGGTCCAGTTGCCGATTAATAGAAAGTTATAGACCGTCGGGCCACAAGTATAGAGAGACACTTTACCGGGTTCAATCGTCGTAAAGTCATCGATTTGTTTGGTTAGTTGGTTATGAAATCGAAGCGTCATAGTCGGTGAGTGCCTTGTCTACTGCGGTTACTAATTCTGGCATTATTTTGTCATAGTTTTCATAGACTTTGAAGCCTGATGAATACTCGTGTCCCCCACCACCAAAGAATCCGGCGACGGTACCAGCTATGGGTATATTCGAACGAATCTTACCGGTTAGTTTACCGTCGGGGTACGTTTTGATTGCGACAGCGATTTGGACATGGTCAACCAAACGCATTTCGTCGAGTACTAAGACGCTGGGATTGTAACGATCACTATATTGTTCAATGTCTGCCCATGGGATCAGTACGGTCGCTAATTTGCCATCGAGGTTGTATTCGATGCGACCGATCAGCTCGCCCTTGTACGCGAGGATGTCTGCAGGCTTTTTCATGTATTCACGGCGACGTTGCTCGATTTCAGACGGATTTGCACCCAGTGCCACCAATTCGGCTGCGATACGGTAGCTGGCTGCCGTAGTGTTTTGGGTCGTCAAACCTAGACTGTCTGCCTGAATCGACAGGAACATATTTTCAGCCGCCTGCTGGTTAATTTTCCAGCCGGCTTCGATAGTCATTTTGTAGATTGCTTCGCTGCTGGCGACCGCTTCGATATCGTTAATAATCGTGGTCTCGAACGGTAGATCTGGGTCGGTTTCTTGGTGATGGTCGATCACGAGAACGGGATGTGTTTCGAGGAAATGACGCACACCAGCGGTTTCGAGGGCTTTCGCCATTAATAATTGGCTGGTGGTATCAACAATGATCGCAAGGTCACGGTCGGTCGGCCAGTCACGGACTACCCTGTCCCAACCTTTGATATAGTGCATGTATTTAGGAATGTCGATTGCACAGTAAAGGATGACGTCTTTGCCGAGGTCCGAAAGGATTTCTTCGAATGCCAATGCACTGCCGAGTGAGTCCCCATCAGGGTTCTCGGCTTGGATGACAACGATCTTTTTTGCATCGTTAATAAGTTTTATGGCTGAATCGAACATTGTCACTATTGTAACAGTTTATTCGGTTGAGCGCGTACAGGTACTTGAAGCAGTAGCTTTGCCGCCGTATAGGTAGGTTTCGACTTCTGTTTGGTAGTTCCAGTAGCCAATCTTTACGCCGGTAGTACCACACGACGAGAACGTAATCACATTGTACGTACTTGGCTTTTCGGTCAAAGCTGTTTTGCTAAGTTCAATACTTTTCACTGGAACAGCTGTTTCTGCAAAGGTAGTCGGATAGGTTCCGTTGTCAGCCTTGTATATCTCGGCGTACTTTAATACGGTGTTTGCTGATGAGGCAGCTGCACTGGTGTTTGCCCTGGCAGTTATACCGTTATAAGAGACGACAGTTATGAGCATAAGTGGCGCAACGACGACGAGGAAGATACTGTTCGTTACGATACCGGCAATCGCTAGCCCATTCTTAACCCCTGCCTTTGATGATTGAACGCTAGCAACGATAGATAGAATCAGTCCAATAAGTGACAACCCGACAAATCCGAGGATGAATCCGACAATGCCAAGTGTTTTCCCTGGGGTTGATGTATGAGCGGGTTGAGATGGGTTCATGAAGACCTTTCAGTATTAGTTAAGCTTAAGTATAACCAAGGTCTGCATACATGCAAGCGTTTTACAGCGTTCGTCGGCCTTCGAGGGCGTGGCCAAGCGTAATTTGATCAGCGTATTCGAGGTCGACGCCAACCGGAATACCACGGGCCAAGCGAGTCATTTTTATATCGATACCGGCGTCTTTGACGTGTTTTTGTAAGAACAGTGCGGTCGATTCGCCTTCGACACTGGCATTAGTGGCGATGATAATTTCCTGGACATTGTCATTCGCGAGGCGTGTAATAAGTTCAGGAATATGTAGTTGTTCGGGGCCAATGCCGTCAATTGGGCTGATTGCCCCGCCAAGTACGTGGTAGGTTCCCTTGAACTGCCCTGTGCGTTCTAGTGCCACAATGTCGAGGGGCTCTTCGACCACAGCGACTAATGTCTTGTCACGTTCAGGATCGCTATATAATGTCGACACCTCTTCATCGGCGTCGATCAAGGCAAATGTCATTGGACACACTTTGACGCGCGAATGAACGTCATGGATGGCAGTCGCCAGACCGTCGTTCAAATGCTGGTCAGCACGCAACAGAAAATAAGCATACCGTTCAGCGGTACGCGAACCGACACCAGGCAATCGGCCCAGTTCATCAATTAATTTCTCGAGTGCGAGTGGCAACAGTCGTGCCACGATTAGAGTCCTAGGTTACCGAGTCCGCCCATGAGGGGTTTCATTTTTTCTGCGGCAATTTCTTGAGCCTTTGTCAGGCCGTCGCGCATCGCGATTTCAATCCAGTGTTCTAGTTCAGCGATATCATCGATATCGATTCGTTCTGGATCGATGGTGATTTTCTTAATCTTAATTTCACCCGTAATTTGTACGACAACTGCGCCGTCGCCAGCTTCAACTTCGACGACTTCTTTTTTCAAGTCACTTTGTGCTTTTCGTAGCTGGTTCAGCATCTTCATTTGGTCAAAGGCCATAATTCTTTACTCCGTCTTTACTAACTTCTTTAATTATACGTTACTGACTCACCTTTTTATAGATGTACAGGCGGTCACTATTCTGTGAGTAGGTAGTGGTGATAATTCGGTCGATGCTGTAGCCAGGGAAATCACGCTTTGCCTGGCGAGTTGCAACAAACCTATCACCACTTGCCTCTTGGGAAATCGCAAGACCCTCACGGTAATGAGAGACCGCTGTGTAGAATGGGACTTCGTCTGCTGCAACGACTAGTATACTAGTATCTTTTGGAATGAGTTTTAAGTCTTTCGAGAAATTTATCGCGGTATTTGGATCGTAGTGATAGCCATATATAAAGCGGTCCAGCCCCGAGCCAATTAGTACGACAACCAAGATAATAAGCGGCAACAATCCAGCAATACGGGCGTACGGGTTGCGAGGGAATAGTCGGTACCAGTACGTAATCAAGCTAGTCAGTCCCGCAGCTAGCAAGAGTACAGAAGGAACGAATGCGACCGTCGTAAATCGAGGGTTGAGGATGATGATTGGCAGTAAACAAATTAACCAGCCGATGATCAGATAGCTGCGCGTTGTCTCGCGGGTACGAATCAGACGATACAGCCCCAGTCCAAGAATTAGTACCGAGCCCAACCCGAAGACAGGTGTCATGAGTGTCGTCGTGCTTGGTTCCCAGAAAATAAAGTATTGATGCACGATCGTGTTGAGATTCTCAACTATATTTGGCCACTCGGTTGGGAAACCTAGAAGAGTCAGGCCTACTGATGGTGTGGTATAGATCACGTATCCCAGTGGAGCGATGAAGATAAGTGCTGTGATCAATGCGAGAGTTACCTTTACTTTAGAGAGGCGTCGAACGGCATGGCGCAAATGCGGATGCAGAATGGTAGCTACTAAAATAGCCAGGAGCGGATAGATACTAAGTGGCGTGTATAGGCTAAGCGCGGCAGTGATTGCAAAAAGGATCTTCCATAGAAACCTAAATCGCTTGTTTCGGGTAACTTGTGTCCCGATTAACAGTAAGAGGACAGGCCAAAATATGTACAAGATACTTGGCGTGCCATTTTGGGCGACGAATAGGAATTGGCCGGTAGTGATCGCAATTAGTGACGCCAGTACGGCGATGTTTGGTTTGAACCAACGGCGTAGTAACAATATCAATCCGATTGCCGACAACAGTGCCAATATAAGTGACGGTAGTTTTATGGTGAAGTCATAAATACCGAACAGATGAAATATTCCTGCTTGGAGAAGATAGTACGGAAGATGCGGAACGGCAAACGTTGCTGGATCACTCAGTGACAAACTGTCGCTACGAACGGTTGCTCGCATTTCTTCGGCCGAGATGCCACCAGGAACGTACAGTCCGGCAAATACTAATAGCCCAGCCAAAAGTAGGCCAATGATGCTATACCCGATGACGTATCGCCAGCGATAGATAAAGAATTTTGTCAGATTTAACGCAGCCATAAGTTACTCCTGATTATACCACTTCGTACGTGTGTACTCTGCTAACTATCGTGCTTGCGGTCGACCGACGTAAAGCGTAGACGTTCTGGGTGGAAGTATAGTTCAACCTTGCCGGTTGGTCCGTTACGGTGTTTGGCGATGATGAGGTCGGTGATATGTTGACGATCCGTTTCGGGATTGTAATAATCTTCACGGTAAATGAACATTACGATGTCGGCGTCTTGCTCGATCGATCCTGATTCACGCAGGTCTGATAGTTGGGGAACTTGTGGATTTCGTGATTCAACTGAACGTGACAATTGCGACAAGGCGATGACGGGTACATTTAGCTCACGAGCAATCAATTTCAGCCCACGCGAGATTTCACTCACCTCTTGGACACGGTTACCGTCGTTACGACCACTCCCCTGCATCAATTGCAGGTAGTCGATGATGATAAGGCCGAGGGGCTGTTCGTGAGCGGCACGACGGGCTTTGGTACGCATTTCAAGGACGCTCACTCCAGGTGTGTCGTCAATAAAGATAGGTGCTTCGGCCATTTCGCCCATTGCTTCGGATAGTTTAGAAAAATCCTCGTCAGATAGATTACCAGTACGGATATTCCAAGCGTCCACGCCTGATGCATCGGCCAGCATACGGTCGACGAGTTGTTCCTTACTCATCTCAAGGCTAAAGAATAGAACCGATTGTTTCGCGATAGTCGCCACGTTATACGCAAGGTTGGTAACGAGGGTTGTTTTACCCATCGCTGGACGAGCCGCCAGGATAATAAGGTCACTACGCTGCAATCCGGCGGTCATATTGTCGAGGTCACGATAGCCGGTACGAACCCCACGCAGACTACCTTTGTTACGGTGCAACTCTTCCATACGGTCGAAGCTTTCGGTTAAGATACTCTCGATACTGACGAGGTCTTGTTTAAGAGATTGGTCGCTGACAGAGAATAATTGGGCTTCGGCACGTTCCAGTAATTCTTGGGTTGAAGTTTCTTCATCGAATCCTAGTTCGGAAATATCAGCGCTGGCTTTGATGAGTCGACGGCGAATAGCCTTTTGGCCTACCAGTTCGGCGTATGCCTCGGCGTGGGCGGCACTAGGGACATAGTTCGTTAACTCTGTAATATACGCAGAACCACCGACGGTTTCGAGTTCATTTTTTCGTTTAAGCTCTTCAGTTAAAGTCAAAAGATCAACGGGACGATTTTTTTCGTATAGGCGCATCATGGCCGCGTACACTACGGCGTGACGCTTGTCGTAAAAGTCATTGGCGGTGACGTGTTCAGAAATGTCGGCGAGCGTTTCTTCGTCAATCAAAACAGCACCGAGCAAGCTCATCTCGGCGTCTAGGTTTTGTGGGGGGATTTTCCCGACGGGAATGCTTTTATCTGCCATTGATTACGCGGCGTCTACGACCACCTCTTCTCCTCCGCCCATCATAGCAACTATGCTAGCTGCTTGGCTACTCTTTGGCGTGGGATGTGTGGGTATAGTGTGGATAGTCAGTTGAAAACCTAGTTCAGACAACGACTCGTATAGGTGTGAACTGTACTTTGGGTCGTCTAACTTCTTTTTGTAAAATTTGTTAACGGTGTAGAGCGTCAATTTGCTATTTTCAAGTTCATGGCTACATTTGGCGAGAACGCTGTAGAGGGCGACGTAGTGTTCTTTTGTATAAGCTATCATCGCTGCGAAATCAAAGGCCGAAGGGTCCTTCATTGTCTTGGCCGCATCAGCAGTCACGTTCTCCTGAAGAGACCGTTTCAAAGGCGAGCTGCGCTCGGCCTTTTGCACTTCGCTTTTAGTCTCTTCAGGAGAAGTGACGGCAGCTGCTGACTCGGCAATAGGAATGGCCATCGATGGTTTAACCTTGGTAGCTTGCTTTGTTAATTCTTCGATAGTGGCGGTGACTTCGAGGACGGGGGTGGCGAGGGCGACGGATTTGACGGGCTTGTTTTCCATGGCTGCCGTACCTAATACACTCAGAAGTTTCAGCTCTGGTTGACTGCTTTTGGCGACGTCTAACAAAGCATCCAATAATGGCAATAGCTGTGGTTTTTCACCGATCAGTGAACGAATTGCGAATGTGAGTTGCTCGGCGAGTGTCGCGGCACTGATACCATCTGCTGACGTGTCTTTTAGAATCGTTGCGACAGCTGAAACGTCGTGGGACTCGATAGCTTTTAATAAGTTTTCAATAATTGAAGTCGGCGCCAGCCCTAAAGTAATGCCGACGAGCTCGGTCGTGATCCCCTGCTTGTCATCAGCTAGGCTAGCTAATTGGTCAAGCAGGCTGATACTGTCGCGGAAACTGCCATCGCCGCGTTGAGCGATGAGCGCTAATGCTTCGTCGTCGATCTTGATTTTTTCTTCGGTGGCGATGTGTCGCAGATGAGCGATAGCGTCTTGCTCGGTAATGGCACGGAAACCGAATCGCTGGGTTCGACTGATAATGGTAGCGGGGAGTTTATCGACGTCTGTTGTCGCTAGGATAAAGACGATGTGCTCTGGTGGTTCTTCGAGTGTTTTAAGGAGTGCATTAAAGGCAGCTTTTGACAGCATGTGGACCTCATCGATGATGTAGACTTTTTTTGCAGCAGAAACTGGAGCGATTTGAACCTTTTGACGCAGGTCACGGACGTCTTCGACGCCGTTATTGCTAGCAGCATCGATCTCAATAATATCTAGGTAGGTTGAATCATCGCTGTATGGCAGGTTATTGATTTCGTGTGCCAGAATGCGGGCCACTGATGTTTTGCCAACGCCCTTCGGGCCGGTTAATAAGTAAGCGTGGGAAATACGGCCGGCTTCGATCGCTTTACCGAGGATGTCTGTAATATGGCGCTGGCCTATGACCTCGGCCAAACTCTTACTGCGATATTTACGATACAATGCCTGTGACATTGTTATACTCCCCTACTCGTCATACGACCGATTATAGCCTTGTTTTTTCTGCTAGTCTGCCGTAGTTTTTACACTTTGTTTGTTTTCACTCTCGTGATGAGGTTACTATAGCGCTTGTGCTATAGATTTGCAAATATAGTCCCTATCGTCACAAACAAATTGTGGCTATAGGGACTATGCCGACCCGCCTTCCGTTAGGAGTGCGGGTCGGCTTGCCCCGACGACCGTCTAGTCGCGACGCTGGAAGCCCCAGTCGTGGAGCCGTCGGCCGAAGTCCTGCATGTCCTGCAGGAGTGGCGACGGACCGCTGACTTGGATCTCCTCGTCGGACGACTTGAGGTCCTCGATCGTCAGACGCGGGTTGTCGGCCGCCAGCTGTGTGACGATCACCAGCGGACGGAAGAACACGACGTTCTGGGCGCTGACCATGAAGTTCAGCACCGAGACCGGCGAGTTGTCGAGCGAGCCGTAGGCACGCGCCAGGTAGTCCAGCACGTTCTCTTCCAGCGGGTCGCTCTTGCGCTGCTTCAGCTGGTGCTCGGTGGCCTGTGCGGTGACGAAGTTGGCGCTGGGCGTTCCAAGGCCCGAGGCGTGCAGGATCATGCGCGGCGTGTGCATCATCAGCTCGGCCAGGGTGGTGACGCGCAGCTTGCGCTGGATCATTCCTCCCTGGGTCAGGTTGCTGGCGAAGAACTCCGCCAACGTAATATCGGTGGTATTCACGGGATGTCCTCTCAGACGGTCGAATTGTGTCAGGGCAAGTTTACGGATTTAAAAACACCCGAAAACGGTATAACTATATCATTTTTCTATTGATTTATCAATAGATCAACAGATTAGAGCGCTGCTTCGACGGCTGCCCAAGTTGCTTCTGGGTTTTCGGCTGGGACGATGATGGTGACTTGGTCACCCATATTGATACGGAAGTACGTAACGCTCGCAAGTAAGATACGGTATTCACGGCCATTCGCTTCGATATAGTAAGCACCATCGTGTTGAACAAGTGTTCCGATGATTTGAATGCGCTCGACTGGGCCAATTTGCTTGTAGATAAAGCTACCGTCGTCAGCGATGGTTAGTTTGAGGATGTCCCCTTCAACCAGCTTTGATTTACTGGCGTAGTTTGCTGGAACTGGGTATTCTTTGCCGTCAGGTCCGGCCATTTTTTGGCCATCAAAGACGCCTTCGATGACTTTGCCACCGACTTCGTCGTTAGCATTGCCACGTGGGGTAATCACGGTACCATCTTCGCCGATGATACTGATTAATAATTCCTTAGCTGCGGCTAGGTTTGTTTCAGCTTCTTGAATCAAAGCATGCAGTCGTTTGACTTGTTTTTCTGGTAGGTCAGACATGGGTACTCGCATTTTCCTTATCTGTGTATTTTTGAAATGGTATTACTTTATGTATAACAATACAGCAGTCAAAAGTCAATGATGGCCTTTTTCCACAAGATTTTAAGATGTCACTTCAAAAATGTTGTATATTTTGCAGACAACAAAATACCACCCCGTGACAGGGGTGGTATTCAGGTGAATAACAATTGGCCGAATAGTATTATTGGAGCTCGACGGTTGCGCCGGCTTCTTCGAGGGTTTTCTTTGCAGCTTCAGCTTCTTCGGTAGGAACTTTTTCCTTAACGGTAGCAGGTGCACCGTCGACGATAGCTTTAGCTTCACCCAGGCCGAGGCCAGTGATGTCTTTAACTGCCTTGATGACAGCAACTTTCTGGCTACCAGCGTCCTTAAGGACGATAGTGTAGTCAGATTTAGCGTCTTCAGCAGGGGCAGCTTCGGCAGCTGCAGGGCCAGCAACGGCTACAGCGGCTGCTGCAGGCTCGATGCCATATTCATCTTTCAAAATTGTCTTGAGTTCGTTGACCTCAAGTACAGTCAAGCCAACAAGGCTTTCTGCAAGTTTTTTCAAATCAGCCATTATAGACTCCTTAAAAATTATTCTTTAATAAATTAACTGGTTGCTTTTGCTTCGATACCATCGAGAAGCGCGTGCAAGTTGCCTTGCAGTGCGCCAGTAATCTCGTGTACAGGTGAGAGCAGTTGCGCAATAACCTCGCCAATAAGCTGGTTCTTGCTTGGTAGTGACGCGAGAGATGTAACATCCGCAGCGCTAAGTAAAGCGCCTTCGTTTGAAAATCCACCAACTACTGTCAGTGCGTCATTACCTTTTGCAAACGTGCTAAGAATCTTTGCAGGGGCAACTTCGTCCTCTGTGCTAAATGCGTAGAGGAGTTGTCCTGTCAGACCAGAGACGTCGGTGTTTTTATATGCTTCAACCTCACCAAGTGTCACGCGCACCAAGCGGTTTTTGACCACTCGGATAACGACACCTGATTCTCGAGCTTGTCCACGGAGCTTTTGAAGATCCGCAACACTAAGTCCGTCGTACTTAGCAAAGGCAGTTGCCTTTGCAGTACTAAAGAGCTCAGTCATTTCAGCAACCAATTCGTTCTTTTTATCGCGGGTAATTGCCATAAAAATCTCCTTGGTTAGTGTTTATTCGGCCAGATTGTTAAGTCATGCTAGACAGGCAGTATGTGAGAAAAGAAAAAGTCTTTGGATCTCGCACTGCCAAAGACTCATAAAAAATGTGTTTATTCATTTCCTCGGTAGCGAATTAAGCGTTTAGGGCGCAGCCACTGTCTTTGGTATGTCTAGAACGCATTATACAAAACCACTGTAGATAAGTCAACAACCCCTTAGGGGCGTTTGAAAACAAGACCATAAAAGCATATAATAAGTAGTTGCTCTAGTGCACACAATGCGCGAAAGCCGAACAAAGGAGAGTCGATGGCATTCGGTCAATGGTTAGGACAGATCAACGGGAATGGCCCTTCCCCCACCTCGGGGGGATGGACCGGAATCGGAAGCGCTACCGCGCAGACTGATTCCACCCAGGAATCAACGACTTCGGACGCCTAGGCTGGGCGTCTGATCGGGCTGGCGAGGTGTCTCAGTGTAGAGCCCTCGCCAGTCCACCCTCCAAACATGTCTCCTCCCCTTTCTTTCAGAGCCTCGGTCGTCACGATCGAGGCTCGACTCACCTCTGTAAATATATAGACATTATGATAAAAAAGTGATATAATAAACAAAATGGATTCGCAAAAACCGCTCACCGGTGCAAAACGAGAAGCCGCACTATCAGAACTGCGTGGTTTTATCGACGAGCAACTTCCACTAGAACCTCCGGTCGATAGTTTTCAGACGCGGCTTGATGCTTTTGACGAAGAAACAAAAATGGGCTATTTTTCAGTGTATAATCGCCTGTTTTCTACTATTACTCTTGATGAAGGTGTCTTTGAGCATAATCCTCGTACGGCAACACCCGGAGATCCTCGAGCGAACGAAATGTACGACGGTGAACCATACATCGAAGCGGCGCTTGCGTATATGTTAGGGAAACTTGATACCTTAGCCAGGCAAGTCGGTGTCGACACGATGGGACGTGGTAATGACGGCTTAACGGGTGAAGATTACGAAGCGATTCGTCATGAGATTATCCATCAACATGATATTCAGGTAGCAAAAAACCAAACGAGCTTCCAACGTCTAAAAGATATGTTCATGGCTGATTTTAGTTCGATAAATGAATGGCGATCAATCATTGCGTTGATGGCTCGCTCGACCGATGCCGACGTTGTTATGCACGCGATGCTTTTGAACTGGTACCCTGAAATTGATTCGATCGAGGACTTAAAGCAAACTTGTTTGTTTGATCGCAAAGCATACCTCGATACCAAGCGTCAGTACAAAGAGAACCTGCGGGCTCTTCATACGCGATCGTGGGGACGCTTTGTTGCGACGATTTTTCCTGAAAGTACTCTGGAACCAAGGCCTCGTCAGTTAGCCGAGCATATTTCATCAAATGTGCGCGCAACAAAAACGGTTATTGCCGAAATTGCTGACAAGGAAGGTATGACATTTGAAGTCGTTGAAAAATTAAACGAGTATGCCCTGCCAGTCGATCGAGAATTATATGACGTTGAACCAAATATTGTTGGTGATGAGAATATTCAACCCGTCTACGTTCAATATTATTTGCGAGTAAAGCGTAATCGCGGTGATGACAGTGAAGATGAACAGATTATCAGTGAGCGTGAATATGACGCCAATATGTTCTATATTGTCGAACATGGTATCAAACGCGCAATTCACGATATGAGAAACAAGGCAAAGGACGGAGCGCAACCTAGACCATCCGAGCCTGACATACTACACTAGGTATATGCTATCGGCCATTGTCGCAGTCACAAAAAACGGAGTCATCGGTAATTCAGGCGAATTGCCCTGGTATTTGCCAGCTGATCTTCGTCACTTTAAAGAAGTAACGACCGGGCACGCAGTGATTATGGGCCGAAAAACCTACGAATCGATTGTCGCCAGATTAGGTCATGCCCTACCTGATCGTCAGAATATTATCGTGACCCGAAATGCCGATATACACGCCGATGATATCGAAACGGCCTCTTCGATCGCAGACGCACTAGCGCTGGTAAAAACCGAGGACCCTTTTATTATTGGTGGCGCTCAAATCTATGAACTGGCGAGCGAGCAAGTCGATCGTTGGTATGTGACCGAAATCGATAGTGATATCGAAGGTGACGTGACGCTGAAAGGTTTCGATACGACTAAATTCAAACAAGTCGACCGTGTCGACCATTTGGCTGATGAAAAGAATCCTTTTGATTATCATTTCGTGGTCTACGAAAGAATCTAATGCGCGTTGAGCTCGCCGAACAGGCTCTGGAATTATATGGGCTGGATTACGCACGTATCCTTTCGGTACAGACGGGGTATCGTAATCACATCTTCCCTGTTGAATTACACGATGGCACGATGGTGCAACTAACCCTATATAAGTCAGAACCAGACATTTTGGCTCGTATTCAGCGGTCAGACACCGTATCTGGCTTCGCGGCAGAAAAAGGCTTACCAACTCGTACCCGCAAAGACCCGCGGACTATTCGTATGCGTGGATCGACGAAAGATATTTTCGCGGCTCTGTACAATTATTTGCCGGGCGAAACCATCGCCTGGGAGGCCTACACTACATCGCACTTAAAGTCGCTGGGTAAAACAATGAGCGACCTGCATGGTGCGTTAAAAGATTTTGATACGACTAGTCAAATTTTGGTCATTGATGAACTCGAATCGTTATTAGGTCGCATGCGGCGCTACTTTGAAGCGAAAGAGGTCATGCGAGCAATGCACGATAAACTTTCACTCACTTTTTCTGTCTCGTTCGATCGCTACGAACGACTGCTATCAGGTTGTCGCGCATTACAAGGTACACAGCAATTACATATGGATTTCGTTCGTGGAAACGTATTATTTGATCGCCAAGAAATAACCGGCATATTAGACTTTGAGAAGACGTCTGTCGGTCATCCTTTGTTTGATGTGGCCCGTACGCTCGCCTTTCTATTAGTGGATTGTAAATATAAAACCGAGGATGAGGTTCGTCGGTACTTCTTACAATCTGGTTATCACAAGCGCGGCGCTTCAAAGCTCGACTATTATCCGGGACTACTAGAGCGATTAGTTGAATTTTTCCTACTACACGATTTTTATAAGTTCCTTCGACATAATCCCTACGAGAGTTTGAATGATAATGAACATTTCGTTCGCACCGTCTCTATGCTGACTCGGGGTGGTGTGCTACACTACACGTAGTTCTAAGAGGGGAAAACGTGTACTATGACTGACTGGAAAAAACGTCTGGTCTCGCAAAGCGATTTGATGACGCTTGGCGAGCAACTTCGAGCAAAAGGTAAGAAAATTGTCTTTACTGCTGGATCGTGGGATCTTATCCACGCTGGACAGTGTCGCTATATCGAAAAAGCCAAAGGCGAAGGCGATGTCCTTGTTGTTGGTGTTAGTAGTAATGCTGCGATTAAAGCAGTCAAAGGCCCAAACAAACCGATTCTGGATGAAAAAATCCGTGCTGAAATGCTAACATACCTCCGTTCAGTCGATTTTGTTACTATCTTACCTGAACCCAGCTGTGCCCCATCACTTGGCCTGCTTCGCCCTGACGTATTCATTACCGTCAAAGAAGACTGGACCGATAACTACAAGCAATCACGTGAGTACAAAACTGTCACTAGCTATGGTGGCGAAGTTCAAGTCGTCGATCGTCAATCGACATCGCTTTCAACGACCAAAATCGTCCAGCGCGCAATTGGTGGACACCTTGGTGAAGTCTTTAAAGATTTCATGGACCTCCGCAAAGAACCTCTGAAAGAGAAATAATCAGTGGACGAGGCAACGCAAAAAAAGCAAATTGCCTACCGTGACGCGCGTGTCACTGGTGATTATGAAGGTATCTGGCAATCGGTTGGTAAATGTGTTTTTTGCGATCTAAAAGAAGACTACATTTTGTTTGAGGAAAACGGTGTTGTCCTGACGATCGTATTATTTGCCTATATCGACGGTCATATGATGATTATCCCCCGTCGTCATGTTCGTTCGGTTAAAGAGCTAACACCATTGGAGTGGGAGACGATGCGCAAGTTCATGTATATTGCCAAAAAGTTGATCCGTGACGTTCACGGCATCAAAGGTATGCAGATCCTGCAAAAAGATGGCGCTGACGCGCAGAGTACCGTCGAGCACCTACACTTCCACACCATCCCCTTTGATGCGCCCGATTTGAACGAATGGAACTATCGTCAACTAAAAAACACACCATTAGAAAACGCCGGGCTATACAAAGCAAAGTACGACGAAATGAAAACCCTCGCTAAACGTTTTGACAAGAAGTATAGCCATGACGTTTGATTTCGACTGGGCAGAACTGGCATTTAGTAGCAAGCGTCCGCTTAGTTCGCTAAAAGCGACCTTTATTGCAGCCCCGCGCGATATCAGCGAGGCACGGTTTATTCAGTTGGTTAAACAGTACTTGCCGAACGGTCATATCTTACTCGGCTTATCAAAAGAAGATTTTGTTGATGGCCTAGAGGGTCAGCCGCAGTTTGCGATGCTTCGTTCAAAGTCGATTCAAAAAACGATCGACACGATTAATGCTAAATCCGAGCATAAAGTATATACTTTGCACTATTTTCAGCGTGAACTCGATACGATCATCGAGAAACTAACCCCAACTCGTACAGTGTTTATTAATGGCTCATGGCATCTTAGTTTCCACATCCTATCGACGTATTACCTGTTGAGTAGATTACACATTTCCTATGAACTCGTCTCGGCATTTAGCGATGAAGCCGAAGCACTTACCTACGAAAAAACGATGGAAAAAAAGATAGTCTCTCCGGCAATCGCAAGCACTTTGACAGACAAAGAAATTATCGAGCTGACCGACGAAGTCGCTAAGGGTTCGTATGATTATGGGTTCCAAACGGGAACAATCCTGGCAATGAAGTCGAAGGCTGGCTATCAACCGTTGCTTTCAGCCTTTAATAAAGTAGTTCCCTATCAAACGTATGCATTGCTTCACGGTGCGTCGCGCGAGACACATTTGTCACCAACGAACGATGCCAATCATTACGATACGATCCACGCCGAGATGGCGCTACTTGTCGAAGCGCATAAGAGGAATATTTCACTCAAAGGTACGACTCTGTTTGTCAATCTGATGCCGTGCCCAAACTGCGCTCGAACACTGGCTGAAACGGATATTGCCGAAGTAGTCTATCGATTCGATCATTCCGAAGGCTATGCAGCAGATTTGTTACAGAAAACCAATAAAACCGTAAGAAGAATAGTATACTAAGTATATGAATCATCCTGAATACGAATACCTAAAACTGATGGTCGAAATTCTAAAGAACGGCAAGACCAAACCGACCCGTGGTATTGCAAATATCAAATCAATTTTTGGGTACCAAATGCATTTCGATCTGCGTCATGGCTTTCCTATGCTGACGACAAAGAAGATGCCGTTTAATATTCTGATGCACGAATTACTATGGTTTGTTTCAGGTAGTTCGAATATTAAATACCTGCAGGATAACAAAATTCACTACTGGGACGAGTTCGCCGATAAAGATCTGAACCTAGGCCCTGTGTACGGCGTCCAATGGCGACACTGGAAAGGCACTGATGGCAAAGAGTTTGACCAACTCGCTTGGGCGATTGACCAAATAAAAAATAACCCTCATTCAAAAGGTATTATTGTTAGTGCGTGGAATGTTGCTGACCTAAAAGAAATGCGCCTACCACCTTGCCATACAATATTCCAGTTCGACGTCACCAAGGGTAAGCTGCGTATGCAATTGTACCAGCGTTCATCAGATGTTTTCTTGGGACTTCCATTTAATATTGCCCAGTACGCACTATTACTACAGATGGTTGCGCATGTCACCGGCCTTGAGGCCCGTGAACTTATCGTCACCATCGGCAATGCTCACCTTTATACGAATCATCTTGATCAGGCCAAAGAGCAGATCACTAGAAAACCATACGCATTTCCAAAGCTTAAGATAGTTGGTGACGTGAAGTCGATCGATGATTTCAAACCTGAAAACTTTGTGGTTGAAGGTTACGAAGCGCACGCGCACATCAAAGCACCGCTGGTTATTTTATAGAATTATTTTGCGACGAGCTTTTTGTAGACGTCCGCGTGCTCTTTGCACATACGTTCAGCGCTGAACCGTGTTTCGAAATCGGTGCGGCAATCGACACGGTCAATAGAGCCGATTGATTCAATAGCAGTCGACAACTGTTTGATGGTCTCGCTTGAATTGTCTCGTTTGCCTACGAGGATGCCGTTTTTGACAGTAATTATTTCAGGGATCGCACCCGAATTCAGACCAATGATTGGCGTCCCGCTGGCTAACGATTCGATCATCACCATGCCAAAGGGTTCATCGAATAATGACGGGATAATAAGCGCTCGTGCGTTTCCTAGAAATTTATTACGAGCAGTGTCGCCTTTTATGAATCCGACGTATTCAATCAAGCCACCAATTTCTGGCTCGATTGTCGTTTGCCAATAGTCGTCACTACTTGTGTCGGCATAATGTTTACCGGCTATTTTTAATTTCAGTGGTTTTTTGGCCGTCAGATTATATTCTTTCAATGCAGCGATTGCTAGGTGCAGACCTTTTGGTTGAACGATGCGGCCAAGGAAGGCAACATAATCGTCGCTAGGGTTATCTATTGGAGTGAAGGCTTTGATAGGCAATCCATGGTAGATATTCCCTACCCAGTTAGTGCCATCTGGCATACTACGTCGCTGTGCGTACGATAGTGAAATCCAGTTGAGATCTGTGTATTTTGGAAAGTTATTCTTGTACTTTACGAGGAAATTAAATGGGTCATGATGAGTGAATACGACAGGTTTGCTGCACAGCCGAGAGAATGGAAGCGCCAAGTCTTCTTCATTGGTATAGACGTGTACGATGTCGTGCTGGTTATTATTTGCAGCAGCAAATGCTTTCGCAAGAACTTCAGACTGTACCTGCCGAGCTAGCCCAACAAAGGTAGCAGGATGTTTTTTTAACAGATCAAGGTAGCTGTCGCCGCGCACTGATAGCTCGTCTTCAAAATAAGACAGGTCGGCAGTAACGGTCGGGACAGTAGTGTCGACTGGCCCGGGTGCGTATAGGGTAACATCGATCCCCTGTTCTTGTAGGCCTTCTGCCAAACGGACGGCTAATTCACCCGGTGAAAAAATCACACGCGGCAGAATGTCGCGGTGAATAAATAAATGCGGGACGACCAACGCCAGCCGAAGCTTATTCTTTGGTGTTGTCGAGAAAGCTGAGGTCGAACTCTTCATTCGAAGCTTCTTCCCCATAGTATCCGTCTGCCTGTGCATCTTGAGCGTCAGCCATTTCTACCTCCTATTTGTATTGATTTCCAGTATGACAATTGATTGTATGTTTGTCAAAAAAATGAGCACAAACCCATTGCAGTTATGGTAAAATGAAAGCAAGCGACGTTATTTCAGAATACAAACAACGCACTTATTTACAAAAAAGAAACCACCACAGGGAGTTCGGCATGACTATGACCGATCACGAACACGGCGACCCTTCAGGGCCAGAAGCAAGACGTACGACAACAGCGTACTTCCCTGACGTATATCCCTCGTCTCATCCTTCATTTTCTTCGGATGGCTCGGGCGCAGACGAAGAGCCACAGACTGTTTTCGCCGAAGAATTCAACGCTGTCCGAGGTGTTGACCTAACACTTGGGTATTTAGCCCTTGGTGACGCTCGGTCTGATGAGATGCTTCCTGAGATTGAGCGCCTTATCGCCGATGCCGAGGGGCAAATCGAGCGTGGTGATTTGGTACTTCCCTCTGCAATGGACGTCCATCAGTACGTTGCTTCGGTTATTGTCGGGGCGATCCCAGAAGGTGAACGCGAAGCCCTGGCACTTGCCTTTGAGGATCGTCGTCAGATGGCGAATGGCTTTGAAGTACATCAACAAGAGGAAGAATTACTTGCCGCTCGCCGTCGCATTGTCGAGTTGGAAGCCCAAACGCGACAAGGCAAGATATTGACAGCGATCGCTAACGCGAAGCTTGAGCAGGTAGTCGACCTTATCGACAGTCCGGTAGTAAAAGCAAAAGCGCAAAAAGTAGTAGCCAGCCCGGTTGTATCAGCCCAATACTTCCGTGAACCCGTTCTGGAGGAAGAAATGACTGATACAGAGCGATTAGTAGTATACGGTCGTTGGAACGAAGTGATGGAAATGGCTCGGCGCGCTGTCAAAGGCACCACTAGCCTATTGAAGGGTGATTTTAGAAAAGTCTCGTAATTAAAAAAGCCTCCGAAATGGAGGCTTTTTCATAGTCAACAATATTTAGTTAACGAAGTTTTCAACCTTGATGCCAGGTCCCATTGAGGTGCTAAGGTTAATTGATTTAACATAGCCACCTTTGATGCTGGTTGGTTTTTGTGCGCTGAGGCTATTAAAGAAGCTGTTTGCGTTTTCGGTCAGTTTCGAGGCGCCAAAGCTTACTTTACCAATACTTAGGTGAACGATAGCTTGCTTGTCGACGCGGTACTCAACCTTACCGGCTTTCGCTTCAGTAACAGCCTTTGCGACGTCTGTCGCGACTGAACCGCTCTTAGGGTTAGGCATCAGTCCGCGTGGACCAAGCAGACGTGCGTACTTACCTAGACGTGGCATGTACTGAGGGGTAGCGATCAAGACATCGAAGTTCAGGACTTCTTTGTCGAGCTGCGCGAGGAATTCTTCGTCACCAACAACGTCGGCACCGGCAGCCTTGGCTGCTTTGTGATCAGCCTCTGGGGCAAAGACAGCAACGGAGATCTTTTTACCTGTCCCGTTCGGTAGCGAAACGGTCGCGCGGATGTTTTGGTCAGCTTGACGTGGGTCAACGTTCAATCGAACATGGATTTCAACGCTCGCATCGAATGTAGTCGGGTTGGTTTGCGTGGCTAGTTCAATAGCATCAGCAAGAGCGTAAAGCTTATTAGTGTCAACTAACTTTGCGACTTCTTGGTAGTTTTTACCGCGCCGTTCAATGACCGGACGAGTAGTAGGTCGTGGACCTTTTTTAATGATTGCAGCACCGTCTTCATCGACTTGCGTGGTGTCGCCAGACTCTTTACGAGCTTCTTTTTCAGCTTTTGCTTCGGCTTCAGCGACTGCTTTAGCGCTTCGCTTACCGCTCTTAGCGAGGACTACATCATCAGTAGATTCCTCGGCTACGGTTTCGATAGGTGCTTCTACTGACGGTGTTGCAGCGCCAGTAATCGCCTCTTCGATTTGTGCGATAGTATTCTTGTCGCTTAGCTCTAGGCCAAGTTCTTTAGCCTGTGCTAACAGGTCGGCTTTCTTTGCCATAGGTATTAACCCTTTCTGTGGTACAAACGACCGAGCATTATTCGGTCTCCCAACATTGATTAGTTATGTATGTATTATAGCACTTTTTAGTCTTGAAGGCAACGTTTTGTCGCTTTAGTACACGCTCACTTTAATGATATTGCGACCACCTTCGATCTGTGTCAGTGCTTTGCCGTACGAACCATTACAATCGACAGTCGTATTGCCTGAGTCGTAGACGGTTACTGAGAAACGAGCGTTATTGTATTGTAGCGTCAGTTCAGATGAATACTCACCCTTGAACTCTTTAGCGCCATAGGAACTCCCGTCAGCGTTGTAGGTACTGTATGACCTGTTGTCACCTATGTTATAAATGTAATCTTCGGATTGGAGGTCGGTTTTTATGGTATCGAGAATTCCCGTACCTTGATCGGTCGTATACCAGACAACGTAACTTGAGCTAAATGACTCTGATAGACCCTCTTTTGTCTCGCACACTTTATCGATATCTAACTCTTCAATAGATGCCAGTACTGGTTGGAAACTCGTCTTTACATTTTCGTAGTGAATTCCTGAACTAAAGATACTCGACGCAATAAGTAATACTATGAAAAAGAAGGGGGTGAACACGCCGCCGATAACGATGCCGGCAATCGCCAACCCCTCTTTACCTGTTTTCGCTTTCTTGTTCAAAAATAATGCAACGATAGATAGCGCCATACCAAGGGGCGCAATAATAAACGAGGTACAAAATCCAATGATCGATAGTGCTTTTGGTTTATTCATAGTGATATCATATCATTATATATATGAATACTGAACGACCCATCCCTTCGTACGCTTCACTGGGTACAGATTTCGACGAATCAAGAATGAATCTTGATACAATCCTACTTGGATTCTTGGGCGACGAAAAGGCTGTCATGCGCTGGAAAGCGACAGCAAGTCCGGAACTAGAGGGTAAAAGTCCGGAAGTGGTCATCCATATCGATCCGGATAAAGTCGTCCGGGCTGCCTTTGCATTAAAAAACCGCACGTAGATCGTGCGGTTTTTATTTATCTATTTTTAGGTCAAGCGTCTGATTAGTCGACGATTTCAACGCCCATTGAACGAGCGGTACCGGCGATCACTTTGACACGTCCATCAACATCAATTGCATTGAGTTGGTCTTTTTTGATTTCAGCGATTTCTTCGAGTTGTGCACGGGTAATCTTACCAACTTTTTCGCTGTGAGATTTCGCGCTTCCCTTTTTGATACCGATCTTTTCACGGATCATGTCATCAACAGGTTGACCTACAGAGTTCCAGGTAAAGGTACGGTCTTCGAACACTTGAATGTGAACGATCACGTCTTTGCCCATCATGTCTTTGGTGGCGTCGTTAAATGGATTGATGAAATCCATCATGTTTAGTCCCCATTGACCAAGGGTTGAGCCAACAGGAGGACCAGCGGTCGCACGACCAGCAGGAATACGAAGTTTTAGGTTTCCAATAATTTTCTTTGCCATACATTTTCCTTGTACTAAATATTGTTGTGAAGCGTAATATCTAGTGCGTAACCCGATGATTATAGCAGATTACAAGCAGTTTGACTAGCGTTGATCGGTAGTATGAAAGTGAAGAGCTATATCGGTGAATGCTTCATCGGTTGGGTCTGGCGCGTGGAGTGGGTCCATGTCTTCGATAGCTGCCAGTTCGTCTAAGCGTTCCTTATCGATATCCAAGTCGCCCTTGTAGGCAATATATACGTAACGCAGGGTGTTGCTTCGTGATCGGTGGAGTGCCGTACCTTGGCGGCATTCCAGTAATCGATAGCGTGCGGTGATCAGCATCTTTGCAATGGTCTGTAGGTTGCGTTCACGGTTTAGCAATAGTTCCATAAAATGATCACGGAATTCAGCTTCGCTAAAGTCCATATAGCGGTTTACCTCTTGATCTTGTTCATCTGGTGAGGGATGCTCGGCGGTCATATCTATACTTTTTTAACTTGAAGTGCGTCGAGTTCGACTGATGTATCACGGCCAAACATGCTGACCATGACTTTGACTTTACCTTTTTGGTTGTCAATTTCAGAAATAGCGCCGTCGAAACCTTTGAATGGACCGTCGGTAATACTGACCACTTCGCCTTCTGAAAAGTCGATGAAGTGCTTTGGATCTTCGACACCCATGCGTTTTTTGATCTTGCGGATTTCGTCGTCAGATACCGGAGTTGGTTGGGTGCTGGTACCAACAAAACCGGTGACACCAGGAGTATTACGGACAATGTACCATGTTTCGTCGGTCAGTTTCATTTCAACCAGTACGTAGCCTTGGAAAATCTTCTTTTCGACTACTTTTCGTTTGCCGTTTTTAATTTCGATTTGTTTTTCCTTTGGTACCATGACGTCGAAGATCTTGTCGGCCATATCAACGGCGTTGATACGCTGGCGGATACTTTCGCCCACTTTTTCTTCGTAGCCGCTGTAGGTATGAATAGCGTACCACTGGCGAGATGAATCATAACGGTTTTTTGATGACATGTGCGTAGAGTCCTTATCTTAAGATTAATTCAAACAAATATTTAAACAGCAGGTCGAGCAGCAGGATGATGACGGCAAAAAATGCGCTAAAGAGGATAACGGCAAGCGTTAGGCTCCAGGTCGCACGGCGGGTCGGCCAACGTACTTGGCGTAGCTCGATCCAAGCGCCTTTAAAATAGCCACCAATCGAGATCAGACCTCGAAGGATTGGGTGCAAATCTGAACGATCGCGCTGTGGTGATCGTTTCTTTGGTGCTGCGCTTTTCTTGCTCGACTCCTTTACAGGCTTCTTTGAGCTGTCTTTTGCGCTAATGCGAGTGACTTTAGTCTCTGCCACGTAACCTCTCCTCTTTTACCGTTACAAATAAAATAGTCTGCTGCTGCAGACTGTCAAGTACAGTGTACCCTACTAGCACCCCTATCGTCAAGGTGATATCATAAGGCTAATGGTAGAGACAATACTCTATATACTTTACGGGGTACTCGCACTGGTGCTTGGTGTGGGTTGGTGGCGACTATGGTTTGCCTTGAAACACTTTCATTTAAAATTGTTATCGCCCGATACGACGAGTGCCCAGTTACCCACGGTGACCGTCTGTATTCCAGCGCGTAACGAAGACCATGCCCTCCATGACTGTCTCGAACGGGTGATCGCCAGTGATTATGAAAAATTAGAAATTATCGTCCTCGATGACCTGTCGGTTGATGACACGCCGGTCATTATAAAAGCATTCGCCCACGAAGGCGTGCGATTTGTCGAAGGTGCCGCACTGCCCGAGGGTTGGTTAGGAAAAAACCATGCCCTGAACGAGCTACTTCAAGAGGCAAGCGGAAGCTATGTTCTGTTCATGGACGTTGATACACGACTAGAGCCTGATTCTATCGATAAACTTGTCAGGTATATGCTCCAGGAAAAAGCTTTGATGGTTTCGGTACTGCCTCGGCGCAACGATGGGTGGCGAGCAAGTGTAATGTTCTCGACACTGCGTTATTTCTGGGAACTGATGTTCCATCGCAAGACTTCACCTGCAACCGCAAGTAATGCGTGGATCATTCACCGTAAAACTCTGCTCGAAAGATGGCAGGGATTCGTTCCATTTAAATCGGCAATCCAACCCGAATCTAAACTGTCAGCCGCCCTGATGGCCGAAGGACGCTATCGTTTTATTATGAGCAGCAAGGAACTGGGCATTGGGTACGAAAAGAAATGGCGCTCACAGGTTGAAACCAGTGTCCGCCTTCTCTTTCCGCTACTAGGTGCCCGTGTTGCAAACGCACTCATCGCCTTTTTAGATTTGTTACTTGTTTCGACACCGCTATTTATCACATTGTCCGGATTTATTCTGGGCTGGGGTTTTCATCAGATAATCGCAATTGCGTACTGGCTGTTATTCGCTACGATATACGCCGTGTACTTAAAAAAGGTATGGAGGAAGGGCTGGTGGCTGGCAGCGATTCTATGGCCTCTTATCGTGCTTCAAGAGGCCATGTTGTTATTACTTAGTGCGCGTAACTACAGCAAGAAAGCGGTCACCTGGAAAGGCCGTGTCATTAAAGCGCCAAAAATGTAATTACTTCTTGTCGTCGCTGACAGGAAGTTCAAAGCTGAAGGTTGACCCGTGGTTGAGGCGGCTGGATAGGCTGATCTTTGTACCGATCTTGTGTGATAGCTTGGCTGAAACGTACAGACCAAGGCCTGTACCGCTCGTTTCGCGGATACGATAGTCTTCGCTACGATAAAATTTCTGGAAAACCTTGGCTTGATCGCCGCGACTGATGCCGATGCCCGTATCTTTGACGGCAAACATAACTCTGTCTTTTGTTCGCTTGACGATAATAGTGACACTTCCTTCTTTGGTGTATTTGATGGCATTAGTAATGAAGTTCTGAAGAAGCTCCTCGACATACAAACGACTAACGTGGATGTAGCCAAGTTTACTGCCCATATCGAGATTGAGGTGAAGTTTTCTGGCTTTGGCATCCTTTTGATAGGCGTCGTGCAAACGATGCACCATCTCTTCGACGTTAATTGCCTCGGCAGCATCGGCGACGCCACGCTCAGCCCTAGACAAGGTACTAAGGTCGTTTACCATTTTTGCCAGGTATAGCACCTGGTCATGAGCGGTTTTTACAACTTGTGAGAGCATTTTTCGGTCAGGTTCCTCCGGACGTTCCATTAATACCTGAACGTTCGAGAGTGTTCCTTCTACGATCGTAATTGGCGTACGCAGTTCATGGCTGACGACACTAATGAACTCGTCACGTTCTTCTTCGAGACTCTTTTGTTTAGTGACGTCACGGACGATCAATACATAGCCACCTTGCAATTGTGCTTTTTTGTGACGACTATACGTACTGCGGATTGGCGCAAAGGTAATTTCCAGACGAATTGATTCACCGTCCGAGTATGTGTGGATAATGTCGTCTCGCCTGGTCGCCTTGGTCGCACCAGTCAGCACATCGAACATTTTTAGCGGTGTATTTTCGGCATCTTTTAGATCGAACAACTCACTAATATCTTGGCCTTTTAGGCTTTTGTTAGTATCCAGCAGGTCGAGGCAGGCTGCGTTGTACATCGATACCTTGCCCTTGTCATCGATACTAAGGGTCGCATCGGTCAGGTTGTTTATAATTGTCAAAATGCGGTCGTACTGCAAGCGTTCTTGGGCTTGGCTTTGAATGAGTGTTTGTCGACGGGTTTCTTGGGCGATGATAATCCCTACCATCGATGCACCGAGGATCAGGATTGCGCCCGCGCCCATTAAGTTATTGCCGATGATCATAGGATCAACTGGGTACCGAATAATAGCGTCGACGATCGCCGCAACGAGGACTGAACCCATACTGACGGCCAAAGCTTTGCGACCGAAGTAAATATTAGAGGCGAGGAATAATAGCGCAATCGACGAGGCGAATGGTTCGAGGAAGCCAGTAATGAATAAGATTGTTGCCAAGGCGAGGGCCTGATATAGCACTAGCCGCCATAGCATATCAAAGCGTGAACGAATTGGCGCAATGAAATGATATATCCCCAAGGCTACCCACAACCCCGAAATTAATAAACAGACCGTATTGCCAGCATAGTTGGAACTTTGTGCGAAGCCAAAGAGGACAAGGAGGTTGTAGCCGGCAAAGACAGGAGTACCAAGTAAGGCAATCCAGCGCACGGCACGATCTGACCCTTGATTAAAGCTGATACCACCCTCGAACATATTTGTTTTGATTATACAGCAGGCGACTTTGTTTTGTACATCTGTTTAAATTGTCGGTGCTTCAACTTTTAATGCTCGCCGGTGGATCTTGTATTCAGGGTCACCGACGGCGACTTCATTCCAAAATTCCTGGCTGTGATCCATGTACCTCGTATGTGCTAATTCATGAATCAGGACATAGTCGATCAGTTCAAACGGCAGTTTCATCAGGGCAATGTTGAGGCTGATAGTGCCCTGTGTACTGCAACTTCCCCACCGTCCACTGGCATGTGAAAAGCGAACTTTTTTATACTGAAATCCATACTTGTTTGCTAGATACGCAAGTCGCTTCGGTAAATAACTTTTTGCCTCGATGCGCAGCGCACTAATAACGACGTCACGAACCGTACGAGCGACCGTAGGATCAGACATAGTTTGCGAACCTGGCAGCCGTACAATGATTAGCTGACCTTTTCGAGTAACTGCTAAGGTATTATTCGTCGGTTCTACCATGATGCTATGGCTTTTCCCGACACGCATCCCCTGCTGATACATTGTTTCAGGTTGAGATTGAGACAAGAGTTGTCGTAACTCGTCACGCGAGTTTTTTATCAGACGTTTTACGAGGAATGTCGGTGCATAGAGCGGTAGTGATGCGCGAAGCGTTCCGTCAGGCGCTACGCGGAGGCGCACCTGACTGGCGCGGGCACTTCTTCGAATCGTGATTTTGCCAAACTCTTCGTCATGAATAATCGGCATAGCGATGTTACCTCAAGATAATATTACGTGAGCGAATCCGTGCGGCTGGTAGGTCTACCGGTAACGTTGGTCGCTGATGACTAGCGATATGTTTTAGAATAATCTTAAGCTGGCTGGCATAGGTGTGTTTGCCGCTGATGACGATCGACTTTTCGTTGATAGAGGGTGGGGTGAATCGTTTGATGGCCGCATCGAACTCATCGCTAGATAGTTGTGAACCGTCTTTTTGTCGCTTTGTCGCACGACGCTTTGACTCAACAGATTCGGTTTGTACCCAGACAAACAGTGGCTGGTAGCCGGCCTCGCTCACTCGCTTGGCGAGAGTTTGGCGGTTAACTTTACTATGTGTTGCCCCTTCATAGACCAAGCTTCGATTTGTTTTCAAAAGTTCATCGAGCAGATGAAACGATAAGATTTGCGCAACGTCTTCGCTGATATCTGCCATGCCAGCAATCGCTCGTACATTAATGAAGGGTGCCTGGAAAGTGTGAGCAAAACGCTCGGCAAACGTAGTTTTCCCTGATCCAGGAATACCGACCATGATAATAGCGTGTGGCGTGGTGGGCGTCAGTGGTTTCATATATCACAGTATAACAAATAAACGATGACAATAGGAGCCACCACCGTTACCTACTGTAATAAAGAGTTGTCGTTCAGTGTGCTGTCGCTATATTCACTGTCGTCGATACCGTCGAGTGCGGTTGTCATTTCAGTGACTGCCGTTGACACTGATTCATCTGTATCAGTAGGGACTGCTGTAGTCTGATTGGTATCAGTCGGTTCTGTAGTGACAGGGGTCGTTACAGTAGGTTTGTTCGAGCTTTGGAAGTATTGCCAACCGAAGTATCCACCAACTCCCAGTCCAATTAGCACAAGAATGACGACAACTACGATTACGGGCTTTTTCGAAGATTTATTCTGATCAGCAAACGGCTGAAAGGTTGTGTTGCTATGTGGCACCGAATCATCACTAAGACTTTTCGATAGTGCGATCGCCGCTGGTGATTGAGGGGTAGATGGCTCTTGAGGGGTAGCGCCTGAATCTTGCGATGCAACAGGTGTAGTATTTGGCGGAGCGACGGGCATGACTGGCTGAACCTGCACAGGTTTGGCTGGAGTAGTCGGAATAACGCGTTCGTCGATAACTGGTGCCCGTGTTTTGGGTATAGATGGCGACTCAAGATCGGTTATGTCATTTGATTCTACTTCCAGTGCTTCGATTGCCTGCAATGCAGCTTCATCGCTCGCAGAAGGCACCGATGGTGATGAATCTGAATCGTTATTCGTCGGATTCATTTAGTTACTCTCTCCCGATGCATCGGTTTTTTGGAGTTTCAGCCATGTTGAATAATCATTGAGTGCTGGAACTACCTGCTGTTTGAACGTGGTTCGTACATCTAAGGCGGCAGTTCGGGTAGCGAGGAGCGCTGTGCGAGCACTAGCTAGTGCGGTCGTAAAAGCGCCGTCACTTTCGCCGCAAGTCAGACTCTTCGCGGTTGTGAGTGCCGCGCTATATGCAGTTGCCTTTTCGATATAGGTGTCGATCTTTGTTTTGACACTGTCTCGGGCCGCGGTCAGTGCGGTAACGTCGTAACCGGCATCAGTTGCTGAAGCGACAAATGTATCGACTTTAGTCTTTGTTTGAGTGTAAATAGCAGATTGCGTTGTTTTTACCTTCTCAACATTACTTATACGAAGATCAAGGCGCGTCGTTGCGATCTTGCAACGGGCAGATTCACTAGCCGCTGTCTGGGCGTAGACAGATGACAACGGTAAAACACTCGTCGCTGTGAGCGTCAAAAGTACAAGTCCGCTAGTTAAGATCTTTTTCACAAGCGCTCCTTTTTGCTTATGGTTTATGCAATTATAGCAAAAATTGCTGACAGCAAAAAGTATGGGCATTAAATCGTACGACGAGTTACCATGCGTTGACCACTGTAGTTCATGGGTACCAACACCGACATATGGTCACTGTTTAGATCTAGGTCAGCACCTGTATATGACACGTAGGTAGGGTTATCAAGGCGCATGTACAGACCATCCATTTTTACCGTCCGAAACGCTTCATCAGAAGCAACGTTTCCGATTAGCCGATAGTCTTCTTCTGCAGGTATTGTACCTACAATAAATCTTCCGTAGCTCCCGTTCATTCGCCATCCACTAGGGACGCGGTGATACAACGACGTTGCCGTCTTGAGATTTTTTATCAGGACGATTGAGGATGGTTGTATTTCGATAGGCCACTCTTCCCAAAAAATCTCCTTAATTGTCGGGTTCTCGTTTAATTCGTGCGCTGCGTACTCCAAAAGCGCTGGAGAATTATTCCTAATCGAGTCACGATAAAATTCAGAACCAGTAAATTGGCCCCATGCGTAGCTACGCTCTTCTTCTAAAGTGTAAAGTTCTTGGAAATCGTCGTCTGCTGGGGTAGCAATATCAAGAGGGTATTCAATCGTATGCTCCAGCGCATAATGAACTAAACCAATGGCAGCATTAATATTCTCGATTGAACCGAATAAGTCTATTTTTTCATCTTCGGTTAATGTGTCCGGCTGGTTTTCGGCAAAAAACGCATTACCCATCGTCTCGGTTACTCTCCGTAGGGATGGAAATGATTCGAAACTGGTTGCTCCTGACAATATAAGGTCATGGGCGCTTTCCTGTGCTCGTGGCTCTTCACGGTGTTCAACGGCAGTTTTGAAGGTTGTTTCCATATCCTGCATACGTTCGAGCAGTAGTTTTTTGCGAACGTCGCTGATGTCTCGGGTAAACAGGTCAAACCCTAGCAATAACCCGATGTTAAATGCTTTGAATGAGTTGGTGGGATTGATGTCGCCTGGGCTGACAAAATAGGCCATTTGTGAAGAAACAACATTAATGCGATCCGAATCCTCGGTTCCTTTCATATCGTGCTTCAGCTTGCTGATATACCATGCTTCTTTGCCATGGCGTGTTTCGGCCTTCACTCTATCGAGTGCCGATAGGAATTTATTGTTGCTTTCGGGACCGGTCATGACACATATTATGCTAAATTTGCGCTGAATATGCAAGCATGCGACCTCTGGTGTACAATAGAAATATGCTTGATCACTACATACAGCGAGATATTGTATACCAACTTGCCTTTACCGAGGGCGACCGTTTTAGTGATCTTAAACCTGAAGGCATTGAAAACAAGTTATTTAATTATCATTTAAAGAAACTAATCTCTGCTGGGTATGTCGAGAAATCCGCTGAAGGCCTATATCGTCTTAGCCCTGAAGGCAGGCGTGTCGGTGTGGGTGCGTTTCGTGATCATCACATGTCTATCGACCGCGCGTACTCGATCCTTATCATGGCAGTACGCCGTGCGTCGGACGGCGCTTGGTTACTCTATCGTCGTCATACTCACCCGCTTCGCGGCCTCCACGGCTTTATGCATACGACGCCGATTGCTTCGAAAGATTCGGTGACGCGGGCGAAAGAAGAATGTTATGAGAAAACGGGCCTGACCGGTGACTTTTCTGTTGTAGGTGAAGGTTACTTTCGGGTATTTGAAAACGATGAACTTGAAAGCTTTACTCACTTTACCCTCCTAAAATGTGATGATGCTATCGGTGAACTGATTCAAAACAATGACCTAGCCGAGTATTTCTGGGAAATTGATCCTGATTTTTCTGCCGAGGGAGCACTGCCTAATATGCAGACACTCCATCAGCTGTATCAAGGTGAAATCGGACCCTTTGTCGAGAAGACGTTTTACCTCGTTTCGGATGCGTCGTAGAGGGCGTATGCTTCTTCATAAGCTTCGGCAATGGCGTCCATTGGTGAGGTGCGCAGTTCGGTTGCCAGTACCGATGTATCGTCGACTAGCATAGCGAGCGTTGGTTTAGTATTAAACTTTTTAGTCAGATCTAACGCCTTTTCGTCTGCCCTCTTTGCAGACTCACGCATCATTAATTGAATATCTTGAGCTGAACTTTGTTCAGACAAGCGGTATAACGGGTAATTTGCTAACATTGTGCCGGTGTTTCCGATAGCTCGGGCTGTATCCATCGATACTTTCTTTGACTGTTTACGCTCCTTTGCAAGGTCGATCATACGTGATGTTTGTTCGGCCGATGTGTCGAAACTTTGATCTAATCGGACTTGAAATCCCTGCGGAGTTTCGCGCCAACCGTCTACCGTCGCGACGACAGGCAACCGTAGGTTATGGCGCAGTTTATAACGATGTTCGGGATCGTGCTGAAAAATATGTCGAACGGTGGATATGTGGGCAGCGGCTAGTATTTCCGCGGCTTTGCCTTTTTCGTGCGGGTCATCGATTAATCCCAGCATGGTACGGCTAATGCCTATACCGCCAAATTGCTGGCGAAGGACTAATGCTCCGCTACCGGCGTATTTGCGACGCCATGCTACTTCTTCGGCGTCTGATTCACGTGCTCGACGTGGGATAAAATCCGTTTCCGGATCGTCTATTGCTGGTACTTCGTGTTGTAATGCTATTCTTGTCATGTCCTTACTATGTCAGGACGGGTAAAAAGATGCAGTGAACACTTTTTCACCTAATAATAGGTTAAGCGGTAAAGATGTCGATTTCGTTGCCGTCGATAGCCATAGTAATGTCGTACTCATAGCCAGATTTTTGCAGGACGCGACGACTGGCGACATTTTCTGCGTGTGCGGTCGCATATACAACGTCGTGATGATCTTTGGCGAATGAAGTCAGGGCGCGAACTGCGTGGGTTGCGTATCCCATACCGGTATAGGCGCTATCCATCCAGTAGCCAATTTCTGCCCCAGCCTCGCCGACGGTCACTTTAATAAAGCCGACGAATTGCTCGTCCGACCAGATACCCATACGGGTACGGGGGTTTCCTTCGGCATCAACGTCAACACCAGGGTGTTCGACGATTGAATCCTGAACGCTTTCTAGCGTTGGATATTTTTTGGAAGTCATGTCGCCAAACTGGCTCAGGTGCTCGCGGTTCGCTTCAACCGCATCAAAATAAGGAACTGCATCTTCGGCAACGAGGCGCCGCAGAGTCAATTCCGGAAGGTCAGTTTCTAATGAACCAGGCCTGATCATACATATATTATAGCATAAAAAGTAATATTAGTCCATGATCTATAATTAAGACAATGTTTGAAACATTTCTACATAAATATCTGCGCGTGCCTTATCGCCTGCATATACATACTGATCAAAAGGGAGTGTCGCCACGTGCAACCGTGCTGTTACTGCATGGTATGGGTAATTCTGGGGCGTCATGGGATGCGGTAGTTAAAAAACTACCCGATGATGTCCGCGCCATCTCTATTGACCTTCTGGGCTTTGGAAAGTCCCCTAGCCCGCGAAAAATGAAATACAATATTAGTATTCAAGCCCGATCTGTTATCAGAACCCTACTTAGGTTGAATATTCGCCAACCTTTGATTATTGTCGGTCATTCAATGGGCAGTCTAACGGCTATCGAGATCGCAAAGCGCTATCCGTTGATCGTGAAGGCGTTGATTCTGTGTAGCCCACCGATTTACAGTCAGTCTGAGACACGCGAGGTTCTGCCGAGCCAAGCGACGCTATTAAAACAGTTCTATCGTTTAGTGATGAAGAATCCAGAAAAGATAGTCAGTGCCGTTCCGTTAGCGATTAAGTTACGGATTGTTGGCGATGCATTCCACGTTAACAAAAAGAATGTCGACATATATATGGCAGCGCTTGAATCGAGTATTATTCACCAAACCTCCTATGAAGATGTAAAGCGAATTCGCAAACCCATCCATATTATTCATGGCTTAGTTGACCCTGTCGTGATAAAAAAGAATCTTGATCAAGTCGCAAAAGCTAATCCAAAGGTTAAAGTGTCGGTTATTGCAGCCGGACACGAACTGATGGGCGCTTATATTCCTGCGGTCGTAAAAGCGGTTGAAGCTATTACTCACAAGGCTTCGGCTGTTTAGTTGCTACAATAGAATAATGAAAACTCAAAAACTTAAAGGTACATTGTTACAAGATTTCACACCACTTGGTAAAAAACACAAGGTTACAGAGCTGGAAATCATAGATATAGCCGAAGGCGATGGTGCCGAAGTTCCGACCGAGGCAACAATTACTGCACATTATACGGGTGCGCTCTGTGTTGACGGAAAGATATTTGAAAGTAGTCACGACGGCAATCGTCCCGCAACGTTTGGACTAGAACAGGTCATTGAAGGCTGGACAGCCGGTGTTCCTGGCATGAAGGTTGGCGGTACGCGCCGTCTGGTCATCCCGGCAGAAATGGCATATGGGCAACGACGGGCTTCGTCGAGCATTCCACCGAATAGTGATCTAGTATTTGATATCGAATTACTCGAAGTACGGTAAGGATAGATTGAATCAAGTTTTGTTGGCAAACGGATTGAGGCTGACAGTGCCAAGCTTTTCGGCGAATGACATACTTTTCGTTGCCTGAGCTTCACTCGAAAGCATTAAAGTATTTACGCGGTGCAACTGTTCATGACTACCAATCCGAGTATGACGGGTCAAGCCAATGACGAATGGAGTATCCATAGGTGCAGACGATATACCGTTTGCAATCGAACCGTCAGGCATGCGGTACATGCCGAACTCGTTAACCGGTTGAAGATTGTTCCTACCTCTTCGTCCGCGGGTTACGACAATGAAACTACGCATTGCGCTGTAACGAACGTTGTCTACTTGCAAGAGATACCGTCGGCTCAATCCTTCTTGGGCATCTTGTTTAAAATCTTCTGCGTAATCGAGCAATTCAAAGCCAACATCGCTCGGTTGTGCAGGGAGGTTAGCGGGATCCGTCGAGGTATCGGCAGGAGGTTCTACTGGTCCGTTGGCCATTAATATTTCACGGTTGCCATAGAATATCGTCCCAGGCGCGTGGTTGTTTGCATTGATCTCATCCCCCAAATGAAACGTTTCGAGCGGATATGGAGTTCGCCGATTCTCAAGATAGTTCGCAACAGTTCTGTTAGCGAATTTTGCTTGTCCACGCTGATAACTTCGAGTTACCGGATCGAGACTAGCCTGTCCGACCATTCGCCCATCCCAGTAGGCTGGGTTAAGATATGGGCTGATAAGTTCTGGGCCGGGCTCGTTCATAGAAGGTATATTATGAAAAATTTATACGGAATATGCAAACATGAGCGCTAAATTTACTTACCGTCCTTTTTGATCTTTTTGGCAAAGTTCTTATTTAACTTATCTCTTTGTTGATCTTGATATGACTTTACACCGCGCACTAGTTCGTCGGCGAATGCTGCGACATTAGACCCTGTGATATCAATAACGCTTCTTTTGTCTGCTACTGCCTCTTCGAGGATATCCACCAGAACTACCAATGGTTCCATGCTAAATATTCCTGAAGTGTTGAAAATGTAATTCCTGATTTCTTTGTATACATTCGCATATTCCTCGGGTAATGCTTTTGCACGCGCTTCGTTTTTCCTATACTGTTTCTTTTCGTTTATATCACCGATGATCGTATCTATGATTTTACCCATTACTACTCCTTAATTCATTAATTTTTGATGAAACAAAGTCCCACTTCGCCCAAAAAGTCTGTAACTCTTCGTGACCAAGTTTCGTGAGTGTATAAAATTTACGCGGTGGACCAACCTCGGACGGCTTTTTTTCGATATCAACCAGCCCGCTACGTTCTAGGCGAACAAGTATGGTGTATACAGTTCCTTCGACAATATCCTCAAAGCCAATCTTTCGTAGCTGTTGGGTAATGTCATAGCCGTATGTCGTTTTACGACTAATGATCTCGAGGATCGAACCTTCCAGGACGCCTTTCAACATTTCTGTAATATTATTCAAATTGATGTTCCTTACTACTTAGTATCACTTATTACTACTACATAGTAGCACTAGGTAGGTGATGTCGTCAAGCACTTATTATTACGATATTTGCTTACGCCTGATGAATCCCTAATCAAGACGTAATGACTTCAAATAAAAAAGAGGCACCGTACGTGCCTCTTTAATGAACTGGAAGATTTGCACCAACAGGTGTAGCTTACGAACTAAATAACCTGAACTATTGAACTTGATTCGCTACACATAATGATCTTTGTGCTGTATCACTTGATCTTCCGTAAATAAATATATCAAGCAAAGATTTGTTCGTCAATGACTTTTCATGTCATTTTTAATGCTTGGCAGCCCCTAGTCAATGGGCTTAGAATTTTATCTCCATCGACTCTAGATCTTTCTTCAGTTGGTCAACGGATGTAAATACCACAGATTGAATACCGAGCTCGATCGCGCTCTGTACATTTAGCGCGTTGTCGTCAATGAAAAGTGCTTGATTGGCGGGTACGTTCATTACTTTGAGGGCGTGTTGAAATGAATCAGCATGTGGCTTTATGAGGCCGATTTCTCCAGAGATAAAAACGTCGTCGAAGATATCGTTGATATCGTATTCATCAAGTAACTGTCTTACTAAATTGTCAGGAGCGTTCGAGAGTAAAGAAGTCTGGTAATTACGTTTTAATTGTCTAGCGAATTTGACCATATCTGCATTAAGTACGGCAGTTTCATTTACTTCCATCGGCGTTACTATTCGACCAGTCGCCTCACTAATTCGCCGATAAAACTCATCACTGCTAATCTTTCCTTGATCTGATAATATTGACGCCTCCGCATATACTCCGGTGCGTTCAAGATTATTTTTCAAAAGCCATGCATTATAGGTGTCGGTTCGAAACACACCAAAGAAGTCGAAAATAATGGCTGTAATCATAAAATCACTATAACAAAAAGCCTCCAAAACGGAGACTTTCTGGGATTAGCTCATGCTTGGCAGAGCATCGTGAACGAAGTAATGACTATCTTTTTTCAGGATACTTTCTATAAAAATTAACAAGATCGGACTGATCGTAGAGAATGTCTACAATTGTGTGCTGTGTTATTTTCTTATTTTTCAATCCGAGATCTTTTCTAAATTCCAGCATAAGAGTGGCTATATCATAGATAGCCTGTTCGCCCTCTCCGTCGATTTGCGAGTTAATACGAAATCGTTGATAAGCCTTCAGTACCCTTGAGTCGGACCAGAGGAATGCATTTTTCATAAAATTAAGACGCATATCTTTCGTCCACTCATCATTATCCCCCAGTTCGGGTGTCGAGAGTAGATCAACTACTTTTCCGGTAAAATCGCTATACAGTTTTTGTTTATGCGTATTATTATTTGCCTCGATCTGTAACTTCTTTTCCTTAACCTTGCTGTATGTAATCGAAAAGAGTGTCGTGAATAAAGTCACTAGACCTGCTAGGATAGTTACCTGAACACCTTCTGTGAGAGTGCGGTACGCATCCCAGCCGGCTTTAGCTATGATCCACAAAAAGAAGATGACACCAGCTGATAAGCTAATTACAATAACAAAATATCCAATCAGTTTCAGCGCTTTCATAATAGTAAGTATATCTCGTAGGTCTAATAACAAAAAGTCTCCAAAGAGGAGATCTATTTCGTTGTGTTTAAACTTGGCAGGGGCACGTGGAATCGAACCACGATCTAAGCTTTTGGAGAGCTTTATACTAACCGTTGTACTATGCCCCTTTGATGAGTGCGCTCAGCATGACAGTTTGCACAAACAACTTCACACTTAGCAAGCTCAGCCTCTAGTTTACCACGGTTGTTAAAATTGACTAGGGTTGCGATAGTGTATTCCTTGTTAGAAATATGATCAAACTGCATAACATAGTATGGATACTTAATGCCACAGTCCTTACAAGGTACATTCTTTCTTGACCGAACAAACTCTCGCATCTTATTTTTTGCCGTCACTGCGTTATCGATGTACTTCTGTTTATTCTTAAGGTAGTGTTTTCGCCTACTCAAAATTTTACGTTCATCGAATGGGTTTTTGTAGGCCATAATCTTATTCTAAAAAAATCTTATTAAAAACTTTTTACTTTTGTAACTTTTAATCATTAATTACATCTGGTACCATAAGCATAAAGCAATGGAAATAAGGTAGGGTTGCAAGTGGTGGGTATTTAGCGATGAATATTTTAGTGATTAATGCTGGGTCTTCCAGTATTAAAACCGTGCTGTATCGCCAGGATGGCGAGTCGTTGGTACGTGTGCTAAGTTGTTCAGCGAGTAATATTGGCCAAGAACGGGCCACTATCGACGTTACAAAGGACGATACACCAGTCAGTACGCCCACT
Source organism: Candidatus Microsaccharimonas sp. (assembly GCA_049276535.1). Classification (GTDB taxonomy): domain Bacteria; phylum Patescibacteriota; class Saccharimonadia; order Saccharimonadales; family Saccharimonadaceae; genus Microsaccharimonas. The sequence continues at coordinate 46,327 of JBASWP010000001.1, forward strand.
CCACTCTCTAACCATACAGATGCACTCAGTGCTATTATGTCAGCTCTAGGTGCTTTAGTAGCGGATATCGGGGTGGTCGCACACCGAATCGTTTATGGTGGTGAAAAATATCATCAGCCGACTGATATCACTGACGAAGTCGTTACTGATCTGATGGCGTTAAGTGATTTTGATCCGCAACACGCTCCCCTCTCACTCGCAATTATCACGGCACTTCGCACGCAGCAACCGACACTACGCCAGGTGGCCTGTTTCGACACGTCCTATTTCCACAATGTCCCTCAACTGGCGCAAATTGTCCCGATTCCTAAAAAATACCGCGAAGCCGGCATACGCCGGTATGGGTATCACGGACTATCCTACCAATATCTGTCCGAGACCTTTGGGGAACTGGCGGGTGAAGGTGCTCGTCGTGGACGAGTAATCTATGCGCACCTAGGAAGCGGAAGTAGTATGGCAGCCACGCTCAACGGTGTACCCATCGACATGACAATGGGTCTGACGCCGACGTCTGGGTTGATGATGGGCTCGCGGACAGGTGATGTAGACCCTAGTCTGGCGTGGGTACTCGCGAAAAAGTCAGGTCTGTCACTTGATGATTATCAACGAATGATTAACCAAGAATCTGGGCTGTTGGCCGTATCCGAGCTTTCTACCGACATGTATGCCCTATTGCAGCAGCAGGCATCTAATCCTCAGGCGGCTCTTGCTGTTGAGCTGTTCTGCTATCAAGCACGCAAGGCGATCGGATCGCTGGCTACGACAATTGGCGGACTAGATTCGCTCGTCTTTTCAGGGGGAATGGGTGAACAATCTGCCGAAATACGTCGAAGGATATGCGATGGGCTCGAGTTTTTAGGTATTACCATCGATTCGGCGGCAAACGAGCGACATGATCGGCTGATATCCTCGATAGAGAGTAAAACTGGGGTTCACGTGCTTCCCACCGATGAATCGATATCGATCGCCCGCAGTATTACACAATCTAAGACGACTAAAGGATAGGGACTATGGAACATACCGAATCACCACTCACTGATGACGAACTATACGCTATTAATGCCTATTGGCGGGCTGCCAATTATTTAACTGTTGGTCAGATCTATCTATGCGACAACCCACTGTTAAAAGAGCCTCTTCAACTGAATCACGTTAAAAAACTTCTCCTTGGTCACTGGGGAACGGCCCCAGGTCAAAGCTTTATCTACGCCCACCTTAACCGTGTCATTAAAAAGAATGATCTGAACATGATCTATATCTCAGGCCCTGGTCATGGTGGACCAGGTGTCGTCAGTAACGTCTATCTAGAAGGAACGTTTAGCGACTACTACCCTGCTGTGACACGTAATGAAATAGGTCTAAAAAAGCTATTTCAAATGTCATCATTCCCTGGTGGTCTTTCCAGCCACGTCTCACCGCAGGTGCCAGGTTCTATTCATGAAGGCGGTGAGTTAGGCTACTCGTTAAGCCACGCTTTTGGTACGGTCTTTGACAATCCCTCGCTTATTACGGTTTGCGTCGTTGGTGACGGCGAGGCCGAGACGGGCCCTCTTGCTACTGCGTGGCATTCAAACAAGTTCCTCGATGCGAAAACCGACGGAGCGGTATTGCCTATTCTTCACCTTAACGGATACAAAATTAGTAATCCGACTCTTCTCGCACGTATAGAATCAGAGGAACTCGACCAACTATTCCGCGGCTATGGCTGGGCTCCCTACTATGTTGAGGGCGACGAACCAGAACGTATGCACCAATTAATGGCCGTTCAGATGGATCGAGCGATCGCTCGCATTAAGGAAATCCAGACTAATGCCCGCGAAAATAACGACACGGTTCGTCCACGCTGGCCAATGATTATCCTCCGCTCACCAAAAGGATGGTCAGGGCCTGACTACATTGATGGTAAAAAAATCGAAGGAAACTTCCGTTCACACCAAGTTCCTCTTGCGGTCGATGCGGCTCATCCTGAAAACCTCGAAATCCTCGAGAAATGGCTAAAAAGTTATAAACCGGAAGAACTATTCGACGAACATGGTGCCGTCAAACGTGAAATTACCGATCTAGTACCGTCTGGTGATCACCGTATGGGATCGAATCCGCATGCAAACGGAGGAAATTTGCTGCGAGACCTTCGTATTCCAGATTTTCGTGACTATGCGGTGGATGTTGCCTATCGAAGTGTCGCGAACGTTGGGAATGTTCACGCTCTCGGCCCTTTCATACGTGATGTTATCGCCAAAAACGAGGATCAGCATAACTTCCGCTTGTTTGGCCCAGATGAAACTGTCTCTAACCGTCTTGAAAGTGTGTTCGAGGTCACTAATCGCCAATGGCATGGCCGTATCATCGATAGTGATGAATCGTTAGCTACTCACGGGGCCGTGCTTGATTCGATGCTTAGCGAGCATCAATCTCAGGGATGGCTAGAAGGATATCTGTTAACGGGACGACACGGTCTATTAAATAGCTACGAAGCATTTATACGTATTGTCGACTCGATGGTCAGTCAGCACGCTAAATGGATCAAGATGTCGTCTGAACTGCCGTGGCGAAAAGAAATATCATCCTTAAATTACCTGCTAACCTCGCATGTGTGGCGTCAGGACCATAATGGCTTCACACACCAAGATCCGGGTTTTATCGATCATTTGGTGAACAAAAAGGCATCGGTATCGCGTATTTACCTGCCACCAGATGCCAATACCCTTCTTTCGGTCATGGATCACTGTCTACGCAGTCGTAACTACATTAACCTGACGATTGTCGGTAAACACGACAGCCCGCAGTGGCTATCTATGGAAGAAGCTGTCGAACATTGTACGAAAGGCGTCGGCGTATGGGATTGGGCAAGTAACGATAAAGGCGAAGAGCCGGATGTTGTTATGGCCTGCGCCGGTGATGTCCCTACACTTGAAACACTCGCTGCGGTGTCGATTTTACGGACCCATTTGCCTGATTTGAAGATCCGCGTGGTCAATATCGTCGACCTTATGAGACTACAGCAAAATACCGAACATCCACACGGGTTGAACGACCCTGACTACGACGAAATCTTTACGAAAGATAAAGAAATCATATTTGCCTTCCATGGCTATCCATGGCTCATTCATCGTCTGACCTATCGCCGAGCAAACCGAAACTTGCATGTTCGTGGCTATGTCGAGGAAGGATCGATTACAACCGCTTTTGATATGACGGTTAGAAACAATATGGATCGCTTCCACCTTGTTATGGATGTTATCGAACGCGCAGGCATTGATACCGAGGCTGCCCAGAACCTGAAAGTGGCGATGGAAACAAAATTGATCGAACACTCACATTTCATTAATCTGCACGGTGTTGATATGCCAGAAATTAGCGACTGGAGGTGGTCATTGTGAATGTAGTTGTGGTTGGCGGCGGGTTTGGTGGTGTCAAAGCCGCACTTGAATTAAGCAAGCGTCAAGTTGGCCGTATCACGCTTATTTCAGACGAGACCTATTTCCTTCACCACGCGACCTTATACGCCACAGCTACCGGCAAAAGCACCTCTGAATCAGTCATTCCGTTAAAAGACATCTTCATGGGACGCTCAAACGTCACTCTCGTTAAAGACAGTATGATCTCGATCGACACCGAACGTCGCCTGGTTGTCGGTGCGAAAAACCAATACCACTACGACGCGGTAGTTATCGCGATCGGTTCCGTCACGACGTTCTTTGGCATCGACGGTATGGCACAGCACGCCTATGGCATCAAATCACTTGATGAGATTCAAAAGTTCCGTGAACATATCCGCCAAGAGGTCGTCGAGAAAAAGCTCGATAAAGAATACTTTGTCATCGGTGCCGGCCCGACCGGCGTTGAACTAGCCGGCGCGCTATCGGAATATTTGAAATACCTCGTATCCGTTAACCGCCTCAAGCATTCAAAAGCCAGCGTTACCCTGGTCGAAGCCGCACCGCGCATCGTCCCTCGATCGTCTGAAACAGCAGCAAAGATTGTCATGAAGCGTTTGAAGAAGATGGGCATCAGAGTCCTGACGAATCATAAAGTACAGGCATTAGATGAGAATTCGATTACTATCGAGGGCAAGAAAGTATCAACAACAACGGCAGTATGGACATCTGGTGTTGCGAACAATCCGTTCTTTGCTGCGCATGACCAACTATTTCATTTGGCACCAAATGGTCGCGTCAATGTGAATCCGTATCTGGAAGCATTACCGAACGTTTACGTTATCGGTGATAACAACACGGTGAAATTCAGTGGCATGGCGTGGCCGGCGCTGCAACAAGCTGATTTCGTAGCAAAACACTTATCACGAGTGGTCATGAAGCGTCCTCACGCCGCCTTCCGGCCACATTCGGTGATGTCTGGTTTACCGGTTGGCGAAAACTGGGGTTATGTTGAATGGCTGGGTATTTACCTCGCTGGACGACCAGGAGCATGGGCGCGACGTATGATGGAATTGTATGGATACGCACAGCTTGTTCCGTTCAAAACTGCCCTTCGAGTTTGGCGTGCACATGACATCGCCGAAATTAACGAAAAATAATCTGTTATTTTCCTTAATTAGCTGTTGTAAAAGCATAAGCTTACACCTATAATTGAAAATGAAAATCTGACCAAAATAAAAGGAGCTGTCGACTAGCCAATTGGTTGCTCGTAAACTGGGGTATGAAAATTTTGATGTTGGGCTGGGAGCTACCGCCGCACAATAGTGGTGGGTTGGGTGTCGCATGCTATCATCTGTCCAAAGCGCTCGCTATCCAAGGTGCGAGTATCGACTTTATCGTGCCCTACTCTGCTACACACGAAAACATTGATTTCATGGATGTTCACAGCGCAACAAAACTGTCCCCACTTGAACGATATGGTTTAGGCGCCTATGACAGTAAATTCTTTAAAGAAACTAGCGAAGAACAGCTCGAAGACGTCAAAGACATTCGCGGTGTTCAACGTCAATATACAAAATTCGTTGAACAATTCATCGAAGATAAAGAGTTCGACACGATTCATGCCCACGACTGGCTAACTATGGAAGCTGGTATCCGCGCTAAGCAGCTGACGAACACCCCTCTTATCGTTCATGTCCACGCTACCGAGTTCGATCGTGCTGGTGGTAATTCAGGTAACCCAATCGTTCACGAGATTGAATACCAAGGGTTAATGATAGCTGATCGCATATTGGCGGTGAGTAAGATTACAAAGGATATTATTGTTAGCAAATACGGCATTCCCGAAGACAAGGTTGAGGTTGTTCATAATGCGATCGATGTCGACAGCTTTAACGACGGCTACATCTACGACGAACGTACCTATCGTTACCTCGAAGGCCTGAAGAGTGAAGGGTACACGATAGTTAGTGCGGTCACCCGCTTTACAATTCAAAAAGGCCTTGAACACCTGGTTCGCGCAACGGCAAAAGCAGTCGATAAATACGACCGCATCGCTCTACTGATGGCTGGTGACGGCGAGCAGCGTGATGAGTTAATCGAACTGGCTGCTGAACTGGGAATTTCTGACAAAGTCTTCTTTACTGGTTTTGTACGCGGTAAACAGTGGCGCGATGCCTACAGTGTATCGGACGTATTCGTCCTTAGTTCAGTCAGCGAGCCATTCGGCCTGACCGCGCTCGAAGCAGCACATCACGACAACGCACTCATTATCACCCGCCAATCTGGTGTCGGTGAAGTCCTAAGTAATATATTCAAATATGATTTCTGGGACGTTAACCGCTTGGCTGACCAAATCGTTGGTATTGCCACCTCTGACGCACTCCGTGATTCACTGAAAAAGAACGTAGCAATGGAATATGCCCAGGTATCATGGAACGACGTTGCGAAAAAGTGCATGGGACTATACAAGAACGTGCGTCCAACCGCAGGGGTGTTGGTATGATTAAACGCGGCATAACCCTCTACCTGCATGTTCATCAGCCACTTCGCGTGCGTGAATACACTGTATTCGATACATCAATCGATCATAACTATTTTGTTGAACCAGATACGCTTAGTGATCGCAATAATGAAAAAGTTTTTAAAAAAGTTGCTGAAAAATCGTACTATCCGATGAACGACCTGTTATTGAAACTTCTCAATAAACATGAGGATTTCAAAGTATCATTAAGCATCACCGGTACCTTTATCGAACAGGCCGAACAATGGGCGCCGGATGTCCTAGAGAGTTTTAAACGTCTGGTCGACACTGGCCGAGTCGAGATCGTCGCTGAAACGTACTATCACTCCCTCGCATTCTTTTACAGTCGAAGCGAATTTGAACACCAAGTCGAATCACACAGGGCAAAGATCAAAGAGATATTCGGCGTCGATACGAATATCTTCCGCAATACCGAACTTGCCTATAACGACCAACTCGCCCAGTGGGCCGACGAAGCTGGCTACAAGGGTATTCTAGCCGAAGGCTGGGACCCGATACTTGATTGGCGCAGTCCTAACTTTGTCTATCAACCTGAAGGAACAAAGAACATTGCACTCCTTTTGAAAAACTATCGACTCAGTGACGACCTTGCCTTTAGGTTTAGTAATCGAGACTGGCAAGAATGGCCACTGACTGTCGATAAATATACCTCGTGGATCAACAAATCGATTGATGATCAGCCATTGGTTAACTTATTCATGGACTACGAAACCTTTGGTGAGCATCAATGGGCTGATACGGGTATTTTTGACTTCTTTGGTGAGTTTGTCGAACGCTGGCTGTCAGACGAGAACAACACTTTTTATACAGTATCTGAAGCGATCGAAGCGAACAAGCCTGTCGGTGTCATTAGTATGCCCGCTACCGTCACCTGGGCAGACAACGAGCGTGATCTATCGGCATGGGTGGGCAATGACATGCAAAAGGAAGCGATCGGCTATCTATACGCGCTCGAACAAGACGTGCTACGCACAAAGGATAATGAGTTGATTAGTGACTGGCGTCGCCTACAAACGTCTGACCACGTGTACTATATGTGTACCAAATGGTTCACTGATGGTGATGTTCACGCCTACTTTAGCCCGTATGAATCACCGTACGATGCGTTTTTGTACTATATAAATGCTATTAGAGATCTGCGATGGCGTCTGCACGAGACGCACAAGACCGGAGGACTGCGTGGCTAGACCCATCGTCCTGGGCAACGGTGAACTTCATGTCGGTCTCAACAAATACGGATTGGTGCATGATTTCTACTATCCTTACGTAGGGTTTGAAAACCATGCCGCCGGCGAAAATCTTCGTCACAAGGTTGGGGTATGGGTCGATGGCAACATCAGCTGGTTAGACGATGATGAGGGGTGGACTTTTAGTTTCCGCTATCCTCACACCGCACTGATCGGCCACACGTTAGCTACTAACAAAAAATTACAGATCGTTCTCGAGTTCGACGACTGTGTCGATGCGGACGTCAGCCTATTTATGCGTAATATCCACGTTGTCAACCATGCCGATACCGCACGAGAGATCAAACTATTTATGTATCAGGCATTTGCGATCGGTGATTCACGCAGTAATACTGACACGGCCCAGTATCTGCCGGATAGCGATGCAATCCTCCACTATCGCGGTCGTCGCGCGTTTGTCATATCAGGTTCGCACAATAACAAACGCTTCGACCAGTTCTCTATCGGGTTATTCGGCATCGAGGGTCATGAAGGTTCATTCCGTGATGCGGAAGACGGGATTCTCAGTCAAAACAATGTCGAACATGGACGTGTCGATTCTATCCTTGGCTTTACACTCAATATCGCGGCCCAAAGTTCGGAGCGAGTTCACTATTGGATTGCTGCTGGCATGTCGATTCGTGAGGCATTATATATTCATCGACAAATGCAAAGTGACGGATTAGACAGCCGCCTCCATAGCACGGCAAAATGGTGGCATAACTGGCTGCAACCGGCCCTCGCCATCGGTAAGAACGTACCCAAAGAGCATAATGACATGTTCCTCCATAGTTTGATGATCATTAAGTCACAGATGGATAAACGCGGTGCGGTGATCGCCAGTACCGATTCAACGATGTTGAACTATTCTAAGGACGCCTACGGGTATAGTTGGGCCCGAGATGGTGGCTATACCGTCTGGCCACTCATTCGCATGGGATATTTCGACGAAGCCTATCGTTTCTTTGAATTTAGTAAACGGGGTATGCACCCAGGTGGCTATTTAATGCACAAGTATCGTGCTGATGGCGCCTTGGGCAGTAGCTGGCACCCGTATGCTCACGAAGGGATGGATTCAGCGCCACCTATCCAAGAGGATGAAACGGCACTGGTTGTGTTTGTGTTCGCGCAGTTCTACCACATGAACAAGGACAGCTCACTGATAAAGGATTTCTACTCATCGATGGTCAAACCAATGACTAATTTCTTGGTTGAATATGTCGATCAACGGACAGGCCTGCCAAAACCTAGCTACGACCTATGGGAACAAACCTTCATGACGACAACCTACACGGTTTCGGTTACTTATGGGGCACTACTCGCCGCCTCGGAACTAGCGACGATCGCTGGTGACGAAGAAAGTGCGGTAAAGTGGCGTACGGCCGGTGATGATATACGCGAAGCAGCACACAAGTACCTGTATAACCAAGATCGCAAGACATTCTACAAGGGCTTGAACGTTGTCCACGGTGAAATCATCAAAGACTCGACGCTTGATACGTCGAGTGTGTTTGGTGCTTTTATGTACGGTCTGTTCGATGCTGATAGCGTTGAAATGACGTCGGCCGTTCAAACAGTCAAAGAAACATTCAAGCTGCTTGATGATGAACCTGGACTTCCTCGCTATGAAGATGATGATTATCGTCGCGATGATCCTGCTATTACTGGCAACTGGTGGTACATTACCACGCTATGGTACGCGCAGTACGTCCTAGAAAAGGGTGATGTTGACGAGGCAATGCTGATACTTGATTGGGTCAAGGCTCACGCATTAAAGACGGGTATGCTAAGTGAACAGATTAACCCTGTCACTGATGAAATGATCTCTCCTGCCCCATTAACATGGTCGCATGCAGAATACCTGTCGACGCTCCTTGATGTCATGGGAAAAACAAAGAAATGACCAGCTTTGGTGGGGTGATCAAGGCGATTATTCGTCGTAACTCGGTAGCAGCCCGAACACGTGGTCGTGCGATACGCACATTTGCTAATAAACTTGGCCTAGTATACTTTGGAACGGTTGATCAGAAAACTGATGACCACAAAGTAATAAGAGGCCTCACCGTATCAACCACACATCGTGATAATCACTACGCGGTAGGTTCTTTTAATGATTATGACGTCAGTATCGTTGATCGTTTTGACATTATTATTAATCCACGAGGCATAGAAACAGACCATAACTGGCTTATTTTTCAGATTAACCTCGAAAACGGCGAGAGCTTTCCGCATACCTTCTTTAACCCGATCGGCCACGATGTCGACGCCTATAGCAAGTTTTTCACCTCATTTTCACACTTAGGCATAGCTAATCCTATATTCGAGGGTAATCATAGCGATGAATTCTCTGCTCGTTACCAGATCTTTGCTACGGCTGGGCGCGCACTTGAAATCGAAAAGACATTTAATGCAGACGTGACGAAAACAATAGCGGCCAGGTTGTGGCCGCATGCTATTGAGATTCTGGATAATAAGTTATATATCTATACACTCGAGCCCAAACTTACCGAAACTCTCCTTGAGACAGCAATCAGTTCAGGACTATGGCTGGCGCAGTTGATTGATGCCAGGGACGACAGTACAACGCAAGATTAATAATCCTAGAGGGACTAGTTCTTGCGAGCTTTAACTTCGTTACGACCGAGGTTTTTCTTTGTCTCGGTGTAAGTAGCGTGTTTACGAGCGATAGGATCATACTTTTGCAGTGAGATCTTTTCAGTCGTGTTCTGAGTATTTTTCGTCGTGTAATAGGTACGGTGACCGGTCAATTCACTGACGAGTCCGACGATTTTACGCTTTGTATTCTTCTTTGGCATGTAAAATCCTTAAATGCTATAACTTTCAGAGGTCTACTATAGCAAATAACCCTGTTAAGTTCAAGTGATCTGGTAGATTTTGTTTGTTTCTAACAGATTGAATGCATAGGCCATATATGTTAAAATCGATCGAGTACGCCGAAAGTTAACAATTTATGCCGTGATAGCTCGTCAGTTATGAGTAGAGCGCAGGCGCATTTTACAATTTATGCCGCGATAGCTCAGTTGGTAGAGCGCATCCATGGTAAGGATGAGGTCTCGGGTTCAACTCCCGATCGCGGCTCCATGGTAGAATATAACAGTACGCCGCCTTAGCTCAGCTGGTTAGAGCAGCTGTTTTGTAAACAGCAGGTCCTGGGTTCGAATCCCTGAGGCGGCTCCAAGTTAGCTGGAATCGTGTAGTGGCAATCACAGGAGACTGTAAATCTCCCGCCGTAAGGCTCCGTAGGTTCGAGTCCTACTTCCAGCACCATGTAATGATAAAAGAAGCTCCGTTAAGGAGCTTCTTTGTTATTCAGTTGCCAGACTGCGCTCGGCGGATACCAACCTACCCTTTACGGTTTGAACCATCTGCGCCGCTCTTAGCTGATCGATAGCAAGTACCTGCCCGACGGAATGGACGTTTGCTCCCATTAGTCCTACTAATGCCATCGTTGTCCGAGCAGTATTTTGAATCTCGGATACAACTTTTAATCCCGAATCGAGGCGAATAACTGTAGTATCCTCTGGCGTCTCGGTAGCATGGGTAGCCTTAGGGTTCTTTACAAGATTAACTTCTTCACTTATAGCCGCCTTGATCAGTCCGTCCAGCGTACTTACTTTTGTTAACGATGCAAACTGAAGTACGCCCTCTTCAATGTCTCGGCTAAGTCGTTGTCCGATAGACCGAGTGGCGTGTGCCGCCTGCGCATTGTTTAGACCGTTACGTGTCAGTACTTCGGTCAAACGTGGCATCAACGCATCGATTCTATCTGCAATTGCGTCGGACTGTTCTGCACCCGAAACAGGTTCGAGTGTGCCACGAAGGTCGGCCGAGTGAGAAACATCCAGACTAAATGAAGGCGTCCGAGGATCATGAAGAGGACTGGCGGCAAACTCACCTCGAAGTACCATGTTATCTAGGGTTAACCGACCGATATGTAATTCGGCCAGCATGAATTTCCTGTTCAATGACTGTGAGTTAAAGGCGACCCCAAATGATTTCATTTCAGTTTCCTTTGATTCGGTTTCAGATCTCGGTTTTCGACCAACGAGCGCAGACCAATCAGTGATTTCGATTGTCGATCGTATCTGTTCGATGTCCGGGATATCTTTTATCATCTCGAGCACTACTTTAGTATCGGCAATTGTCAGATTTTGTGATGTCGCCATGTCGGCGATGATACGCTGTTCTGCAAACCGACCAGGAAAGACAGTAGATATAACTGTCAGGTGATCAGGCGTAATGGTCTTTAATTCGTGACCGCTACTTCGCGTCCTCGCTTGCCTCATTAGATCTGGGTCAGCATTTTGTGCGGTCGTCATTACTTTACGGATTGTCGTTGGTACTGTACCCCAACGGTTGCACTTATCACTTGCCCATTCTCGAATCGCAGCGGTCTCTTCCGAGCTCAACCCTAAATAACGTCCGTTCATCTTTTTATTACTTGCAAGATTGAACGCCTGTGCCGCAGTAACGCGATCTGCCCAAGGTGTTTTAGTCCATGAATCACTTACCCATTCGTACATACGAGCGAAAGATACAGTTTTATGAGAGGTAGCAGTTAAAATACGAAGATCCATCACTTCGTCTTCGGTCATAGGAGGCATGATGGTACCGTATACAGTCTGACTTCCGCGCCGTTCCGTAGCTGCACTACGGTGGAATCCATCAATGATAGACAGTTTTTCTTTACCTATGACTTGTGCCAAAAGAACAGGTGTTAATTGACCATTTACGGTTCCTTTTAGTTCTTCGATGAGCATTGAATCGATCAGTTCTTGGACGTGATTATCGTCAACCGGTACTTCGGTCTGGTCGATGAGTTCGACGGGTACCATGGCTTCAACTAGGCCACCCTCTCTTTCGCTTCGTACATCAATTTCTGAACGTAATAAGGTAGTTACGGATAGTCTTTCGACTCCCTGTTCGGCTATAGTCATGCAGTATTTCCCCAGGATTACTTTTTTTAATCATAGACCAATAGGGGTATCGAAACAATACGTATAATTACAACTGTTTAAATTAGGGTGTATTTAAGCTTTGTGTTGGTGCGCTTTGATGTGCTTGTTATAGCCGACTTCGTAATCACGTAGTTGAGTCAGGTTTAGAATCGAGAAGATCAGGGTAATAAGGTTCCAGAACACGCCAATCACTAACGTAATGATAACGAGTGTTCGTGCGACGTTTGGCGACGGTTGTCGAAGGAGATGTACTCCTGAAATAATCAGGTAGATATGAGGCAAGATAAACAAGACTAAGGTACCTACACCCATTAGAAACATATACGCAGCGTCTTCGCTCGTTTCGCTGGCCGTCATAGCGAGTGCGAATAGCGCCATGAATAATAGTCCAAAAAATGCACCTAATGAACCGAACACTATCGAAAGAATGCCATTCGTGCGAAGAAGGTTTACTGAACGGTCGAATAATATTTTTTCGTAATCTGTTTGCTCTGCCATATAACTCCTTACATTACTACCCGGCGGGGTTGTTTTACTTTGTTTGGTTGACCTTGTGGAATAATCATCTTGGCAGCACGCTCGCGTAGGTCGAGAGCAAGCGCCTCTTCGCCCGTACGTTCGTAGGCTTCAGCCAGGATGGTCAGTGTTTGAGGGATAGGATCAAGTTCGACCGCGCGCTCGAGAGCTTCGATCATCTTGCGGTCGTGACCCAGCTTTTCCTGTACCTTTGCGTAGGCGATGTGTCGTGATGCCAGGTCGCTATCAATAGCAAGTGCTTGTTCAAAGGCAAGCGCGGCCTTTTCATAGGCTTGGGTTTCAAAATAGATTAGCCCGACGTTATGCAAGCTGCTGGCGCTTGGTTCGAGTGACTGGGCGATCTCGAAACATTCAATTGCCTCTTTGTACTGCTGTTGTTTCGCGTATAGAATACCAAGGCGATTGTACGCGCTGGCGTTGCGTTCATCGACACGCAATATAGTCAGGAGTGCCTTTTCGGCCCGAAGATACTTACGGTCGACTAAAGAAGTTTGAGCAATCGACCACAACTGGTCAAGTTTGTCAGAAAGTTTCGACGGTAAATCACTGACGACTTCACCGATGGTTTGTCGTTGGTAGATGGCCCAGGCGCCGAAAAAAGCAATGACGAGTAGTCCAAGCATTTGTTTAATTATACCATAACCGAGGCTAGCTGTAGGCGAATGTTGCCGTTTGCCTCGATGCGGTCGTACGCCTTTAATACTTCATTAATCTTTGGGATAAGTTCTGTCTTACCACTTTCAACGTTTCGTTGTAGTAACTTCAGAACATCGGTTAGTAATAGCAACGCGGTATTTCGATCATCCTTATACTGTTGGGCGATCTTCATTCGATCATAGGCGCTCCCTTGTAAATACTCACGGGCGCTTCGTATAATAGCTGCCCGAGCCTGGAAATAGTCCTCGTCAACGATCAGTTGGACTAGTTCGCCAGGTAAGCCACTAGCCATAAATAGTAATTGTGCCCGTTTCTGAACATTTGTAACGTTATTGTCATCCAAAATCTTCTCGGATTGCTCGACTGTCATGGGACGCAGTTCAAACGTTTGGGTTCGGGAGTGAATAGTTGGCAGGAGTTTACTTGGTTTATTTGCGACAAGTATGAAATGTGTATTACTGCTCGGTTCTTCCAGTAGCTTCAGAAACGCGTTTTGAGCCGGAATACCCATTTTTTCAGCGTAATTGATGATGATAACCCGATGTTTCAGTTCAGTTGTTTTTGTCCAGTCGTACAGACGTCGTATCATTTCAATAGAGATCGATCCCTTTTCAACATCGATAATCTCATCTTTTTCCGGATCAAGTACGACAGGCATCGTATTCATCGCCTCTGAAATTGCAAAAGCAACCGTGTTGAGTCCGAAGCCACTAGGCCCTGTCAGCAGTACTGCTTGGGGCAAGTCATTCACAAGAGCGTCGAACTGGCGCTGGTCACCCTTGTGTAGGACGATCTCAATCAAGGGTTACTCCGGGGAAACGTTTAATAAACTCGTCTGGAACCGGCGCTGAAAAGACAGTTCGTTTTGAAACAGGAATGGTGATTTCGAGCTGTCGGGCATGCAGGTATAGTCGATCGACATTCTTTGCGACGCCATATATGCGATCACCGATGATAGGAGTATTAATGTATTGCAGATGGACGCGAAGCTGGTGGGTGCGGCCAGTTTTAGGGGTTAGCTTAACTAGTGAGTGCGTGCCATTAGATGCCAATACTTCGTAGGTTGTTTGAGCCTCTTTGCCGGCTGGATCAACTCGAAACGTACTCGGTGCGGAAGGGTTGCGTCCGATCGGAAGGTCAATTAATGCATGTTCTACCTTAGGAACGCCGTCAACAACCGCTAGGTATTCTTTCTTCGTCTTTCGGTCAGCGAATTGCTTCTTTAGCATCAGGGCGGTTTCGTCGTTACGTGCCCCAATAATCACGCCACTGGTATCACGGTCAAGGCGATGTACTACCCCAGGACGCGATGTCTCGAGGGCATTAGTCGTATAGCGACGGAAAAAGTCAGCCACGGTAAATTCATCATTCATAGCGCCCTTGCTATGGGTCAGTACGCCGACGGGTTTATTGACAACAATGACGTTATCATCGATATACAGAATGGGAAGCTCGCTCAATGAAAAGTCAGTCGGATCTGGCGGGGTCATGGCGATTTCTGCTGTCGTACTCACCTCTGACCGTACTTGAGTGATGACTTCCCCGTTCACCGATACGTATCCGGCTTTGATATATTTCTGAATCGTACTGCGTGACAAGTGTTCGTAGCGGTTCGATAACTCAATATCCAGGCGAAGTTTGGTAGGTTTTACCGCAAACAAATATACTTCTTTGCTCTTGTAACGCAGACCGTAGGTCGCGTCGCTATCATGCGGATTCTTAACCGGTGCACCGAATGCATTTGGATCGTCTGCGAACACAAGTTCTTGTAAATATTCGGCATCGTCGTCGGCAGTATCATCAAAAATAATGTAGTATTTTGTTTTTTCAAAGATGAAACGAATCAAACGAGCTGCTCGGCTGGCTTCAAGTTCTTTTGCGAGGGTAATTGATTGCTTACTCGTCAATTCACCGGCAATTTCAAATTGGCGGAGGACGCTCATGATGTCGTTAGTTAGGGCTTTAGACATAATTAAACTTTTGGACGAAGTCCCACCGCTTGCTGGGCGCGGAGTAGCGTTTCGTTAGCAACCAGATTCATCTGACGTTCTGACTGTTCAAGCTTAGCGATAACTGCATCGTTATCAACAGATGCGAGTGTCGACTGAAAGTCGGTCAAGAATTGTTTTACTTCTGCCGCAACTACTGCTTTAAAGTCACCATAACGAGTTTGACCTTCAAATTCACGAATTACTTCGCTCGTTGGTACTGAACGAAGGAGCGCCAAGATTTCAAGTAAGTTGGTAATTCCCGGTTGGTTTTGCTGATCAAAGTGAATGTCAGCCTTGTCGTCAGTTGTCGCGCTCATTACTTTGCCGGCTGCGATTTCAGGATCATCACTAAGGAATATGACGCCTTTGCCTGATTCGTCGCTTTTACTCATCTTTTTTAATGGGTTTTGCAAGTCTTTAATTCGGAGCCCTTGGTCTTTGCCGAAGAACTCGTGTTGCTCTTTGACTGTCTTTGGAATAGTAAAGATGTCACCGAATCGAGTATTCATCCGCTCGCCAATGTCTCGAGTAAACTCGAGGTGTTGGCTTTGGTCATCACCAACAGGCACGTATGAAGCACCGTACAACAAGATATCAGCTGCCATAAGGACAGGGTAATCAAATAAACCGATACTGACACGTTCATTACCCAAGCCCTCTGATTTGTCCTTAAACTGCGTCATACGGTTCATTTCACCCATGCCGGTGAATGAATTAAGGATAATCGTCAGTTCACTATGGGCAGAGACGTAACTTTGACGGTACAAGTTAATACTGTCGTTATCGAGCGGCAGGCCAGCAGCAGTGAAAATTCGTGCCGTCTGCATAATTTGCTCGTTCAAGATACTATGATCGACTGGCGTCGTGAAACTATGGAGGTCGGGAATGAACATATTGACCTGATATTCGTCAGATCGCTGCTTTGCCATATCAATAATCGGCAGCATCGCACCAAAATAGTTCCCGATTGTCAGGTCATTATTTGCACGAAGGCCAGTTAGGATTGTTGGTTTTGCCATAATTACTCCTTATTTTACCACGGCGAGGGCTTATTTCTTTGCGCTCACTAGGGTGTATTTCTTTAATAATGCATAGAATTGTTCGTAACTGCTTGCCGATAGCCACTCATCGTCGCCATGAGCTCCACCGCCGTCAGGTCGCAACATGATGACGGGCATGCCTTTTTCGCTAAAGAACCGTGCGTCAGACGAACCGTGGGCGCGCTTAAAGGTGACTGTTCGCCCGATTTCTGCTTTGTATAATTCGATAAATTGACGAACTAATGGGTTATGAGTGTCGAGTTGAAAATCACTGCCAGTATGGAGGTATTCGATGTGTCCGTCGAATTCCTTTAGTAACTGTTTCAACCCTTTTGTTATACGTTCGAGATCGGCTTTGTCTTTGTAGCGGATATCTATACCGGCCATCGCAGAACTTGGTCCTTGGTTCAACGTTTCACCTGCTTCGAGCATCGACACTGTTAATGTCGAATTATCTTTATCTGACGTATCGAATAATGATGAAAGTTCTGTTAAGAATTTGACGAGTTTACTGGCGGCACCATCACCTTCCCATGGACGTGATCCATGATGCGACCGGCCGTTAATCTTGATCTTTGCGTGGTAGACGCCCTTAGCGCCGATACTTAACGTACCGAATCCATCACCTGCATCGGGTAGTATGCACACATCTGTCGTATAGCCATCCTCTAGGATTTTGGCGACACCTGACATACCACCGTGCTCTTCGTCTCCGGTTAACATGATGGCTAGATCATAGTGCGCAAGGTCTTGCCCGATGTCATCGATCAATTGCATAAACGATGCGGTCGCAAATAGCATATCAAACACGCCACGACCCAATAGTTTCCCTTCGACTTCACGAAAAGACTGTTTGCTTGGTACAACGTCAACATGTCCCTGTAGGAGTAATTTTGAATGCTTCGACCCAGTTGTTGATGCATACAAGCTATTGATACCCTCATAAGACAGGCGTTCGACTTTCATATCAGCCCGCTTCAAGTGATTTGCTACATAATTAAGTAACATTACTACCGCTTCCTGATTATCAGTAACGGGGTAGAAATCTACTAATCTTTGGAGATATGTCTTCATACTCATTTACTCCCTTCCACTACGACAGCACCTGATATTGCGTCTCCTGCGCCGTGTATAACAGCGCCTGGCCTTGCAACAAAACAACCACCGATCGCTCTATTTACTGCTTCTTCCCCTATCTTACCTTGCAACACAAAGATTCGCAGTATTCCGCTTACATTTCTGCCGCCAGATTCAAGCAAGAAAGGTGGCGCAAATGGTTGAACGAATGCGCCACCACCTGTGGTGATGAACTTATCGGTGTCATTCATTAATCTTGAACCGGTAACTGCTCGGGCGGCACCGTAGGTTCGTTTGTCATTATTAGTGAGGAATAGTGATACTCCGCGCGACATCGAGCCGATACGTGACTTTACCACTTGGGATACTAAATCACCTTGATCGTCGCGTAGTAAATCGTCCATGCTATGTATTGGTTGAAGGATCCCCATTCTTTCGAGGTAGCTTTTATCACCTTCGGTCGCAATCGGTGCAATGGCACGAGATTGCAACTGCAGGTAAGGATCTTTTGAAGCGGAGTCGCCGGTCACCGTTCGGACGAACACAAACTCGTCAGGCTCCGCATGACTTACTTCGCCCGCCGTAAACGAGTATTTGTCCTCGCCAACGATCATCGCATCGTCGGTACCGTAGGTTCTGGCGCCGGAAATAATGAATCGAGGTATGTCTGCGAGCATCGCGTCGTAGTGTCGCAAAATGACATTTTTCATTCCATTAGATCCTATTGCCGTATGTAAACGTTCACTCACCCCTTGGCCAGCCGGCGTCTCTTCGAATTCATACGGAACGATGTCGCCATCAACGATCGTACAGTCGACTCGGCCAATCAGAGTTGGGGTTTCGAGTATCGTTTGAGCATGGGTTGGTTCTTTCGCTCCAGACTGATCGCCGTAATGGTTTGCGGCTAGCAGGGCAAATGCTTCAATCTGCGCCTTATGTTTACTAGATAGTTCGATCACATCGTCAGTGAACGGCGTATCGCGCTGGCCAAATATATCCAACGATCCTGCGGGCCTCGCGAACACGAGTCTATCGGAACCGATTGTGTTGGTATTTATTATTTCGCTCATAATTGTTCTCCGTTAAAGTATTAAAAAACCGCCACTTGCGTGACGGCCTCTTCAATATCTTTAAATCGTTTTAAAACACAGAACAAACCGCCACTGGTGTGTCGGTAAACCAATATGCTTGGTGAGCGATTGCTATGTTCATAACAGTTATAGTTTTAACACAAAAACTCCTCTATGGAAAGAGGAGTTTTTTGTTTGTGCGTAAAATATATTAACGCTTTGAGAATTGTTCGCGTTTGCGAGCTGAACGAAGACCGTATTTCTTTCGTTCTTTCTCGCGTGAGTCACGCTTCAAGAATTCTGCTTTTTTCAGTACTGGACGAAGATCAGAGTGTGCAGTTGTCAGCGCCTTGGCAATAGCCAATTTGATTGCGTCGACTTGACCTGCAATACCACCACCCTGTACGCGGATGGTTACGTCAAAATCTTTTTGCTTATTCACGAGTGCAAGTGGATCGGTTACTTCGGCAATCAGTGACTTGTTACCATCGAGGTACGCTTCAGCTGTTTTGTCGTTAATAGTGATCGTTCCTTTACCAGTGTACAAACGTGCACGAGCAGTTGCGCTCTTGCGTCGTCCTAGGCCGTAGAAGTAAGTTCCTGTTGCCATATTACTTCACCTCAACTTTCTTTGGAGTCTGTGCAGTATGTGCATGCTCTTCACCAACAAATACTTTCATACGAGCCAAACGGCCAGCTGCAAGCTTGTTACGAGGGATCATACCTTTAACTGCTTCTTCGATGATGCGTTCTGGGAACTTCTGACGAACTTCTTTGAGGGTCGCATCGGTGATTCCACCAGGGAAACCACTGTGTCGGTAGTAAATTTTACCGATTTCTTTGTTACCGGTTACAACAACCTTTTCAGCATTGATGACGACAACATAGTCACCAGCATCAACGTGAGGGGTGTAGGTTGGCTTGTACTTACCGATAAGGTACTTAGCGATGGTTGTCGCTACGCGGCCAAGAGGAGCGCTAGAGGCGTCAATAATAAACCATTCACGAGTGACGTCGGCTGTTTTTTGACTAAAAGTCTTAGCATTTACCATTACTTCTTCTCCTTTACAGCGGTAGCTTTAGGTGCTGGAGCTGCTTTTTTGGCTGGTTTTTCAACTTCTTTGATTTCGTCGACAAAAGCGATAGTCGCCATTTGTGCGCCGTCACCAACACGAAGTCGGGTTCGTTCAATACGGAAGTGTCCACTGGTTCGGCCGGTTAGTTGCGGAGCAATGACGTCAAAAAGACGGTTTGCAGCAGTTTGGGTCGACAGGCCAGCAATCACTTGACGTCGGCTAGCAAGGTCACCCTTTTTAGCTTTGGTCACAAGTTTTTCAATGTAGCGGACGAGGTCTTTAGCTTTTGGAAGCGTGGTCTCAATTTTCGTGTACTCAACCAGGCTTGTTGCCAAACCTTTGATGAGGGCACGGCGTTGATCACGCTCGCGGCCAAATTTACGTCCTTTATATCCGTGTCTGTGCATAATTAGATTTCCAGTTCGGCCAGTTTATCTTTCACTTCGTCAAGTGCTTTGCTACCGAATCCCTTTAATTCACGGAGGTCTTGTTCACTTAACGTAACAAGGTCGCGAACGGTACGGATTTCGTTGTTGATCAACGCATTGGCAGTACGGGCACTGAGATTCAGCTCTTCAATTGGTGTGTTCAGCTCGTTTGATTCTTCTTCAGCGTCTTGACCAAGTGCAGGAGCAGCTTCAACAGTTGTTGAACCCGCCAGTGCAGTATATTGGTTAACAAGGATAGCTGAAGCTTCTTCGAAGGCTTCGCGGGGGCTGATTGAACCGTCGGTTTCAACGTTTAGCTGAAGCTTGTCGAGGTTGGTTTCTTGGCCAACACGAGTCGAGTCAACCTTGTAACGTACACGAAGGACTGGGCTGTAAACGGCATCGAGGGCGACCATGTCGCTGTGAATACGGTTTGCGCTTGCTTCTTCGATGGTTTCGTAACCACGACCTGATTCAACAACGAGGTCCATAACAATTGACTTCTTTGGGTCGTCGATTGTTGCAATGACTTGGTTAGGGTTGATGACTTCAACGTCGGCTGAGGTTTTAATATCAGCAGCAGTAATAGTACCAGTACCCTTTTTCTCAAGGCGTAGTTCGATTGGTTCGTCACTTGATACCTTGAGTTTGACGTTCTTGAGGTTCAACATGATGTCAACGACATCTTCTTTGATACCTGGAACAGTAGTGAATTCGTGGCTGACACCTTCGATACGGAAGGCGACAATAGCTCCACCCTTAATGCTTGAAAGCAATACGCGGCGTAGGCTGTTACCTAGTGTATTACCGTAGCCAGCGTGTAGTGGTTCAATAACGAACGACGCACTCGTCGAGCTGTGTTCTTCAACGCTTGCAAGTGCTGGGTTGTGAATGACTTTTGACATATTAGAGGCTCCTTACCCTTAACGTGAGTAATACTCAACGATTAGTTGTTCGTTAATATCTGCTTCGGCTTCGGTGCGTAGCGGTGCGCCAGTTACCGAGATGGTCATCTTTTTAGGATCACTCTTCAACCAACTTAGTGAAACTTGATTCGCATTTTTTACGATGTCATCAAGTTGAGAGAAGTAACCAGATTTTGTGCTTTTTGGACGGACGACGATTTCGTCGCCAGCCGCAACGCGGATTGAAGGGATGTCAACGCGACGTCCGTTTAGAATGAAGTGTCCGTGGCCGACCAATTGGCGGGCTGCACGACGACTTGTAGCGAAACCTGCACGGTATACCGTGTTATCCAAACGTTGTTCAAGCATTTGAAGCAAGTTTTCACCAGCAAGACCGTCTTTACGGGTTGCTTCGTTCATCAGTTTCGCGAATTGCTTTTCGAGCAGACCGTAGGTACGGCGAACTTTTTGCTTTTCACGAAGTTGAGTCAAGTACAAGCTTGGCTTGCCTTGGCGTCCATTGGCGTGCTGACCAGGAATACCGGTCTTTTTTGCCATGACTTTATGAGCCTTCGGGTGAAGGGCATAGCCCTCGCGTCGGCTTTGTTTGACAATAGGAGAAGTATCTCGTGCCATATTAACCCCTACGTGCCTTTCGAGGACGAACGCCACCGTGCGGAACGCCAGTTACCTCTTTAATACTTTCAATAGTGATGTCGAAGTTTCCGAGTGCTCGTATTGCCGCATCACGGCCAAGGCCGACACCTTTAACGAATACATCGACAGCCGTCAGGCCGTATTGACCCTTAACGTTCTCGGCTGCTTTCTCGGCAGCGACTTGGGCTGCGTATGCAGTACCCTTTTTGCTTCCGCGGAAACCAGTTGCACCAGCGCTACTGGTAGCAAGGACGTTGCCTTTTTTATCAGTAAAGCTAATAATCGTGTTGTTAAAGGTTGCTTGAATGTGCAACTGACCAGAAGGAACTGATCGGCGTTGCTTTTTGCTTTTCGGACTAGAAGTCGTCGGAGCGGTAGTTGTTGTTGCGTCTGCCATATCTTTCCTTTCCTATGTCTTAGTTGCTGCTTTAGGTTGAGCTCCACCAACGGCGACTGCGCGTCCCTTACGAGTTCGTGCGTTCGTACGAGTACGTTGTCCGTTTACCGGTAGACCTGCCTTGTGGCGAAGTCCGCGGTATGAATTGATGTCTTTCAATCGTTTGATATTATTTGTTACCAAGCGCTGTAAATCACCCTCGACGGTGTAATCGCGATCGATTACTTCTCGAAGTCGTTGTTCTTCAGCCTCGGTGAGATCTTTCACCCGAGTGGTCGGCTCAATATTGGCCGCCGCAAGGATGGTCGATGCGAAGTGAGGACCGATGCCGTATACATACGTCAATGCGATCACGACTTGCTTTTCAGCTGGGATTACTACCCCTGCAATTCGAGCCATGCTTAACCCTGCCTTTGCTTATTTTTAGGTTTCTTCTTGTTGATAACGCGGAGGCGGCCTTTTCGGCGCACCAGTTGGTCATCTGGACTGATTTTTTTCACACTCGCACGAACTTTCATGAGCGATTCAAAACTCCCGTTATTACGTTAATCTTTGTGGCGGTACGTGATTCTTCCCTTTGTGAGATCATAAGGGGTCATCTCGACGTCCACCTGATCACCAGGCACAAGGCGAATATAGTTTTTACGCATTTTTCCGCTAATGTGCGCGATGATGCTTAGGCCGTTCTCTAGTTCTATCTTAAATTGCGTATTAGGCAGTGCTTCCACCACCTTACCTCGCATTTTAATGACTTCCTTTTGAGCTACCATAAGTTACAGTAGTGGATTATACAGTAAAAATGTCTCCACGTAAAGCATTTGCAAGAATATTACAGCTCGTTTTTGGCTTGTAATTGTTATTTATGAATATATTGTAGCAAACCATATAAAATCGTCAATAAGCAACTCACCCCTAACACTTCACTTACGTTGAAGGTTTAGGGGTGTAAGAAAGGTTACTTATAGTCGTCGTACGTGACCATGAGTGCGCGTGAGTTGACTTGACGGAGCGTCTCAAGGCCTACAGATACAACGATGAGTAGTCCCGTACCACCGATTGACAGGTTCGTATTACTAATACCTGCAACTTGATACAAGATGTACTCGGCAATGAACGGTGTAATAGCAATTAAACCAAGTACCAGTGATCCGAACAGGATAAGGCGATTCACGGTCATAGACAGGAATTTTTCGGTTGTTTTACCTGGTCGTACCCCTTCGATAAAGCCACCTTGTTTCTGGAGGTTTTCAGCGATCTCGTTCGCGTTAAACACGATACCTGTATAGAAATACGTAAACATGATCACGAGAACGAAGTATGATGCTGGGTAGATAAATGCTTGAAGTGTTGATCCGGTAAAGTTACCTGGGTTTGGTGCTTGGAACCAAAGGATGAGGTTATTAGCTAGATCCAGGTAATTAACGTCACCTGTGGCCTTTAGAACCTGTCCTATGAAGGCTGGGAGCGAAAGGAATGCCACTGCGAAGATAACTGGGATAACACCGGCTGCAATCAACTTGACCGGAAGGATACTTTTAATGCCACCGTAGTTGCTATTGCCCTGAACACGCTTTGCGTAGTTGATCGTGATGATCCTTTGAGCCTCATTGATTTTCACTAACATATATAACAGGAATAAGGACACCAGTAATATACCCAGTGCCACCCAGAACACGGTCGGATTTATCGGTAAGGTAAACCAGTTAAAGATGTTCATCGAACCACCGGTCGTGTCGAATAGGCCTGAACCAATTGTTGAGAGCATTGAAGGGAGCTGGCTAATAATACCGGCGAAGATGATCAAGCTAATACCATTACCGACACCTTGCTCGGTAATTAATTCACCTAGCCACATCAGAAGTAAAGAGCCAGCTGTCATCGCTGTAACGGCTACAATCCACTCGATAGCCGTAGGATTGCTTAGAACGGTCGTATTACCGGCAAGAATGGTTTGACGAAGAATGTAGATAAAGGCAATCGATTGAATGACCGCAAGTGGAATCGTAATGAAACGAGTCCATTGGTTAATCTTGCGACGGCCAGATTCACCGTCCTTGTGTAGCTCTTCGAGACGAGGGATCGCTTTCGTTAAAAGCTGTGTAATAACAGAGGCGGTAATGAATGGTGTCATACCAACCAGTACGATCGAGAAACTAGCGAGCGCACCACCAGTGAGCAGGTTGAGAAAGCCACCAAAATCAGTACTACTCACGACGCTGTTAATCACTTCACGAAGTTGAGTCGGTTCGGCCAAAGGGACGGGAATGTGTGACAATAATCGATAAATGATAATAATACCAAGTACGACCAGCAGTCGTTTCAGCATGTCACGATTTTTTAGTGATCGGAAGATTGTTTTCCAGTTCATCAGTCGTTTTCGGTATTTCTATTCTACTAAGTTGATTTCTTTATAGTCATTATACTACATCTGGTCGTGGCCAATCAAACAAAAACACGCCAATGAGGCGTGCATTTGTTGTGCGTCGGCAATGACTATTTGTCGCTTGCTTCAGCATCTTTCGCACTCTGCTTTATAGGCACTGGTGTTTTTACGAATTCACCACCTGCTTTGACGATAGCTGCTACGACGCTTGCGCTCGCACCCGCTACCTTCAAGGTAACTTTTTCGGTTAGTTCACCACGAGCGATGACTTTTACCGAGTTAAACGGAGTCCGGATATACCCAGCTTCGAACAATGTAAAGTTATCAGCAGTTTTTCCTTTAAAAGCGTTCAAGTGGTCAAGATAGACAACTTGAGCGGTGGTACGAATGCTTTTAAATCCACGAGCCTTAGGTACGGCACGAACCAGTGTTCGTTGACCACCCTGGAAAGTTGGGTTTAGCTTCTTACCTGTACGCGCGCCTTGACCTTTGGTACCACGTCCAGCAGTTTTACCACCACCAGCTGAAATACCACGTCCGACACGCTTTTTGTTGCGATTAGGTTCGATTTGAAGTTCGTTATATTTAGTCATTATGCTGTCTCCTCAATTGCTTCTGCTTTAGGGGCAGACTTCTTTGTAGGAGTGTTCCCTACCCACTCATCACGAGGGACGAGCGTACGGAGTGCTTCAATCGTTGCGTAAGCGATGTTCACCTTGTTGGTTGAGTTAAGTGATTTCGAAAGCAAGTTTCGAATACCAGTCATACCAATAATTGAACGGACAACTCCGCCAGCAATAATACCGGTACCAGGGGCAGCAGGCTTTAATAGCACACGTGCACCAGAGTATTTGACTTCGTTTTCGTGAGGAATTGTCTCGTTAAGGACAGGGATGACGATAAGATTCTTTTTTGCCACGTCTGTTGCTTTTTGAATCGCAACTTGTACGTCAGCACCCTTTGCGACACCGACACCAACCTTGGTTTTGTGGTCGCCAATGACAACCAGTGCCTTGAATCGGAAGCGTCGTCCACCTTTTACGACACGTGAGACACGGTCGACATTGATGACGAGTTCTTCAAATTGTTTTGGTTCAGCCGGCGCTTGGTCGCGTCGTCCTCGTGAATTATTGTTTCGTTGTGCGTCAGCCATATTAGAACTCCAAACCTTCCTTGCGTGCAGCATCAGCTAAAGCAGACAAACGCTGTGCGTATTGGCGACCATTTCGGTCGAATACAACAGTAGTGATCTTGCTTTTCTTTGCTTTTTTAGCGATATCAGAACCGATAAATGCTGCTTGTTCAGTCATTGTTCCGGTTTGCTTTGTACCAACGGTCGTCGACGCGGCGAGCGTTTTCTTCGCAATGTCATCGATCAATTGCGCACTAACATGCTTGTTACTGATAGTAACGGTCAAACGTGGACGTACTGCAGTTCCGGTGATCTTTGCACGGACACGGGTAGCACGAAGTGCACGGTTGAGCAGTTTCTTAGTCAGATCAGTCATGATTATTTACCTGCCTTTCCAGCTTTTCGAAGAATAACTTCGTCGGCGTACTTAATACCTTTGCCCTTGTAAGGTTCAGGCTTTTTGAGGCTGCGGATCTCGGCAGCAGTTTGTCCAACTGCTTGCTTGTCGATACCGCTCACCGTAATTTCCATTTTGTTTACTGTCAAAAGGATACCGTCTTGGGCCTTGTATTTCACTGGGTGTGAAAAACCAAGCGCCATTTGGATTTCTTGGCCACCACCTTCAACACGAAAACCAACACCGTTCACTTCAAGCTTCTTTTCAAAAGCCTTCGTGACGCCTTCGACCGCGTTGTTAAGGAGTGCTCGCTGTAGCCCATGTTGGGCTTTTGCGATACGCTCGTCATCTTTACGAGTGACAATAGCGTTTCCGTCCTCGATAGTAACGGTCACATCAGACAAATGAGGCACTACGAGCTGGCCTTTTGGTCCAACAACAGTAATAGAATCATTGTCGACCGTGATTGTCACGCCTGAGGGGATTTGAATTGGTAGTTTTCCGATTCGACTCATATTCTCTTTCCTTTCTAAGGATTAATAAACTTTCAACAGGAGCTCACCGCCGAGACGCTGTTTGCGTGCTTCGTAACCGGTGACAACACCCTTACTCGTACTGACCAAGACGATACCACGGCCACTCTTTACCTTTGGAATTTCATCAGCACCGACGTAAACACGACGGCCAGGTTTTGAAAGACGGGTAATTTCGTTAATGGTCGAGTTTTCACCTGGTTTGTTGATCGTAACAACCAGAATGTCTCGTGGTTTGGCTGCTTCAACCTTAACTTTTGTAAGGTATCCGGCTTTTTGTAGCTCTTGGGCTACGGTTACCTTCAATTTGCTTGAAGGGACAGTGATTTCGTTTTTGCCTACCATGACAGCATTACGGATGCGAGTCAGCAGGTCAGCGATTGGGTCTGTAGATTGTAGTGACATACTTACTCCTTCCTACCAACTACTCTTAGTGATGCCTGGGATTTGTCCCTGTGAGGCCTTTTCACGGAAATTAATACGACTTAAACCAAATCGGCGCATGTAAGCACGAGGGCGTCCATGCAGTGAGTCTCGGTTCTTCCAACGGGTTGGTGAACTGTTAAGTGGCAATTTGGCCAATCCTTCGAGGTCACCCATTTCTTTCAGCTCGGCACGCTTTGCGGCATACTTCTGAATCATTTTCTTTCGCTTTTCGTCGCGAGCAACTGCAGATGTCTTAGCCATTACCGAACTCCTCCTTCTTTCTCAAATGGAATACCGAATTTTTCAAGCAATGCACGGCTGTTTACTTTGCTTCCTTGGCGGATAACGAAAGTGATTTGCATACCGTGGAGGTGTTGAGTTTCTTCGAAAGATAGTTCAGGGAAAATAGATTGCTCAACAACACCCAAGTTGTAGTTTCCTGCCTTGTCAAACGCTTTTGCACTGACACCGTGAAAGTCACGGACACGAGGCAAAGTAACGTTAACGAGACGGTCAAGGAATTCGTACATACGGTCGTTACGAAGCGTTACACTCAGTCCGACACGGTTCATTCCAGCACGAATCTTGAAACCAGCGATTGATTTTTTCGCCATACGATCAACAGGATATTGTCCTGTAACCTTGGTGATAGTGTTACGTACCACTTCGTAGTGGTGTTTGTCGTCTTTATTCTTGCCGATTCCAACACTGACTACAATCTTTTCTAGGCGAGGAACCTGGTTGATGTTCACTAGACCGAGTTCGGCTTGTAGTTCCTTAGCATACGTTCCCGTATACAAGGCTTTCAGGCGAGGAGCGGCAATAGTAGCTGATGCAGCCATTATTTGATCTCCTTACTATTTAGTTGACGAGCGAGACGAACTGTCTTGCCGTCAGCATTCTTAATGTATCCAACACGGCTTGTTTTACCGCTTTTTTCGTCAACGACGAGCGCAACCTTGTGAAGTGGCACGGCGACATGAATGTCCTTGTGTCCACCGCGTGGGTTGAGTTGGCTTGGTTTAATATGTCGGTGTTTTAGACCGATACCTTCAACCTGTACACCCTTGGCAGTTACGCCAACGACTTTACCTGTTGTTCCCTTTGAAGCGCCACTGATCAATTTGACGGTGTCGCCTTTAATGATTCGTGCCATCTTAGAGTACCTCCGGTGCTAGGCTGATGATTTTTGCGTACCCAAGGTCGCGTAGTTCACGAGGAACTGGTCCAAAGACACGGGTACCCTTAGGGGTCTTGTCATCATTAATGATTACTGCAGCGTTGTCGTCAAAGACGATCGTACTGCCGTCTTTACGACGGATTTGGTTGCGGGTTCGAACAACAACAGCCTTGATGACTGATTTCTTCTTAACCGTACCAGTTGGGTTAGCGTCTTTAACGGTCGCGACGATAATATCACCGACGTGAGCGTAACGACGTTTTGTGCCACCGAGAACACGAATACAAAGGATTTCCTTTGCACCGCTGTTGTCAGCTACTTTGAGGCGAGATTCTTGCTGAATCATACTATACCTCTTCCTCTTTCAGTTCGATTGAACCGCGAGATTTTTCGTTAACTTGTACCAATGCGAAAGATTTTGTCTTTGAGATTGGTCGAGTTTCAGAAATAGTTACCTTGTCACCCATGTGAGCTTCATTCTTTTCATCGTGAGCAGTGTACTTACGGGTAACCGTGTACTGCTTACCATAAATAGGGTGTGTCTCACGACTTGTGACCGTAATAGTGATCGTTTTGTCAGCCTTATCAGAGGTGACAATACCAGTGAGTTGTTTTGCCATATTAGTTCTCCTCCTTTACAGCTGTGCCTTTTGCGATAGCGATGGCGGTGTGAGCCCGAGCAATGTTCTTACGTTGTACGGTAAGGACATGTGGGTTTACCAGTTCACCAGCGCGATGGCTTTTTCGAGATTCGAGGTGTTCTGCTTGAATAGTTACCAGTTCTTCCTGGAGCTGTTCGAGCGTCTTCACTTCGGTCGCCTTCTTAGTTACTTTTGAAACCTTTGCGGTTTTCTTTACGTCAGCAGCCATTATGCTTGCTCCTTAATGACGAATTTCGTCTTAACAGGTAGCTTGTGTGCAGCTAGACGCATTGCTTCGCGTGCTACTTCTTCGTTAACACCCTTCATTTCAAACAAGACGGTGCCTGCTTTAACTTTGGCGACGAAGAATTCAGGGTTACCTTTACCGCTTCCCATCTTTACATCTTGTGGCTTACGGGTCCTAGGAATGTGCGGGAAGATACGAATCCAGATTTTACCACCACGCTTGATGTGACGGGTCATTGCCTGTCGGGCTGATTCAATCTGCCGTGAGGTAATGTCGTTATTACTTTGAGATTGGAGACCGTAGTCACCAAAAGCGACGTAGTGGCCACGGGTAGCGATGCCTTCGTTCTTACCCTTTCGTACTTTTCGGTACTTAGTTTTCTTTGGTAGTAACATGACTATTCGCTCCTCTCACCCTTATAGATCCATACTTTGACACCAATGATGCCAGCTGGAGTCTTTGCCCGCGCGGTGTGGAAGTCAACGTCAGCACGGAGTGTATGAAGTGGAACTGATCCTTCAATCGTTCGTTCGCGTCGTGCCATTTCAGCATTGTTCAAACGTCCTGCCACTTGGATACGAACACCCTTTGCGCCGGCAGCCATAGTATTTTGTGCGGCCATTTTGGTAGCACGACGGAAGTTTGCACGGCGTTCAAGTTGGTGGGCGATATTTTCAGCAACAAGTTTAGCTGACATATCTGGGCGTTTTACTTCTTCGATATTGATACGAACCGGCAGGCTGGCGATCTTTTCGAGTTCAGCTTTGAGCTCGGTAACACCAGCTCCACCACGACCGATAACGACACCAGCCTTAGCGGTATGGATAGTCACGGTCACTAGGTTAGCTGATCGTTCGATTTCGACGCGGGCAATCGTAGGACGAGAAGCGAAACGTGCTTCCACGTGGTCGCGAATCTTGATGTCTTCGACGAGCAGGCGGGCGAAGTCTTTCTTGCTTGCAAACCAGCGAGAGTCCCAGTTCTTGTGGATCTGAAGACGGAAGCTAGTTGGATTTACTTTCTGTCCCATTATTTCTTCTCCTCTTTCGCTTCAACAGCCTTGGTAGCTTCCTTTGTAGGAGCTTTCTTTGGCTTAAGAGCACCAGTTACTTCAACTAAAATGTTTGAAGACTTCTTTTGGAATGGAAGGGCACGCCCACGGCTGGCAGGTTTAAATCGCTTTAAACGAGTACCGGTAGTGACTGACAGGGTAGCAATAACGAGAGTCTTTCCGTCAAAGCCGTGATTGTTGACCGCGTTCGCAGCTGCACTTTCAATCGTCTTTAACAGTGGTCGAACAGCACGTTTCGGGGTGTGATTCAGGATAACGATTGCATCCGCGACCGATCGGCCACGAACCAGGCTAGCAACGAGGCTAACCTTGCGTGGTGTCTGATCGACGTTCTTTGCGTATGCGCGAACTTTGTCAGCGTCTGCAATGCGAGATTTAGTAGTGTTTGGCATATTACTTTACCTTGCCTCCGTGCTTGCGGAACTTACGAGTTGGGCTAAACTCACCGAGTTTGTGTCCAACCATGTTCTCTGATACCAGCACTGGAACGTGAACTTTTCCATTGTGGACAGCGATCGTACGACCAACCATTTCAGGACTGATAGTACTGGCACGTGCCCAAGTTTTGATAATTGTACGGTCTTCGAGGCTAAGCGCCGCGACTTTCTTCGCGAGCTTGAAGTCAACGAAAGGACCTTTTTTAAGTGACCTACTCATTATTTCTTCCTCTTCGCGTCATGTCGCGACTTTACGATTAATCCGGCAACGTCTTTACGTCGTCGAGTTCGGTACCCAAGCGTCAGTTGACCCCATGGAGTACGCGGTGCTTTACCGGTACCATGACGTCCACCGTCACCACCACCATGTGGGTGATCTGCAGCGTTCATTACTACTCCACGAACACCAGGTCGAATACCCTTGCGACGGTTACGTCCCGCGGATCCGATTTTAATGTTCTGGTGTTGAACGTTACCGACGACACCAAGTGCAGCGGTTGCTTCGAGGCGGAACTTACGGACTTCACCAGATGGCAAACGCACTTGTGCGTAGTCGCCTTCTTTAGCCATAAGTTGTGCCTTTGTACCAGCAGAACGGACGATTTGAGCGCCCTTCCCAGGGTGCATTTCGATTGCGTAAATCTGTGAACCCACAGGAATACGCGCAAGCGGCATACGGTTACTTGATTCGATAGGTGCTTCGTTACCACTCGTGATCACTTTACCGACGGTCATAGACGTATCAGCAAGGATGTAGTGGTACAGACCGTGCTGGTCTTTGACACGAGCAATACGAGCGCTACGGTTTGGGTCGTATTCGATCTGTTCGATCGTGACAGTCAAACCATCAGCGAGGTTGTGGTTCATCAAACGATAGTGACGTTTAACACCACCACCACGGTGACGAACGGTGATTCGTCCCGAGTTGTTGCGTCCAGCGTTCTGCTTTTTGCTTTTCAACAGACTCTTTAGTGGCTTACGAGTCGTAACCTCACTAAGATCCTGAGTAGTCATACCGCGACGGCCAGGAGTGGTTGGATTGTAGGTTTTAATCGCCATTATTTCTTCTCCTCTTCTACCGGTTGGTCAAAAACGCTAATCGCGTTTCCAGCGGCCAAAGTGACATACGCTTTCTTACTATCAGTACGAGTTGTCTTGCCTGGGTAGCGGTTCTTTCCTCGAGAGAATCGAATTGCTTTACCAGATTGAACAAGTGTTTTGATAGCGACAATTTTGACACCATACTGTGTCTCAACGGCAAGTTGAATTTGTTGCTTGTTCGCAGAGGTAGGAACGCTAAATACATAGACGTTCTTTTGGCTCTGTCCGTACGCCTTTTCAGTCGTTACGGGAGTTACGAGAATAGACATATTACGCCTCCTCCTTAATCAACCAGCTCTTCAGCGTTGGGATCGAAGCCTTTGATAGCAAGATGTGATCAGCATTCAAGATGTGATACACACTTAGGTACTTCGTGCTTACGAGCAATACGTTTTGAAGGTTGTTGGTTGCTTGGATGAGTTGTGGAGTTTTGTCGTCGACAACCATCAGGACCTTGCGGTTGAGTTTGTTATCAGCGAGGAACTTCGCCATTTCAGCAGTCTTTCCACTCGCGACAACGTCCTTCACTTGAATTTTCTTTGCTTCATTGGCAAGGGTTAGTGCTTGCTTGATAGCTTGGCGCTTTGCCTGGGTAGAGATTTTCTTCTTGTAGTTCTCGTTACCCAGAGGTCCGAATACGATACCACCGCCACGCCAGATTGGGTTACGGATAGAGCCGAATCGAGCACGACCAGTTCCCTTTTGCTTCCAAGGCTTACGACCACCACCGCTGACTTCACCGCGGGTTTTGGTAGTTGCGCTTGCAAGACGATTGTTTGCAAGATATGCATCGTAGGCAAGCTTTAGTAGTACGTGGTTTTTAACCTCGACAGCAAAGACTTCTTTTGGAAGTTGTACTTTAGTCTCGGTTTTTACTGCGTCAGCCATTATGCTTTACCTCCGATAACGATCAGACCACGCTTAGGGCCTGGAACGGCTCCGCGCAGACCAATCAAGTTGTTTTCAGCGTCGATATAGCTGACAACAAGGTTCTTGACAGTCACTTGGTCGTGGCCCATACGGCCAGCCATGCGCTTACCCTTAAAGACTTTTTGTGGATACATCGATCCGATAGAACCAGGTTTTCGGGTATTACCCTTACCACCGTGAGACTTTCGGTGACGCTCAAAGTTATGACGTTTAATATTACCCGCGAATCCTTTACCTTTGCTCGTGCCGGTCGCATCAACTAGTTCACCTAGTGTAAATGCGCTGACATCGATCTTACTTCCGACCGTTAGGTCTTCTGGTAAATCTTCAACACGGAATTCCCGAATATATTTCGGGGTGACTTCGGCTGTCTTTACGTGACCAGCCACGGCCTTGCTCAGGTTCTTACCCATCTCAAATCCTACTTGGACTGCGTTGTATCCGTCGGTATCGACAGACTTTACCTGAGTCACAGTCACAGGACCAGCTTGAATAAGCGTGACAGGAACTGCCTTGCCATCTTCGCTGATGATTTGGGTCATACCAATTTTGGTACCGAGAAGTGCTTTCATCGCCTTCAAACTCCCACTTAAAATTCTTGGTGGGAGGTAGTATCTTTGCCTAGAATCTTTCGATTCATCGTCGCCGACTTGCCAATTCACCAAGAATTGTTTTCTATTTCGTAATAAAGTTACCCGCTTAATGTACCACACTCGGGGTGAAAGGTCAACATATCTTACTCTGTTCTACCCTTGTGGTTAAATAGCGCTTGTGTTTGTTCCGCTTTTTGTTCATACTACCATCAGAAAAGCCTATAAATGAGGAACATAATGGTCACTAAGAAAACTACAACTACAAAAAAGCGAACGCCCGTAAAGCGCACATCGAAGGCGGCAAAAGCACAACCGATCAAGTCTTTCCGTGTTGCGAAAGAACCAGTACCGTTTACGTCATTCAAGATTACTCGGCAAACTGTATACTGGGTGATTCTCATATCATTTATCATCTTTACCCAGCTTTGGATCCTTCGTCTTCAAACGGATGTCGCAACCCTCACCGAGCAGCTTAGTACCGAACAAGAATACTAGGCCTGCAGATACAATAAAAATAGCCTCCGTTGTGGAGGCTTTTTTATTGAACCCGTAATTACATTCGGATTTCTGCGTCAACACCAGCTGGTAGGCTAAGGTTTTGCAGGCTGTCGATTGTCTTTGGGGTTGCGTTTGTGATGTCGATCAAACGCTTGTGAATACGCATTTCAAACGTTTCACCACCCTTTTTGTAGACGTGTGGTGATTTCACGACCGTAAAGGTACTACGACGAGTTGGAAGCGGTACAGGACCAGCAATGCTGGCACCGGTACGGATTGCCGTGTCGATAATTTGTTTTGCTGATTGGTCGATGACTTTGTGGTCATAGGCCTTGAGGCGGATGCGAATACGCAGGCCTGCTTCTTTTGGTGCTTCTGCCATGAGAAAGAACCCTTTCTTGTGTCTGTCCAGTAACCTCTGCTCGAATCGGTGGTATTCGCGTCTGGCCGAGTTCTCTGGAACGATTAATAATACTTGAATACTATAGCATATTTTTCAGTGTTAAACAAAATACCCCCGATTTCTCGGAGGTATCTCATGTGCCAGATAGTTAAATTATTTAACAATCTTTGTAACGACACCTGCACCAACGGTCTTGCCACCTTCACGGATTGCGAAGTTAAGACCTTGCTCCATAGCGATAGGAGCGAGCAGTTTTACGATAAAGGTAACGGTGTCACCAGGGATGACAAGTTCCTTGTCAGCCGGAAGTTCAACTTCACCGGTTACGTCAGTTGTACGGAAGTAGAACTGTGGTTTGTAACCCTTGCTGAATGGAGTGTGACGACCACCTTCCTCTTTCTTGAGGATGTAGACTTCAGCTTCGAATTCAGTGTGAGGAGTGATTGAACCAGGTTTAACGATAACTTGACCGCGTTCGATTTGTTCGCGCTCAATACCACGAAGAAGGAGTCCGGCGTTGTCACCAGCTTGTCCACGGTCGAGGTTCTTTTTGAAAGCTTCGATACCAGTAACGACTGATTTCTGTGTGTCTTTGACACCGACGATTTCAACTTCGTCGTTGATGTTGATAACACCAGTTTCAATACGACCGGTAGCAACCGTACCACGTCCCTTGATTGAGAAGACGTCTTCGATTGGCATAAGGAATGGTTTGTCGAGGTCGCGAGTTGGTTCTGGCACGTACTCGTCGAGTGCTTTAACCAGTTCCATAATAGCGTCTTCGCTTGTAGCGTCGCCTTCAAGAGCCTTGGTAGCTGAACCCTTGATGATTGGAGCGTTTTCGTCGTAACCGTTCTTAGCGAGCAGTTCACGAATGTCCATTTCAACCAGTTCAACTAGTTCTGGATCAGCAAGGTCCATCTTGTTTAGGAACACAAGAATCTTTGGAACACCAACCTGGTGAGCCAATAGAACGTGTTCACGAGTCTGAGGAAGTGGACCATCGTTTGCAGC
The DNA here is from genome assembly GCA_049276535.1 of Candidatus Microsaccharimonas sp. Classification (GTDB taxonomy): domain Bacteria; phylum Patescibacteriota; class Saccharimonadia; order Saccharimonadales; family Saccharimonadaceae; genus Microsaccharimonas. Next base: position 81,276 of record JBASWP010000001.1, read on the forward strand.
AACCACGAGGATTGCTCCGTCGATTTGTGCAGCACCGGTGATCATGTTCTTTACGTAGTCGGCGTGACCTGGCATGTCGACGTGCGCGTAGTGACGGTTTTCTGATTCGTACTCTTGGTGAGAGGTAGCAATGGTAATACCACGTGCACGCTCTTCAGGTGCGTTGTCAATTTGCGCGTAGTCAACTTTTTTGTTGACGTCGCTAGGAAGTCGCTTTGCAAGTACAGCTGTAATAGCTGCTGTCAAAGTTGTTTTACCGTGGTCAACGTGACCCATGGTTCCAACGTTAACGTGTGGCTTGGTTCGATCGAAATCTGCCATTTAGTTTGTATCTCCTCTTAATTATTTCGCATAAGAATATAGCCATCTCATGACGTATAAGGGTAATTATACAGGTCGTTCAACGTTTCGTAAAGAGGTAAGTTTGGGTTTGATCGGCACCCGTACCATATCGACATCCCATATATCGGGTGAACGAATGTATTTGCTATACAGTCGTGATTGAATATGTCGAAACGACTCAACATGTGAGCTTTCTGATTTGACCAATAGCCGTATTTCTTCTAATCTCTGCCTGTCTTTCTCGCTAAAAGCTCGCTTCATCCGCACAATGATTTCGTCCATAAATATTTTAAGAGATTCGTAGGCATACTGTATATCTGTCTGTGAGTAATGCGAAACCTCTCCATGAAACAGGTTACAACGAACGTTATACCAATAATCAATTAACACTTTCCAGTCGTTGATTTCTAATGAAAGACAAGTCATGATCGAATCCAGACCATGAAGGACCCTGCCGTTTTGATAGTCGTCCCACAGTACAAACCGTTTCTTGAGTGCTACAATCGCCTCTTTATCGTTCGAGTACCCCGTTACCCGTCTAAACCAAGCATTGTACGACACATACAGATTCATATATAGACTTTCGTAATCGATAGCCGATCGGTCGTGATAACGAAATATAATAGATTTAATTGCTGCGTCTTGCTCGTTCATTATACAGTTCCTATCCGTTTTTCATCTCTCTGATTAGCAATGGACAACGAGTGCACACTCACTAGAAGTAGTTGAGCAGTTACGCGGAGGTCACGAGCGAAACTTAGTTCAAATGTAGTTGGATCTAGCTCATATTCATGACCGCAGAACACCACAAATATACCACTGGCTTTGTCGGTAACGATATCACTGAATATAGTTCGAAGTAGCAAGGATGGATGCGTCACACCGCGTATCAACACCGAACGTTTCGATAATAGTCGCTTGCCACCATCGACCGTAATATATACCAATGATCGCTCTTTTGCATTGCGGTGATTGACTATTAGGCCGCTCAATTGATCGGTGTTTTCAATGGTTAGCTGCTTCACGCTCAACGGATATCTACTCGCGAGTTCGAAACAAGCAAGAATCTGGCTAACCCTCGCCGGCCCAAGACCGACAATTGATGAGAGTTGCTCGGCCGTCGACTGATTTCCAAACTTTGATAATAACCTTGTGACTCGTTTTGCAATTCGTGCCACGCTCACCTGTGCATTCCCACTTCCAATAATCAGCTGGAGTAGTTCAGCGTTAGTCAGTGACGCTATTCCTTTTTTACGTAGTTTTTCACGGGGTAAATCATAGGTCACTAAGTCTTTCATATCTTTAGTCTATGAAAGAAATATGTCCTTTAAATAAAATACCGCACGGTGAGGTGCGGTATTTTCTTGAACTAAGCTTTGTTCGTTCGTTTTTCAACAATGTCTTGCTGAACGTTCGGTGGTACTTCTTCGTAAGCATACAGCTCCATAGTTGAAGCAGCACGACCAGTACTCATTGAACGAATGTCGTTCGTGTATCCAAACAAGTTTGAAAGTGGCACGAAGGCACGGACAAGCTTTGCGCCACCAGGAATGTCTTCCATAGCGTCAATACGTCCACGACGAGCGTTAAGGTCACCAATGATGTCACCCATGAACTCTTCTGGCATTGATACTTCAACCTTCATAACAGGTTCAAGGATAACTGGTCGAGCCTTTGGAATACCTTCCTTAACCGCTAGAACACCAGCGAGGTTAAAGGCAAGTTCACTCGAGTCTACGTCGTGGTAGCTACCATCGTAAAGGGTCGCTTTGACACCAATCATTGGATAACCGGCCAAAACACCACCATCGAGTGTATCGCGGATACCCTTCTCGACAGGCTTGATGTATTCCTTTGGAACAACTCCACCCTTAATTGCGTCGACGAACTCAAAACCGATACCAGATTCTGTCGGCTCGAAACGAATCCAGACATCACCATACTGACCACGTCCACCAGATTGCTTGGCGTGTTTACCTTGTGCTTCGGTCGTACCACGAATAGTTTCACGGAAGGCAACTTGAGGCTCACCAACGTTTGCTTCAACGTTGAATTCACGCTTCATACGGTCAACAAGGATCTCAAGGTGAAGTTCACCCATTCCTGACATGATCGTCTGACCAGTCTCTTCGTCGGTGTGAATACGGAAGGTTGGGTCCTCTTCGGCCAGTCGCTGCAGGGCAACGCCCATCTTTTCTTGGTCGGCTTTGGTCTTTGGCTCGACAGCAATCGATACAGGAGGATCTGGGAATTCAATTGACTCAAGAAGGACTGAGTTAGCTGGATCAGCCAACGTGTGACCAGTAAAAGTATCTTTTAGACCAACGACGGCAGCAATATCACCAGCGCCAATCGATTCGATGTCTTCACGCTTGTCGGCGTGCATACGAACCACACGTCCGATACGCTCTTTTTCACCAGTTGTCGTGTTCAGGACATAGCTACCAGCAGTCAATTTACCACTGTAGACACGAACGAAGATCAAACGACCAACGTAGGGGTCAGTTGCGATCTTAAATGCCAGGGCAGAAAGTGGTGCATCTTCAGATGGTTCACGTTCAACGATGTCACCAGTTTTAGGGTTAGTCGCCTTAACGGCACCCTTATCAAGAGGAGATGGGAGGTAGTCGTTAATGAGGTCCAGGACCTTTTCAACGATCACACCACGGCCATCACCACCAGTAACGAGGTAAAAGTCACCAGCAAGGACACGTTTGCGAAGGCCGCGTTTGAGGTCTTCGATAGAGATAGATTCTTCACCTTCATTCAAATAGCGTTCAAAGAGTTCGTCTTCAGCTTCAACAGCCGCTTCAACTAACAGGCTTCGTGCGTTCTTTGCCTTTTCGAGCATGTCAGCAGGAATTTCACCAACGACAAGTTCGTGATCTGCATAATCAGTGTAGGTGTATGCTTTCATGTCGACGAGGTCGACAACACCATTAATGTCTTTTTCAAATCCAATAGGAAGGTGGATAGGAAGTGCGTGCTTTGAAAGACGAAGGTGGATTGTATCGAGAGATTTGTAAAAGTCACCACCAATTTGGTTGATCTTGTTGATGAAACAGATACGAGGCACGCCGTACTTGTTAGCCTGACGCCATACAGTTTCAGATTGAGCCTCAACACCCATCTTGCCATCAAAGATTGTCACCGCACCGTCGAGGACACGGAGCGAACGTTCTACCTCGACGGTAAAGTCGATGTGACCTGGGGTGTCGATAATGTTAATAGTGTGACCCTTCCAACCTGCAGTAACCGCAGCTGAAGTAATAGTGATGCCACGTTCTTTTTCTTGAGCCATCCAGTCAGTTGTTGTACCGTCTTCGGCACCCGTACCTTTAACAACACCAATCTTGTGATTGATTCCGGTACGATAAAGGATACCTTCAGTAGTCGTCGTTTTACCGGCGTCAATGTGCGCGATAATTCCGACGTTTCGGAAGTTTTTTAACTCAACAGTTTTCTGGGCCATATAGCTCGTCTTCTCTTTCTCTAATTATTTTTTGCCATAAAAAATAGCGCTTTAGGTACATTATAACAGATTGGTGCCTAGATTACTAGTACATCGAAAGGGGTTTAATGCTTCAAACCAGTGATATCTTCAAATGCGAATATATGCATCCTCGATGTAGTTGGCGAAATCTTTTCTTCTAGGATAATCGACGCGCCAGTCGGGTCCTCTTTGGATGTTGGGAATTGAATATCCCAGACTACACCATGCACTTCACCCATAACAGGTACTGGTTTGTCCTCCCCCTGAGGGATGAAACTCGCACCGGCAAGTTGCAATGTCTTACCTAATGGCAACACTCTCAAAAATGATTCCTGTATGAGTTCAGCGAGCTCAGGGTTATTCTGCGCAATGATACCCCCTAATCGCCCAGCTTTTTTTAGATGCTCGATATCGGGTATCGGGACAAAATTCGAACTGTTTGTCCTCTTCAATCCCTCTCCGAGGACGCTGAGCTGCTTATAAAACCTCGTTTGCATAATTCCTGTCTGTGAGATTTGTTGCTGGAACCTCATCTCTTTACGTTGATTGTGGAGTACGAGGCTTTGGATATCGACAGTGTCTATTTCTGCAATGTAGGCAGGCCACATCTGTACCTGTAGTGCGTCAAATGGAGAATTTACTGTCGTTACGTTCCTATACTGTGGCTGTCCTGCCCTGATGATATAGCGCGCCTCAAGAGAGTGAATACCCGTCGGGAACCCATCTTCATCCAATTCGCTGACTGGTCGCACATGTACCATTTCCAGCACGCCAAACCGAGTGTCAAAGTTTGGCACAGCTCGATAGCCAGCTTCAACGTCAAGTTCTACGGAAATTGCAAACTTCGTATCTGTCGTTGGCTTGACATCAAATTCTGTGTCTGGCTCGAAGATACCTTCGCCCGTAACGATAACCGGCATGCGAAGCCGATCCATATGCTCGTAGAGACTCCCTGAAATGACGGCTGTATACGCATCAGCAGCGTCCTCAGCCTCCTGGATGGTGTTGAATTTTTTAGCTTTTGCCTCGATTGCCCGTTCTCGTAGCGATTTAAAATAGCCCTCAAGTGCCAGCTCACCACTGAACATTTCTTCAAAAAATTCAGACGTTTTTTTCTGTGGCAGTTCCGACTGATTTGGCACATACGATGTCATGATGATCCCATTTCCGTGAGCAATCCTGGATACTCCGACATAAATCGCCCGATGCTTGAGCGGCAGTCATCAAAACAAGGATCGAATTTGATTACGTACTTGAGTGGGATATCATATCTTTTTTTATCAGCATCCTCGAAAATAAGCGCCGGTTGAAGGGTATTCTTGAATTCGTCGATACCCTTTTCATCAGTAGTGTAATCATTCACCAACAGAATTCCACTGACACCGCCGGTCGCTTCAAACGATTTTAAAAATAGCGTATTTTTTGGAGTAGCACGATGAATAAGAAACTCTTGACCCTCAATTTCGGAACGACCTTCGTTATCCATTAGCTTCGCAAGAATTTGGACTATAGCATCCTGACGCTCATCGTTATCAACAACCCCCTCATGCGCAAGCATGGTTGTCATAACTGCCCCGATCTGTCTGAGCATTGGAGCATTGAGCATTTCATTATTTTCAGCAACACCCATGAATTCCTTCAAGAGATTGTGAAACGCTGGGTCTTCTATACTGGTCAGCGTCGCGAAGAGACGTCCCATCTCACTTCCCGTTTCGATTTCAGCCGTGATTTCAAGCTCTATGGCAATCTGCGAAGATTCAATCGGAGCACTAACGACATATGAGTGCTCTCCGTCGTCGTCTATTTCAGCCTGTAGGTCATAGACTAGTGTACGTGAGCCATTTACCTCTACCTCATTGACCCCTAGGAATGTCCCGACGACTGTTCGTTTCTGAGAGAGAGCCTCATCACTTACTGGAGTGAATACACCTTCAAAATCATAACTTCCCCATACCATTTCATCTGAGTTAATTTGAACTGTGTCACCGATGACTTTATGCTTCGTTAGCTCTTCATTCAGTTCAGTGAGGATCTGTTTAGCTTTTTCGTCATTATACGTGTCGACTAATTGCTCAGCGGCAACCTGAATCTTTGTCGCAATTTTCGGAATGAGGGGGGTAAACAGACGATCAGTTTTTGTGAATTCCATAACGGTCTCTCAGGGATAATTAGTATTTAGGAATTATAACACCTTATGCGGCTATGTCTACAGCTCTGTCTAGGATCATCTGATCGAGTTCTGCTTGTCTGCGAAGTGTCCGTGATATCTCGTGAGCAATAGCCATCATGTCCTGAACATTTCGAAGAGGTTTACTGCCATAGTCGATAACCTGGAATTCAGCCGGTCCACGCCGAGCTCGTTCAAATACGGTCGAGAAACTATCGAAGGCGAACTCGAGGTCCAACTTCTTGTCTTCTCGAATCTCCGCTTTTGTTGCTAGGAAAGGCAGTTCCCCATATAGTGCGGTGAGTTCAGCATTTATTCGTAGTGTTTCTCGCCCTAAAAATAGTGGATGATTCGCAATGGTGCGCATTTCCAGCGCAAAATCTTCTGCCTCGCCAAAGGCATGTTCTGTCTCTTCACCTACTGCCGCTGGTGGGATAGTGAATTCATGTATCCAGTTATGTGCGATTGGTCTGATATTTGTGCGTAATGACCCCCGATTACGGAAACCGTGACTATCGCGGGGATGTGGCCAATGGAGATGATGATTCGAGCGTTTCTTGCGTACTTCCGGCGCCTGCCAATCATAGCCAGGGACAACCGAGTCCCTCGTCATAATCATTAACGCTGGTCTATCTACAAGCTTTGTCACCGTATTAACCGGTGTTGGCTTACGACCCTCTTTTCGAGGGTCGTAGACGCGTGCTTCTTCTGGTGGGAGGAATGGGGTTGGTCCGGCAAAGTTCGGCTCAATCCACTCTCCAGCCATGCTAGTCCCCGATCACCTTTCCCCAGGTGAAAACAAATTGAAATGTTTTTAGACCTTTGTTTGTTTTTGTTCCCATTTGTCCTTGTTATACATGAGCGGAATGGGATTTGTAAATAGTTTCGAACAAAAAAGTCCGGAAATTCCGGACTTTGATGTGTGCGAGAGGTGTTAGCCTCGGGCGAAGTGGGCGAAAGCACGGTTGGCTTCTGCCATCTTGTGGGTGTCTTCTTTTTTCTTGAAGGCAGCTCCAGTTTCGTTGTACGCATCAACGATTTCAAGCGCAAGACGCTGTGCGTAAGGTATACCCTTACGGCCACGTGCGGCCTGTACCAGCCATGAAAAGGCGTAGTGCAGTTGACGGTGACCAGCGACTGGGAATGGAATCTGATAGTTTGCACCACCGACACGACGAGATTTAACTTCGAAGCTTGGTGAAACATTCTTGAGTGCGCGTTCGAATACTTCCAGTGGGTTTTCACTGTCGAGCTTCTTTGCAGCCGTTTCAAGGGCTTCGTAGACAGCACGTTCAGCGATCAGCTTCTTACCATCAAGCATAGACTTGTTAATAAGGCGCTGCACTAACACACTTTGGTATTTACGGTCTGGGTTTAGGCGACGTTGTAGACTAGCAGTTACTTTACGAGGCATGATTACTTATCCGATTTCTTTGCGCCGTATTTAGAACGGCCTTGTTTACGATTAGCGACACCCTGAAGGTCGAGCGCACCACGAACAATGTGATAACGAACACCTGGAAGGTCAGGAACACGTCCACCACGAACAAGCACAACGGCGTGCTCTTGGAGGTTGTGACCTTCTCCACCAATGTATGCCCAGACTTCTTGACCGTTAGTCAAACGAACACGAGCAACCTTACGGAGTGCCGAGTTAGGCTTTTTAGGTGTTTTGGTCGTTACTTTAATACAAACACCACGCTTGAGCGGAGAGTTCTGGTCGTAGTAACGAGTCTTTAGCGCATTGTGAATACGGCCAAGTGCAGGAGATTTACTCTTCTGACTAGCAGTCTTGCGCGGCTTACGAACCAATTGATTGATAGTTGGCATGTTTAAACAAACTTCCTTATATGAACATTTACAGATTAATTTACAGCAAGAATAGCTGCATTTGCTCTCTCCGGTCAGCATCCATCGAGGGCGGAGTTCATCCTTCCTTGTGTCTTGTACACGTTTCACAAGGTGATGAACGGAAACTCACCAATAATCATAGCAGAAATTAACAGATTAGTAAACCGTGCCGTCGTCCTCTGTCTGGCGAGGAAGCGGAAACAATTCTGCCGAGACTATGACAGCGGCTACTTTCTCAAGCTCACCCTTGTCTATGGGTTGGTTATCAAATCCCATCTCCTCCTCCCATTCATCAAACTCTGCTTCCTGTACAAGGCCTGACCATATGTCCGCAGCTTCAAGCCGCACTTCTTCATCTTCAGACTGCTGGATATCATGTAATTCTTCTCTCGCGGCATACAGATCAATGACGCTAAAATGGAGAGTCCTGTCATCGGCCGAGTCATCCTCGCTATCAGGTAGTGTTGCACGAGTACTAGATCGGCGCACCTCTATACCTTCGGCGATATATTGGTAGCCACTAATATACTCACCTTTCGGTCCATGCTCGATAAGTGACACACCGAGATCAAGAAGGGCAGATTCTTGCTTGTGCCCAAACACCAAGACATGAAGGTAGGACCCGTCATCAGCCGGCACGCGCAGGGATAGTTCAAATACCGTAACAAAGCCACTCTCTTCTAGTATCTCGGCTGTATCTACCGCTTCGTCGTGTGTCTTTAGTAGCTTCCCACACATTTCGAGAAAGTACCGCAATGTTTCGGTCATTGCTCCGGTGCTGATCTCTTTCCGTTCTTCTAACGAGAATGGTTCAACAAATGATAGTCGGTTTCCTGCTTGCATACTTATTCCTAGGCAGAATGTCGTACAAGTCGACGAAGAGAATCAACCAAACTCACCCGAACTGGGCTGGCATCCATAGCCTTACGAGTTGAGCATATACCATCGACCACACCCTCGCATCCACGAATCGCACTGGCTGCAATATACTCACTCCGTTTAAAACCAAATTTTATGCGATCACTCGTCGCGGTGTCGTGATCAACGACATCTTCGTTACCAACATATAGTTCCCGCAAGTTCTTTAGTGCTGGACATACTTCACCAGTTGAAGGACACATAATTTCAGATTCGGCCATAGGATTCCCTTTTAAGTTATTCCTTAAATTACCACTGTTAGGCGCCATATACAAGCATAAAGAAAATACCTCCCGTGCAGGAGGTATTTTCTGATTGAACTTGCCGAGATTAGGCAGCGAGTTCGAGGTCTTCGGCGATACCGGCGCTGACATCTTCGTCGGTGGTGTCGAGTGCAATTGCACTGGTGACACCTGTACCAACTGGGATCTTGCGTCCGATGATCACGTTTTCCTTCAATCCGTGCAGGCGGTCGATACGACCACTTACCGCAGCGTTGATCAGGACACGAGTTGTGTCTTGGAACGATGCTGCTGATAGGAAGCTGTCAGACCAGATTGAGACCTTGGTGATACCGAGGAGCAGCTGGGTGAAAGCGATCGTTTCTTTACCTTCAGCGGCAAGAACTTCGGTTGCTTCCATAACTGCTGCACGAGACACGATGTCTCCGGTCACAAAGGTACTGTCTCCTGGATCTTCTATCTGGACACGGCTAAACATTTGTCGAACGATGATCTCAAGGTGCTTGTCAGCAACGTCTTGACCCTGTGCCGCGTAGATACGCAGGACTTCGTTGATAATGTAGCGCTGTGTCGCTTCGATGCCCTTCAGGCGCATCAGATCGTGTAGGTTCAGTGATCCACCAGTCAAACGGTCACCGGCTTCAACTGTGTCGCCAGATTTGACGACAAGCTGCATGTTGCCAGGGATTTCGTAACGAACTGGTGAGCTAGCGTTTGCTGCCAAGATAACGTGTTCGTCAGTAATTTCAACGACGCCGTCAAAAGGTGCAACGATTGGCTTTGATTCACTTTCGCCACTTGCCAGAACATCTCCCACCTTGACGTTGCTACCGTTCTTGACGCCCGCGGTGCGGCCTTCAAGTGCGATACGTTCAACGTGTCCGGCTTCTGGAGTAACTTGGACGATGTACTTTTTGCCATCTTCCCACTGCTCGACAAGACCAGTGACTTCAGTGACGTGCGCCTGTCCCTTAGGTGAACGAGCTTCAAACAACTCTTCAACACGAGGCAGACCTTGGGTGATGTCACTTTCCTGGACTCCACCTTGGTGGAAGGTTCGCAGTGTCAGCTGTGTACCAGGTTCACCGACTGATTGCGCAGCGATGACACCAACTGGTTGAGCCTTGGCAACAAGGACGTTAGTCGACATGTCGATACCATAGCTACTTTGTGGTACGCCACGAAGATTCTTGGTCGACAGGACTGAACGGATCTTTGCTTCGGTAATATCAGCGTCAGCTTCAATTTGAGCAGCGATTTCGCGGGTGATCAGCTCACCTGCTTTGACGTAACCACCAATGTTTTCTGCAGCGAATCGTCCGTATAGACGGTTACCGAAGTCGATCATGGTCAGTTCGGTTTCAGATCGGTAGATCGTGAAGCCTTCGTCGTCACCAGGAGTGTCTTCAACGGTGAAGACGTCTTGTGAGACGTCAACCAGACGTCGAGTTAGATAACCAGAGTCAGCTGTCTTAAGCGCGGTGTCAATCAGACCCTTACGTGAACCACGGGTGGCCACGAATTGTTCAAGTGAACTGAGACCCTTCTTGTAGCTTGAACGAATCGGCAGCTCAATCTCACGGTTGGTTGCGTCGACCATGATACCAATCATGGCACTCGCAAGCATAACGTTTGAGATATCACCACGAGCACCAGAGTTGACCATGACAGACACACTTGTGTCCATGCTCTTCAACTTCTCTTGCAAGAACTCGGTAATGTTACGAACCACACCACGCCAGGTTGAAACGGTCAGACCGTATCGCTCTTCTTCGGTGATCAGTCCTTGGTTGAACTGTTCGCTAATCAAAGTTGTCTTTGCGTCACCCTCGGCAATGAACTCGGCAGTTTCTTCGAATTCGATGTAGTCATCTTTCCCAGTCGATACAGCGGCGACAGTCGCGAATCGGAAGGCCATGCCTTTCATTCGGTCAGCGGTGTGTGCAGTTTCCTGCGCACCGTAGCGTTCGAACACTTGGTTCAAGACACGCTTGAGCTGTTTCTTGTTTTGGATGTTGTTGTCGTATTCAAAATCAGCAGGCAGAATTTCGTTAAAGAATACACGTCCTAGTGTTGTGTCGCGAATTTCACCCTTTGTGTAGACACGGATTGGTGACTGCAACTGGATGTGGTGGTTCTCGTAAGCCATTTCAGCTTCGTATACCGAACTGTATGCCTTGCGTTCATTCGTCTGTGCACTTGGTTTTTCGTAGGTTAGGTAGTAGTTACCGAGGACAACGTCCTGTGCAATCGAAAGAACTGGTGCACCATCAGCTGGCTTTAAGAGGTTAGCAGTTGCGCTCATGAGCGTACGTGCTTCTTCTTGTGCTTGGCGTGAGAGTGGCAAGTGAACAGCCATCTGGTCACCGTCGTAGTCGGCGTTGAAACCGTTTGCGACAAGTGGATGCAGTTGGATTGCTTTACCTTCAACCAATTTTGGTTGGAAAGCCTGGATAGACAAACGGTGAAGTGACGGTGCACGGTTCAATAGAACGTACTTGCCGGCGATCACAGAGTCGAGGGCATCCCAGACAACCGCTTCACCCGCTTCGATCAAACGAGTCGCGCTACGGATGTTATGAGCGTATTCCCCGTTAATCAACCAGTGAATAACGAATGGTTTAAAGAGCTCGAGTGCCATCTGCTTAGGCAGACCACATTCATCGATCTTTAGCTTTGGACCAACCACAATGACTGAACGTCCAGAGTAGTCAACACGCTTACCCAGAAGGTTCTGACGGAATCGTCCTTGCTTACCCTTTAGCATGTCGCTGATACTCTTCAGACGGCGACGTCCACCGGTAGCATTTACCGCACGACCACCACGAGCCGCGCTGTTGTCGATCAAAGCGTCAACCGCTTCTTGCAACATACGCATTTCGTTTCGACGAATCACTTCAGGAGCGTTCAGCTCAATCAGTTTCTTCAAACGGTTGTTACGGTTAATAACACGTCGGTATAGGTCGTTAAGGTCGCTGGTCGCGAAACGACCACCGGTCAACTGAACCATAGGACGAAGGTCCGGAGGAATCACAGGAAGAACGGTCAGCGTAAGGCTGCTTGGTTTGATACCAGCAGACTGCATACCTTCAAGGACCTTGAGGCGCTTCAGGAGTTTCTTTTCGCGTTGTCCCTTAGCACCAGCAACTTCTTCGGTCAGTTCAGCGATTAGCTCGCTAAGGTTAATACCGTCGAGGAGGGCTTTGAGGGCTAGGCCACCCATACCAACTTCTGCCAAATCTTGGTAGTCGTCAGGAAGGTTTCGGTAATCAACTTCAGAGATCAAGGCGCTCTTTACGAGGCTTTCAAGCTGAGTTTTCTTCGCGAGGTAGCTTTCATTCAAGTCTTCGGTTTCACGAGTCATTGCTTCAGCGAGAGTCTTCACATCTGCGCCTTCAGCTTCTGCTTCTTTTTCGTAACGAATCTTGATAGCAACACGACCAGCTTCGGTTTCAGCTTCGAGGTCAGCAAGAATTTGGTCTCGTTTTGCTTCGTCAACCTTCAAGATAACGTAGGTCGCAAAGTAAGCGATACGCTCGAGGTTTCGGACAGTAATACCGAGAAGTAGTGACATTGCAGATGGAGTACCGCGCATAAACCAGATGTGTGCAACTGGGCTCGCTAGCTGGATGTGTCCCATTCGCTCACGTCGAACGATAGATTTGGTAACCATGTCACCATTCTTGTCGACGGCAGCTTCGCGAGAACGAACACCCTTTAGTTTGTTATCGTGCGGGTTGATGTCTTTGACTGGACCGAAAATTCGTTCACAGAATAGACCATCTCGCTCTGGCTTTTGGGTACGATAGTTAATCGTCTCAGGCTTGGTAACTTCACCATGACTCCATTTCAGGATGTCATCGCTACTTGCGACCGACAGTCGGATAGCATCAAAGTCAGCAATGCCATTGTTGTTGGTAACGACGCGCGACATATTACGCCTCCTCCTTAATTTCTTCTACTTCATCAATATCCTGAATACTCATACCGTCTTCAATGTCACCGATTTCGTCAGCTTCATCGAGGATCGTCTCAACGACGTCATCGTCGTCACTTGCCACGCTTGCGGCAGCGACAGGTTGACCGTTGATTACGCTTCCGATTACTTGTTCAGCATCGATAATCGCGTCTTCCGATTCATCAAGCAGGTCGACACGAAGGCCGAGACCTTGAAGTTCTTTCACGAGGACGTTAAAGCTTTCTGGCAGTTTTGGACCAACAATCGGCTCGTTCTTGATGATCGATTCGTAGGCCTTCGCACGTCCGTAGACGTCGTCAGACTTGATCGTCAACATTTCCTGAAGGGTTGCGGCAGCACCGTAGGCTTCGAGGGCCCAGACTTCCATCTCTCCGAATCGTTGACCACCGTTTTGCGCTTTACCACCAAGTGGTTGCTGGGTGACCATTGTGTACGGACCAGTAGAACGGGCGTGAATCTTGTCGCTCACCATGTGGTGAAGCTTCAGCATGTGCATAACACCGACAGTGGTTCGTTCCTCAAAAGCGTCACCAGTACGGCCATCAAACAGTTGGCTCTTTCCATCGCGGGCTAGTCCAGCTTTTTCAAGCTCGTCGCTAATAGTTTCGTCAGAAACACCGTTAAATGGAGGAGTTGCAACTTTGTACCCAAGGGCACGTGCAGCCATACCAAGGTGCGTTTCAAATAGCTGTCCGATGTTCATACGTGATGGCACGCCGAGTGGGTTAAGGACAACATCAACTGCTGTTCCGTCTTCCATGAATGGCATGTCTTCGATAGGCAGAATTCGCGCAACGACACCCTTGTTACCGTGACGTCCAGCCAGCTTGTCACCGACTGAAATTTTACGGAATTGAGCGACGAAAATTTGAATCTGCATCAATACGCCGGCTTTGAGTTCGTGACCGTTCTCGCGTGAGAAGATCTTGACGCCGACAACTTTACCACCACCAGCATTGTTCATACGTTGTGAAGTATCACGGACATCCTTGGCTTTTTCACCAAAGATCGCACGAAGAAGTCGCTCTTCAGATGACAATTCTTGTTCACCCTTTGGAGTAATCTTTCCAACCAGGACATCACCACTCTTTACTTCAGAACCGAGCTGTACAATACCGCTCTCGTCGAGGTGACGAAGTGATTCTTCAGAAACGTTTGGAATATCACGCGTAACGATTTCAGGACCAAGTTTGGTTTCACGGACTTCAACGGTGTAATCCTTGATGTTCACGCTAGTAAGTGTGTCATCTTGGACCAAGCGTTGGCTCAGAACGATTGCGTCGTCCATGTTGTAACCGTTCCATGGCATAAAGGCAACCAAAAGGTCTTTACCGAGGGCGATTTCACCTTCAGCAACTGACGCACCTTCGATGAGGATGTCGTCTTTCTTAACCTTGTCACCACGTTCAACAACAACTTTTTGGTTGATTGAACGGTCATCGTTCGACTTTGTAAAGTGAATTGGCTTGTATACCTTGGTTCCGGCAGCGTACTTGACGTGAACTTCATCACCATCAGCACGGATAACTTCACCAGCACCTTCAGCGACAACAAGTTGGCTCGTATTTCGAGCGATTTCGCTTTCAATACCAGTTCCAACGACAGGAGCTTCAGGAGTTAGTAGTGGAACGGCTTGCTTTTGCATTGACGAGGCCATCAATGAACGGTCAACACGGTTCTTTTCAACGAATGGCACCAATGCGGCAGTTGAACCAAGGATTTGCTTGTGTGCGGCGTCCATGTAGGTCACTTCACTGGCGTCAACTTGTTCTGGCAATAGTCCGTTACGTGCACTGACACGCTCTTCGGCGAACTTTCCGTCTTTGGTTAGTTCAGCACCAGCGTCAGCGATAACTTCGACTGCTTCTTCAGAGGCATCAAGGTAGACAACTTCTTCGGTCACTTTACCCTTCACAACTTTAAGGTAAGGGGTTTCAATGAAACCGTACTCATTAATACGAGCGTACGCAGCGAGGTTGAGCACCAGTCCAATGTTCGCGCCTTCTGGTGTTTCAACGGCACAAAGGCGTCCGTAGTGAGTCGGGTGAGCGTCACGGACGTCAAATCCGGCACGTTCACGACTAAGTCCACCGGGACCCATTGAGCTAAGGCGACGTTTGTGAGCTAGTTCAGCCAGTGGATTGGTTTCATCCATCAGTTGTGACAGCTGTGAACTCGCGAAGAATTCACGAACAGCCGCTACGACAGGACGAGCGTTAATCAGTTGTGATGGTGAAACATTTTCAATGTCGCTCATAGACATACGGTCCATAGCGTTACGTTGCATGCGAAGCATACCAACGCGGAATTGACGAGCCACCAACTCACCAACTAGTTTGACACGACGGTTTGAAAGCGCGTCGATGTCATCACCGGCTTCTTGTGAGTTGTTCAAACGAATAATTTCGCGAACGATTGCCTTGAGGTCTTCAACTTGGAACACCCGGTTTTCAGTCACGTTTGCAACGTCAAGGCCGAGGCGTTGATTCAGTTTGTAACGTCCGACACGACTGTAGTCGAATCGCTTAAAGTCAAAGAACATACGTTCGATCATTGAACGAGCGTTATCAACGGTCGCGAGATCACCCGGACGAAGTCGGCGATACACTTCGATAAGTGCCTCGTTTGTACCCTTTGCAGGATCTTTGTCGAGAGTAGCGTCGATGTATTTAACTTCACCAGTATCAATGTCTTCGAAGAGAGCTTTAATTTCGGTTGTCTTGTTGTACCCAAGGGCACGGAAAAGAGTCGTCACTGGCAGTTTGCGACGACGGTCGATCTTAACATAAATTGCACCGTTACTAGCGGTTTCGAATTCAAGCCATGCGCCACGGCCTGGAATCAATTTAGCACCGTAGAAATTACGGGTAGCAGCGCGATCAGCAGTAAAGAATACACCAGCAGAACGAATGAGCTGAGAAACAACAACACGTTCGGTACCGTTAATAATAAAGGTTCCACGGTCAGTCATCCACGGGTAGTCACCCAAGTAGATTTCCTGTTCCTTAACTTCGCCGGTTACCTTATTGGTAAGCTCGACAACCGCATGAAGCGGCGCATCAAAGGTTAGGTTGTTTTCTTTTGCGTGTTGCTCAGAGTTTTTAGGCTCTTGGAACGCGTAGGTTCCGAAACGTAGCGCCAGTTTTTGGCCGGTATAGTCGTCGATAGGGTTCAGTTCAGCGAAAATTTCGCCAAGGCCTGTTTCTACGAATTCCATCCAGCTGGTTTTCTGGTGACTAATTAAGTTTGGTAATGGGAGTGCTGTGTCGTCTTTTGTAAAGAAAACACGCTTCGCGTTTGCACGTTTCGTCGTTGCCATAAGGCTAGATGTCCTCGCATTAATTAGGGTTTTTAGGTATCGTTCGTTCTGCGAACGAAGGGGTTCTTTGGCGCCGAAGATTCCCTTAACCTCTGGTTAACACGGTGACTGCCACACCACGCATGAACTATATCTTTTGGACATAAGTAACCACGGCTACACTACTTCTTAGTCTCCATTGTGATGAATGATGAGGTATTAGTCAAGAGGTTTTTAAAGATTATATGCGTTTACGCACATAGAGTTGTTGTGTAATGCCAGGTGCCTTCAGTCGTTCCCCGAAACGACCGGTCGCAACAAAGCCTAAATACTGCAAAGCGCGCTCGGCTGGATCATTTTCAGGAAGTGAGGTGCGAATCTCTCGATTCTCGGCCAGATTAATCACTTCAACACCGGTCAACATTGCGACATCCAATTGATCGGCCTTTGAAAGTTCACGATCAACTACGAGGGTATGGAGTCCGACTGGGCGTGTTGGCAGATACCCAATATGAGCAAGTCGTAATCCTTGCAATCCTGCCCTGCCTAGAGGTGTAGAAAATGGATAGTGATCCCCCCTTAGCCATTCGGACACCATGGCCATGCTAACAATATTTCCTGTCGTCGTGTCTACCACTCCAAATCGATCGCCATGACCGCTTTGATACTGTTCTAGTTGATCGGTTTCTAACTGCAGTCGGCGACTAGGATCGAGTTCATAGGCTGCTTGTTCAGTGTCACCTTGTGCCTCATACGTAGCTGCCAGATCTTTTTGCACCAAGTCAACAGTACCGGATACTTCGTCTGGCGAACCTTCGAATGAGCGAACAAGCATATTCATGCCACTATTTTACGCTTTGTCAATAACTTCGTCAACTAATCCGTATTCCTTGGCTTCTTTTGCACTCATCCAGAAATCGCGATCAGCGTCTTTTTCGATCTTTGAAAGCTTCTGACCAGTGTTCTTGGCAAGGATTTCATTCAGGCGTTGTTTAAGGAAAATACCTTCTTTTAGGGTGATTTCTTGATCAGTAATTTTGCCCTGGGTACCACTCGATGGCTGATGAATCATGATACGGCTGTTCGGTAGTGCATAACGCTTGCCTTTCGTCCCGCTTGAAAGAAGAAACGCGCCCATACTTGCCTGCAAGCCAATACCTATAGTTTGAACATCCGGTTTAATGAACTGGATCGTGTCATAGATAGCCAGACCATCGTAGACGCTTCCGCCTGGACTGTTGATGTAGATTTTTATATCTTTTTTAGGATCTTCGTAGGCGAGGAATAGCAATTGAGCAACGATAATGCTTGCTGTGTGCTCATTAACGTCCTCGTTCAGGAAAATGATACGTTCTTTTAATAGACGTGAGTAGATATCAAACGCCCGCTCCCCGTCATAAGATTTTTCGATCACTGTTGGTACTAAGTAATTCGATGGCTTATTCATACTATTCATTGTAAATAAAATTAGCACTCGGGTCAAGTGAGTGCTAAGTGAAAGATTCAGGGTGTTGCTTGGGCCCCCGTAACGTGGGGGCCCAGGACGGTTCATCAAAAGCCGGATGAACAGACGGTGTGGCACAATAGGTGCCACCTTCCTGGGAGACGCTAGACCGCGTGCAGCTTGGACGTGAGGCGCGCGTGCGCGATACCCCATTGGTCCAGAAGCGGCTCGAGGTCACGAACGGACTGCTCCTGGTCGGCGATGATGCCGTTCAGGTGCTTGACGATACCGGCGTAGTAGCCGACCATCGAGCCCGTCGCACTCGTCTGACGGCCACGCACGGTCGCGAGCTCCGCGTACGAGGCCTTGAGGCCACGCAGCAGCGCGTCGTAGCCGTGCTGGAGCTGAGCAACCCGAAGGGATGACAGCGCCTGACGCATCTTCACCGGCAGCGACTCGTCGATCTCGAAGGCAGCGGCGGTCTGCGTGATCGCGCGTGCCTGCTTCAGGATCGTGTCGGCATCGTTGATCTCGCGGTTGAGCTGCTCGAGCTCGTCACGACGACCGACAATCAGCGCGTTGGTGATCTGACGTCCGATCGTTGCACCGATGCGCGGCGCCAGCACCACGAGGGCGATGAGCGCCGCGACGACGATCACTCCGAACCCGAGAACGGGCAGGAAGGGATCGATCGTCTCGGAGACGATGGGACCGGTTGCCGTAACCCAGGCGGGGATGTCGTTGGACACGGGGTCTCCTTGAGGAAGGACGTGGCAACTCTAAGGGATGCCATCCTTACGATAATAGCATAAATAGTATGTTTAGTCAATACTACTTGTTGAGGTCAACGAGGTGTTCGATGGTCTTTTCAGTCACGAAGTGGTTTGCGATATCTCGGCGAACTTCGGGTGTTTCAAATTGTTTGAGCATGTCGGGGTTGTTCAAGTATTGTTGCTTGTGTACTTCAACGTGCTCGTCGATCTCGGCATCAGTTGCGCTGATGTTTTCAGCAGTGGTCAGTTCGGCCAGCACCAGGCCAGCTTGGACGCGACGAAGGGCTGATGGTCGGACTTCTTTTTCACGCCATTCGTCTTCATCTTTAAACGAGCTACTTGCCAGATATGATTCCAGGCTCATCCCCTGGTAGCTAAGGTTTCGGGCAAAGTCTTGCTCGATTGAACGCATTTGATCGGTGATTAGAATCTCTGGAACAGGAACTTTACTTTTCTTAATCAGTTCATCCAGTAGGTCATCACGGAATCTCTGGCCGTCTTCACGCTCATTGCGTGTGGCGATCTCTCGCTTGATGTCAGCCTTTAGTTCGGCAACTGTTTTAAACGGACCAGCCTTGGCAGCGAATTCATCATTCAGTTCAGGAATGCTTGGTTCGAGGATTTTGTTAAGGGTGACCGTAAAAACAACCTTTTGACCAGCAAGGTCTTTGGCGTGATAGTCGCTCGGGAATTTCAGTTCCAGGTCAAACTCTTCGCCGGCTTTGTGACCAACGATACCTTCTTCGAATCCAGGGATAAATTGGTTTTGTCCAAGTGAAAGTGTGTAATCTTTGGCAGATCCCCCATCAAACGCTACGCCGTCGCGCTTTCCAACGAAATCGATAACCGCATCGTCACCGTTTTTAGCTGCACGTTTTACTTCTTTTTTGTCAGCCATACCGGTCAACATACGTTCGATGACTTCATCGACGTCTTTTGTGGTAACTGCTTTCTTCGATGGCTTTGTGGTGAGCTTTTTGTAATCACCTAAGGTCACTTTTGGAATAATCTCGACTTCTGCGGTGAACTCGAGCGTTTCACCGGGAACGTATTTTTTTATCTCTACCGCAGGGCGATCAAGCGCCTGAAGCTTTTGTGATAGAAATGCCTCGGCGACCGCACGGCTGACTGCGTCTTCAAGAGTTTGTTCCTGGAGAGCCTGTGGGTCGACGTGTTTTGCTGCGACCCCAGCAGGGACTTTACCGGCACGAAAGCCAGGTACCTTTACGGTCTTTGTTAGTTTTGTCAGCGCGACTTGTTCGGCCGCTGCAAGCTCTTTACTGCCAACAGTAATAATTAGCTCGACTTTTGTGTCAGATAGGTGTTTAACTGTAGTTTCCATTTGACTAATTATAACAGAGGTAGAGGCTACTCGCAAGTCGCGACTACGATTTAGGTACGCTGCTATCCAGGGTGAATCGGCGAACCCATTCGTACATTGCAATACCAGCAGCCACCCCCACATTAACTGATCTGGTCGAACCTAGTTGTTCGATCATCACTACTTGATCGGCGACGGACAATAATTCGGTACTTAGGCCTGGACCCTCGGCGCCGAACACTAATACGCAATCAGGATTAAGTTCAACCGAAGCAATCCCCTTCGCGCCTTCAACGATATCGACAGCGATTATTTCTTTTTTTGCCATTCGCATTGCAGTGTCAAACGCATCGACGTCGGTATGATATTCAATATTCATATAAATATCGGTAACCATCGCCCCACGTTTATTCCACTGCCTACTGCCGATAATATGTACGGTTCGGACATTAAAGGCGTTTGCGGAACGAATAATCGTTCCCATATTAAAATCACGGCCAACATTTTCAACTGCAATTTGCAGTGGAATCCGCGTTCTATCTAAATCAGCTTTGATTGCCTCTACTTTCCAGTAGCGATACGTATCTATAACATTGCGACGATCGCCATGTTCAAGTAGTTCGCTGTCGTATCGGTCGTCGGTGGGCCAAGGTCGTGGGTGTGGACCAACGCCAATATCACTTTGTTCATTCATCAAGTGATTGTAGCAACCACTTCCCTACAGCGTCAAACCTGATAAGATATACGTTATGTCCCGTGGATTTACTGAAACCGAGCAAGGCACCACCCTTATCGATCCTGAACTAGTCGATGGTATCGTTGCAAAAACTGATATGCTTCGAAACCAAGACCCAGCGCGAGTTCGAATCATATCGCGTCGGGCATTTGCCTCGATTCTTACCAAACCCGAACGTCGATTGGTACGACATTTATACCAGCTATCGCCACAGCGGGTCGGTATTGATATGGACGAATGGACAAAGACGCCCGATCCTGATGAGAGTGAATTCGCATTACTGCCAGCGGCTGTGCATACAATCGGTGATGTACCGCGCCTCATTCAAGCACAGTATATTCCACCAGCCGCATTCGATGCATTCCGTGACATGCAAGGGGCTATGCGTCACGACGGCCTAGGTATCTTGTCTGGATCGTCGTATCGTTCACCCGCCTACCAAGCAGGTATATTCCTTACTCACACGCGGCGACTTGAATATAGGTTCGATGAAGCGCTGAAAGCAGTCGCGCTTCCTATGAACAGTGAACATAGTGATCTTGTCAATCCAGCATTCGATGTTATCGCCAAGAATATCCCTGCCGAACACCACAGCTATAACGATTTCAATACATCTCCTGAATTCAGTTGGATGATGGCGCACGCTGCGTTGTTTGGATTTGCCCTATCCTACCCCGAAGGAAACAATGTCGGATTGGTATTTGAACCGTGGCATTGGCGATTTGTAGGCAAATAAAAACCAGACAGCCGCGATAGTTTCGTCCTTCTTTTTACTAGTCGTTGTACTTGCTAACGTGCTAGAGGTTCTGGGCTCTTACCTAGGTTCCCCTTAATGTAATTCACTACTTTATCCTCATCATAGCTTTCCAGTGCTTCGCTCCTCAGCCACGAGCTCAGCATAATAGGTGATTTATTCGCCGCTCTCGGTGCAAGTATTATCTTTGTGGGCTGGAACTCCGAGTTAGAAAACGGCGCAGATAGTAGATTGGTCAGCTTCTCAATCTGATCTTTTGGAAGACTTGGCTGATACGACACGTAGATTCCGCCATGCTCCATGTTGTGTATGACCCGGTCATCACGAACTTCAGTATCGTACACACCCCAAGAAAGAGGACCCGCATGCGGACCAGAGGTTGGCGGCTGGTCGCCACCGTATTCATTACTATCCACATGCTCATTACCGCTGTCGCTTTGTTCGATACCAGGGCGTGGTGGTTCTGGCGGGCCGCTCATCTTTACTACTACAATAGTAGCTGTAAATCCAAGTACAATGACCGCCAGTACAACAGGAAACGGCCTAATTGTCATAGCCCCACTCTTGCTGCCACTTTTTCAACTGTTCGATTTCCTTGGTTTGGGCGGAAACAATGGCCTTCGTTAGGTCTTTGACTTCCTGACGCTGAGCGTTTTTCTCACCAGGTGCCGCCATGTTGATAGCAGACTGATGATGCATAATCATCTGTTCAATGAAGGCTTTATCGAACTCATCGCCCGTCTTGCCCTCAAGTTCGGTAGTCATGCCAGCCATGTTGTTCATCACTCCCATTGCACTGTCGTCCATATCTGACGATGGGTAGCCCCATTCTTTATACCACGACGACATCTCTGCAATCTCTTTCTCTTGAGCCGAGATAATGTCGTTCGCCATATCTTTTAACTCCTGATGCTTTGCATTTGTAAGGGCCATCCTTGCCATATCAACCGCACCTTGATGATGGATGACCATATTGGCAATAAAGGTGCGGTCGTACATTTCGCCGCTCATGGCTGCATATTGTTTGTACGTGTCACTACCAGTATCGATAAACGAGTTATTGACCGTAGAACCGCTCATGTCCATACCGGACATGCTATCTGTATTTGATTGGGACATATTACCACGCAGACCGTAGTATAGTGCACTAGCGACTACTGCCAGCACGAGCACAACGACGATGATTATAAATAATTTCTTATTGTTCATAGATACTCCTAAATTAGCTATTTAATGAAATGTGTAAGGAGCTACTCTCAAGTACGAAATACACCTAGGCTTATATGGGCAGGTATACCCTCAGGAGGGGGTTCTCTTTCGATGGTAGACCTGGTTTCGTGATCGTGAATCTCTTTAAGAGCTAATAAAGAAAAGGCCTGAAATTGTACATAAAACGGAGACTGTAACTTGTCGTCCTCGTCTTTATCGGTATTCTTGAGAACTTCTTCCTTACGTAGTGTTGCTGTCATACATGCAGTAAAACAGTTTGGTGGACTCATGTAATAAGATGTACCGTCAATTGAAGTTTCTTCCATACCCATAGTCTGTGTAGCCCCAGCATGTATGCCGAGAGACTGCACGATGAGTATTGTAAGTATAAATACATTAAAAACTCCATAGAAAGCTCGTTTCATACTTCTATTTTACCGTATTCCGTTTATTCGTCATAATGCCCGCTGGTGCGCCTCGTGCTCTTTATGTGTATTGCAGTCTTCCAGTTCGACCTCAATCGTCGCGTGGTGTATGTCGTGGTCTTGGCGCAACTTGGTTTTGACTGCTTCGACAATATCTCTGCTGTCCGGCAGCAGTTTTTCGTCAATCACGATGTGGCAACTAAGCGCATTGTAGCCGGAGCGAATCGCCCACACGTGCATATCGTCAACTTTCATCACTTTGTCGGTGTCCTGAATGGCTTTTGTAATAGCAACGATATCCAGATCGCTAGGCGTTCCCTCTAAAAGTATTTGCACCGCTTCTTTGATAATTTTGAGCGTGTTATAAATAAGCAACCCCGCAATCAGCAAACCGACAATACTGTCAATATAAAGAATATCTGTAAATAAAATGACTAAACCAGCAATCACTGCGCCGAGCGACGACAGGGCATCAAACGCCATATCGACAAAAGCACTTCGCATATTCAAATCCTTACGATTTTTTGATAGCACCAAAGCGATTGAGCCATTAACGGCTACGCCGATAGCGGCCACGATTGCCACAATCCCACCTTCGATTGCTGTCGGATGTTGAAAACGCTGAATTGCCTCAAATACAATAAATACAGCAACCGCCAACATAACGCTACTGTTCAGTAAAGCGGCAAGAATCGTAGTCCGACCGTAACCGAAAGTTTTACTAGCGTTCGCCTTGCGGCGAGCTAAGCGGTTGGCGACAAAGGAAACCGACAATGTGAATGTATCAGTCAAATTATGCGATGCGTCGGCGATCAAGGCAAGGCTGCCAGTAAAAACACCGAAGCCAAACTCTACGATCGTAAACAGAGTATTCAGTATCAGACCGAACTTGATGCTGTTGTCATTATTCTTTGATTTACGTGAGTACGTCATTGTAATCTATTATAACCGTTTACCTATAAGGATACGGCTAGTAGTTCTCGTCGCTGTAGTGAGGAAAAAAGTCTTGATGGAGATTGTCACCAGCAAGCCCGCCCTGTTGTAATTGTTTACCAAGGGCCTCGACCATTGGCTCCGGGCCTGAAATGTAGACTTGTGATGCATTGAGGTCTGGCACAAGTTTGGTGAGTGTATCAGCAGTCAGCGGTTCGCCGATGACATACTGCACCGTAAACTCTGGATGACGTTTACTGGCTTCCTCAAACTCTGCCTTGAACGGCAAATCAGCAGTGCGGCCGCTATATATAAGTGTTGCCGAAACCGACTGGCCGCTATGACCACGTGCTTTTAACATGCTGTAAAACGGCGTGATACCGATACCACCCGCAACGAACACAAGAGGCTTTTCACTTTCCTGCCAGACAAAATCACCGTCTGGTTGCTCGATGAGCTGTGCTTTTTCGCCAATCTTGAGAGCAGCTAATGCTCGCTTGAATGTTGTGTCGGTCACCCGAGTGGTGATTTGAATAAAACCATCATGCGGCGTTGATGAGATAGTAAACCACCGTTTCGTACCTTCTTCGTCAGGATGATCGTGAGGGATTTCAACGCGGATAAATTGTCCTGGCGTCCACGATACCTGTTGATCGGTGACGAAACGAAATGCCCAAACATTATCTGTCAGGTGTTCTTTGTCTTTTAGCCGTAGCGTCCCTGTCGTAGAAATATGATGGTGATGCTCGTGACCAAGATGATGGTCGATGTATTGTTCGGGGTTTTTGTCGAATAGCTTTACGCATGTAGCACAACATAGGTGAATTCGTTTGCCATCTACGTCTCTGAAATGTCCGAGCTTTTCAGCCTCGGCCGTATCAATTGCATCGCCCGTTACAGGGCAGACGGCCATGCGTTCAGGGGGAATATCGCTCGCCTTGGTATCGTGGGTATCGTGATGATGATGTTCATGTTCGTCGTGGTTGTGCATACTGTCTCCTTATAGTTTTATTCGTCTTAAAAACTGTGCGTTGATTGCAACGATAATTGTCGAAAGCGACATTAGTACCGCACCTAATGCCGGCGAAAGAACAAAGCCTAGTGATGACGTAACTCCTGCAGCCAGTGGAATCGCCAGAGCATTGTAACCAGTTGCCCAGACTAGGTTTTGAAGCATTTTACTGTAAGTATGTTTTGAAAGCGTTACGATTTTTGCCACGCCCCGTGGGTCGCTGCTTGCTAGCACAATTCCCGCCGACTCAATCGCCACATCGGTACCCGCACCAATAGCAATGCCTATATTTGCCTGTGTTAGTGCTGGTGCGTCGTTGACGCCGTCGCCAACCATCGCCACACGACTTCCGTCACGCTGTAGTTTTTTGACCGTTTCGGCCTTATTTTCAGGCAAGACTTCGGCAAAGTATTCTTTGATACCAAGCTCTCCCGCCACCCATGCAGCCACACCTTTACTGTCGCCCGATAGCATAGCGACACGTTTGCCCATAGCATGAAGTGTGGCAACGGCCTCCTTTGATTCCTCGCGAATGACGTCGGCGAGCATGAGAGCTCCTAGTACCGTCTTCTTCTCGACAACATAAACGACGGTTTTTCCATCAGCCGAAGACTCGTCTGTGGCTGTTTGCAATTCATCGTTTAGTTTAATTTTCAGCTCTTCAAGTAATCTCGGTCCTCCGACATAGACAGTTTTGCCACCAGCGTTAGCTCGTACACCACGACCAGAAAGTGCCGAAAAATCAGTGATGTGAATTTCCGGCACATTTTGATCGTGTGCATAGTGGAAAATAGCTTTGGCGATTGGATGCTCCGATTCACGCTCAAGAGCAGCGGCAAGGCTGAGCGTCCGGTTTTTATCCTTTGCGATAATGGCAACGACACCTTGCTCACCTTTAGTGAGCGTACCGGTTTTGTCAAACAGCACAACATCGACATTGCGAGCTGATTCAAGTGCCATGCGCTCACGTACGAGCAGACCGTTCTTTGCCGCCAATGTTGTAGAGATTGCCGTCACCAGTGGAATAGCCAGGCCGAGGGCATGTGGACAAGCGATCACTAGCACCGTCACGACACGCTCTAGGATAAACCCAGGCGACGCACCAGCAATCCACCAGCCTATCCATGTCAGAAGGGCTGCACCGAGAGCAATATATGTTAGGTAAGAGGCTGCTTTATCTGCAAGTATCTGTGTTTTTGACTTGCTTGTCTGGGCGTCTTCTACCAGCTTCATAATCCCAGCCAATGCCGTATCGCTGCCGATTTTCGTGACTTTAATTGTTAGAGCTCCGTTTGAGTTAATCGCCCCCCCAATAACCCCGGATCCGACTACTTTCTTTACCGGCCTTGATTCACCCGTAAGCATCGACTCGTTTACCTCGGACTCTCCCTTGATGACAGTCCCATCTATCGGCACTCCAGCACCAGGGCGAACGAGTATCGTGTCCCCAACCTTTAGTTGGCTTACAGGGACGGTACGACTTTTACCGTGTTCGAGTAATTCGGCTTCATCGGGTAATAGCTTGGCGAGTTCGTTCAACGCACCTTGAGCACTCTCGACCGATGCCATTTCCAGCCAGTGACCAAGCAGCATGATCGTTACCAATGTCGCCAGCTCCCACCAGAAGTCCATACCACTGACAAGCTTGAGTGTGACGAGGCTACTATAGACAAACGCAACGGTAATCGCCATTGAAATTAGTGTCATCATACCTGGTCGCTTGGCTGCAATCTCTGCTTTTGCGCCCCTTAGAAAGACTAGACCTCCGTATAGGAAAATGATCGTGCCAAAAACAGCAGGAATATACTCACTACCAGGAAACATCAACTTGAAGCCCAGCCAGCTCTGAACGGTATGTGAAAATAAAAGTGTCGGTATGGTGAGCAGAAGACTCAACCAAAACTTTTGCTTGAACATATTTGGGTTGTGTCCTGCATGTTTGTCATGACCGTGCTCTTGTTTACGAAGATTAGGTTTTGTTTTTTCAAGAGCCATATGGCACTTCGGGCATATGCCCGGCTTGTCCGAGGTTACGTCAGGGTGCATCGGGCAAGCATACACAGCACCACTCATAGTTGCCGACATGTTGCTATGATCATGATTACCACTAGTTTTGTCTTCCGTATCGTCATCTGATACTAGATCCATATGACATTTTGGGCATATGCCTGGTTCATCACTGACAATTTCCGGGTGCATTGGACATGCATACTTTGCCATTATTTTATCCCTCCTCAATTTCTATTGTTATTTCTTGCGCTTCAATTTATATATTTTTAGAATCTCTTCGGTTGCCTGAATATCCTTACCGTTTTTAATGTGATGAATAACGTGGGTGTTCAGGTGATTTTCAAGTAAGAGGTCTTCGACACCAGAGAGCGCCTCTTTGACGGCCGAAGCTTGGGTAATGATGTCGATACAATACGTGTCTTCTTCGACCATCTTTTGCAGCCCACGGATCTGACCTTCAATAATTTTTAAACGACGCATTGCCCGAGGTTTTATATCGCTTCTCATATTCAAATAGTACCCCCAGGGGGTATTTGCGTCAAGTAGAATTAGTGTGTAAAACACCAGAAAATGAAAAAGTTCCAGAGGTCAATGAGCCATTTCAACTCGTATTGTCTGGAACGTCTTCGTTGGTGCGCGAAAGAGGACTTGAACCTCCACGCCCGTTGGGGCACTAGCACCTGAAGCTAGCGCGTCTACCAATTCCGCCACTCGCGCATGTTCTATAAAGCGCAGCGCGTCTACTCATATCCTAGACCGCCACTTGCGCATACATCTTGAGCACACAGCGCGTCTACTCATATCCTAGACCGCCACTCGCGCACTAGTTCACATTATAACAGATTGAGCTAGGCAATGAAATCGCTAATATCGTACGATGATCGTAGAGCTGATACAAGGTGACGAATATCGTTCTTTTGTTTTACGCCTGGGTTCATTGTCCCAAATGGATCAAAGATAGCGCGAATTTGTTCGTATAGTTGGGCTTCATTTTCGCCAATTACCGACCAAGCGGCATTTGACTTCAAACGACCTTCCGCGCCATCACTTACAAATGCGCCACCGCAACGATCAACTAGGTCTGCAAAATCGGTCAGTAATCGGAATAACTTCTGTTTTTCACTGACAACATCAAGCTTCAAGACTGTATGAGCTGTAATCGTTCCTGTCAGTACATTTGTCTTAGTAGGAAACCTCATGTGATGCTTGGCGGATAATTCTTCCAGTGAGGCAAAGAATTCTTCACGACGATCATTCGAAACGTATGAACCATCTACCAGTGGCAATGCGACTTCATCGTCATTGGCAGTCAGGTTCAACGAATCACCGACTTGTCTGACTACCGCAAACTCTTCAACTTGGTGATCGGTTGAATCAACCATGCCGACACCAAGCTTTGTTAATCGCTTTCTCATTTTCTTGAGCTTACCAGCCTGTGTACGATCACTAAAATCGTTAAATCGAACGAAAATTACCGTCCCTAACTGTTCAGTTGAACCAAGAAGTGTGAACTGCGCTCCTTCGTCACTGGCACGACGGAATAATTCTCCGTCGTACAGCTCAAGAGTAGCTGGTTCTAGTTCGACGAGCTTATCGGCAATATCCCGAGCCAGCTCATTCGTATCGACTACCGCCACAGCAAAGGTTTCATCCTGTGAATAAAAGTCCGTCTTTAAGACGATTTCAGAAATGACGCCCAAGGTACCTTGGCTTCCAATAAATAGTGGGGTCAGATCAAATGAGCCGTCTTTTGCTTTCACCTCAGAAATACCCTTATATCCAGCGTTGTCTCGGACCTTGTCGGCGGCAATTTGGTTTATCAGTTCTTGATTGTCTTCGATCAATCCTTCGAGTTTTCGGTAAATTTCACCTTCGAATGTCTGCAAACCAAGTTTCTTGCTGACTTCGTGCCGAGAAATACGAGAGGTTTCGATTAAATCACCATTCGCTAGAACTACTTCGAGTTTTTGGATTGCAGCACTGACTTCACCGCTTTCACCTAACGAATTAGTGGCAATCGCTCCACCCACTGTCGTTAATTTTGGATGTGATGGCATATTTGGAACATGTAAACCATTCCACTTTAGTGCCGTGTTTAGTACCTCGAACGTCACGCCAGGTTGCACATGAGCCAGCTTATCCTTGATAGCGATATGAATGATGTTGTTCATGTGCGTCGCAACGCTAATAACCATTCCCTTACCGATTGCCGCACCGGTTGGGTCATTACCTAGGCCCCTCGTCGTAATAGGCATTGTATGACCTTTTTCGGCCAGTTGCCACGCAAAACGAGCTGCTTTGCGGATGTCGTTCGTAACCCTCGGAAAAATAATAATTTCAGGGGTAATAGTTAAAATGCTTCCGTCGCGGCTAAAGCGGCGTCGCATTGATTTCGAGCTACTCACTTCCCCTAGCAAATGTTCATTCAAATAAGCTGCAATTTTATTCATATACCTCGTCCCTTTGGTGTCTTGTTTATATGATAGCACAAGCAGGTTTGTTAGCGAGGGACTTCATATTCGATTTCATCCCTGTTATAATACTGTCTACGTGCGCGCGTGGTGGTTTATGATTATTCGTAGACACGCTAGCGTGCAGCGTAACAAGCGCGCTGGTGGTTTATGATTATTCGTAGACACGCTAGCGTGCAGCGTAACAAGCGCGCGTGGTGGAATTGGTAGACACGCTAGCCTTAGGAGCTAGTGCTTTCGGGCGTGAAGGTTCAAGTCCTTTCGCGCGCACCAAATGAAAAAGCAGATCGGCTGGTCTGCTTTTTCATTTGTGTTTTCGCTAAACTGCTGTACTCTGAAATATAAATGGCTGCAAAACGAGGTGAAGCTTATGTCAATTCCCCAGAGAAGCGTCGGTTAGATATGTTCGCTGCTACTTCACTAATGCCTGTCGAAATGGCATTCCGAGCTCTTGCAATGACCCAACCTCACGATGGCCTTAGTACTATTCTCAAACAGCAACGCATCGGCGCAGCCGGAAAAGTATTTGATGTGTTTAAAATGCGAACACTTAATAACGACGGCGAACCACTCTCACTTCTGATGGCGCGGTTCCGTGACAATGGTATTGATGAGCTGCCTCAAATTCGTAACATCCTCAATGGTGATATGTCATTAGTTGGTCGTCGCCCATTACTGCCTATAGAATTTGCTGAACAGTACGAAATTGTCGGTGCCGATCGTCAAGGCGCCAAGCTTGTCGACTATCATCGTCGTACAGCTGGCATAGCAAAGCCTGGGATATTGAGTACCCACGCCATCAAAGGTCATCGTGGTGACGAAACAGTTATGAATCTTGCCTCGCGCCTTGAACTTGATATATATGATTTCGAACAAGCAAGCGAACAGCATACGTTACGTCTTATCCGGTTAGCCCTCCGCACTATTACCCACGATGAAATGAGCCATGGAAGTATTCGCATTAGTGAATCAGGAGTGGACCACCTTACTCCGTAACTATAGGTGACGTTCATCAGAGGATGGCCGCAATAATTGCAACCGTGTTGGATCTGGCGAAGCGACATCAACTCGACGATATCCTACCTTGTGCGCAAGTCGTTGTGAAGCAAAGTTATCGACATGTACGTCAGCCCACGTACTGCCAGAATATTCTTGCTCAAAATCATCATGAGTAGCCCGAGCAAAGAGTGTCCCTAGACCATTTCCTACGAAAGGCTCATACACTCTGATAGCAAATGTATAATCAGCACCTTGAAAAGGTGTTTTGGTAAACCAAATTATTCCTGCGAGGTTCGTCCCTCTATACCCCAAGTTATAAAATACGCGATCACGCGATCCGCGATACCATTCCATAGCTGTTGGAACGTCGGTAAATCGTTCGGCAACATCGCGCGGCGCCATTTGACGTATCGTTGGCTGTTGAGACGCAACAACAATCCTTTCAGCAAGTGGTTCATCAAAACCACGAGATAGATCGAACTCGTCGAGTCGTTGAATTGTATGAGAAACGGGGTGGAAAGACTGTTCAGACATTCACTTTAAGCTACCACACAACAAAAAGAATGCCTAGGAGGCATTCTTTTTTTGGTAAAACGCGAGGGCCGCATTTCCGTAACTACGATTGTCCACCACAACAACTCCCGTTTCGGTCGGCATCTCACCCCTACCTGGGTATGATAGTACCATAAGCCCGTTGGGTTTTAATAGACCGAACAAACGAGTAACTGTGGATAACTGCATGTCATGATACGGAGGGTCGGCAAAGATGATATCAAACCGTTCTTCGGTTGTGTTCATCCAACTCGAAACGTTGGCTTTTATGAGTTGAGATCGGTCTTCGACCTTTAGTGCGAATATGTTCTTTTCGATAATTTTTTGCGCGATTCGGTCGCGATCAACAAACACGGCGCTTGACGCGCCTCGACTCAAGGCCTCTAGCCCTAATGAGCCACTGCCGGCGAATGCGTCCAGAACCTTCATACCTTGAATATCCGTACCAAGTTTGTTGAACATAGCGTTACGGATTCGTTCACTCATAGGATGAGTTTTATCACTCGCAGAACCGTCAATAATTCGGCCACCAAATTCACCCGCTATGATACGTACGTTCATCGCGCGGCTTTCTCTACTGCAGCGTACCACCCTAGTACGACAGCCTTAATGATAAGCGGGGTGAGACGTCGGCGAGCCTTTTGACCTAGCTGTCGACTCCAGCCCTTTGATAGGTACGCGTCGTATAGCTTTAGATCATACACGTCTTTCAAAATACTTCGGAATACTTTTTCATAACCATCGATTATTACGGATTTCATCTCTTTTTTAGAAACGATGTCCTTTTTATAAGGAGTGCCTATAATCGCCATCGACACACCGATCTCGAACCAAAAGTGACTCATCATTAAGCCATTTTTACCCCAATACTGCCAGTTCTTCGATAGTGTATCCCGACGACTTGACCCTTTAATGATGTTCTTTTGTTTCACCGTCTTTCGTTCAATATGGGGCATACCGAACAACTCTTCTATCTTGTCGCCAAAAGGAATATGGTGGGCAGGGGTCAGTCCATCGACGATCGCATGCGCCATCCACGCCGCTTCAAAGGCGGCACGTTCATGATTCTTTTTTTTCAACGCTTCGGAGAAATTGAATTGATGGTCGAGAATCATATCAATTAACGCACGATCTTGGGGCTGTTCGGGGTTAATGTAATGCCACGGCTCGTCTTTAGATGGACTCTTTCGTTTAATACCGTCGGGGCCGTTATTGCCTTCAAAGTGTAAGATTTCATTAATAGTTGGAAATACGATCTTTTGCGGAAGTATCTGTTTAATATGCCGTCTTGCAATACGGTCAATCCGCTGATGCACGCCAATGACGTGTCCCGATCGTTTTCCTATCGTTGTTCCAGAATACATATAGTTAATTGAGGGTGGTCAGACGTTGATAATGATGTACGTCCGCTGCCAACTGTGTATATTGTAACAGATTCAGCCTGTCGTGAACGAAGGCCTGGGCAGCCTTTTGGGCGCGAGACACCAGACGAGTGTCAGACAGACTGGCTACTTGCAAATTCAATTCGCCGTGCTGGGCACGTCCATAAATTTCACCCGGACCACGCAGTTGCAAGTCGACTTCAGCTAAGTAGAATCCATCATTGCTGTTTTCGATCTCTTTCAGACGCCTACTTGGCGCACTGGAGGTACTGGTCATCAGATAACAATAACTTTGATAAGAGCTCCGCCCGACACGTCCCCGTAGCTGGTGTAGCTGCGCCAAGCCAAACCTATCGGCATCTTCTATCAGAATAACGGTCGCGTTCGGCACATCCACCCCAACTTCAACCACGGTCGTACTGACTAGGATGTCCAGTTCGCCTTTTGAAAATTGTTGTATGACCGCTTCTTTTTCAGCTGACTTTAGTTTGCCATGCAGTAACCCGATACGACGATGTTTAAACACTCCTTGGTCAAGTCGTTTAAACTCTTGTTGGACGCTTTTTAATTCATTGTTCGGGTTGTTATCGATCAGACTACAGATCACGTAGGCCTGTCGCCCTTCAGCGAGCTGTTGATCGATTAAAGTATAGAGTTGCGCACGACTATTTGGCGACCACATCTTTGTGGCAATCGGCTTGCGATCCTTTGGCAGTTCATTAAGTACCGATACGTCCAGTTCACCATAGACTGTCAGAGCTAAGCTTCGAGGGATTGGCGTAGCCGTCATTGCCAGTAGATGAGGCATGCGCGCAGACTTCTTTAACAGTTCTTGACGTTGCTTTACTCCGAAACGGTGCTGCTCGTCTATCACTACAAACCCTAACTTGTGAAAGTGAACCGTTGATTGGATTAACGCATGAGTACCGACAATCACATCAACCTCTCCGTCTTGGATCGCCTTGTATAACTGTTCGCGCGCTTTCCCTTTAACACTTCCTGTCAACAGACCGACACGAACACTAAATGGTAATAATAGTGTATTAAGTGTTTCAGCGTGTTGCGACGCCAGGATTTCAGTCGGCGCCATCAGCGCTGTTTGAAAGCCTTCGTGGGCCGCTTCGCGCGCGGCTAAACCTGCGACGACCGTCTTGCCCGACCCGACATCACCCTGTAATAGTCGGTTCATCGGTGTGTCTTTTTCAAAGTCCTGCAGAATTTCCCATGCCGCCGAACGCTGTGCATTCGTCAGGATGAACGGTAATCGCTCGACAAATGCCTTAACTACCTTTTGATCAAACGGAATCGACCAACCTGTCAGCTTGGCATGTTCTAATCGATTCATTTGGCTGGCGAGTAGAAGGGCGAACAGCTCCTCAAACGCAATACGCTCTTTGGCCTTTGATATGTCTTCGATCGACTCGGGGAAATGCATATTATAAATCGCCTTGGCATACGAAATCAGCTTCTCACGCTTCACTAGTGATTCAGGCAATGTTTCAGGCAACATAATCATAAGAGGTCGTAGTTCGGCTAAGATTTTGCGAACAACCGTTGTCTTCAGACCATGGATAGAGCGGTAAATAGGAAGTATTCGGTCGGTCTGCACCGGCATCTCACTGACTTTTTCAGCACTCGGATTGCTTAGCTGGTAGCGATTGAAGTTAAATTCAAACTCGCCTGAAAAGAAAAATTCATCACCCGTTTTTAACTGCTTTTCACGATACGGCTGATTGAACCAAACCGCTTGTAACTTGCCTGTCCCGTCGGTAAGCGTCGCCGTCGTGATACGCAGGCCTCGCCGTACCGGACGCGTCGCAATCTTTTCGCATCGCGCTTTAATAGTCAGTTTGCCTGGTTTAATGTCGGCAATATTTGTGACCTCTGAAAAATCCTCGTAGGCCCGTGGCAGAAAAGTAATCAAATCGTAGATTGTTTTTAGTCCAGCCAACGCGAATTGATCAGCTGTTTTTTCACCCACCCCTTTGACTTGATCGAGCGGCGTCGATAGATCCATATATCTATACTAGCTTAGCGAACAAGAATGAAGCTATTCTTACCTTTTTTGATAAGCGATCGATCCGAGATGACACGGTCTTCAGCTACTTTCTCGCCATTGATCGAGACTGCGCTACTTTCGATTAAACGCTTCGCTTCACCATTACTTGAAGCATTACCAGATTGAACCAAGATATCAACCAGTGATATGCCGTTAGCGTACGCAGGAATTTCAGCCGCTAATACTTCGATATCATCACTCGTCAATTGATCGATTATTGCATCGCCAAATAGGACAGCGGTCACACGTTCGACGCTTGCCGTTCGTTCTTCACCGTGAACGATAACCGTAACTTCATGCGCAAGCCGCTTTTGAGCCTCGCGGGCACTTGGATTTGTTTTAACTTGTTCTTCTAGCGCGTGTACGTCGTCGCGACTAAGCAAGGTAAATGTCTTTGCATAATCGATAACGTCTGCATCGCCTGCATTCAGCCAGAACTGATAGAACTGGTAGACACTGGTTTTCTTTTCATCCAACCATACCGCACCGCCTTCGGACTTACCGAATTTAGTACCTGTGGTCTTATTTATAATGAGCGGCGTCGAGTAGACATTCGCCTCTTTGCCATCAAGTCGTCGAATCAAATCGACACCAGCGACTGAATTGCCCCACTGATCAGCACCACACACCTGCAAAGTAACCCCGTATTCTCGGTTAAGATAGAGGAAATCATAGCCTTGAATTAGTGAGTAGCTGAATTCGGCGTAGCTAATGCCCGAGCCATCTTCACCTAATCGTGACTGAACGAATTCACGACCGAGCATTTGACTAAGCGGAACATTCTTTCCGACCGTCCGAAGGAAATCAAGATAGTTCATATTCTTGAACCAGTCATAGTTATCAACGATCTCAAAATCCTTACCAGCAAAGACCCGTTTGTATTGCTCGGCAATTGCTGCTTTGTTGCGTTCGATATCTTCAATACTTAATAAGTTGCGTTCGTCTTTTTTACCGTCAGGGTCGCCGATCATGCCTGTAGCTCCACCGACTAATAGGTAGGCCTTGTGTCCAGCGTCAACAAAGTGCCGCACCATCATTGCAGCAGCAAAGTTGCCCACCTGCATGCTGTCAGCGCTCGGGTCAACACCCCAATAAAAAGAAATAGGACCTTTATCAAGTTCGGTAATGTCGGTATACGTCATTTGATTGACAAAACCACGCCACTGCAATTCTTCGGAAAGTCGCATCCTATCTTCTCCTTATCTGTTAATACCCTGGTAGTATAGCAAACATTAAGGGTTTACGCGACCAAATTAATGCTATAATGGGTGAAGATATTGCTTATGGGAAATATGGGAAAAAACACACGTGGCTAAAAAAACCTCATCGCGCAAATTAAGCGTGTATTCTAATTTGTCGCATCGAAGGAAGGCCAAAAAGGACTCTGACGCACGTCGCCGTGCCGAGTATTTAGCAACTCTTCCGAAACATCCCGTAAAACGATTCCTTTACCGTCTGCACCCGAAGCGCTTCTGGGCCTACTGGTTCTCTAAACGCGGCATCTTTATGGCATTAAAGATCGCAGGCGTCATGATCCTCCTTCTAGCCCTTCTTGTCGGGGGGTTGTTTGCTTATTTCAGAAAAGACCTCGATCAAATCCGACCAGGCGAAATTGATAAACGCGTTCAATCAACCGTCACTAAATATTATGACCGTAACGGCTCATTACTATGGGAAGACAAGGGTGACGGTGATTACAAATTGGTCGTCGAAAGTAAAGACCTTAGTGAAAACCTCAAGAAAGCAACCGTTGCTATCGAGGACCGCGACTTCTTCAAGCACAGCGGTGTTAGTTTCACCGGTACGGTCCGCGCCGCAGTCAATAACTTTACTGGTGGTGAAGTCCAGGGTGGTTCTACCCTCACCCAACAGCTTGTAAAACAAGTGTTTTTTGCCGACCAATCATCCGATCGTGGATTTGGTGGTATTCCCCGAAAGATCAAAGAACTCATCCTGGCAATTGAAATTGAGCGAATGTATGACAAAGACCAGATCCTCAGCCTTTACCTAAACGAATCCCCGTATGGTGGTCGCCGTAACGGTGCCGAATCGGGTGCACAGACATACTTTGGTAAATCTGCCAAAGACTTGACACTAGCCGAGGCTGCTCTCCTTGCCGCAATCCCACAGAATCCATCAGTCTACGACCCCTACAATGTTGAAGGTCATGACGCATTGATCGCTCGTCAGCAAGCCGTCCTTAATGCTATGCGTGAAGTTGGATATATCACCCAAAAAGAAGCTGACGACGCAAAGAAAGTTGCCATTCTCGACAGCCTGAAGCCACTTTCTGATCAATACGAAGGCATCAAAGCCCCTCATTTTGTACAAATGGTACGAACCCAACTCGAGTCCGAACTAGGCAAAGCAACGGTTGGTAAGGGCGGTCTATCGGTCACTACGACACTTGACCTCCGTATTCAAGACAAGCTTGAAGAATCAATGACCGCTATGTTCGCCTCTGCAACGCCGACAATCGCTGGGTTTAGTAACGGTGCAGCTACCGTAGAAGATTCACAGACGGGTCAAATCGTTGCCCTGGTAGGAAGCCGTGACTTTAAATACGGAGGCTTCGGGCAAGACAATGCAGCAATCGCCTACATTCAACCTGGGTCATCGATCAAACCACTGGTATACTCACAACTATTCGAACAAAAGCCGTCAGGTCAACAGAACTATGGAAGTGGGAGTATCCTCATCGATGAACCGATCGATGCACTGTACGGCGTCAAGCTTCAAAATGCTGATCGTCAATACAAGGGACCCTTACCGATCCGTATCAGCCTTGCGACTTCTCGAAACGTTCCAGCCGTAAAAGCAATGGCGATCAACGAAACCTACAAAAAGGGATCAACACTCGACACAATCCGTAACATGGGAGCAGGTAGCTACTGTACGGTTGGTGACGACAACACGGCTGGCCTGTCGCTCGCAATCGGTGGATGTGGTGTTAAACAGATTGATTTGGTTAATGCTTACGCCTCACTTGCTCGTGGTGGTGTCTATAAACCACAATCAAGTGTTCTCGAAGTAAAAAATAGCTCTGGCGAAATATTAAAGAAGTGGTCAGATACGGCTGGCAAGCAAATCATCAGCACCCAATCAGCTTATATCCTCGCTGATATCCTGACAGACGGAAACGCTAGTTCGGCACTTGGTAACTACGCCGCAAAAAATATTCCCGGGGTAAAGACGGCGACTAAGACTGGTACTTCGGACAAGGGTGGAAATGCTAAGGATCTTTGGATGATGAGTTACAGCCCAGCACTGACTATGGGAGTGTGGCTGGGTAATCCAGATACCACCATCCTAAAACAAGGAACATCATCACTTGGTAGCCCGATCGTTGCCAAGGTTATGGAATTTGCCCACAAAGAAGTCTACGCCAAAGAAGGCAAATGGAAATCAGGCGACTGGTTTACCCAACCTGCCGGTATTCAACGTGTTGGCAACGAAGTCTACCCATCATGGTGGAACAAGAGCCAAGGCCAGTCAAACGCAAAGCTTACCTTTGATAAGTTGTCTCGCAAGAAAGCAACTAACTGTACCCCAGAAGCCGCCAAGATTGAGCTGGACGTCGTCAAGACAACCGATCCGATCACTAAGAAAGATGCGTATAGTAATCCAGACGGCTACGACTCAAGCAAGGACGATGACCAGCACAACTGTTCTGATACAGCACCATCCGGCACTCTGAACGTCGTCAAGATAGGCGTCACCACAAACTACACGGTTTCGGGAACTGTATCTAACGGTACCTTCGGATTCGGTAGCGCCACGATCACTGCTAACGGGGCAGCTATACCTGGCTGTACTATCAGTAGCGCAGGACCATTCAACTGTGTCTACACAAACGGATCAACCGGTCAAGATATAACATTGACCATCCTCGATGCTGGGTATTACGGCGCCAGCGCGACTAAGACAATTCCTTAGCGATCAACTTGCAATACTTAAATGAGCTTCTTTAACGGAGGCTCATTTCATACTCCCGCACATCGTTACAACAAATAATTATCACTCCGCGAAATCGACTAAAAAGAGCCCGGTCGATTTCGCGGAGTGATGATTATTTGCTAGCGACAAAGACGTCCGTACGATTGAGTCGACTAAAAAGAGCCCGTCGACGAGATCGTACGGACTCTTTGTTGCTTTAGAAAGATATCTATTGCTTGTTAGCTAGCTCAATCAAACTATCTTCATTGTTTCGTCGACGATTGCTATTCTGCGCAGGACGACCTTGTCGCCGAGCATTCGTCTGTGGACGGGTAGTTGAAGGCGCTTGAGGCTGAACAGGTGCTTGTTCGGCCGGCTGTGCCTGAACCTGCGACGGTTGCGCGCGTCGATTGTTGTTTCGACTTGCCTGTGGCTTCTTTTCAGGCTGTGTAGAAGGTTCTGTCGCAATTTGTGGTTGACGACCCTTCGGTTGTGGATTACGAGCTTCTGGCGCCTTAGATGCTGGCTTTTGATTTCCGGCCACGCGGGCGAACATCATTTTACCGGCTGCTGTTTGTAGGCTACGAATGAACTCAATCTCGACTGACTTACCAATAAACTGGTGGGCGTGTTCAACGACGACCATTGTACCATCAACAAGGTGACCGACTGCTTGGTGCTGATCGTTTCCTTTTTGGGTCAATTCAAGCAAGATTTTTTCACCAGGCAAATACGCCATTCGAAGCGTTTTCGCCAGATCATTCACGTTCAATACCTTGATACCTTCGACTTGGGCAACCTTGTTCAAGTTAAAGTCGATTGTACAAATTGATCCATTATATTGTTTGGCAAGTTTCAACAGACGGTTATCAACGCCTTCTTCTGCTTTTGTGCCGTCGTTAAATATTTCGGCATGAACTTGGGGCATTGCCTGCAGTTCGCTGACGACATCAAGGCCGTGGCGGGCACGCATTCGTTTGTCACTATCTGCGTTATCTGCCAAGTACTGCAGTTCGCCGACGACACTGCGTGGGATCTGCAAGGTACTGGTGATAAAGCCTGATTCGGCGATTGCCAAAATACGTCCATCAATCAGGACGGATGTATCGACAAAGATCGGATACTGTTTCTTTGAACGGGTTATTTTTGTAGTGTGAGTAGCAACCAAATAGGTTGTCTCGGCTGCTATGACAAGCAGTGTAGCGAGGATTAAATATTCCATACGCTCCTTATTTTTGTAAGTAGTCGATGAGCGCTGCGCGCAGATCACCTACTGGTTTTATAAAAGTATTTCGCGAGCTTGTTTTCGGGGCGATTGCCTGGGTAAAGCCAAGTTTTTTAGCTTCGGCTACGCGTTTATCAACACCTATTACCGATCGAATTTCTCCACCCAGACCCACTTCGCCAAAGACGACAATACCGTCATCGATTCGGCGGCCTGCTGCGGCGCTCGCAATAGCCATACATATAGCTAAATCAGCCGCTTGATCACTGAGTTTTAATCCACCGACGACGTTTATATAGATGTCTTTATCGGATAAATTCAATTTTGTTCGTCGCTCGAGTACAGCGATCAACAGATTGAGTCGGTTAAGGTCAAACCCACTGGCAGTACGCTTAGGATACCCGAAACTGGTCGGATTCACAAGAGCCTGGATCTCTACCAGCAGTGGCCTCGTACCTTCCAGTGTCGCAAGAACAACTGATCCGTCAGCCGACTGGCGTTCAGCAAGTAGTGCGGCAGATGGGTTTTCAACAACTCGCAGACCTTCTTCGTACATTTCAAAGATCGCCGCTTCATTGGTTGAGCCGAATCGGTTTTTGACCGCTCGAACGACTTTGAACCCACCATAGCGATCGCCTTCGAATTGAAGAACAACATCAACTAAGTGTTCAAGGACTTTTGGCCCCGCAATACTTCCCTCTTTAGTCACATGACCGACTAAGATGACCGCCGCGCCCGCTTCCTTGGCCGCCCGAATCAGGACATTACTACTGTTCGTGATCTGGCTAACGGTACCAGGAGCACTGGTGATTTCATCGAGTGCCAAGGTTTGAATCGAGTCAACAATAATTAGTTTATAGGCACCGCTTCGAATTGTAGAAGCAATATCATTCGCACTAGTACTAGCGGCAAAGTCGAGTTGCTCACTTTTCTGCGCGCCTAGACGCTGGGCACGGAGCTTTACCTGACTAGCCGATTCCTCACCGCTGACATAGAGTACCGGTACGGTTTCGGCAACATGGGCAGTAACCTGCAAAAGTAATGTGCTTTTACCAATTCCTGGCTGGCCGGCCAGTAGAATAACTGAACCCGGCAGAATACCCCCACCCAGAACAGTATTTAGGTCGCCTGTTCCTGTGTCCATTCGGGTCGAACCTTCGGTTGTACTGATTGTTTTAATTGACTGAACCACCAGGTTCTTTCCAGTGTTGCTCGCTTTAGCAACTGAAGATTTGCCAATGTCGACGGCTTGTTCAACAAGCGTATTCCACTCACCACAATTATCACAGCGACCAGACCATTTGGAATGACTGGCGCCACAATTTTGACAGACGAATTGAGTTTTTGCCTTTGCCATTACTATCTAGTATACCTTAGTTACACCGACGGAGCCGGTGCTAGGTCTTTGATACTATCAATACTCTTGTTGAGACTTTCAATTTGCATTCCTAACTTTTGGTACTCAGTGTATTTTTCGTTATATGTTTTGATATCGTTATTAATAGCTATCCTATCAGCATCAAGTTGGTTCGTACGCGCAACCAGCGCCGCACGTTCACTATTAAATTGACTAAGCGAGGTGAACTCACCGTTGTCTGCCTTTGCGTTAAAGGCTTGTATATCTGCCGAGAGCGCCGCGACATCGATCGCATACTGAGCACTTCTGGTTTCAACGCTCTTTCCTATCGAAACTAACTCGTTGTATAAAGCTTCAGACCGAGTTTGCAAGTCTTTGAATACAGCACTGTATTTAACATGAAAGTCGAGCACTTTCTGACGATCTTTGAAGAACTTTGCGTAATATGTGTCAAGTTCTGTCCCGAGGTTCCCCGTTTCAGTGCCAATGATCGAGTGAAGCTCATTCTCAAACTCACCCGGTTCGGTGCGATTATAGTAGTCCATTCGCTCTTTTAAATCTGGGTCGTCGATCTTTGCGTAGGCGGCGCGCAGTAATTTGCCTATACGTTGCTGTTCGCTGTCACCCATCCTCTCCCAAACAGCATGAAGCATTTCGTGCGCCGCAGTGACTTCTTCTATACCATCAAGTTGATTGTCGGTAATATCGTAAATAAAAATACGTCCGTCGGTATAACAACCTAGGATCGGGCTGCCTGGTTCTTGACGAGGGCAACCAAGGTTAAAATCTTTTGATCCAGATAGTTTTGGCTGCGTAGCACGGAAGTAGAATTTTCCTTGATCACTATATTCGATGCGGTCCTCAAGCGCCAAGACATTAGCTGGCATATCGTATGACCAAATACTTACTTGGTCGATAACGAACTGTTTGTTTAAAAGTAGCCAGCCAGCGAATGCAAATATGACGATGCTGACGATAGAGGCAGCAATGACACTGGATCGATTATGCTTCTTGTCCGACATTGACGACTATTTTACCCTTTACAGCGCTGATTTTTAGCACCGTTCCCTTTTCGTATTCTCCTGATAGTATACCATCTGCAACTTGATGCTCTAACATGTCCTGCATAGCCCGTCTAAGTGGACGCGCGCCAAACTTCTCATCGTGTCCTTCGGAAATAATGAGTTTCTTTGCCGACGGAGCAATCACCAAATGGATACCCTTTCGTACCAATCGTCCTTGAAGTTCAGCGAGCAGTTTATCAAATATCTTTCCCACCTCCCGACGAGTCAGTGCACGGAATGTAATGATCGAATCAAAGCGATTGATTAATTCAGGACGCATAATTCGACCGAGGGCTTCTTGGGCTGCCTCGGCATTTTCATCGTGAACCTGATCAAGCTTCTTGTCATCACTACGAGTCACCGCATGAAAACCAATGCTTGATTCTTTCATCATACGCTCAGCACCTAAATTACTGGTTAAAATAACGATGGTATTTGAGAAATCGACTTTGTGACCTTTGGCGTCGGTCAGTGAACCATCTTCGAGAATTTGAAGCAACAAGTGAAATACGTCTGAATTTGCTTTTTCGATCTCGTCAAATAACACAACGCTGTACGGTTGGCGACGGATTTTGTCAGTCAACTGACCTCCGTCTTCGTATCCAACGTAGCCAGCGGGCGCACCCAGCAAACGACTTGTATTGTGTCGTTCGCTAAACTCGCTCATATCGATTTTGATCAAAGCCTCTTCGCTACCAAACACTTCACGCGCCAAGACTTTGGCTAGTTCAGTTTTACCAACGCCTGTTGGACCCATAAAGACGAATGAGCCTATCGGTCGCTTCTTACTAGCGACCCCACTTCGACTACGACGAATCGCTCGAGAAACTTTTTCAACTGCTTCGCGTTGACCAATGACATACTTTTCAAGATGAGACTCAAGGTTCCGAAGCATCTTTGCCTCAGACTTTTGAACCCGGCTGACAGGAATGCCCGTCATGAGTGAAATCGCACGAGCAATATCATCGTCGTTTAATGTTATTGGCGTCTTTTTTTCATACTCTTCGCGGGTTTCGTCAAGCTTTACGTTCAATTGACTGATGCGGGTTTTGTATAGCGCGGCTCTTTCGTAATCTTCCGCCGTGACCGCTTCTTCCATTTTTTCGTTCAAGTTTCGTAGCTGTTTCATGTAGTCACGCAGCTTGCTTGGTTTGCGGCCTGATTTAACACGGACACGTGCCGCGGCCTCATCGATAACATCGATGGCTTTGTCGGGCATAAACCGCTCGCTAATGTAGCGATCCGCCATATATACCGCGTCTTCGATCGTTTCATCTTCGATAGTAACGCCGTGATGTTTTTCATAATATGATTTCAAACCTTTCAAGATAGCCACAGCATCTTTCAGACTTGGTTCAGGAACGACGATTGTTTGGAGACGTCGTTCCAGTGCCGTATCTTTTTCGATGTGCTTTCGATACTCATCTAGTGTCGTTGCGCCGATCAAACGGATCTCTCCACGCGCGAGGGCAGGTTTTAGCATATTTGCCGCATCCAAAGCGCCCTCTGCAGCACCGGCACCGACTAGTAGATGAAGTTCATCGATAAAGACAATCACGTTTTTTTGTTCCTGTAATTCGCTAATCACCTTTTTCAGGCGCTCTTCGAACTCGCCACGGTATTTCGTACCAGCGATCATACCCGCAAGGTCAAGTTGTACGATGCGTTTGTCGAGTAGATGTTCCGGAACGTCCTCACTGACGATGCGCTGCGCGATGCCTTCGACGATAGCAGTTTTACCAACGCCTGGTTCACCAATAAGGACAGGGTTATTCTTTGTGCGGCGACTAAGAATCGTCACCAGACGTTCCTCTTGTTCACCGCGTCCGATAACAGGGTCAAGGAGCCCGGCTTGGGCCTTAGCCGTTAAATCGGTACCAAATGTACCCAAGGCTCCTTTACGGGTTGGCATTTTCTTTTCGAGCGTCGCTGCTTCGTCATCAAGCTGACTATAGGTTTCACCCTGACGGTCAAGGTATTCTTCTAGTTCGCCGACGATGTCCTGAGTATTGACGTTCATGTCACGCAGGAGCACCGTTGCTCGGGCATTCTTCTGGGTCAAGATGCTATAAAGAATGTGCTCGGTACCTAGGTAATCCTGGTGAAACTCTTGAGCG
The DNA here is from genome assembly GCA_049276535.1 of Candidatus Microsaccharimonas sp. Taxonomy (GTDB): domain Bacteria; phylum Patescibacteriota; class Saccharimonadia; order Saccharimonadales; family Saccharimonadaceae; genus Microsaccharimonas. Next base: position 125,345 of record JBASWP010000001.1, read on the forward strand.
ATATCCCAGCTCATTTTTAATGTCAATTTTGCCGTTTCGCTCAAACTTTTCGTACTGATACCTGCGACAACCGTCGAGACAGGAACGAGATTCAGCGCAGATTGAGCTCGGTCGAGCGTGACACCAGCATCAGCTAGGATTTTTGCACCTACCGAGGCTCCCTGCGCCATAACTCCAAGCAATAAGTGTTCTGTACCAATATAAGGGCTGCCGTAGCCTTGGGCTATCAGCGTTGCATGATGCAGACTGGTCCGTGCATTGTCGGTAAGATGCGAGATAAATTCTGCGAAGTCATCAGCCATAATTCTATTATCTATCCTCCTTTAGACGAGCGCAACCGTTTAGTTATCCTCAAGTAGCACTTTCTATACCTAGTATAGCAAAGTTAGCACTCGGGTCAAGCGAGTGCTAATATTTTATGAACCTACACTATTATTCTTCGGTCGTTTCTTCGATAGCACTAAGCAGGCTATCTTCGATATTCTTTTTAGGCGCCTTTTCGACAGCCTTTGGTGCTGCAGCTTGCTCGATATCGAGTTCATACCCAGTCAGACGACTCGCCAAACGAACGTTCTGCCCGCCACGACCAATAGCGATCGATTGCTGATCTTCGGTGACAAAGACGGTTGCTCGCTTGTCGGCTTCGTTGATTTCAACTCTCGTGATTTCAGCAGGGCTAAGGGCGTTCTTGATAAATTGTTCAGGCACGGCATCGTAGGTAACGATGTCGATTTTTTCTTGATCACCAACCTCGTTCATGACGGCTTGGACACGAGTACCGTGACCACCGACGAAGGTACCGACTGGATCAACGCCAGGAACAGTGCTCGCAACCGCCAGTTTAGTGCGACGACCAGCTTCGCGGGCCATACCCTTGATTTCAACTGCACCGCTTTCAAGTTCTGGGACTTCTTGGCGGAATAGGTATTCGATGAATTCTTCGTTTCCACGGCTAAGAATCAATTGTGGACCACGGTTGTCGCGCTCGATGTCTTTAATGAAGACTTTAATGCGACTACCGACACTATAATATTCGCCTTGAATCTGTTCGCTTTGCGGAATGATACCGTTTGCTTTGCCAATCTCGATGCGAACAACACGAGGTTCGACTCGTTGAACAGTTCCGTTAACAACGGTGCCGATTTTGTCTTCGTATTCACCCAAAACGACTTCACGTTCTGCTTCTCGCAGGCGTTGCAAGACAACTTGTTTAGCTGTTTGAGCGGCCACGCGGCCAAAACTAGTCACTTCGTGTTGCTCTTCGATCATATCGCCAAGAACAGCGTCTTCTTTGACTTTTTTGGCGTCATCCAGACTAATCTCGTGAGCTTCGCTCCCGACGACTTCAACCACCTCGCGGGCAACATAGACAGTCGCTGATCCGTTGTTAATGTTTAGTTCACTACGAACTTCCTGGTCACGCTCACCGTGATCACGGCGCCATGCAGCGGCAATTGCTTGCTCGATAACAGAGATAACTGTTTCTTCTGGGAGGTTTTTCTCTTCGGCGATGGTTCGCACGGCGAGAGTTAATTGTTTCAGATTCATTTCTTCCATAGTGTATTCCTTTCAAATGAGTTTCGATGAAAAAATCCGACCTGCCGGCCGGAATGTACTGACGCTATTATATATCGAAAGCCGTCCCTGCGCAATAGCCTCACCGTGCGGGCAACGTCTGGGTAGGACACAAAGCCAAGACACCAGTCATGGCTGATTTTTCGGCAGTCGTCACCCATAACGAATACTTCTGTTTAATTGCGATCTGCCTGGCGACATACTGACAGCGGAACCCTTTATTCGACGGCAACCACGAGGCGGCGTCGCTGTCACCCTTTTCTTGGTTAGCAGGACCATCAACCGCAATGAGTTCAAGCGGATCATTCGCCAGCTGAATACGCTTTTCACGCGTCAATTGCTGGGCGCCTTTTTGCCATGCATCAGACAGGGCCACAACATGATCGATTTGAATCTTACTACTGGATTCTGTCTGGTACTCAATAACCTTACCTGTATAGGGATCGTTCAGAGTCCCAGCGACGACTTTGCATTCAGTATCGAGTTGAACATTCACGAGATCACGGTTCAAAATAATATTTCGGGTATCGCAACCATTCACGGTTGCCCACCCACTGCCGAATTGATCACGAGAATAGCCTGTTTTCGCCGCTCGACCTTTTACTTCTAGGGTCTCTAAGGCTTGCTGCGCACTCGAGTTCGAGGGTGTCTCTACGGGCTGCACGGGTTGAGGTATCATCTCGGGTGCTGTCGCCAGTACAATTAATGCCAACCCTACCGCACTTAATACAGCCGCTATCAGTCGTCTTAGTCGCAAGCTCATAGTATAAGTATGAGTTCAGCTTGCTATTTCTTCAATGGCCGCAAAGACACTTGGCACTTTTGTTAAGAAACTGTTAATCATTTCATCTTCAACATCAGTCGCGACAAATATCGGAATACCTTGGCCGTAGGCATACCCAATTTCCATTGCGGTACTAACGCCAATATAACCATCTGGCGCGTGGACCCACAGAAAATCAGACAGCGCGATAGCCTGTAAATGATGCTTTTGAATCGTTCCTACGCTATCCGCTTCTTCAACACCGTGCCGAACAAATGGTTGCAGTGAATCTTTAAACGCCAGTGTCCGCGGTGACAACACTTGACACTGGTTAAGGGCTAGTTCGCGGTAATCACGCTCTAGTCCTTCGGGATCACGGTGAAATGATCCCGAAAGCGTTGCCTTTATTGATTTAGAATTCCCCTTGATCATAGATTTGCTCTTGCTCGACAAACGACTGTTCACCCATGCCAACCGAATATTCGATATCAAAGCTCTTATAATATTTGTCTTTTAATTTAACTTCATCTAAGCTCAACCAAGCATTGCGCCCACTGTCAAACGTTTCAATCAGTTCACCCGACGGATCGTGGCCGTAGATAACTTGGAAAATTTTGTCTTCTAAAACTTCACCCGTTTCTTTTGAACGAGTGATCTCGTGATAGACGCCTCGTGATTCCAGACTGGCAGACAGCCCAGTTTCTTCATTTAGTTCGCGGGCGGCTGCTTGAAGGATCGTTTCACCCCACCGAATTTTTCCGCCTGGAAATCCCCAAAATCCAAAATATGGGTGCTTTAACCGCTCTTGGACTAGTAATTTGCCATTCCACTCAACAACCAGAATGACGGCTGACTTTGGTTGTCGCTCGATTTGATTTCGATCGGTATCTAGTTTATTGGCATACTCTTTACCATTTGATGATAGTACATAGTAGCCCTGGTCTGTTTTCTGGACATACTCTAGCTCGACTAACCGTGCAATATGAAACTTCACTTGGTCACTTTCCAGGCCGACTGACTTTTGCAGATCAGTAAAGCGAGCCGAGGGCACAAATAACAGCTCGCGGAGAATCGATGTCTGAATGGGGTGGATCTTTGCCTCGTGCGTCATATAGTTCCTTTTGTTACAGCATAGATCCCCTCGGCCTAGCTGTCTAGGGAAGTTCACTTCCCTTCTGTATAATGGGTAGAATGCAGACTGTATCACGACTTATTGAATATTTTGTTCCCGAACACTACACCTTATCGTTAACACTTGGTCGACAGGACCGTACTTTCAGTGGCACGGTGACAATTAATGGAACGTCCACGTATGGTACAAACAAACTCGGACTTCACGCCAAAGATCTTGTTATCGAAAGCGTGTTGTTTGATGGCAAAAAGGCCGAATTCACACAGAATGACGACGACGAACTATACATTACCCATAAAGACCTCGTGGCGGGCAAACATGTTATCACCGTCTCTTTCTCGGGCAAGATCACCGATCCTATGCATGGCCTGTACCCCTGCTACTTCGAACATGACGGGATTAAAAAGCAGCTCCTCGCCACGCAGTTCGAGAGTCATCATGCCCGCGAAGTATTCCCTTGTATCGACGAACCCGAAGCAAAGGCAACCTACGACGTCACCTTAACGACCGAGACCGGCGTAACAGTACTCGGTAATATGCCGATTAAACTTCAACGGGAAGAAAACGAGCAATTAGTCACCAGTTTCGAAACAACTCCACGCATGAGCACCTATCTATTGGCCTTTGTGGTTGGCGAATTGCATAAGAAATCAGCCACGACCAAAAGCGGAGTTGAAGTGAACGTATGGGCAACCCTAGCACAACCAAGTAACAGCCTCAACTTCGCACTTGATATTGCCACTCGTACGATTGATTTCTTTGATGAATATTTCGATACGCCGTATCCTCTTCCGAAATCCGATAACGTCGCATTACCGGATTTCTCGTCAGCTGCAATGGAAAACTGGGGCTTGGTCACTTACCGAGAGGTTGCACTACTCGCAGACCCGAAGACAACTTCTCTTGCCAACAAACACCAAGCAGCTACCATTATCACCCACGAACTTAGTCACCAGTGGTTCGGTAACCTAGTCACTATGAAGTGGTGGAACGATCTGTGGTTGAACGAGAGTTTCGCGAACATTATGGAATATGTCGCAGTTGACGCACTGCATCCTGAATGGGATATTTGGCTCGATCACGCCAGCTATGAAGTCCCGGGGGCGCTTCGTCGCGACAGCCTACTCGGCATCCAATCGATCCAAGCCGATGTGAATCATCCCGACGAAATTGGTGCACTGTTCGACCCTTCAATTGTCTATGCCAAAGGCGGTCGCACCATTCGTATGCTCGAAACATACATCGGAAAAGAAGCATTTCGTAAGGGCCTGCGACTCTACTTCCAAAAGTTTGCCTACCAAAACACCCAAGCAAGCGATCTATGGGACTGCCTTAGCGAGACATCTGGTCAGGATATCGGATTATTTATGCATAGTTGGATCAGTCAATCAGGCTATCCAGTCATACACGTTTCGCGAGTAGGTACGAAAGTAACGTTGACTCAAGAGCAATTCTTTATTGGTCCTCGTGAAGCATCCGACAAGCTGTGGCCGATTCCTCTCAACTCGACGTGCAGTGAAATGCCAAAGATTCTGAACGAAAAGCAAATCACCGTTACATGCCATCACGATACGCCACTGCGTTTTAATACCGGTGGCACTGCTCACTTTATTACCCATTACAGTCCAGAGATCCTTGCCCAGATCCTAGGGTCACTCGATGAGCTTTCAGATATTGATCGCATGCAACTATTGCACGAACAGACCCTTCTGGCACAGGCCGGAATCCTATCGAGCGTTGAGCTGATCGGACTTCTCGACTTTTATCGTGATGAAACCGTTGAAGCAGTATGGGGCATCATGGCTATCGCCATTAACGAACTGAAGAGATTCGTTGAAACCGATCTTGAGGCTGAAAAGAAACTGCGTCAGTTCGTCGGCGAACTCGCAAAGCGTCAATTCGATCGACTTGGCTGGGATGCCGTCGAGGGCGAACCCGAGGCAGACACTAAGCTTCGCAGTTTGATCATTAGTCTGATGCTGTATAGCGAACAGCAAGACATTATCGATGAGGCTATGAGACGCTATGAAACAACTCCCATCAATGACCTTGATCCGGAAATTCGTACCAGTTTAATGGGTGCGTCAGTTCGCTACTCGACAGACCAAAAGATTATCGACTCGCTACTCGCGGCCCACAAGAAAACTTCAAGTAGTGAGTTACAGGAAGATATCGCCAGCGCCTTGACCTCGACAAAAGACCCTGCGGTCATTGATCGTTTAATCGAACTATTCAAAGATACGTCGGTCATCCGTCCCCAAGATTTCCCTCGTTGGTTCGTATGGCTGCTTCGTAACCGTTATGGTCGCACTGTCGTGTGGCAATGGACCCAGGATAACTGGGATTGGATAGAGAACCTGTATAAAGGTGACTCGCACTTTGATGCGGTCCCGCGTTACATTGCTAGTTCATTGATTACCCCAACACAATTAGCCGAATACACCGCTTTCTTTACACCACTCAAAAAGCTACCCGCATTGAGGCGTAATATCGAAATTGGGATCGGTGAACTAACTGGCAAGGTTGAACTTACCGAACGTGATGGTCCGGCTGTACGAAAAGCGCTACTCGAGCTCTAAAAGCTGATCGATAACAAAATCGTCGCCGCTAACACTCGCAACACATAGTCGTAAATCGGAAGTTAATTTATGACGTTGGGCGAAAAATTCTGTCGCGAATTTCATTTGCTTTAATTTACTTGGGGTTATTGCGGTAAATCCATCGCCTGCGCGTGCATTGCGACGGTATTTCACCTCTGTAAAGTACACTACTTTCCCTTTCTGACTGACGATGTCTATTTCACAGAACTTGGTACGCCAGTTACGTTCGAGGATCGTATGTTTTTGCTTTTGTAGATATTCGGCCACTTTTTCTTCGGCCTTATCGCCGATCGCCTTTGTCGTCGGCGTTCCGACAATCTTCGCAATCGGTGCAAATGACCGCCGATGTAGCGGAGTAACACCTAAAATATCTATCGCCTGACGATGAGTCGCAGTGCCGTACCCAACATGAGCAGTAAAATTATACCCAGGATACTCTTGGTCTTGCTGGGTCATGAACGCATCGCGAGCCACCTTCGCGATAATGGAAGCCGCCGATATGGCAGGAATCAACATGTCGCCTTTTGGAAGTGTTGTTACGTAGCGACCTTTATTAGTCTGGCTTAGAAAGTTGATCGTTCCATCAATGATAATTTCGTGATACGGCACCTTTACCTGTTCAACCGCACGTATCGTAGCCAGCCTAAGAGCCGCTGCAAGGCCTACTTGGTCTATTTCATCAGCCTGTACCCATCCCAATCCAAATCCAAGCGCCTGCTGACGTATCATAACGTCCAGCGTTTCACGTTTCTTCTTTGTCAGCTTCTTACTATCAGTCAGTCCATCGATCGACGTATCACCTAGCACCACAGCGCCAACCACTAATGGCCCCGCCCATGGTCCTCGACCAACTTCGTCAATCCCTAAAATCATTATTCTATTATAGCTAACAAAAATGACCGCACGAATGCGGTCATAATTATGTTAACAATATGTTAAGCGGTTTCTTCGTGCCTGGCTTCAACTTCGGCTTGTTTTGCAGCAAGTTCAGCTTCTTCGGCGGCTTTTTCAGCAGCTTTAGCTTCGGCAGCGATACGCGCCTCTTCTTTTAGGCGTGCTTCTTCGGCTTCAGCGTGTGGATCAGTAATGTCGTTTACGCCTTCACGGTCAAAGTTGACACCCTTCAAGCGAGCACTCTTACCACTACGCGCACGTAGATATGACAGGTAGTTACGACGAACTTTCGATCGACGAACGACTTCAATCTTTTCAACCAGTGGGCTGTGGAGCAAGAAGCTCTTTTCAACGCCAACACCGCTAGCAATTTTACGAACCGTAATTCGTGAAGTGTGCGAGTTTGCGCGGTCCAGACGAATAACAACGCCTTCAAATACCTGAATACGCTCTTTCGTACCTTCTTTAATTTTTTGATGAACACGAACAGTGTCACCGCTATTAACGTCGACAATGGCAGGTTTTTTCTGCGCTTCGTTCACCTTGTTGATCAGTTCAAAACTCATTTTCGTCTCGCATAATTAGTTGGTAGTGCAATCGAGTATCTAATATACCATAGTTGAATGGTTTTTCAAAGGGTTTAGAGGGTTAAATTACTCTATTCACTTCGTCGAGCGTCGTGTCACCACGAAGCGCTGCTAAAACTCCGTGCTGTAACAGTGTTACCATCCCACCATCACGGGCGGCTTTATCAATAACTTCGGCGTGGACATCTTGGATATCACCCCTAAGGAATTTCTGGATATCTTCGGTAACGACCATCTGCTCCATGATCACGATACGACCCTCGTACCCGAATGGTGATGCCGCACTGGGAACTGGTTTCCATAGCTTGAAATTTTCGAGGTCGGGCTTCGGTACATGCGCAGGTAGGTCAGCCAGTATCGTTTGCACCCATTTCTTTGTAGCGTCGTCGGGGTCGTACGCCTCTTTGGTAGTATCGTCCAGACGACGAACCAAACGCTGTGCGATCACTAAACGAATAGCTGAACTAAAAATCGGGTTCACTCCAATCAGGTCGATCATACGACTAAATGCCGTCGCGGTTGAATTTGCGTGGAATGTCGAAAGCACGAGGTGCCCGGTAATTGACGCTTGAATCGCTGTCTTTGCGGTATCGGCATCACGGATTTCTCCGACCATTACAATGTCAGGATCCAGACGTAGCACCGATCGCAGGTGATCAGCAAAGCTTTGGCCACCTGTCGTATCGACAGGAATCTGCGAAATTCCAGAAATACCGAATTCAATCGGGTCTTCCAACGTAATGATCTTACGATCGGTCGTATTGAGGGCAGAAAGCATACTATAGAGAGTAGTTGATTTACCCGATCCAGTTGGACCAACCATCAATACCATGCCCCGCGGGTGGCTAATTACTTCATCGATCTCTTTTCGCTCGTCCACACCAATACCAAGTCGATCGAGGTTCAGCATTGACTCGTCGTAATTAAATAAACGAATCACTGAATCTTGGCCATACATGGTTGGAATCGTTTCGATGCGCATATTCAACATATGCGTCGAGGTTTCCCTGGTAATTTCTTTTTGCATATGACCAGATTGAGGTTCATTTGAAGCCGTTGAAATATTTGCCCGCGAAGCAATAGTACCGAGGATCACACGGTAACGATCACTATCAATCTCGGCTACAGGGTGAAGCGCGCCATCGACACGCATACGAACCCGAATGCCACTACGTTGGTTCTCGATGTGAATATCGCTGGCACCGAGCTTGTCGGCTTGGTCAATCAAATAATCAAACAGTTCATCACTACCAACACTGTTTAGGGTCTGACTGACTTGATTGATTGTCTGACTGTCACCAGCATTAGCAATCTGAATGTCATCATAATTCGTGATTGTCGGTGGATCATAACGGAACATCAGCGCGTTATAGCCAGACAGGCTGATCAAAACGAATTCGGTATTTTGCGCCTGGGCGGAATATTTATCGGTAAGCTCGCGAATAAGAGACTGAGGCGTCTGTGTCGTCACACCGAACTGCCATGATTCAGAGTCGTTCCCCGCCTTTAACGGGACTAATCGGTTTTTGTGCATATCCTCGATGCTCAAGACGTCCGGAATAAGCTCGAGTGTCTGGTCTATACCTCGAGTATCGATGTAGCGCATTCCTAGGATCGATGCACGACCTTGTGTCGATTGCTCGTCTTGATCGCGACGCTGCTGCTGAATTTTATCTTCGTCCATTCCCTCTACTCTATCAAAAAACATAAGCATTTTATAGTGGTATAATGGCCAGCAATGCCAAGTATCGTCGTCATTGCTCATAATATACGATCGACCCACAACGTGGGTTCGATTTTTCGTACCAGCGAGGGTTTCGGTGTGTCAAAGATCATTCTTAGTGGTTATAGCCCTTATCCTACTGTTCTTAGCGATACTCGTCTGCCACATATTTCGGACAAGTTAACTGCTCAAATCCATAAAACCGCCCTAGGTGCCGAGACGATGGTGCCATTCGTCTATCAAGAAACCATTGACCTTAATGATTTAAAAGTACAGGGCTATCGCATTGTCGCACTCGAACAAGATGCACGAAGCGTATCACTCGACATGTATGAAGCACCTGATAAGGTTGCTTTACTGCTCGGTGAAGAGGTCGCGGGAATTACCCCGGAACTACTCGACGAATGCGATGATATTATCGAAATCCCTATGCACGGTCAAAAAGAATCGTTCAACGTTAGTGTTGCTGCCGGTATTGCGCTTTACGCTTTAACTACTTAAGGACGACGGCGTCTTCGCCGACAATCTTGACCAGTCGCCCAACTAGTTCGTCGCTGCCATCAACCTTGAATGGCATTTTTATTGCCGATTTTTTATCAGCTCCAAGAACCAACACAATATCACTCACCCCTGGGAAATCACTACAGGTCTGTTTTAACTTCAATAGAACGTCTTGATCATCAGGGTCTTTAACGTGCACGTACAGCTTTTTCAGTGTCTCGGCGACGACCGCTACATAGGTAGCGGTCTTTTCGACTGTTGCCTGTTTTGCCTTGTAGCGCGTAGCCCTCACCCCACCTGCTTTTGGTTTCGCCATTTTCTGACCATTCGATTCGTAGTCACGCAGTTCGCTATCTTCGACTACTTGGATGTCGTCGACAATCATTTTAATGTCACTGCTTAAATTTCCGTCTCGATCACGAGCATTTACTTTACCGGTCGCTCGAATCACGACATCTTGTAGCAATTTTGAACCTAGCTTTTCATACAGGCTAGGAAATACGATGAGCTCGCTTTCTGATGTTTTATCTTCGATTTTCACAAATGCCATTTTTGCCCCGCTCTTTGTAACGATCGTTCGAATTGACGAAATCAGGCCACCGATTGTGAGTGATTTACCGTCGATATCATTACTAAGCTCAATCAGCGGAACGGTTTGTTCTTCAAAATAAGCATCGTAATGGTCGAGAGGATGCGCACTGATATACAGGCCTAATAATTCACGCTCCCAGGCAAGTCGTTCTTTTTCGGTGTGTTTAACCGGCGAAGGTTGCATATTCACACTAGGCTGGGCAATCGACATGTCAGTAAAGCCACCAAACAGATCAGTCTGACCACTAAGTGCCTCTTTTTGTAGTTTTGAAGCAAAGGCTTGAATAGTTTCAAGGTTAAACAGTAAATCAGACCTATCGGCCAGGGTGTCGAAAGCGCCGGTTTTAATCAGTGAATCCCAGGCTTTTTTATTTACCCGCGACGTTGATACACGTTTTGCAAAATCTTCGACACTGGCGAACCGAGCCTCTGAACGAGCCCGAAGGATTTCCTCTACCACCGCTGTGCCAACACCCTTTATCGCTGCCATTCCGAATCGAATTTCTTTCTTTCCAGGCACGACGGCGAATTCAACGAAGCTTTCATTGACATCTGGCGACAGTACTTTGATTCCCATGTGCTTACATTCGGTAATCTCGATTGCCAAACGGTCGATATCATCGGCATCGCTGGTCATCAGTGCAGCCATGAAAGCTTCCGGATAATGCGCCTTTAGGTAAGCGGTCCAATATGAAATCATGCCGTAACAAGCAGCGTGTGATTTATTGAAACAATACGCGGCGAAATCTTCGAGCTGCTTCCAGAACTTCTCCATATCGTCTTTTCTCGCCCCAGACTGTTCCAGCGCACCATCAATGAATCGGGTTTTCATCTTACCCATCATCTCGATATTCTTTTTACCGATTGCTTTACGCAGCGTGTCTGCTTCACCACCAGTAAATCCTGATAGATCTTTTGAAATCTGCATGACCTGCTCTTGATACACCAATACTCCATATGTCGATTTCAACGCGTTCTCCATCTTTGAATGGAAATAGCTAATCTCGCGCTCGCCGTGTTTTCGTTTAATAAAGTCGTCGATAAACTGCATTGGGCCCGGGCGATACAACGCTACCATCGCCACAATGTCATCAAATACTGTCGGTTTTAATTCGCGCAGGTAGCGTTTCATACCCGCCGATTCAAGCTGGAATACACCGGTCGTATCACCACGTTGAAACAATCCGAACGTCTCGGCATCATCGAGTGGAATTTCGGCTAAATCAATATCGTCACCGTGAACTTTTTTAATGATACGAAGCGCATTGTTAATAATCGTTAGGTTCGACAGCCCCAAAAAGTCCATCTTTAGCAGACCTAGTTCTTCAATCGGACCCATTGAGTATTGAGTGGCGACGACTCCTTTTTGCGACATTTCCACTGGGGCAAAGTTCACAATGTCATCAGGTGCAATCACCACACCGGCCGCATGAACGCCGTGACTTCGTATGGTTCCTTCCAGGCGTATCGCGAAATCGAGTACCTTTCGTGCGGTCGGATTCGAATCGTATTCATATTTTAGATCAGCGTCTTCAATAACACTGGTCGCGAGGGGAATGTGTCGGCCCTGTACAGGCGCAGGGATGAGTTTCGCCAGACGATCGCTTTCAGCATAAGGTACCTGTAGAACGCGAGCCACATCACGAACCGCCGCTCGGGCTGCCATCGTACCGAATGTCACGATATTCGCGACACGATCGACGCCGTATTTTTCAGTACAGTAGGCGATCACTTCGTCGCGACGAGTATCCTGAATATCGATATCGACATCGGGCATACTGATACGATCGGGGTTGAGAAAACGCTCGAACAGTAGATCATACTTTAACGGATCAAGTTCAGTGATACGAACGGCATACGACACGATCGAACCGGCTGCGCTACCGCGCCCAGGACCAAAAATGATACCGCGGTCCTTACCCCAGTTGATAAAGTCTTGAACGATTAAGAAGTATCCGTTAAAGCCCATGCGGTCAATCACACCCAACTCATAATCAGCCCGTTCTAGTACGTGTGCAGGAATATGCTTCCGTGCCTGATCGGGCGTCAACTCAAGGGTCTGTTCGGGCTCTAGATCACCATAGCGCCATGCCAGACCCTGAAATACCAGTCGGTCTAAATAGGTTTTTTCACTATAACCCTTTGGGGTTGGGAAGATTGGAATCAATATTCCACCTAACTCTAATTCAGTCGTACAACGTTCGGCAATGCGACGAGTATTGGCGATCGCCTCGGGATGCGTCTTTTCCCAGCGTGCAATCAGCTCTTTCGGATCGGTGACGTGCAGTTCGAACTCTTTTAGTGACATCCGTTTTTCGTCACTTAGAAAAGCGCCTGTTCCGACACACAGCAATATCTCGTGTGCATCCTGGTCATCGTGAGTGAGGTAATGTCCATCGCTGGTTACAACAACAGGAATATCGAGTTCTTCGGATATCTTTTCTAGATAGCTATTAATCTTTGTCTGAATATCCCATGTGGTGGGGTATTCCAAGTGCCCGTGGTCTTGAAGTTCCAGATAATAACGATCACCAAATACTTTTTTATACCACTTAGCGATCTTCTTGGCTTCTTCATAATTGTCAGCACGTAAATTCTCACCTAATTCACCGCTGGCGCAACCCGATAGAATAATTAGTCCTTCGTTGTATTGTTCCAGCAGTTCATGGTCGATGCGGGGCTTGTAGTACATACCTTCAAGGTTTGCGGTCGAACTAAGCCGCATAAGGTTCTTGTACCCTTGGTTATTCATTGCCAAGATAATCAAGTGATAGCGAGCTTTGTCTTTTTGCGGGTCGCGGTCATGTCGTGAACGGGCTGCGACGTAGGCCTCCATGCCAATAATCGGTTTTATGTCATTATTCTTGGCCGTTTTATAGAATTCTACAACTCCTGACATTGTGCCATGATCAGTGATGGCGACTGAATTCATACCCATATCTTTGATAGTATTCATCAAACCCGGTATTTTACTCATACCATCGAGGACACTGTGATGGGTGTGATTGTGAAGGTGAACAAAATCGGTCGGTGTTAGTTGACCGACTACTTCCCCCTCTGATTTTGTTTGAACCCCCATGTCTACCCTTTAGTATAGCGGACGCCAAAAGGGTTGTCTGTAGTAAAAAAAGAAACTGCTAATACTTACTGCTTATTTTGAACGAGGCTGACGATATACTCGACGAAATCACCAATTCCACCAGGCAGATCAACCAAGAGATTTAGTATCCAAAGAATCAAGGCGACGATCAACGTACCGCCTAAAATACTTCCGACACCAAAGAAAAGGCCGCGCGTAAAGTTCATCCAATAGACTTGACGCCTAGATGAATGGAAATCGTAAAAAAGATCTTCAAGGACCGCCCGGCGAGCGCCTAATTCGTTCTCACTTTTAACCCTACGCGCGGCTCTTTTTAACATAAACTATTTTTTGGTTGAGGTTGGTTTAGTGTTAAAACCTTTTTTAGCACCTTCGACAGCTTGTTCGGTACGTTCGCGAAGCTCTTCCGCCTTGTCAACGACGTCTTCAGCGACATTACCGGCTTTTGCTTTTACTTCAGTCGCTTTTTTAACGACTTCTTTCTTGGTCTTGTCAGCAGTATTTGCAATGTCTTCGCGAGTCTCTTTACCGCTTTTTGGGGCAGTTAAAATACCAGAAACAAATCCTGCGACAGCACCTGCAGCGGCACCGATTGCCGCACCTAACGCGATTTTACCGTTTGAGTTTTTTGCCATAATTATTTATCCTTCTTTGATTGCTTAGTAAATTTTCTGATGTATCGTCCGATGAGTTCGGCCATAAAGACTGGCGACACCCACTTGCTTGCCCCTGATACTGCTGATTCGATTGAATCAACGGTACGCGAAGCAGACGCAGCGATCTTTCGAATCTCAGCGGACAAACGAATGAGGTAAACAAGTAGTACGATACCAACGATTAGAAAGATGGCTAATACGACTGATAGAATGATGACCAGGATTTCAGCAGCAGTACTCATGAACTTCTCCTTTGATGGTTATCTTTTACTTTTTTAGTATACCCCGTCAAGCGAGAGAGGGCAAACACTTAGCCTAAGCGTTCTTTTAGGAAAGTACGCAGTTCATCGCCGTACTCTTCGCTTTCAAGCGCCAAGTCTACGACGGCTTTGATATAGCGAAGTTGGTCACCAGTATCGTGCCAGACACCATCGATGAAACAACCATAGAGCTCATTGGTTTGAGCAAGTTCACGAAGCGCATCGGCGATACCAAACTCACCGCCATGGCCAACGATCTCTTTTTCTAAGATAGGCCAGATTTCTGGGGTCAAAAGATAGCTCCCAGGCACGGCGAAGTGTGATGGTGCTTGTTCAGGACCTGGCTTTTCAACGAAATCAGTGACTCGAAATAGCCTATCCGACTTCTGGTCACCAACAACGGCAATACCGTATTGTTTTGTCCCTTCGTCATCAACTTCTACCATCGATATAATCGACTTACCCGTTTCGTTATATTTGTCTTTGAGTTGAATTGGCCATGGTGTGTCGCTACGGAAAAAATCATCAGCAAAAAAGACAAAGAACGGTTCGTCATCGTTAATAAGATGGCGAGCATTCATGATTGGCCGTGCGTTACCTTTTGGTGTGCCCTTTTGACGAACGTAGACAAAGTTCGCAAGTTCAGCGATACGTTTGATCTCATCTGCCTTGTCATCTTTACCGTTAGCGCGAAGTTCAGCTTCGAGTTCATCGCTACGGTCAAAGTGATCTTCGATGGCTCGTTTAGTACTTCCCGTAACGATAATAATTTCAGTGACCCCAGCAGCCACGGCAGCTTCGACGATCACCTGAATAACCGGACGATCGATCAGTGGCAACATTTCTTTTGGCATCGCCTTTGTTTGTGGCAGGAAACGTGTTCCCAGGCCGGCGGCACAAATAATCGCTTTTGTTGGTTGTTTCACCCTTTTATTCTCCTAATTTCTTTCGAATTAATTGCTGCGCCAGTCCTGGATTGGCCTTGCCGGCAGATTTTTTCATCACCTGACCAACCAAGAACCCTATCGCCTTGTCTTGGCCAGCTTTGATATCAGCAACAGACTGGGCGCTGGCAGGATCGCTTAGGACCTCATCGACGATGGCTTGGATTTCAGATTCATCGCTGACCTGAAGGAGGTTTTTTGCTTCGGCAATCTCTCTTGGAGAAGTTACTCCATTTAACAACTCAACAAAAACTTGCTTTGCGCCAGTACTTGATAGTTCGTTCTTCTCAACCATATCCGACAATTCGGCAAATGATTCTGGTATAAAGTTACTCGACACTATCGCCACCTCTTCGTTATCTTGTGATACCGAGCTAGCGAACCAGTGAGCAACTCGACGGGCCGTTGCATCGCCATACGTATCTTTTAGTCCAGCGATAAGTACAGCGTAACTTTGATTACTCAATAGCACGTCGACGACCGATCGGTCGAGTTCAAGTGATTGCCAAGCGTCACGGTAGTACGCTGGAAGTGCGGGCACTTCTGCTTGAATCTGTTCGATCTCTTCGTCGGACAATACAATCGGTGGAATGTCAGCATCGGGCATATAACGGTAGTCTTGAGCGTCTTCTTTGCTTCGTTGAGAGGTTGTTTTACCGGTCGCGTCGTCCCAACCACGAGTTTCCTGTACGATGGTTTCACCTTTTTCCAGCAATTCGACTTGGCGATTAAATTCGTACTCGGCAGCTTTTTCGACACTTCTAAACGAGTTAAGGTTCTTTACCTCGGCGCGCTTACCTAGTTCAGTCGCACCCTTGAGGGCAACCGAAATGTTAACATCAAAACGCATATTGCCGTGATATAGATCACCCAACGTAACACCTGCGTAGGTCATCAACCGATGCAGTTCGGTAGCATATGCTTTCGCGCCTGCAGCCGAATGGATATCTGGTTCCGATACGATCTCAATCAAAGGCGTGCCGGCACGGTTAAGATCAACCAGGCTGTAGCTAGAGAAGTGGGTCAGCTTGCCCGCGTCCTCTTCGATATGGGCATGGTGGATACGGACCGTAATCGTCGAACCATCTTCGAGTGGCGCTTCGACGCTGCCACCATTGATAATCGGCTGGTACATCTGGGTTGTCTGATAGCCCTTAGGCAAATCTGGGTAGAAATAATGTTTACGATCAAATCGACTCACCCGGGCAATGTCAGCGTTCAGAGCTTTGCCGGCTTTAACGGCTAGTTCAACGGCGCGGCGGTTCAGCACTGGCAACATACCAGGTAATCCAAAATCAATTGGATTCACGGCAGAGTTCGGCTCCTTGTCACGGGCATCGTTATCGGCACCACTGAATAACTTACTGACGGTCGCCAGTTGGACATGGCATTCGATACCAATTGTCATGTCGTATTTGTTCAGCATGTCAGTCGTTGCCATTAGATTGCTCCCATGTCTTTTAAGGCTTGCTTGAACGCACCGAGGGCACGTCGGGCGTCATCATAATCAACTCGTACATCCGGCTCGTGAGCAATACGATTACGAAGCTTATGCGCAGACCAAACGGCGTTAGCATTTGTCCATTTTGACTGGCATTGCTTCATCCGTTCGCCCATTGCTTTTCCAGAGACGTTTCGTTCGATGAGAGCCTGATCAAGGAGCTTATCCGCATTAATAATACACATGTGATAGCTCGATATTTCATCGCGTTTTAGTTGTTGCTCGATCGACAGCCACCGACTACGGTATTTCTCAACATCAAGCGTTTTTGGACCACGCTTCGTAAGTGCGATTAAGGCAAATAATAGGCCACCGAAAATCAAGATAGCGGCAAAAAAGAAAATGATCGACAAGGTTTGATCCATTATTTTATCTCCATCGTTTTAGCCAAGGCAAATAGTTTCGCATCGTCGCGGCGCTGTCCGATTAACTGAACACCTATCGGCAACCCTGATTGGCTATTTCCAGCCGGAACGTTCAACGCAGGCAAGCCTGCAAGGCTTGCGGGAACGGTCATAACGTCGGCCAGATACATTTTTATAGGATCTTCGGTATTTTCACCCAGCCTAAAGGCTGGAGTCGGTGCGGTAGGGCTGATCAAGACATCGACATTTTTAAATAGGTCGTTAAAGTTATTAATTAGTAATGTTCGAGCCTTTTGCGCCTGCAGGTAGTAGGCATCAAAGAAACCACTCGACAGCACATAACTACCGATCATAATGCGACGTTTATTTTCGGTCACAAAACCCTGATCGCGTGACTGGCCGTACACCTGTAGTAATGTATTAGCGTCCGCTCGCTTCCCGTAACGAATACCGTCATAGCGTGCTAGGTTACTACTAATTTCAGCCGGTACAACAATGTAGTAGATCGCCAGTGCATATTTCAGCATGGGCAAGCTGACTTCAGTAACGGTATGACCGGCTTGTTTCAGTCGATCGATATAACTGGTAACTGCTGTTCGCACTTCACTGTCGACATCGTCGGTCATTGACTCGGTAATCACCCCTATATTTAAACTGCCTTGACTAGAGGTTGGTTCAAAAAAGTCAGGGAGCGTCGTCATGTCTTTTGGATCACGACCGCTCATAATTGACATAATCAGTTCGGCATCTTCAACATTTGAGGTCAGAACGCCGATCGTATCGGTACTACTGGCCATCGCCACCACTCCGTAACGACTCACTGTTCCGTAGGTCGGCTTCATCCCTACTACGCCGTTAAAACTGGCTGGTTGACGAATTGAACCACCCGTATCAGTTCCGAGGGCAAAGGGGACAATTCCCAGCGCAACAGCGACTGCGGACCCACCACTACTTCCCCCAGCGACACGTTCGGTATCAATAGCGTTCTTGGTTGGACCATAGGCAGAGTTCTCGGTACTTCCCCCATGTGCGAATGCATCAAGATTGGCTTTGCCAATACAAATAGCCCCTTCGGCTTCTAGTTTTTCGATTGCTGTTGCTTGGAGGGGTGCTTCAAAGTTCTCAAGAATCTTGCTTGCGGCCGTTGTCGTGCCACCGAGCGTTAAAAAGTTATCTTTGGCAATGAAAGGAATACCGGCCAAACGTCCCGTAATCTCACCACGATCGACTTGATCGGCACGTTCCAATGCACGTGCTTCGGTCAAGCTAAGAAGCGCGTGAAACGATTCGTTATCACGAGCTGCTTGCAAGGCACGCTCAATATTCTCGCGGGCGGTCTTTCCAGTAAAATCAGCGATATTCACCATAATTACAGTACCTTTGGCACCTTTATCTGATCAGCTTCTTGCTGCGGAGCAAGACTTATCAGCTCATCACGACCCAGTCCATAGGTATCAACTTCGTCAGTTCGCCACACATTTTCTAGATCAGTCACCTGATACGTTGGTTCAACACCACTGGTATCCAGCTCGTCGAGCTGTTTAATATACCCGACGATGTTTTCAAGGTCAGCTGTTAGCGGGGCGATCTCGTCGTCAGCAAGCTGTAAATTACTTAACTGCGCAAGATACTGCACATCATCATGCGAGATTTGTGTCATATCATTCCATTATACCAGAGGTCACTCACATTTTTTGTCGAATATCAGCAATAAGATCACGAAGTTCAGCGGCTTTTTCGAACTCTAGATTAGCACTGGCTAGATCCATTTGCCCTTCAAGATCCTTAACAAGCGTCCCGTATTCGTCTTTCGGAATCCGTTTGAGATCAAGTTTCGGCTTATCATCACCTGGCTTCTTTGGAATAATTGCTCGCAGTCCTTCATCAATCCCCTTGGCGACACTTGTGGGGGTAATGTTATGGGCTTCGTTATAGGCCGTCTGAATCGTGCGACGACGGTCGGTTTCGTCAATGGCTCGTTGCATCGAATCGGTCACGCGATCGGCATACATTAGTACCTTCCCCTCAAGGTGACGCGCGGCGCGACCAATCGTCTGAATCAACGCGCTGGTACTTCGTAGGAAGCCTTCCTTGTCAGCATCGATGATCGCCACCAAACTTACTTCAGGCAGGTCCAGCCCTTCACGGAGCAAGTTAATACCCACTAGTACGTCGTATACCCCGCCGCGAAGATCCTTCAAAATGTCACCTCGTTCGAGGGTATCGACTTCGCTGTGAATGTACGCCGTCTTGATATCGACTTCTTGCAGGTAGGTCGTCAGATCCTCGGCCATCCGTTTAGTAAGTGTCGTTACCAAGACGCGTTGGTGTTTTGCGACACGCTCACGAATTTCAGCAATCAGATCGTCAATCTGGCCAGTCGTCGGACGAATAATAACCTCTGGATCAATCAGACCGGTCGGACGGATTACTTGTTGGGCCGGTTCTGGGCTGTGTGACAATTCATATTCAGCAGGAGTTGCTGATACGTAAATTGCTTTATTGATGTGGCGATTAAATTCGTCAAAGGTTAACGGACGGTTATCGAGCGCGCTAGGTAAACGAAAGCCGTAGTCGACCAATACTTCTTTTCGTGCACGGTCGCCGTTATACATGCCCCGTACCTGTGGCAATGTCATATGGCTTTCATCGACAAATAACATAAAGTCGTCAGGAAAATAATCCAGTAAGGTAGCTGGTTGCTCACCTGGTTCACGGTTAGTCAGGTAGCGACTGTAATTCTCAATACCCTTTACGAAGCCTGTCTCTTCTAACATTTCAATGTCATACTTCGTTCGCTGACTCAGGCGTTGGGCTTCGAGTAGTTTATCGTGTGACTCGAAATAGTTCATGCGATCTTCAAATTCTTGTTTGATCCCTATCAGGGCATGTTCAAGTTTCTGGCGAGGTGTGACATAGTGACTGCTTGGGAAAATGGTAATTTCTTTTGGTTCACCCAAAATTTCACCAGTCAAAGGATCAATGCGCGTCAGACGCTCAACCTCATCACCAAAGAACTCAATACGATACGCAACATCACTTCCTGCTGGGAAGACATCGACGATGTCGCCCCGCACACGGAAGGTTCCACGGTGGAAGTCGATGTCATTACGCTGGTACTGAATGTCTGTGAGTAACCGTACAAACTTGTCCTGTTGCCGTTTCTCGCCGGTTTTCACGGTAATCGACATCGTTGAATAATCTTCGGGAGACCCAATACCGTAAATACAACTAACACTGGCAACAATAATCGTATCGCGACGGGTTAACAGCGCCGTCGTCGCAGCATGTCGCAAGCGATCGATCTCGTCGTTGATCTTGCTGTCTTTTTCTATATAGGTATCGCTACGGGCGATGTAGGCCTCTGGCTGGTAGTAATCAAAGTAGCTGACAAAATAATGGACTTCGTTGTCAGGGAAGAAAGACTTAAATTCACTATATAGCTGGGCAGCCAAAGTTTTATTATGTGCCAGAATCAGCGTAGGGACTTGGCGATCGGCAATAATATTTGCCATCGTAAACGTTTTACCACTCCCGGTTACGCCTAGGAGCGTCTGTTCTTTTTCGCCCTTTTCAAGACCCTCGATAAGAGCCGCTATCGCAGTCGGCTGGTCTCCTGTCGGTTTATAGGCAGAGGTAAGACGAAACTTTTGATCCATTACCTCTAATTATAGCGTATTTATTCCATTGCTTTGAGTGAACTGAAGCCGTTACTAAATGCTGTCTGGTACTGATCAAGGAGTGCCTCGTCAGGCGTACAGTTCTTACCCGCTAACGACAATCCATAGGTATCATCACCAACCTTGGTTGTCGCTGAGATAGTTGATTGATTTTCTGGTGAGCTTGGATTCTTCACAATCGAAGCAAATGAACCAGTGTCATCGGTACATTTCGTCCCGACTAACTTGGGAGCGGTGAATTCAATGTATTGAGTATTATCTGCTGTTTTCTTGATTGAATATTCAAAACCTGGAAGGCCTTTGGTGTAAAAAACGGTGATACTTAGTGCTTCGATATCAATTGATGAAAGGGTTGCGGGATCGACGTCGGCCGCTGGTGTTGGCGTGTCAGTCTCTTCAGTTTTCGCGGGAGTATCAGTTGCGGTTTCTTCCGGAGAAGCTGTTTCAGTGGTATCAGTAGCCTTTTGATCGGCCTGACGGCTGCCATTTTGCCAGAATGCAATAGCCCCCACAACAAGCACTGTCAGTCCCAAAACGACAATAGTGATGATGAGTCCTGTTTTTCCCTGCCCCTTAGCCATGTTGATCCCTCGCAGATTAACGTTGTCTTAAGCATAAATGTGATGCATGCAAATGTAAAGCGTACTTATTACTTCCGCTTATTCAGCTTCCGTTCATAGGCATCGATTCGCTTTACGATTTCATCGTGATCGTCCAAAATTTCATACAACTTGTAGTCTTCGGAAGAAATAGTCTGATACTCATCGAGTAGTAGTTTCTTTATCACGGCGTCAACCTGATTCCAGTAATCCGAACCGACGAGTATAATCGGTGCGGCTGGGATCTTCTTGGTCTGTTCTAGTGCGAGGACTTCGAATAACTCGTCCCACGTCCCAAAGCCGCCAGGAAAGAAGAGATAGGCGCTCGCATCGAGTGTCATGGCTACTTTTCTGCCAAAGAAGTGCTGGAACTGGAAGCTTTCGGTCGTATACGGGTTGAGCGTTTGCTCATTCGGCAGGAGGATATTTAGCCCTAACGAATCACCACCGACGTCGTAAGCGCCGCGGTTTGAAGATTCCATCACACCATGCCCACCACCAGTAACGACTGCATAGCCTTCGTTCGCGAGACGCTTCGACGCTTCGTAGGCAGCCAGTGTCACGTCGTCATCTTGGGGTTTACGCGCTGAACCAAATACAGTGACTGTTTTTTCGTACTTACTTAACATCGCAAAGACCGCTTCGAATTCCTCGACAACACCTATCAAGCGCCCTTCGGCCGATTCAATCAATCGCTGACGAATCAATAGTTCATGTTTGATATTCTCTTTTCTCAGCGCTGGTACCTTCGACTTTGGCTTTGCAACGGGCAGTTTTTCCGGTGCGATCATATCATTGTCCAGTTGCTCTAGCACCTGCGTTGCTAAGTTCTTGAATCCCATGTAGCGAACGAATATCTCATTCCATAGACTCTCACGGAAGTGATACGCATACCGACCACTATACGGTTCTTTGTTCGAGTAGGCAAAGCTAACATCAAACAAGTTGAATGCGACTGGGAAACCATCGTACTGCAGACCGACATAATCACGGTCTTTCCAGAATTCCAGCTCGGGATCGATCATATAGAGTAAATCTTCGGCACGGCGCCAGTGAAGATCCTCGGGTTGCAGATGTGGTTCAAACGCAACCGTATCGATCGAATCCTCTTTGTGACGGCCAAGATAGCGTTGAATGACCCGCCAGTGAATCTTCGAACCCGCCATTTGACTCGCATTACCTGGATCGGCAATTAACGTCTCGACAACCGTCTTACCAAAGTGTGTTTTGCTACTTTTTAATTTAAAGAATGTCGAATACAACTTTATTTCATTCATGTAGTGAAGCAGGAGTGGAAGGGTCTTAAGGACAAGTCCGCGCATCGTTTTCGCATGCATCGGTACGACGACAATTGTACCCATTTCTTTTGTGTGGGTAACATTATGGAGTTTCTTTTCAACGAAGTGCTTTGCAAGATCAACATATTTGTCGTGATCCATCTTTAGAATACGAAGGTCACGCATCTCGTAATCATCAGCTGTCACGGTACTAAATAGCTCGTCGTATTTATTTAACCACTCGGGGCCTTCTGAAAAACGAAGTGCAGTATAGATTTCGTCGAAATCTTCATTATTAAATAATTCTTCAACGTCCGAATAACCCAACTTCTTCATTAATGTTCGAGGGGGCATTTGTCGAAGTAAGTCCTTGGCTTTATCGCGTTTCAAGACAAACACTTTTCGATTGAATTCGACGTTGTTTGCCGCATCGATCATAAATGGCACGAGGTACTGAACATCTTCGGACTGATCAGCACCGATAACTTTTGTCAGGCGCTTAATATCTTTTTCGACTCGCGATTGTAGCGCATAGTAAATCTCTTCTCCCGACGCGAGTGCTGGGTTCAATCCTAATGTCCGTAAACTCTCGCTGGCTTTTTGGGTGATATCACCGATAAGTTTTACATCAGCACCTGTTCGGCCACTTTCTTGTTCCAGTTGAAAGAGTGCTTTTGAAAAAATCGGCTCTTCGGCATCTAGTAAATCTCGTAAAAATTTCGCCATGTATTAATACTCTTTCTCTTCAATTGGCATATCGTGAAGCGTGACACCTTTGTGTAACACTCCTTCTTTCGCCCCTACTTTTGTTACTACAGAGGTAGAGTTCGCACTCGCAAAAATAACTGCATCCTTGAGTGGTTTCCCTTCGCTAAAGGCACTGACGAATCCAGAACCAAACGCGTCACCAGCGCCCGTACGATCAACGACAGGGACATCCTCGTACATGCCGGCAGTCACGATAGTCTTGCCGTCAGTCGCGACGACGCCATTCGGCCCATCACTCACAACGGCGACAGGAATGTAGTGCAGTAAGTGCCGGGCCAGTTCTTCGCTCGAAACACCTTCAACCACCAACGCTGCTTCGTCTTTATTCAGAAGAATAATATCAACGTCTTCAAACAGACCACGAAGGCGGTCGGGTTGATCCAGTTCGGCTTGACCTGGATTAAAGGCAATTTTGACACCGGCTTGTTTTGCTTTTTCAAAAATAACATCCAGTGCATCAAACGCACCCGCGAATGATGATACATATAACCAGTCATAGCCCGAGAAATCGATCGGTTCATAGTCACTGGCAAAATGTGAGTGTGCGGCACCACGGTAAATGAGTATCGTTCGTTCGCCACCTTCGGCTAAAAGGACGGTGGAATACTGCGTACCGAGTTTTTTGTCGTGGATGACTTGCGTGGTATCAATGTGTTCTTTATCCAGTTCATGTAGCACCACGTCCGCAGCGACGTCATTTCCAATCCGGCCAATAAAATGGCTTTCCTGGCCTTGCCGAGCAAACGTAACCGCGGCATTTGTCGCTCCGCCACCGGTTGCAAAGACAACTTGTTCAACATTCAGTTTAGCGCCGAGCTTGAATTCTTCGACGTATTCATTCGTTTGCGGGTCTAGCTGTGCTTGGATTCCTTTTCCTGATAAAAAGACATCCTGTGAAGCCGCCCCCAATGCACAGATCTTAACCATATGCACTATGATACATCTTTTGCTATACTAATGACAAATGAATAATCTCGAGAAACTATATGGGCGTTTTTCTCAGAGTCCTTGGCTTGATAATTTAAGTCGCGATTTGTTGAGCAGCGGAAAATTACAAGAATACATCAACCAAGGTATCCGCGGTTTGACCTCAAACCCTACTATCATGGAACATGCGATTACCCACAGTAACTCCTACGATGAACAGATAAAACAGTTGAGTAAGCAAGGGTTGAATGACGAGCAGATTTACTGGCGCATCGTCGAAGATGACATAAAAGCAGCAACCGCGCTTCTGCGTCCCCTATGGGAGCAAAGTGGTGGCACGGACGGGTTCGTATCTCTTGAAGTCTCTCCTACTCTCGCAAACGACACCCAGGCGACGCTCGAACAGGCCAAGAAATTATGGAAAGAAGTTGATCAGCCAAACCTGATGATCAAAGTCCCGGCAACCGATGCGGGCATTCCAACCGTTCATGAGCTACTCGAAGCTGGCATTAACGTCAACGTAACACTGATCTTTAGCCTGGAACATTACCGTAGCGTCGCCGAGGCTCACCGCGCCTCTCACGCCCTTGGGCATATTAATAATGCCCGTAGCGTCGCCTCGTTCTTTATTAGCCGTGTCGATGGCGAAATTGACAAGCGCCTTGAAGCGATTGGTACCGAAGTGGC
This sequence comes from Candidatus Microsaccharimonas sp., assembly GCA_049276535.1. GTDB lineage: Bacteria > Patescibacteriota > Saccharimonadia > Saccharimonadales > Saccharimonadaceae > Microsaccharimonas. Next base: position 150,475 of record JBASWP010000001.1, read on the forward strand.
TTTAAATCTACGTGGCCAAGCAGCAATCGCCCAAGCCCACCTTGCTTATACCATTTTCCTTGAACAGTTTGGCGATGCAGCCGTATTAGAACCAACTAGCCCGGCAATTCAACGATTATTATGGGCATCGACTTCAACCAAGAATGAGAACTATGACGACTTGTTATATGTCCGCTACTTGGTCGCCCCACACACGGTAAATACCCTTCCCGAAGCGACTATCGAAAAGATCCTTGACCACTTACCTGAAGATACTCGTAGCCTATCTCTCGAAGACATTGTCCATGCCCAAGGTGTACTGCGAGATATCACAAAAGCTGGCGTTGATCTCGATGACGTTGCAAAAACCCTCGAGAGCGAGGGTGTGCAGAAATTCCAGGCTTCGTTTACGACATTACTCGAAGCAATCGCTTCGAAACGAACTCAAATCTAAAAACCATTCCTTACAGAATGGCTTTTCCGGCGCTATTAAAGGCGCTGATCTTTTCTTCGGCAACCGCTTGAATAGCATCAATAACCGGACCCATGATCTTTACGACCGCATATTGATCTGGGTTGTCAGCTAAGATCTTCTCAAGGCCAGTGCGGTACGCGAAACGAAGGTCGCTATTAATGTTTACTTTACTTACCCCAATTTCGGCGGCTTTCTTGAAGTAATCAAGTGGCGTGTCGCTTCCGCCGTGCAGACTGATCTGACAATCCAGTACATCGCGAATACGTTGCAACAATTCGAGATCAAGTTGCTTTGGTACAGGATATTTACCATGAAGGTTCCCGACAGCAGCGGCAAAGGTATCAATGCCAGTGGCATCAACGAAAGCTTTAGCACCCTCTGGGGTCGAGAAGGTCTTTTTAATCTCTTCGTAGTCGATGTCTTCTTTAAATACATTCGAGCCTCCGCCAAAGTAGTGAGGTTCACTTTCAACTAACGCACCAGTAAATTTCGCGTATTCGACAACTTCTTTAGTTGCTGCGATAATTTCTTCGTCGGTGGCATCGTGATTTGCCTGCGACACATCAATATGAATAAACTCGAATCCGACATCGATACCACGTTTCGCATCTTCGACAGTTGGGCTGTGGTCAAGGTTCACATAGACTTCAACGCCGTATTCTACTTTGTAGTTATCAACCATATCACGGATGTTTTCCAGACCCATCGACTTGATTTCGTCATGCGTCACTTCGACGAGGATCGGAGAGTTTAGCTTCTGCGCGGCACGCATCACCCCGACCATTGTGTCTTGGTTATCAATATTCAGCGCACCGACCGCAAAGTGTTGCTGGCGAGAACGCATCATCAAATGACGTGCCCGTGTCGTATTGTCGCGAATTTCAGAAATTGTCAGTCCCATGTTGCCCCCTATATTTTTCTACTGGTTAGTATATCACTTGTGTCTATTCTTGGTGGTAGCGTGGCGTCGTCTGTGCCCAGGCTACTATTTGTTCGGCGATCTGTGCGCCCGTTAATCCAAAGTGTTGTAGCAACTCTTTTGGATCACCTGATTCACCAAATCGATCCTGCATACCAAAACGCTTTACAGGCATTGGCAACTTGTCAGAGAGTAACTCGGTAATTGCGCCGCCAAAGCCACCAGCAATCTGGGCTTCTTCAGCAGTAACGACACGTCCTGTTTTCTTTGCGCTTGCAAGAATTGTTTCTTCGTCGAGTGGCTTGATGGTTGGGACGTGGACAACTTCCGCGTTTATGCCCTGTTTTGCCAATGCTTCAGCGGCCACTAATAACTGATAGGTCATTGTTCCTGTTCCCATCAAGCTGACATCATTACCATCACGCAGTACATAGGCTTTACCAATTTCAAATGGTGAATCGGCTGTACTAAAGATCGGCGTTTTTTCACGAGCCAAACGAATATACGTAGGTTGGCCATTTTCGGCAATAAGTTTAGTGGCTTTTTCAGCTTCGATACTATCACCAGGTGCAACGACAACCATTCGTGGAAGAACGCGCATCAAGGCAATATCTTCGAGCATCTGATGGGTCGCGCCGTCAGGCCCGACACTCACCCCAGCGTGTGATCCAACGATCTTTACCGGCTGGTTATTCAATGTAATGGTCGTACGGATCTGTTCCCAGTTACGTCCCGGGCTAAAAGCAGCGTAGCTACTGGTGAATGGTATCTTACCTGCACGCGCCATACCACTAGCAACCGTCACGAGGTTTTGTTCAGCGACACCAATCTCAATAAAGCGTTTCGGAAAAGCATCTCTAAATAGATGCATCTGGGTACTTTCGGTTAAGTCAGCACAGAGTGCGACGATCGCCTCGTTTGCCTCACCGGCTGCCTTCAAACCACGGCCAAAGCCGGCTCTGTTTGGCTCTTGCTCAACATCATCGTTAAACAATTTCGGATTTAAACTGTAGGTACTCATACCCCTGCTCCTTCGTGACTAATCTTGCCATCCAATGTACGAAGTTTTTCGAGTGCTCTTTTGTAGTCGTCTGGTGACTTGCCGTACCCATGCCAATGATAGTCATACTCCATAAAATCAACACCCTTACCTGGGATTGTATGCGCGATGATAACAGTCGGACGATTACTAATTGCACGACCTTGGCTGGCAGCATCAATAATACTTTCTATATTATTACCATCGATTTCAATGACATGCCAACCGAATGATTCCCATTTACCTTTCAGATCTTCGAGTGGCATAACATCTTCGGTACTACCATCAATCTGAATATTATTTCGATCAACAAAGGCTACTAATTTACCAAGCTTATTTTTACCAGCAAACATGGCTGCTTCCCAAATATTACCTTCGTTCAATTCACCGTCACCCATGACGACATATACAAAACGATGGTTAACTTCGTCGATGTGCTGCAGAGTATAGGCATAACCTGCTGCTTGCGAAAGACCACTGCCTAGTGGACCGCTAGTATTTTCAAGCCCCGGGAGTCGTTCGCGCTCTGGGTGGCCTTGCAAGCGCGTTCCTAGTTTGCGTAAGGTCAACAATTCTTCAATATCAAAGAATCCAGCCTCGGCCATAGAGGCGTATTGAACAGGCACGCAGTGTCCGTTACTAAGCAATATGATGTCACGGTCGGCCCAGTCAGGCTCTTCGGGACGAATATTCAAAATATTGAAGTAAAGCGCTGCAAAAATATCCGAAAGACCAAGTGGACCGGCACTGTGACCACTACCTGCCGCTTCGAGCATACGCATAATATCTTTGCGAATGTCATTCGCCTTTTGCTCTAATTGAGGAATCGTTAATTGGCCCACCTATATTACTCCGTGCTTATTAATTTCTTTGACTAGTATTTGGTACGCGCCTTCTGGGTCGGCCGCATTGGCGATCGCACTACCGGTATTCAACACATCAACACCGCCTTGGGTAAGGGTGTAGGCGTTTTCAGCGTTAACCCCGCCATCCCAGCCAATTTCAACTTCAGGATTAATCGCTCGAATCAAACGAACCTTTTCGAGCTGCATCAAACTTGCCGTTCCGCCGTATTTACCCAGTTCCCCAGAAAAAATCATGACGTGATCAGATTGTTTGATCGCCTCGGCGACAGTCAAAGGAACGGTCGAACGAAGCAGCGCTACCCCAGCCTTGATACCTGATTGCTTAATAAGGTTCAGTAGTGCTAATGGATCTTCAGCCATTTCGACATGAAAGGTAATCAAATTTGGTTTCAACGCAATAATTTGAGGGATATGCTCTGATGGCCGAGCGACCATAGCATGCACGTCGACTTGCCATTCCTTTGGCCACCAAAGTTGACTCTCTCCTAATAAGAATGTTGGGGCGAATTCACCATCACTAACATCAATATGTACACGCTGGGCGAATGAATGAATACGATCAACTGCCGACTTGTACTGATCAGCTGTTTCAACAGTAATTGAGGGGGCGATCACGCTCATACTTATAACCCATCGATCTGCGCATTGCGTCGTTTATAGCGAGGAGCAGCCGCAAATGGTGTACTTAACCATGTCTCGATAATGCCTTCCCAGTCGCCTTCATCAAGAATACGTGACGGTATGCACAGGACATTACTATCATTGTCATTTCGAGTCATCTTGGCTTCATACGCATCCCAGATAACACTGGCGCGAATTCCACGAAAGCGATTAGCGGCCATTGCCATGCCTTGGCCACCCCCGCATAGCAAGATCGCACGGGCATCGTCTTCACCCAACACTTTAATGGCAGCTGCTTGCGCGAATTGAGGGAAATCATCATCAGGATCGAGTGTCATATCACCGACGTCTTCGACGTCATAGCCGTGTTTTGCGAGATACGCAAAAATCTTTTCCTTCAAATGGAACCCATTGTGATCACTGCCCAGAAAGATCTTCATACTACGTTAAAGTATAAGCGTTTTACTACTGTTTGTGCAAGGTTTTACCAATATCGGCAACCAGTTCAACCAATCGGTTGCTGTAACCCCATTCATTGTCGTACCACACCATAACCTTAGCTAGGTTTCCACCGACAACTTTTGTCAGTAACAGGTCAACGACACCCGAGTAACTATTACCAATGTAATCACGGCTAACCAACGGCTCTTCACTGACACCTAAGATACCTTGATAGAAAGGTTCGGCAGCGGCTTTTTTAAAGACATCATTAATTTCTTCAACTGTTACGTCCCGTCCAAGAAGCGCAGTTACGTCGCTAATTGATACGACAGGGGTTGGGACACGAATACTTAATCCGTCAAACTTGCCCGCTAGTTGTGGCAATGTTTTAGTGACGGCAATTGCGGCACCAGTTGTAGTCGGAACGATATTTTCAGCTGCATTACGACCTTCGCGAAGGTCCTTTGATGGGGCATCTTGCAATGCTTGGCTGGCTGTGTAGCTATGAACTGTTGTCAGCATAGATTTCTCGACGCCGAATTCGGCATCAAGAATCGCCATAACGGCACCTAGTGAGTTTGTCGTACAACTTGCGTTACTGACAACTTCGCTGGCGCCTTCGATTGAATCTTCATTTGCGCCCAGAACAATCGTATCAACGCCATCACTCTTGGTTGGACCACTGATCACGACGCGCTTTGCGCCGGCTTTGATATGCAGTTCTGCCGATTCCTTATCAGTAAAACGCCCGGTTGACTCAATGACTAGTTCAACTCCCAAATCACCCCATGGCAGCGCCGCAGGATCTTTTTCCGCAAGAACTTTTACATGATGACCATTTACGATGATACTCGTGTCATCGAATGATACCTTATTCTTGTATGCGCCGTAGTTCGAGTCGTGTTGCAATAAGTATGCGAGCGTTTTTGTGTCGGTTAAATCGTTAATCGCAACAACCTCTAAATCATCGCGGTCGAATGCTATTTTGAATGCGTTTCGTCCAATACGTCCGAATCCGTTGATACCAATTTTCGTTTTACTCATATACCCCTGTTCCTTAACGTTTTAAGCATAACTGCTTTCAAGTATAGGGGTTTTGTTACTCAAGTCAAAATTTAATTGGGGCCGGCGCATCTCTGCGCTGACCCGCTGGCAGTTACAGCACGCTTTTCGGAAAAACGTGCAAGCTCCCGTATACTAAAGACAATGAAAAAACGTGAACTCATCGAGAAAGCTACCCCTCATTATGAAGAGAACCAAGTTCTCGAGCTTGAGCATGCCGTTGATGTAGCGACCGATGCCCACAAAGGCCAAAAACGAAAAAGTGGTGAGCCCTATATTATTCACCCTATCGCCGTCGCTGCTACGCTGATCGACTGGGGAATGGATATTGACAGTGTGATCGCTGGAATTTTGCACGACACCGTCGAGGATACCGACATAACACTCGAAAATATCGAATCACTATTTGGGAAGGATGTTTCGTTTTTGGTCGACGGTGTCACGAAAGTCTCGCAGGCCCGAGCTGGCATGCAAGACCTTGCAGAATACTTGCCCCAAACAAAAGATAACTTATCAAAGCTACTCATTGCTGTCGGACAGGACGTTCGGGTTCTGATCATCAAGCTTGCCGACCGCCTGCATAACCTTGAAACATTGCAACACATGCCAAAGGAAAAACAGATAAAAATCGCTCGTGAGAGCCTGGAAGTATTCGGGCCGATGGCAGATAAATTAGGTATGGGCCGTGTTCGTATGCAAATCGAAGAGATCGCTTTTAGTTATCTCGATCCCGCTGAATTCCACAAACTGCAGAATATGATCCGAAAACGCCTAGGCAAAAGTACTCGTAAACTCGGTGTCGTCCGCGATGAAGTCGACCGTGTACTTAAAAAAGAAAACATCAAATTTGAGATTAACGGACGCGTCAAAAGCATCTTTAGCTTGTATAAGAAACTGAAGAAGGTCGATGGCAACATCGACGACATATACGACCTGATGGCTCTCCGTATCATTGTTGAAACGAAGGAAGACTGTTACCGAGTCCTGGGCATCCTTCACTCGATGTATCAACCAATGATCGCGCGCATTAAGGATTATATTGCAGTACCAAAACCGAACGGCTATCAAAGCCTTCACACGGTCGTTATCACGCCCTCGAAACAGATCGTCGAATTTCAGATTCGTACCTACGATATGCACGAATTTGCTGAACGCGGACTGGCTGCTAGTTTCCATTACCATGAACAAAAAGATTCTAAAGAGTATATCCGTAAAAATAGTTCGGTCTTGCCCGCAAATATGCAGTGGATCACGCAATTACAGGAAATTGCTACGAAACTGCGCGGTGGCGATGACATCCCCGAAGACCAACTAAACGTAGACTTGTTTGGAAATCGTATCTTTGTCTATTCACCAAAAGGTGATATCTATAACTTACCCGAAGGAGCGTTGCCACTTGACTTTGCCTACCTGGTTCACAGTGATATTGGCAAACATGCCTATGGATTCAAGGTAAATGGTGCGATCCAACCATTTGATAAGCCCCTCCATAACGGTGACGTTGTCGAAGTTTTGACTCGAAAAACTGCAACACCAAAACAAACCTGGCTGGAACAAGTAGTCACCACTCACGCACGCAGTAAACTGCGAGCCCAACTACGCCAACTGGGTATCATCGAAGGTATCAGCCATGCCGCGGCAATTATTCGTGAAAAAACTCGAAAGAAAAAAGTATGAGCGATCCGTTCGTTGCTATTTCTACCGTCGCAGACGGGAGTATGTATAACCGACAGGATCCACTTGATACCAAGGTCATTAACAATCGTCGGACCTTCTTGTCAAAATTAGGAATTGAGCTGATTCATGCAACGCGCGTAAAGACTGTGTACGAAGGTGACGATTATTGCCGTTATCACGAGGTAACGCTCGCCCAGGCCGGCGATGGCATGCAAGATAACGAAGTGATTGTCGCCGATGGGTTAGTAACGCGAGTACCAGGTCACGCACTCATACTGCCAGTCGCTGACTGTGTCGGGGCGGTATTCTACGATCCTGACCAACAAATTTTAATGCTTAGCCATCTGGGGCGACACAGCCTGGAACAACGGGGTGGTGTCCGTTCGGTTGAATATTTGGTTCAGCACTATGATGTCGACCCGGGCCATCTGAAAGTTTGGCTCACCCCTGCACCCGGTAAAGACGTGTATCCTATTTGGGCACTGGATAATAAAGGGATGAAGGAAGTCACGTTTGAACAATTAGCGACAGCCGGTATTCAACCCGAAAACATTGTCGATAACCCGGCTGACTCAACAAAAGACCTCAATTACTATTCGTACAGCGAATTCCTAAAAGGAAACCGCGACGAAGACGGCGACCACATGATGATCGCGATGATGAACCGCTAAATTCGATCGAAGAATCCGTCAGTAATAATCGCTTCGAACTGACGCTGAACGGGTTTTTCAAGTGATGTTATATCTTTGAGCGGTACCCAAGTGTATTGATCATGTTCCCAACTAATAACAACGTCGGGACGTCCGCTCGGAAAACGATACCCAAACAATGTATGTTTAATTAGGTTTGTTCCAGCAAAGTCAGTATGCATAAAGGTAATCGCTTCGCGAAGGTCACGCTCCATTAAGGTAATGCCCGTTTCTTCTAAAATTTCGCGAATTAATCCAGTATCAGGCGTTTCGCCCTCTTCGATGAACCCGCCGGGAAGGTCAGGCTCAAGTGGCGCATAGGGATGCGTCGAACTACGCCGAAGAACCAATACGTTGTCGTCGGCATCAAGCAGTAACGCATTGGCCGCGCGCTTTGGCTTCATTATGCCCAGCGCTTAATTGCTTCGTGAATGATCGCTTTAGCTTCTTCGATATCACCCCAGCCCTTCACAATAGTAGAGCCTGGTTTTTTCAAATCTTTGTAATGATTAAAGTGGTGCTCGATTTGCTTTTTCAATTGCTCGATGTCAGCCAAACTTGAAATTGCGTTGCCTGTGTTGCGGTCATCGGCTGGAACAACAACGATCTTATCGTCAACTTCACCATCGTCTTCAAATTTCATCACACCGATAATCTTAGCTTCCAGGAAGATGCCCGTTGGTAGTGGTTCATTCGTAATGATCAACGCATCGAGTTCATCGCCATCTTCATCGAGTGTTTGCGGGATAAATCCGTAGTTCGTTGGTTTTGCAAAAATCGCTGGTTCAACGCGATCGAGCTGAAAAACTGCCTTTTCACGATTCCATTCAACCTTATGACTACTGCCCATAGGAATTTCAATAACGACGTTTACAAGGCCGTCATCAACATCACCAGGCGTCAGAATTTTATTAAAATCTGCCATTATATTCTCCTTTTTGATTCTATCTGCTGTTATTTTACCAGTTTTTGCCCATAGGTTATATAATCACAAGGTATAACTATGAATTTACTCTTACCCAAAGCTTACATTTCACAAGCAGCCGCCGATATACGCAGAGCTACAGTTAGGGTAAATCTGATTTCTATGGTGATCGCTGATCATGACGAGACCCATGAACTGATCGCTGAAATTGAAGCTGCTGCACAGCGTGGCGTCGCCGTGACCGTCTCGGCCGACATCTTTACGTATGGTGAAGTGAGCGGAAGTTTTCTACCTATAAAGTACTATAGTAAAAACGCCAAACTTGCTACCCATATGGCAAAGAAGCTAAGGGCAGCCGGGGTAAAGTTTCAGTGGCTTGGCCGGGCTCGCTTGACAATCTTTAATGGTCGCACGCACAGTAAGTGGTGCGTCGTCGATAATACCGTCTACACCTTTGGTGGCGTCAATATGTATGAAAAAGGGGTCGATAACGTCGACTACATGTTCCGACAAGTAAATAAGCGCCTCGCCGATCGTCTGGTCTATGAACAGGGGCGCATCACGAAAGCCGAGCGCACTGCGACTAATTACCCCAGCGTCGCCTACGAACTAGATGAAGAAACCGTCCTGATTGATGGAGGCATCGTCACTCAATCAGTTATTTACCGCCGAGCCTGCGAGCTAGCTCTCGAAGCCAAGAGCGTGGTTTTCGTATCGCAGTACTGCCCAACCGGAAAACTAGCTCGTATCTTAAAACGAAGGGACACGAACTTTTATTTCAACCGACCAGAAATGGCCGACACAATTAACGCCATGTTTCTTCGACTAAATACACTTCTAAGTCGTATAAAAACGCACTACAAACGGAGTGTTTACCTGCACGCAAAATTCATCATTTTCACGATGCATGACGGTTCAAAAGTCGCGATCACCGGTTCGCATAATTTTGCCTATACAGGCGTACTGTTCGGAACGCGCGAAATTGCCCTAGAAACAAAAGATCCGAACGTGATTTCTCAGCTCGAATCGTTTTATGAAACCTATATCGCCTAGCTTTTTTTAGCAGCTAAATCGTCGAGATATTCACGGATCGAAAGCGCCGCACTAGCACCTTCACCGACAGCACTGGCGATCTGCATCGTCGCGCCGCTTCGGACGTCACCGCTGGCAAATATACCCTTTACGTTCGTTTCCATGTGAGCATTGGTCTTGATCAGACCGATCTCATCGAGCTCAATCCCACTTCCTTCAAGGAACTGGGTGTTCGGCATCAAACCGACAAACACGAACACGCCGTCGGTCTCAAAGGTGATAGGCTCACCGCTTTTAATCGCGTTGACCGCACTCACCCGACCATCGGTAGCGATGATTTCTTCGGTTGTCGTATTCAAATGAATCGTGACTTTGCCTTCGTCAACAAATTTCTGTAGGGTATGCTGTAGAATCTCGCTCGCTTTAATCGTACTACGTACGAGCAAGTCGATATGCGACGCATAGCGCGTAAGGAAGATCGCTTCTTGTAGTGCCGAGTTGCCTCCGCCGATCACGACTAGTTTTTTGTCGCGATAAAACGCACCGTCACAGGTCGCGCAGTAATGCACCCCGCGACCGTAGAATTCTTTCTCGCCAGGAACACCGATCTTCTTCCAGTCGCTTCCTGTCGCAATCAAGACGGTTTTAGCCTTTACATCAGCTCCATCAACAGTAACGACTTTTAGATCACCTTCCTGACGAATAGCAGAAACATCACCGAAATCGATATGCGCGCCAAAACGTTCGGCTTGTTTTTCGAGCAATTCTGCGAGTTTCATACCCTCAACACCATCAGGAAAACCTGGATAATTATCAACAATATCGGTGATCGCCGCAAGGCCCCCGATTGTCGCCTTTTCGTACAGAATCGTATCGATATCTTCGCGAGTAGTATACACTGCAGCAGCCAGTGCGCTCGGCCCTGCCCCTACCATGATGACGTCTCGAATTTCTTTGCTCATACGTTTCCTTTTACTATATTTAGTATAGCACTTATTATTACTGAGTAGCAGAGTAATATTTAATTAATTCAGCTGAAGGTTGTGGTTGTTCGATGACTTCAGGCGTCGGGATGATCATGACTACGAATTTGATAGGCGTGTTCGGTGGAATGTTGTCACCGCTTCCTTTTTCACCGTATGCCTTGTCAGCTGGGATTGTTAACTCACGGACTCCCCCTACTTTCATACCAACAACACCCTCGGTCCAGCCGGCAATGACGCCACCAGGACTAACAGACAGTGGTGCCTTTAACTTCGTGCCATCGATTGAACCATCAAACACAGTCCCACCAGGGTTCCAACCGATGTAATAGGCACTGAAGGTCGAATCGGCCGTAATGTCAGCACCGTCACCAATCTTCAAGTCTTCGGTTTTAAGTCCCGTCACACTTACCTTGTCAAAAGCCGCAGGTCGCGTCGCGTACTGGTTAAATTCGCTGAAGTATTTTGAAGACAGTTCGGTTGCCTGAGCATCTACTTTTGCCTGGTATTCTTTTACTTGTTCCTGATATTGACTCGTTAGTTTAGCCAATTTCGCTTGGTCATTTTTCTGATTATCTGTCGAAAGGATGATGATAACGAACGAACCAATCGTTCCGATAGTCAGTACGACTGCAATCACCCAAATACCAATCTGTTGCGCACGAGAAGCGGCCATATGTGTCTCCCTATTAAACTTTCCTCATTATACCATGGTGACGGCTAGATAACGGTGGCGTTCAGCTGGCTTTTTACCGCTTTTGACAATGTATCCATCACACCCGCAACTTCATCACCGGTCAACGTCTTGTCATACGACGCTAGTTTGATACGAATCGTAATATTCTTGGTATCACCGGATTCTGGCTGATAGATATCGACAGGTTCGATCGAACTAATGAGCGAGTTGTCTCGTAATGATTCGAGTACTGTATCAATAATCAGTTGGTACGCAGTCTCGCTACTCACTTGGAAACATATGTCGCGTTCAGTACCCGGATATTTACTGAGCGGACGATAATTGGTCTCTAAGCTACTAACTGCTTTTAATAGTCCGCGAGGGGCTATTTCAAAGCCAGCGCTATGTTCAGACAGCTTGAAGGCTTTTTGAACCGACTGCTTGAATTCACCAATCACACCTATTCGTTCACGGGTTGCCACGTCCCATACTCGGGCACTTCGAAGCGGTTCAAAAGGTTGTGTAACAGGAAAGTCCGAGTTTACCTCGAGTGGCTCATAGGCAAATGTCAGGCCGAGTGACGTGGCTATGTAGTCTAGGTATTGTTTTGCCTCGTAGTAGGCGGCTCCTTTTTGCTTGCGACTCGAACTAACGACGAACGCCAACCCATCGAGTTCCTTTGGTACATTTTCATCGGTTAAATCATTAAGCTTAGTGTGGAATTTATTCAGTTCAAATAAGGCGAAGTGATCGTATCCCGCCTTGATGTTCGGGTGGACATTCGATAGCAAGCTCGGTAAGATGCTTTGTCGGTAATACTGAAGTTCAGGACTAATACTATTTATCAGGCGATATGCATTATCAGGGTTCTGGCCGGCTTTTCGCATCACATCGCCATGAACAAAACTATAGGTCAGCACTTCGTTGGCGCCGGCACGCGTTAATGTCTGGCGTAATGCAGTACGCAGTTTGTCAAAGTCGTGAGGCTCGATAGCGCTAAAGTCACGTGCAGGAACGGTCAAGTTAATCGTGTCAAACCCGGACAAGCGACCAATTTCCTCGATTACGTCTTCGGGAATGTGAATGTCATTACGCCAATATGGCACACTGACTGTTGCCTGTAAATTACTAATCTTTACACCAAATTCGACGTTTTCCAGTAACTCTTTAATATCCTCAGCGGCAAACTGGGTACCCAGCGTGGCGTTCACTTGCTGTTCACTTACCTTGACAATGATTTGATCATGTTTACCAGGATAAGCATCTGCAACACCGCTCGCAATAGTAGCGCCGGCTAGTTCTGCCATCATTTTTGCTGATTCAACAAGTACAGGCGCGCCTAGTGCACCAGGCAATCCCTTTGTCAGACGGGTAATGGCTTCGGTAAAAATACCATGACGCATTTGCATGTTACGAAGGGCGTATAGATTGAAGGTTGCGCATTCCAATAAAATTCGCTTGGTTGAGTCGTCGATTTCTGTATCGGCACCACCCATAGCGCCAGCTAGACTGACGACCGTCTGTCCATTCGCCACAACGATGTCTTCGGGATGTAGTTCAAGCATCGTTCCATTGAGTAGTTTCAGTGTCTCGCCTTTTTTAGCGCTTCGAACGTGAATATCAATAGATCCATCGTTCACTGCCAGTAATTTATCATAGTCAAAGGCATGGAGTGGTCGACCTGCCAGTAACATTATGTAGTTAGTGACGTCAACAACGGCACTGATCGGACGAATACCACTGCGAGCCAAGTAAGTCTGAATTTGAATTGGTGACTGGGCACTTTCAATCACGTTCGATAACACGACTGCTTGAAATCGGTCAGACAGCGTCGGGTCATCAATCGTCACTTTCGGAGTTTCGATAGAGCCGTCTCCTGCGACGGTCGCCCCTAGTTCCATTAACCATTCAGGGGTATTAAACTGCTTGCCTTGAATTCCCGCGACTTCGCGGGCAAAGCCAATAATGCCGAACGCATCTGGACGATGAGTCAGCGACTTGTTTTCGATGTCCAGCAGATAATCGTCTAGCTCATATAGTTCAGCAAAGCTGCTGCCTGGTTTAGCCTCTTTATCAATCTCTAGAATACCGGTGTGGTCATCGTACAAATCGAGTTCTTTTGCACTGGCGAGCATGCCGTTGCTCTTGTACCCCTTTAGTTCGCGAGTTCCGAGCACAAATGGCTCTTTGTCATGGAATGTTTCAGGGACCGTACTGGCAGGTGGCAACCATGCGGCAAACATACCTTCGTGGACGTTTGGCGCACCGCAGACAACCTGTACATACCCACTGGCGTCGCGCTCGATGTCTTTCAGCTTACCGCCATCGTCGACTTTCGTCAGATGCAAATGATCACTTCCTTCGACGTCGACACAATCAACGACCTTTACGACAATGACATCCTTGTACTTATCAGCGAGATTCTCAACACTTTCAATTTCAACTAAACGCTCACCGATCAGTGTCGCCAGTTCATTGACAGGTATGTCGATATCAACGAATTTCTTTAGCCAGTTTATTGAAATGATCATGCAAATTTCCTCAAAAAGTTAAGTCGGGCCGATTCAAAGTGGCGAAGATCTTCGATACCATATTTCAACATGACTAATCGTTCGACGCCACCTCCCCACGCAAAGCCACGGTATTTTGTCGGATCGATACCGGCTTCTTTTAATACATTCGGATGAATCATGCCACAGCCCAGCATTTCCAGCCATTCACCTGGTTTACCACCTAGTGCTGCTGGTTTTTCAATCGCAAACTCAAGGCCTGGTTCGACAAACGGGAAATAGGCAGGCTGGGTTTTAATACGAAGTGCTTGGCCATAATACACTTCAAAGAAACTACGGAGTGTCCCTAACATGTCGCCCAGGGTCGCATCTTCACTAACATACACACCCTCTACTTGGTAAAAGGTATGTTCGTGGGTCGCATCAACGTCTTCGTTACGAAACACACGGCCATAGCTGATTGCCGCAATGTGGCCACCGTCTTCCAGTCGGGCTTTGCCATCTTTCAAGATGCGATGTTGCATCGTCGAAGTATGGGCAGGAGGAATAAAGCCTTCTTCGGTACGAAACGTATCATAGCCATCGCGCGCTGGGTGGTTTTCTGGAAAGTTCAGGGCACCGAACATATGAAAGTCATCATCAATTTGTCGTGATTCAATGGCATCAAAGCCCATACGAGTAAAGATATCGATAACCCGATCAAGTTCGGTCGTCAGTGGGTGTTGTGAACCGTCAGTTGTTGGCAACAGTGCCGGACGAGTACTATTAACGTCCCAGGGCGCCGTAATATCAATCGGCATCACCTCACCACTCTCGAGAATCGTTTCTCGTTCTTCGATAGCAGCTTCGACCGCTTGTTTTAATTCATTGACTGCTTTTCCGTAGGCTCCACGCTCTTCATTCGGAAGCGACGCAATAGCAGCATACAAATCTTTAAATTCGGGTGCTTTTAGAACATCGCGAGGAGTCTCGCTGGTTGCAACCCGTTCTAATAACGATGCGCGAACAGTATCAATATCATGGCCTGGCATAACTGGTAGTTATTATACCCTAGACCAAAGAAGATTCGCTACAACGAACTGACGATTAGCCAGATAATTAAACCAATAACTATAAAGAAAACGATCAGCCATACCCACGCCAAGCTACTGGTCTGTTTTGTGTCTTTAATATACTGCGAATCAGTGACGCCGTCAGGCAATTCTGCCTCTTCGGCTTTTTTTCGAGCCTTCTCTTGAAGCTCAGCTGCAATCCGAGTTTGCAGCTCGGTTCGATTTTCGTCTTGTCGTACAAATAATGCCATATACCTAACTATATCATTAGTCCTTGTGCCGTTTATGCTACAATATAACCATGTTGACTATAAGGAGGGAAACATATGGCTACTAAAAAAGCCGCTACTTCAACCAAAAAAGCGCCCGCGCGAAAATCTGCGCCGGCAAAACAAACCCGCACATCTGTGACGACAGCTCCTGCACGCGCCACAAAAAATACATTAGTGGGTCATGTCCAAGATTCAATCCAATCGGTCGCCCTTTGGCGTTCACTTGGTGCTGAACTCGTTGGTACATTCCTACTTGCAAGCGTTGTTATCGCTGGCCAAGGACAACCCATCTTTGTTCTTTTCGCCCTCGCTGGCATCGTGCTCATGATCGGAGCGATCTCTGGTGCACACGTAAACCCTGCAATCACTATTGGTGCATGGGTAACACGTCGTATCGGATGGCTTCGTGCTATTAGCTACATCGTTGTCCAACTACTTGGTGCAGCTCTCGCCTACTTCGTATTAAGCGGATTCTTGGCTGGTGCACCTGCAGTTGATGCATCATCTGCCGCTCTTGGTCAAACCGCTCCCGCGCTCTTCAAAGCAGCGGACCTTGCTTTGCTTGTTGGCAAAGAATGGTACCTGTTCTTTGGTGAAATAGTCGGTACTTTGATCCTAGGATTTGCTCTCGCTAACGCCACCCGCGAAAAGACCGACCGAACCGCTGCTGCATTTACAGCCGGCCTTGGTATCTTTATCGCACTGATGGTTGCGGTTAGTTCTGCAAGTTACGTCAGCGGTACTGCGATCATCAACCCTGCGATTGCGATCTCACTACAAGCTTACGGTGCGACCCTTTGGTCATTCGCAATTTACGCATTTGCTCCAATCATCGGTGCGGTTGCAGGATTCATCCTACACGACCTACTCCGTGGACGCAGTGCTTAATTAGCCAAACGACACTTCAAGAAATACCCCGCAAGATGGTGCGGGGTATTTTATTGTCAAGAAGCGCCGTGCTACGCTGGATATATGGTAAAGAAAAAACCAACGAAGAAACCGCCTGTTATTGCGATTATTAGTATAGCGTTCGGCGTCGCCTTACTCGCGTACGTTATCTATGTTGCTTCGCTACTCTATCAAGCTGTCAGCGATGGGATTGATAAGGATAACCGCGTCGTCGTCAATCTGACCTCGCTGGGTTGCGACGACACTAAAGTCAGTAAAGAGTGTCAGTTAGTGTTTACCCTTCGGAATGATAATGATACCTATATCGTCCCTGATTTAAACGGCATTAATGGACCGGGCTTCGCCGAAAGCGGTGTAAAAAGTGTGACCGCACTATTAGACGACGGTACCAAAAAAGACCTGTTCGCCAGCGATGATTTCTATTTACCTGGTCGCGTTGAACCGCACGAGACCCGTCGTTACCAGGCGACCTTCACAATTGATAGCGAGCGGACTATCAAGTCGATTACTGTACTAGGGACAACCTTTACGTTTAAGCCTTAGGCTTCGTCGTCGCGTGGCTTATCAATCAGTAACGGTTCAACACTTTTGTTGTTACCCGCGATCTTGACCACGTCGGTATCAACCTTCGCCAGTTCCTTGTGTGCATCGTTATAGTGATTAACTGTCGTGCCAAGTGACTTACCTAGTTTTGCCATATAGCTATCAAAAGCCCCTATGTGACGACCTAGCTTGCCTACTTGGATTTGAATGTCCTTAGCCTGTTCTTCGATCTGCAGGCTGCGTAGGCCCTGTAATACTGTCTGAAGGTAGGCCATGAAACTGGTCGGGCTGACGATGATGACTTTCTTTTCACGAAAGGCGTATTCAATGAGATCGCGCGCGCTTGAACCGGTCCCCACGTCACCGATTAAAAGGTCATAGTACAGTGATTCGCTAGGAATGAACATAAAGGCAAAGTCCATCGTCTTTTCATTCGGACGAATATATTTACTGGTTTCATCGATACGGCCCTTCAGGTCATTACGAACTTTCTTCAGCAATTCGATTTTCTCGTCCTTACCCTTTGCTTGGACCATGCGGTTGTAGTTCTCTAGGCTGAATTTGCTATCAACCGGAAGAATCTGGCCTTTATCTAAGTACACGACGGCGTCAGCAATCAGACCGTCTTTAAATCGATACTGCATTTCGAAGTTTTTTGTCGGTAAGATATTAGCCAGAACAGATTCCAAGTAATACTCGCCGAACACTCCACGCTGTTTTGGATTTTGCAGAACGTTCTGAAGTGTCTTTAGCTCATCAGCCACATCGACGACACGACGATTCGTCTCGTCGAGTTTTGCGAGGCGTTGGGTAACATCACTTACCAGCTTGCCACTCTCGCTGAGTTGCTTTTGCATTGATAATTGCATATTTGTCGCACTGCGCTCGAGCTTGTCGCCCAGAACAGTCTGCAACGTCGCGAGTGTACGATTTAATTCCGTCACGTCACTCTTGAGCATTTCGACACCGGTTTCAGATTTATTTTTTGGTAATCGCTGTAGCAAGATTAAGAATCCGATCGCTAAACCGATCACCAAGATAACCAGGACACCCAACAAGACTTGTTCCATATGACTAGTATAGCAAAAGCATCATCTTGGAGCGCTATACTCCCCGAAACTATTATTTATTCGTGTCGTTATTGTCTGAATCGTTGCTGTTGAACCACGGATTAGCAGGTTTTTCTTCGGTCGGTGTCTCGGTAGCTTCTGGCTCAACGTGTGTCTGGGTCGGGGTAGGTACGACTGGCGCAACACTCTGAACATCTGGTGGCGAACCTGGGGTAACAGTGACGTGTTGGGCAGGATCACCAGGACTTGCTGGAACGACAGTTCCTTGAGCGACACCAGCATTGTAGATAACATGGTGCTTACGATGACGAACAATCAGGAATACTCCGACGCCGGCACCTATGAGGACGATGATTCCCCCGACAATTACAGGGATGAGTGGGAAGTCTTGGGTGTCTTCGCCGTTAGCAATTCGCTTCTGGGCTGCTGCGATAAATTCGGCTGCCTTTGAGTGATTTGGATACAACGCTTGGACCTTTTCAAAGTTCTTGACTGCTTTTGAGTAGTAAGAGGTATAGAAGTAATTGATACCTTGTTCCCATAGGGCTTGGGTTTCACTATTAACGTCTAATGTGATGCCGCTCTCGTTGGCTAAGTCAGTGAGATCCTTGATGTCACGGATATAGTTGTATGTTCCATCACCCGCACCAGTGGCATCGATGCTATACGTAGCGATACCTACTACTGATCCATTATCTTCAAAGGCTGGACCGCCACTATTTCCATGGCCAACCGTCGCATCGGTTTCGATGAGCATCTTATCGCTACCCGATGCTTTCTTCTTCGAAGATACTTTACCAGTTGTCAGTGTTGCTTCTGCGGTTGTTGATTCAACAATGCCGTTATCTGATGCGTTTCCTGGATAACCAAGGATTGAAAGGCTGGCACCCTGGGTAAGGTCTTCTATGCTTCCAATTTTCGTAATCGGATAATTAGTACCGTCGATTTTGATGATCGCAACGTCAGATGACTTGTACCCATTAATACCATCAATCGCACGATAGTCAGCGGCTTTTAGGGTTGCTTTGACCGTGTTCTCTTCGCTGTATTCTTGACGCTTACCCGTTGCTTCAAGCAGCTTGGCAGTGTCGATTTCGGCCTTGCTTAGTACGACTAATATATTACTCACATCATTAGTTTTTGCAATGCGCGAATCGCTAATGTTATACATAGCGTCGATCATGATACTGATCGCTTCTTCCTGGGTTGAGTTAGCAGGAATGTCACTCGTCTTTAGTGTTGTTAGTGACAGCAAGTAGTTAACATATTTCGGGTCACCCTTTGATGCATAGTAGTTAAAGGCATCACGAATCACGACGTCTTTTGGCGTTACCGATGCGACGTGTCCGTTGGTGGCGAGGTAGCCGTCTTGGCTAACGAAAAATCCTGAACCTGATGATGCTTTACAAGCGTTGGTCAGATATAGTTTTGAATCGATCGTGATATCCATACAGTAGGCATGGTAGATCTTTGCCACTGCCGGTGCGTACAAGGCCGCAATTTTTTCAGAACTTCCAATAGCTGGCGCATCGGTGGCCGCTGATGCTAATTGTGAACCGGTAATGACATCCAGTAGATCACGAGATTCTTTGATCTTTGTCGCAATTTCGTTAGATGGCGCTGCAATGTAGCCGACTCTATCACCAAAGCTGATTGACGAGGTGACTTTTTCAAAGAAACTCTCGTCAGTACTACCGATTCCCAGTGATATGACAATCGTCACTACGTTATTCTGGACCAATCCAGTATAGGTTAGGAAACGAGCGTTGATATTCGAAGGAAGCGTACCGCTAGCTTTTGATTCCCACACACTGCGGATGAAATCTTGGCCACCTACCTTAACATTATCAAAACTAAGCTTACTTAGATTAGCAGCATCCAATCCGCCGTCTTGCAAAGCAATCGCTTCGAGGGGATCGTTAGCACTGGCATTACCAGGATGGATAGTAAAGGTAAAGGCAGTTCCGTCAGTACTGTCTTTTGAGGTAAAGTTAGGAGCAATCCGTACAATGTTATAGCCGCGTTCTTTGTTCAGTTCGGTTCCTAAGTAAAGGTCACCCGTCGTACCTTCAACTGCGCTAGCGTAAAACGCCCGTTGGTCATATGACAAATTAAATCCATATGACGAAGAAATTTTTACATCATAGGCTTTGTTTTGATCGAATAGGTCACTAACAAAACTGTTACTGCTCGCAAAGCCGCTAATCAGACGATCGCGGTATTGAATAAGAAAAATAGCCAGTAACACGAGGGCAACGATAGATACCGTTACTAATCCAACGTGCCTTTTTCGATACGGTTTGGCGTGGTGAGCCCTTAATTTAACCTGTTTATGAACAGTAGCTTTGCGATGACTCGTTTTTTTCCCAACCATGTTTCCCTCGGTTTAAATACTGACGCTATTCTACCATACCGCTTGTGTTTTTAAACCAGCGAAATTTAAGCTGATGTGGACAACACCAACCCAATACGAATAATCAGAATAACTAGAGTGGCAATAATGGCTGAAACCACCAATCGCGGATACCGCGTGATCCAGGCGAATAATGCGTAACACAGACCATACAGTAGAATCGACCAAGCAATCACCTCAAACCATGCCAAACCTGTTGTCCACGTTGCCAGTGACCACAAGATAGCTGCCGTACCGACGGTAATAATCACTGGTTGTGCTACACGTAGACGAACCAGAACTAATAGACCTAGTAGTGCCGACATAATGGCCGCTACATTCCCAGCTAGCCCAGTTGCATTCACACAGTTTGTGGCCGCGTTCGCAATTTGGCGACAGGCAAGCGGTTCAATGACATAGTTAGTTAATAGAACGGTTAATATCCACGACACAAGTCCGAACGCCAGTCCGATCAGGACCGTCCTTAGCCAGATTTGCCACGGCCGAGCGACCGGATACTCAATCTCGGTTTGTATTACTTTTGCCACGATGAACCCCTGTTTTCTGCCCACCCGGTTTATTCATATACCATAGCGCCCCAACCAGCGCGATCATAATACCAGCGATCACGTCCAGCGGAGTATGAACCAGTGCCACTACCCTGCCAACAGCGATCAATAGTACTAGTATAACTAATACAGCGGTAGTTTTCTTCATTCTGGTTTCAAACCAGACAGCAGCAGTGATTGCGGTGACGAACAAGGCATGATCAGACGGAAAGCCCGGATTGTTCAAATACAGCGCACCCGGTTCGACGCCCAGTAGTTCAAACGGGCGCTCTAATGATGGCTGATAAATGCTGGCAGCAAACTTTGCCAGCAGATAGGCCGTTAGGCCAGCCATCAGAATGCGACTGTACGATTCAAAGCGATGACCCTTTGGAACTTTGAACAGCAGAACAAAAGCGCCAATCAGAATGACAGGGACAATAGCAGCGTCGGCGATGAGGCGGATGAGGACGTCGTAGGTCATATGTATTATGATACACCCGTGAGAAACTCGTTTGTTACATAAATGTTAAGATTTATTTAAAATATTTAGTATATTCTTAAGAAAACATTAGCAGAAAGTATAAAGAAATATGAAGCTTTTGGTTGTTGAAGATAATCCTAGACTTGCAGATAGAGTGAGACGTCGACTCGGAAAGAAATATTTTATAGACATTGCCGAGACTGGTAACGAAGCTCTGTATAAGGTTGATAAATACGAGTATGACATTATCATTCTCGATCTCGGTCTTCCAGATATGAACGGTAAAGATGTATGTAAGAAATTTAGAGACTCGAATGTTAAGGTTCCGATATTAGTCCTCACTGGCATTGACGAAAAAACGTCTCGTATAGATTTGTTAGATTGTGGCGCAGACGATTACGTCGTGAAGCCATTTGATAGTGAAGAACTCAGAGCGCGAATCGATGCATTATTAAGAAGAAAGGTACAACGAGAGTTACGTAGAGTTGTTAAATACCAGGATCTGATAATCAATCTTGATAATCGTACAGTATCCAGAGCTGGGTCTAACATTAGTTTACGACGAAAAGAATTTGACATCTTGGAATACCTTGTCAGTAACAATGGTCGCATTCTCACAAGGGAAATGATAATAAATCACGCTTGGGATGACTACAAAATAAGCCTAAATAGTACAGTCGATGTTCATATAAAGCATCTGCGCGATAAGATCGATCGACCTTTTGATTTTCCAATAATAAAAACCGCCTATGGTATCGGTTATAAAGTTGAAGCCATAGAATAGTAATGAAGATCCGCTCTATTTTTTCTACGTTACTCAATACGCCCAACTATTACGGATTTGTAGAAAACTCAAAAAGAATCACAATCGTAATACTCGCAGCAACATTTTTTGTTTCAATAGCCTTGACTGTATTACTCATAGTAAGCGTCGTCCTGTTTCATAATTATCACGTTGCCGGCAGAATAGTCATCGGTCTAGTAACAATTTTTTATTTATCAATTGCCGGCTATTTAATTACAGTAGGGCATCATCGGATTTCATCATGGATGTTAATTGTACTTTACTCGATCATCGCTAGTGCAATTCTATTGCTTTGGAGTATCAACGCTCCTATCGGAATACTATTAATGGCCTTCATCATATTTTTAGCAGGAATAATGCTAGGAGCAAACCGAATAATTCCTGTAACTCTTGGCGTCGTGATACTTATCTCACTTTTACAATTTTTAGATACTGCCAACATATTCAAACCTGATAGAGAACCTCTTTATACCCCTTCTAATTTCGGTGACGTTGCTAGCTACGGTGTTATATTAGCCATTTTCGCATTGATAGCATGGTTAGCAGGACGTGAGATGGAAGATGCTATAAAAAACGCAAAAGACGCGCAAACATCGCTTGCCAAGCAAAAACAAATACTCATCGAGAAACTTGATGAACGTACTCGGTTTTTACGAAAAGTTCAGCTCGATGAAATGAAACAGCTGTACCATTTTGCCGAGTTAGGTCAACTGACTACTGTCATCCTTCACGATCTGGCAAATTACTTAAGCGTACTGACTCTCGATATTGATGACCTAAAAGAATATAAAAAACGTGATAGCGCTATTATGCGCGCCGAGGAAAGTATTCAATACATCGACAAGATGATAACGTCCGTCCGAATTCGACTAAGGAATGATGACAGATACGAAATATTTAACGCTACAAAAACAATCTTACAATCCACCAAAGAATTCGAAATAAAATGCGCGAGGTTTGGTATAAAACTCACACACTCAGGCAATAGAAACAAGTCTGTTAAAATTTTCGGAGATTCATTGAGATTATCTCAATGTTTAAATATATTAATTAACAATGCCTTAGATGCATCGATCGAATCAAAGACAGATATCATCATAAGCTCTGAAATTTCAAAAAAATATCTCCGCATATCCGTGACGGACTTTGGAACAGGAATAAGTAAGCCTGCTAGAAAAGACCTATTCAGTCCTTTGATAAGTGGTAAGAAGAATGGAATGGGAATAGGACTTTATATAACCAAGCAGATCATTGAAACCCACTTCAAAGGGCAGATATCATTAAATCCCGATGACACAAAAACCGAGTTTTCAATACTTATCCCGCGAAGCAAGTGACTTACAACTGCGACTCAAACATCCTATAAAAAGCACCCTTATTCCCCACTAGCTCTTCGTACGTTCCCTGCTCTACCAGCTTGCCGTCTTTCATCATGAATATCACGTCGGCTTTTTTCACCGTGCTTAGGCGGTGGCTAATGGTAATAATCGTTTTGTCTTTTTCTGCGAATAGGTGTTTAAAGATGCGTGATTCAGCCAGTGCGTCGATGGCGCTAGTCGGTTCGTCCAGAATAATAATCGGGCTGTTGCGGTAGAAGTTACGTGCTAAGGCTAGTCGTTGCCACTGCCCGCCGGATAGGTCAACGCCTTTGTTGCCGTCGTCGTCTTCCATCCAAGTGTGAACGTAGTTGTTAATGCCGTTTGGCAGCTTTTCCAGGAACTTGCGGGCTTCGGCCATGTCCAGCGCGTTATCAAAACGCTCTTGGTCGAATGGTTTACTGACGTCACCGTAGTACACATTGTCCTTCGCATTAGCAAAGCCAAACGCCAAATAATCCTGGCGCAGCACGGCCAAATGTTTATGCCAGCTGTTCACGTCGTATTCAGACAGAGGTGTGCCGTCTAGTAGCACGCTCCCTTCGCTGGGGTGATACAAACCAGTGATAATCTTTACTAACGTCGATTTACCGGCGCCGTTCTCGCCCACGATCGCAACGTGTTGACCTTGTTTAATGTCAAAGGTGACGCCGTTTAGCACCTTGTTCTTTGATTGCGGATAGTTAAATGTCACGTTATCTATCTGGATTAGGTTCACCTTGCCACGGAAACGCTTAGTCGCTGGTTCTTTTTCAGGCATATCGGTAAAGCGCTGGTATTCCACCAGATTCGCCAGGTCTTCGTCGATATTATTCAGGGTTGAAATGAAACTGCCGGCCGCACCGAGGGCGCGCGATGTCACCTGTTGCACGTAAATAAAGTGTCCGATCGGCAGTGCTTGGTTGATGATCTGCAGCACCGTCCAGATCAGAGCAGTCACTTCAGCGGCGGCTTCCAGTCCATTCGCGCCTAAGCGTTTCAAGATATACTGACGTTCGAATTCAATCCGGACCTTTTCGTCCTTGTCGCGCAGTTTAGCGCGTAGATCTAGCAGGTAGCGACCCATACTATACAGGCGCAGTTCCGCCATGTGCTGTGGCTGCAGCAGATTCCATTCGATAATACTAATCGAACGACGCGTATCGATGTTGCTATTCCAATGCTTAATTTGCGCCCGTGACAGGCGGAACTGAATAATGACGCCCGGAATTACCGCCGCTAACAGAATCAAGCCCAGCCACCAACTGACCAGCGCCATCGCGACTAGTCCAGCGACTAACGTAAAGAACTGGCTAAGGATGTCAGCCAGCCGGCTAAAGACATATGGGAAGAACCGTGCGAACTGCGACGCCTTGTCGAAGGTATCAATCGTGTCTTTATCGTCGTAGAATGCAAAATCTAGGCGCAGGAAATGTTCATACAAATTATCCGCGATGGCCGTTTCTATTCGGTAGCGCAGCATTTGTCCGATATAATTTTCAATCGTTGACCAGGCCGTCGATAGAATACCGAGGATAGCCGTGATAATGACGTACAGCAATACTCGCCCACCAGCTGTTTCATCGCCGTTAAACGCCTCGGCCAGTGCCGTCGTCGTCGTCGCGGCGAAAAAGGTAGTCACAATTGGCAACACCGCATTAAAGATCGAGGTAAACAACTGAACAAAGACCGCAAGCGGCGCAGTTCTATACGTCATGACAGCGACTTTGCCAATCGCTTTGAAACGCTCTTTATGTGACAATTTTATTGGTTCGGCCATCTAGAAAATCATAGCATAAAAGCCCCCTACATTAAGGGGCTTTTATTTAGATACGAGCCAGTTCGGCGTCTGATGTCAGATAGATTTTTAATGGCGGCTTGGCTTCGCTGTCATTCTCGATTGCTTTGACATAAGTACTCACACGAGTCGTCTCTTTTTCTTGTTGATTCATTACACTTAGTACCTCGAGGTCCAGACCTTCTGCCTCTAGACAGGTCGACCATGCATCGTAGGTATGTTTGCTGCCTTCGGGCAGTAATCGTAGATGGGCGATACGTTCGGTGATCGCACTTTTACCATCACCTATAATTCCTTCTTCAGTTTCAACGACTTGCTGACACATGAATGTTTGTAGAACGGTCAGGGCTGCAGCATTGAGGTGCTGTAGGCGCTCTTTATTTACGACACGTTTCTTGCCAGTCAGAATATTCATATCAGGGTCGATGAGGAATCGAACCGGTTTTACGCCATTTAATTTTACCGTTCCAATGAATGCCTGTGGATTCTTCGGATGTTTGCGTAGTTCTAATCGAACAGCCGCTTGCTCGTTATCGGTACCTGTTAGCTCGGCAGCAATACCGCGAATATTCATGAATCGGCGTCGGTTTTTCAAAATGTCGTCACGCAGTCCATCAATAATTTCGCGAGGGTCATATTCACCGCTAAACAATTGCTCCATACGCGCATCGCTTAGTACCGTTTCAAGATCATGTAATCCATGACTGTCTTCTTCGGTTTTGTGGCGCATCATGCCACTAAAGCCTGATTCATCATCGAAGAAAAGGTGGTTACGTGAATACATACCGCCACTTCGTTCGCCGAATCGCTTTTTCGCGGCCTCGAGAACGTCTGGGTTAACCTGTTTCAGTCGTTCCTCTTCCTCGGCCAGATCCTCTTCGTTTTGTCCGAATATACCGATAATGTATCCGTCGCCCATGTCGACTTCTCGTTTCAGTTTTAAGTAGTCACGTGCCATGTCTATCAGTGGCGCGTTACCAAACAATGTCGAGTTTGTCTTGGCCAAGTGTTCGTTCATTTTAAGCGTCGCTTCGAGTGTACGATCCGTCAGGTATACATCACTGTCGCTACGAACTAAAGAATCAGACGACAGGACTGCACGAATAAATGCTTCTTGTGAAGGGCTTTTCGCGACTGCATAGTGGATTAAGTAGTCATTCATACGGCCTTCGCCGAATTCACTATCGAACAGAAAGTCAGTATATTCAGTCATGTCGACAGGTAGATCATGGATCGCCTCTTGAATACTTTGCATCGCAAAATGTCGTGCCTTATATTCCTCCGCACCGATTTCACCGACAGCCTCACGTTGAATTGCGAAAATTGCCGATTCATTCCCCTTCAATGATCCTTGTTGAAAACGCTGAACAAAACTAGCGGTTTGTTCGACGACACCAGCATTTTCATGACTGTAAGGATTGAGATTCTTACGTTTGAATTCTTTAGCTGATCCTTCAATCATTGCGTCGGTTAATTCAACCATAACGTCATCATTAACACCCATTTTTATATCCGTAACAGCACGTCCAGCGGTCAGCAAACGTGCCATCAAGTCAGGGCGATGAAAGCCCGCGCCGCCAAACGACTGCAAATACACGTTGTACATTGCATTGTTCGGAATGACCGATTTGTCTTTGAACTCAATAATATTCAGCCCGTACCGAGCCGCTATAGGTTCATCAGCAACACGCAGGATACCGCGTATAAAATTCTCGTAATGAACGATGGTCTGCTCGGACGTCACGCCCAAAAAGGGTTTGAAATAGCTACCGATGAGGGTTTTACGCACATCTTGCTGGGCAATGCTTGGTCTGTTAGCCATACGAAGCCAGTTGGCAATATCATCGGGGTCAGTATCACGAGCATTCGCTTCGATAAACTTTCCGACACGTTCGGAAATCAGTCCTTTTACTTCACTACGTGCTTGTTCGGATACGTCATCCTTGGCGATGATACTCTCTAACATGACCGCCAGTCGATGCGGCTCGGCCATAAGTTCTGCCGCCTTTACTGACTGAAGATCCTGCTTTAAGGCACGCTCTGCGGCTTCTTTCTGTTTTCGGGTGGGGATTTTGTCCATTCCAGCTAGACGCTCGGCGTGGTTTGCTAATACATCATGTACCAGTTGGATGTCCCTTTGACGACCTTCGTAGTATTCAGCCTGTGTTTCGGTATCTTCAATAGAATCAAGTAGTGACTCGTAATCTTGTTCAGGTGCCGTCGAGACGGTATCATCATCGAGTGTCGAGACGTTTCCCTCGGCCCTTCGCAGTACTTTACCAAACGCTGATGCAGCATTTTGGAGTTCACTGTGAATATCGTGGGCTTCGTCATACCTCGAGTCAGTTTCGATCTCCTCTAACACACTCTCCTGTTCTTCAGGTGATTCGTTTTCGTATACATCTAACAATTCCCGCTCTTCTTTATAGAGGCGAGAGGCTTCGGATACCTTCATTGACTCCGGCATATCCATATTCGGTAAATGATACCATAAATACGAATAAAAGTCAATGTGTATAAAGGGTTACGGCTGTAAAACGGCGAGGATATTCCCTGCCGGGTCCTTGAACCAAGCGATATCTGGCCCTTGATTAGCTGCTTTGCCACGCAATATCCCTTTTTCGTCTTGTTCACCCGGCATATTATCGTAGCGTTCAAACGTCAGGCCGTGATGACCGGCGCCTAAATGATCGACGGTCGCATCGATATCTTCGACAACTTTTAAATCGAGTGTCCCGACGTAGAATTCGCGGGCTTTTTCCAGATTATCAACCGATAATCCGCTAAATGATGATAACGCAGTGAGCATGAATCCTCCTTTGTTATGTACGATGGTTGAAATTAATTGCCAGCGCTAGCATCGAGTGTTTCAAGTTTGCGGGCATACTCCTCAATGGTAGTGACGTCAGGAAAGAGTAAGTAATAATCAAGTAAGAATGCCTTTTGGACACTGGCTGGTTCACTACCGTCTATGTCTTTGTGCGCGTCTTTTTTCCAATATAGCTCGGCAAACCGTGCATAATCAAATGCTTCCTTGTTTGGGTTTGAGGCAATAGCCGCCTGCAGGGCGGCATCGGTTGCTGCGTCCTTCTCGGTCCATGCCTCACTCTCTACAAGATCATCGACGCTGACGCCGAATTTTAATTCGCTCTCTCCGGACGGAGTAGCAGTGTCGGTATGGGGGGTAGTGTGTTCATCAAATGTCATAATTGCGTGTCTCCTAATAAGTTAATTATACCATAATTACGATGCGTTTTGAACCGTAGCGGCTTCGCTATCTAAACGGTCAGAAAGTAACGTGATTGCCATCCGCGCCGACGCATTCAACAACTTTGCTGTCTCTGCAAAGGTAGTGAATTCAGTTGCCTCGAGCGTCTTTATGGTATTTTCCATAATCGGTCGAAAGAATCCGTTGCCCCACTCCAGACCCAAGGCGTGCAGGTTATATAGAACACTAGTCGTGTTATCAATCAAATCAGCATATTTTACGATCCGTACTTCTTCGGGTGCTGAAAAAATTTGTTGCATATATTCAGACGTATGTTGATCGTCCTGATGATTCGTCAGTTGTTCGATGTAATCAAGGACTCTGTCACCAAACTTCTCTCGCAATTCGTCTCTGGTAACTTCAGTGTCTTCGAGTAGGTCGTGCCCTAATCCCGCTAGATAAATGTCTTCTAATAAACTTTCATCTAACGATGAATGAGTTGTTCGAAGGGCATAGGTCGCTATCTCGGCAACGTTATGACAGTGGAACGTTACAGGAACATCACCCCTAAACTGGCCATCATGCCATTTAGTTATCGTTGCAAACATCAAATCTTTTCGTTGGGTCATGTCTTAGCTCCTGCTATTCTTTTGTAGTATCCTAGGAAGTTCTGCCAGGCAGCCTGATCGGCGGCAGGGTCTTGTCCGGCAATAGTACCAGGTGAATGTTTATAATACTCTTCTCGCCCGCCCTCATATTTAGGTAGTGGTAGTCCTGCACGCATCAGTATGAACGACGACATCGCCTTGGCAGATTTACCACAGCCATCAGCAAAGAAGTGGTCAACCATATCAATACGATACTCACAAAACGCGGCAGTTTCTACTGGGTCACTGTCCGGATTTGCCATGCGTTGTTGCAGCTCTTGATAAAACTGCTGCATCGCAGCCGGTAAATCCTCTAGTCGGGTATAAGGATACTTGTCTGAATCTTCACCACTCCTAATCAGCGCACCTTCCTTGACGATACCTTCATTGATCTGGGCGGCGATACCTTCAACAAGTTGTCGAACATCTTCAGGCGATGAAAATTCTTTATCGCGTTGTTCAAATGCGCTCATAATTGCCGTGTCAAAATTGCGCTTTGCCTTTTCGGCGGCTTCGTCTCCGTCAATTGCTTCCATACTCTCCGCCTTTGTGCCACTCGCCGACACATCAACGGTACCGTTAGCTGTTCGCGATGTGGCAAGGAGGTTCTGATTTGCATCAGTCAAATATTGAACGGATTCTTCAGCGGACGACGCGTCAGCCATCGTATCGACGGCACGTCGTAAGGTCTTACCTTTGAACTCACCTAGTTTAGCTCGTACTTTCTGGGCGTACGCTTGCACGTTTTCTGCGTCTCCTATGTAGGTAGCGACGTATTCTTCGATATACTCATCAGTAATAACGCGATCACCAATCGCTTCAGCTTCTGCTTGTAGTACCGAGGGGTCAGTCTCGACACTTACCGACATAGCAAGTTCTTCTCGACCTTCGACAACCCTAATTTCATCGCCATCAAGCTGTGCAACCGTCACTGATTTCTTTTCTGCGTAGTCGAATGCAGTTAACATGTATCCGTCGACACGAGTACCGCTATACTCTTTGACACTAGCGAATAATTCCCGCCGACTGGCCCGAATACCGACATACCCTTTTACGATAGCCTCGAAAGGAACATTTGGGTCCGCGCCGCCACGCTGACGTAAAAGGACACCCACCAAAGACGTCTCTACCGGCGCGTCAACGTCAAGAATACGAACCGCTCGATCGGTCTCGGCTGCATTTGCCAGAATATCTGCGATATCTTCCGGTGTCTCGTTACGTTTGTCGAGAACCATTGAGGTATCTGGGTTAGTTAACTCTCTATCTACCCTGCGGCCCAACATCGAGCCTTCATCGTGAACCTGCCCCGCACTAATGTCAACATGTCCTTCACGAAGTTCGTATTTATACGAATCGGGATTCAATGCTCCTGATGGTTCACCTTCCTCATCTAAAATTCCGGCAAACATTTCATTGCCTGCAGCGAGTGCGCGTGTTTTACCCGACGCGGTATTTCCACGCAAGGCGTAGATAGTTGGTTTTGGGTTATGCTGCTTCAGTCGTTCTGATAATGCTTGCGCCGCTTCTAACGCACCGCTGACAATTGTTTCATGTAACTGCTGTCTTTGAGCTTCCCAATTTTCGGGATTATCGTAGACACTTTTTCGTTCTGACTTTGTCATACCTTGGGTCTCGACCGCCACAAATGATTCCACTGTACTTAGCTTTGTCCGTTTTAACTCACCGACCTTTCCTTCGTATGACCCGTCGGGGGCGACTTCGGCCGAACCTTCTAGCCCGTCCAACCTATCGATCTCGTCAGCAATTTGTTCTGCGAGGGGACGGTCCGTTTCGGCAATAGCAACGGTAGCCTCGATAACTTCAGAACTGTATCCATCTTGTTTCAGCTCGGCCAACGGATTACCATCGTGCCCAGCTAGTTCACCCTCCACGGTTTGCCCAGCAGCTGCACTGACTGCTTCAATAATTTCACTGCTTTGATCGTGAGTTCGCTCACCTGTCTGATCGGCCTGCTGAATCGTCTGTTCAGCAACATAGGTCAGTGCCTCACCTGTTTTTTCTTCTAATTCAACGCGACTAGTGGGTCGGAATGTTTCGGCTACACGGTCTTTAACAGAGATAATTCGATCGCGCATCCGCTCAATGAGCGGCTTTTTAACATCGGTTTCTGGACCCTTGTAGCTTTCGGTAGAATCAGACTGCATGTTTGGGTTTGTCATTTAAAATCATTATACAAAAGCATTAGGCTTAAGGCTAATAATACACACAAAATAGCGACCGATAGTGTCGAGTTAGTAAAAGCTATGTCATAATATTCCAAATGTCCGAATTTACCGATGCCGACTTTTCCGATCCGATCCGCCGAATGAGTGATGGCGCCTTAGCACGCCTACATGCCATTAATAACGGCGAGATTGAATCGATGCGCGTTGGAGACGAACATCTTTCTTTGATCACAGATCGCCACGAATCAGATATCTTTCAAGAAGTCTCGTATGAGGTCCTCACGCGAGCATTTATCTTTGATCGTGTCGGTGACCCAATTATGCAACAAGATAGACTTCCGCCTCACCTACAAGGAACGTTAAGTGGCATGCTGTTAACCCTGGCCGATTCACAGGATTCAAAACAAAGTCGCAATATTACGCCGCTAGAGTTTGATGCGGAATACGCGGCAAAACTGGTTGCCGACAAGTGGCTTTTATCGACCACTGAACGCATGAATCATCAGGATTTTAAGTTTTTTACCCTTGATTTAGGCCACGTTGCCTTCACTAGTATCTTCTTTGCCTACGATACTGATACGCAAGCATGGCGATTAGGATATGAGATGAAACGACCGTTTATTACCTATAGGGCTCATCCAGATTTTAAAGGCGAAATCGACATTGTCGATGACGAAGAAAGTGATCTCGTCGTTCTATAGCTATTTCCTACTCTTTCAGAGGTCAGCTATTGAATTATCGTAGTTTTTATGCTATAATAGGCTAGCTTGTGAGCCTGCTACCGAATCGGGAGCGAGAGCTCCAGGTTCGTTAACATGCTCACACACTACGAAAGACTTGTCCCTTGTTAGATCCGACCAAAGGAGAAACACATGCTTGTCATGGGAATCGCATCTCTGGTTATCTGCGCGGTCGGCCTCTACGTGGGCTATCGCACAGGAATGCTGAAGATGCGTTATTGGGTTCGGTTGATTTGGGTCGCCTCGCTTGTCGTGGGGACCTTCGCCACCGGATTCACCGGCTACTACGCGGCGAACGCCGTGGCGTATCAGGCAGTCGTTGGCGGCTTTCACCAATTCCTTAACGGGACGGTGATCGCTGCTGACGTCGAAGAGACCAAGTGCGAAAAGGACGGCTCGTGCGTCTACGAGTACGACTGCGACCCCTACCAGGTGCCGCATTACAGTACCGACGAAGACGGCGAGGTCACCGTTACCTACACCACCGAGTACCACGACTGCCCGTACGCGACTTTCGAGTATCGCTACGAGACGACGGACTCGATCGGTAACACGCACGACTTTGGGAGCTACATCGCCGCCGAACCTGTCGTCTGGGAGGAAGGAGACCTCCTCGACTTGTTCAACATCGATGTCCCAGAGCTCTTCCCGACCACGATTCCGGACCACATCCCGCGAGGGGTGCCCGGCGATTGGCAGGCCGCAAGGACTGCCTTGGACAATGGTCGCGGACTGCCGATGACCGTCGAAGGAGAATACGAGAACTACATTCTCGCCTCCGACGAGGAACTGCTGAAAGCGTCTTCCGACGATATCGATGCGCTGCTGGATGCGGGTCTGCTCCCCGAGCACACCCAAAACCTGCACAGCCCGATCTACGGAACGTTCA
This sequence comes from Candidatus Microsaccharimonas sp., assembly GCA_049276535.1. Taxonomy (GTDB): domain Bacteria; phylum Patescibacteriota; class Saccharimonadia; order Saccharimonadales; family Saccharimonadaceae; genus Microsaccharimonas. Next base: position 183,267 of record JBASWP010000001.1, read on the forward strand.
ATGCCAACAAGGTCAACTTCGTCGGGTTCACGCCCGACAACGAGGCCGAGTGGCAAGAGTCAGTCATGCAGTTCAACGCGGCGCTCGGAAGCGAGCTCCGCGGAGATCTGCACGTGGTCGTCATCGAGGATTCGGCGCTTCCCAGCGACGTCTCCGCAGACGACTACGCCAACGCCCTCAAGGCGTACTGGCTCAACCATCTCGACAAGTACGCGTTCGGCAAAAACGGCATCATGGTGGTCATCGGAATCGACGACCGTCAGGACACCGTTGAGTGGGCGCGCGCATCCACAGGCATGCCTACCGGCAACGGAGTCATGCTGTCGTGGATCGAGACGTCCCTCCTGAACGAGTCATACGACCTGCCCACCCTCATGGGCGAGACGTATGCGACCGTCGCGAACGGCGAGGCTTCCTACACCATCGGTGAGGGGCTGATTCCGCAAGCGATCATGGTCGACTTCCCGTTCGAACGGGTATGCATGAGGTGCGATGAAGACGGCGAAGGCGAAGGTATCGGGTTTAGCGACCTGACCATCAATAGCGAGGTCGAATGGTGGGGCTACTTGGTGACGATCATCCTGATGATCGTTATCTTGGCGCTCCCCTGGGGCCTGTTCTTCTACAACAACCTTCTTGCTACCGATCGATACGAAGAGATCGAGGAAGAATCCACCCGTATGCGCGAACGCGGTTCCTGGAGAGACGAGTTGAGATACTTGGGTCCCCTGGAATTCGCCAGACGCATCAGACAATCCCGCAAGTCCAACCACAACAGATGGAGTTAGATCCCATGTCCGACAACGACACGTCCTACACGAAGACCCCGCCCCGACTCGTCCCCTGGCTCATCGCCGGTGGTGCGTTCGTCGTCGCGTTGGTCGTCGGCCTGTCAGTGTTCTTCACCTACCAGAACGTGATCAGCACCGGTAACCAGAAGGAGGCGAACATGAGTTCGCTGTACGCTCAGGGAGCCACCACGCTGTCCACGTGCCTGGTGCAGACGTCACAGGCGGCCAACGTCGCGCAGGCGGAGTCGGAGGCCTTGCAAGAGGTCTTCGCGTCCGCCATCGCGGCGCGCTACGACACCCCCGCCGGCCAGATCGACGAGGGCGCGCTGTTCTCGGCGATCGTCGAGGCCTACCCCGATGTGACCGGCCTGGAAGAGACTTTCCAGCAGGTCATCTCGGTCATCGTCGGCTGCCGCACGGACTACGCCAACGCACAGGCGCTCGTCCAGGTGGCCGTGAAGGACTTCAACAGCTGGCGAACTGGCAGCTGGGTGGTCCGCACCTTCGGTGGCTCGGAGTTCCCGAACGACAACCTCTACATCGCCATCGGCGACACCGAGGTATACGGTCAGGAGGCCTACGAGATCATGCGCAAGCCGATCGTCGACAACTCGACGATCACCGCCTACGAGGAAGGAGTCATCGAGATCGAGGACCCCTTCCCGTCGGGCGACGACGAGTAGGCATCCCTTCGGGGTAACAAGTAGTGACAGTCCTTCGGGAGTGTGAGCATCCGCCACGGCGTCCGATCACTCGGATGTCCGTGGCGGTATGTGTCCAGGAATAGAATAATCCTGCTGATGAGTCGTAAACGACGAAACACATCTTGTATTGAATAATTGTATATTTTATGCTATAATATACTTATTCCCTACTGAAAGGAAGTACCCGCGATGAACGTCGCACGAATCCTCGAAATCCTGTTCGATTCACTCGGACAGGTCGACGAGAACCAGAACCCTCTCGAGGGTTCAGAAGTTGTGGATGTGTACATGCAGCCGATCGCGCTCAACGTCGCGAAGGTGCACGAGTACGCCGCCGAGATGATCGAACTCCTCAAGGAGTGGCCCAGCGAAAGCTGGGGTCAGTCGGTCCCGCCGCTGGGTGAAGAGATCAACTATCTCATCGCCGGCGCCGTTCTCGACAACCAGCGTCACGCCTTCATGCTGTTCGCCTTCGGCAAGCTGCTGGACTGGTGGGACATCATGGACCCACACACCATGCTCGGCCTCGCAAAGGACGACCCGTTGGGTCTCCAAATGGCCGGCAGCGGCTTCATCGCCATCTTGGGCTACCGTCCGACGGTTCCGGCCTAGATGGCACACTTGCAGTACGGGGATCGGGCGCACACATGTGCGCCCTTTTCTCATTTCAGTATATATCTATACATGACATCTTTAAGACGCGGTCAGTATTGAAAACACTCGCTGACCTACCATGTCATCGAACGGTTCGCCTTGTTCGATTCGGCGACGGAGTTCGGTTGAGCTGAGGTCTAAGTGCGGAATAGTCAACGCCAGTGCCCGTACCGCCAATGGGTTGATCGTGCTTCCTGCCCGTTCGACAACCAACATGGCTAAATTCCGAAGCAACCAGTCACCGTGTTGCCATTCACCCATCGTCTCGGTTGAATCGGCGCCAAATACCCAGCGAAATTCGCGATCAGGATAGGTATCCGCCAGCTCAACGACAGTATCGTAGGTTTCAACCGCGACACTTCGATCGAGTTCGGCCGTATATACCGAAGTAGGAACCCCCGTTACGTCAGTGTCTTCAATCATGCCGGCAACATACGCCAGTCGCTGTTCACGTGTCGCAGGGATCGCCTTGTCTATTCGGTTACCACTAGGCATCACCCATACTTCAGCCCCGTGTGGCCGAGCGTAATTGACAGCTGCCTGCAAGATCTCTTGATGAGCCAGGGTAGGGGGGTTAAAAGCTCCGCCATAGATGACTGTTTCGATCTGTTCTGGGTTTCTCATAGTTTTATTCCTTACTTATTGTTGACATTACACTAACTATGCTCTACGATAAGTATATACCAGTTAGTGTAAAAAAGGAAATAAGTATGGAAATTATGAAAAAAGATGACGGATACGAACCAAAACGCAACTTTCTAAGGGTCGCGACAGCGACACCAGAAGTTGCCATTGCCGATGTTACCGAGAACCTTACCCGTATCTGCGAATTGTATGATCAAGCGGTCGACGCACACACTTCCCTCGTTGTCTTCCCCGAGCTATCTTTGACTGGCTATAGTATTCAGGACCTTGTCCAACAACCCGCCCTTTTACAGAATGCTCGTCAGGCACTTGCTGGTTTCGCTGAATACACTAAGGGTCGTAATACCGCGGCCATCGTCGGTCTTCCTTTTGTAGTTGGTAATGCGATTTATAACACCGCCGCTGTTGTTTCTGAAGGTAAAATTCGCGGCATCGTTCCAAAGCAAAACCTTCCTACCTATAACGAATTTTACGAAAAACGCTGGTACCAGACATGGGACGATCGTCCAAATACCCAGGTCCTGATCGATGATACTGCGGTCACCTTCGGTCGTGACCAGTTATTCGCTATCGGCGATCAATTAGTTGGTATCGAAATTTGCGAAGACCTGTGGGTACCGCAACAACCAAGTATTCGCTTAGCTGAAAACGGCGCAACGATCATCGCAAATCCTTCTGCTTCACCCGAAGCTGTCGCAAAACCACGCTACCGCCGTGAACTGGTTGCCCAAACCGCCGCAAGGAACATGGTTGGGTATGTTTACGCCAGTGCAGACCAAAGCGAGTCTACCGCCGAAATCGTCATGGGTGGCCACGCCATTATTAACGAACTAGGCACCGGTCTAGCTGAACGCGCACCCTTCACAAAACCTCAACCGCTGATGATTGCCGACATCGACATGCAACATATCGCCAGTGACCGTCGAAAAACCACCAATTTTCCTAACCGAATGGACATCACTCCTACTCCTACCTTTGTCACGCCAGCGCAAAGTGACCTACTACGAGCAATTGACGCAGAACCATTCATTCCAAAAGGTTCAGCCGAAGAAATCGCTGAACGTCTGGAACACATCCTCAATATCCAAGCAACGGGCCTAGCAATGCGACTCAAAAGCGCCAATATTAAAAAGGTAGTCTTGGGACTCTCTGGTGGGCTGGATTCAACACTCGCCTTCCTAGTCGCTACCCGTGCCGCAGATATACTCGATGTTCCAGCAAGTGAGCTCATCCACACACTAACAATGCCAGCAAACGCCAGTTCAGCTCGCACTCAAAATAATGCAATGAAGTTAGCAGCCGCTATGGGAATTACTAACGATGAAATTGCCATCCAAAACCTAACCGACGCTCAACTGGCCGTCATTGATCACGAAGGTGGCCAAGATGTGACGTTCGAAAACACCCAGGCACGTATTCGCCAAGCATTGGTATTTAACAAAGCGAATCAAATCAACGGACTAGCCATGGGTACCGGTGACCTTAGTGAAATAGCGCTCGGGTGGGCCACCTACAACGGCGACCACATGTCTCACTACAACGTGAACGCATCAATTCCAAAGACACTGGTCCGCTCACTCGTCAGGCATGCTAGTACAGCCCTGCCTGAAAAGGCACAGACAATCGTGGCCGATATATTAGATACTCCCGTCTCACCAGAACTGACCGGTGATGGAAACACCATTAGCCAGGAAACCGAAGACCTAATTGGCCCTTACGAATTGCATGATTTCTACCTCTATCACTTCCTTCGCTGGATGGAACCAAAGGAAAAGATCGGCTACCTAGCAGTCAAAGCATTCGAAGGTCGACGCACCGCCGACGAAGTTACCAAATGGTTAGACGTGTTCATCGATCGCTTTTACAAAAACCAATGGAAAAGACAAGCAATGCCTGATGGCGCCAAAGTAGGCATCAGTTTAAGCCCTAAGGGCGACTGGCGTATGCCACCAGAAGCCCGAGCAGTGTTATACTAACTGTATGAAATACACTACACCGTATGTAGCACCGACACTCACTGTTGACGCAGTTATCTTCCAGCTGATCAATAACGAGCTTTCTGTTCTGTTAATACAGCGCCCGAACGACCCTTTCAAAGGATCATGGGCACTACCTGGTGGCTATAACCCCCAAGGTGAAACGACCATCGTAGCATTGGAACGAATCGTCCAAGAAAAAACTGGGGTAAATATCAAAAAGAACCTTAGCTATATCGAACAGCTGTATACATTCGATACTGTCGCCCGCGATCCTCGTGGCCATGCCGTATCGGTCACGTATATGGGGTGTGGGCGCGACCTTGAATCGGATATTTCGACCGGCGTCGGCTTTTTTCCTGTAACGTCCCTTCCAGAACTTGCGTATGACCACGCCGATATTATTCACTATGCTCATAAGCGGCTGATCGCGAAGTTGACCTACACCAATGCGGTGTATGCCTTCCTCCCCCCTCGATTTACCCTCGCCGAGTTACAGGCTGCCTATGAAGGAATCTTTGGCTACGCACTCGATAAACGAAACTTCCGTAAGAAATTCTTGAGTCTAGGCCTAACCGAAGAAACCGACGAAAAACGTCGTGATGGTGCCCACCGTCCTGCAGCGTTACATAAATTCCGCTCACAAACCCTCGAAACACTGTCTCGTAGCTTCGATTGATCTTAATTCTTAATTTGTGACTTTCGTCCTTGGTTATATTCCTATAGCCTGGACTCATCAGCATATGTCTACATATGGAGTCGTGCAGACCTGCGAGGAGGCGAAGTGAATCGCGCTCTCTCGCAGGTCTGTTAGTGTACGGGCGTTGCGGCTCGCACGGGTGGAATTACACGACTCTTGCCGGCTACGGAGCGAAGAAGCCGTTCATCGCCGTCTGGCTGAACGACGCCGACTGGCTGGCCCGCACCGCGGACTGGCTGACGACGGCGAACGCCTTGCGGATCTCGGACGGCGAGTTGCCCGGCGTCAGGACCCACTCATCGAGCAGGCCCATCTTCGAGAACACGTCGCGGAAGTCCGTGTGGCCATCCTCGATGCCGACGCCGGCGATGATGTGCTGCTCGGTCGCCAGCAGTCCCTTCACGATCACGGCGACGTCACGAGCCTTCTTGACGGAACCGTAGTCCGCGCCGTCGGTCGTGACGAAGGTGATGGCTCGCGCCGTCACCCCGCCCTGTTCGAACTCTGCGATCTTTGCAGCCACGGCCGTGAGGACGAGGATCATCTGGTCGTAGAGCGGGGTGCTGCCGCCGGGGTTGTAGTTCGTCCCGTCCAGGCGGATGGCCTGGTCGAGCAGAACGTACGGCTGCAGCACTCCTCGGTTGAGCGTCCAGACACCGCAGAGAACCGCGGCCTGCTGCTTGGACGCTTTCAGCGAGTCGACCACGAGGTTGTGACCATCGCGGGCGTGCTGGGCGTTGTCGTACATCGAGGTGCTGTCGTCGAGCACCTCGGTGACGATGATGACCTCCGAGGCGTCGATGTCATCGACGACGACCGTGCCGAGGCCGGCGTTGATAGCCGGCCCCAGCGTGTCGACGACCGTAGTCATCGCCGCGGTCGCGTCGTCATCGACCCCTGCTCCGGAGATCAGGCTGGACAGAGAGGTTGTGCTTGTCATCTTGTTCGTTTCCTTTCAGGATCAGACGAGATTGATGTCCGGCCAGGACTCGATCGGGTCGGTCGAGTTGACGACGTGCATGCCGGCGCTGCGGAACTCGTCGAACGCCTTGTCGGCGTCCGGCCCGTAGTCGACGATCACGTCACCGGTGGTGGGGTCCTTCACGACGATCGACGTCGTGCAGTCCTCCATGATGTAGATCTTCTTCGCCAGGGCGATGTCGATCGCGGCGATCTCCCGCAGGAGATCCGAGATGGTCCAGGCCACGCAGTGGCTCTTCGCCTGTCCCGTGATGATCAGCACGTCGTTCTCGATCAGTTCCTTCAGGAACTCGGTGTTGCGAGGGACGGGCTGTCCGTCGAACAGCGAGTTAACCTCGGGTCCCAGGATCGAGTAGTTCTCGACGAAGGGGTGAGTCCCCTTGATCTGGATGCCCGGCTGGACTCCACGGACCAGGCCGTGGTAGTTGACCGCCTCGGCGATGCCGCTGACGAGGGCGTGGCCCTTGTCACCGATCATGCCGTGGTACGGCCACATCGTCAGAGCGTAGCGCCCCGCCGACTCCAGCTTCGCGGTGTAGTCCATCAGGTGCTGCCGCAGGAACATCACCGATACCTTCAGCGCCGCCGCTGTGAAGGGATCCGGAACCCAGACCCCACCAGCGATGTCTGCGTGGGTGATGGTGGTGAACGGCGCCGGGTGGTTGCCGTTCGCATCGATGACGAACGAGGTGTGGAACACCGCGAACGCTCGGTGCGTGTCCAGCGTGCAGTCGATGCTGGACAGCGTCGCCAGGTTGCGGTAGATGAACTCCGCGGTCCGGATGCTGTCCTGCACCGCGCCATCTCCGCTCATGCCGGCGACGAACAGCTCCCCGTTGGGGTCGCAGAACGTCCGCTGAGTGTCGATGAGCAGCAGGCCGACCTTACGAGCGTCGTCCTTCGCCGGCTTGATCCCGAGGGACCGCCGGGTGTCGAGTGCCGCCGACTGCAGCGCGCTGAAATCGATCCAGCGCGTGTCATCGACGACGTTCTCCGGCTTGTAAAACGCCGGTAGTGCCAATGTGTTCTTCATTGCCTTGCCTTTCCGTTTTTTCTAGTGGATTTTCAGAAGGACGATCTCGTTACCCAAGACCGCGTAGATCCCCTCTCGTCCTTGAACGAGCTGGGCGTGGGAGTTCACGAACGGCTCGGTGTCGGGGAAAACTTTCTCCACGAACACCGCACCGCCATTCACCCCAAGTCGAACGATGCCGTCGTCGGTGGCCACGCAGAGCAGCTTACCGATTGCCAGGTGACCCCGAATACCTCCGCCCAGCCATGAATCCTCACCATCCATGGCACTAGCTTCAGCGAGGAGCTTCCCTTGCTTGTCGACAACGTAACACTTGTGATACAGCGATCCTTGATCCTGCACCGTCGCGAAGAACCAGATCTGGTCGTTCCCGAAAACGGCAGTGGCGTCGACCAGCTGGCCGGGAATCGAGGGAATCTCGACCCGGTCATTGAACGACTGACCATTGGCGTTAAAGATGAACGAACGGACGATCTTGCCCGCTTGGAAGAACCCGAAACCGAGTGATTCCCCTACCCAGACCAGTGTCTGATCTGACAGGATGTCACCGATGCGTTCCGGTCCAAACTTGCCGTCCTTGACCAGCTCGTTGCCGCTCAGCCAGTAGCTGTGCTGCTGGTTCGCGTCGAACACTGGAAGGATCTGACGATAGAGCCCTGTCGTATAGCTCTGGTTCGCACCGTCGCCATCGATCTCAAAGACCCTGCCTTCTTTTCCAATCAGCGTCGAGTCGCCCTTGATCCTGAACCGAAGTTCGTGATCCAGTTCGCCCGTGAGGACCTTGCGGCCCCCCTCGCGGTAGTACGCGCCGTTCTCGTGGTACAGATATCGCAGCTCGTGGTCCTGATTCACGACGTACAGCAGGCGCCCGGTTGTACGGAACACTCGCTCGGACGTGACGGTACCGCGAACGGTGACGACCGTCTTCACATACCCCGACGTGGCCGCGCAGGTCGGACAGATGTTACGCGCATGGGTTTCCCCACACTGCGTGCATACCGTCCAGCGCAGATTGTCGAAATAGCGAAGCGGAAACTCACCACGCAGATCTTTCTCGTACACCTGGTGCAGGTAGTCCAGAAAGTCGTCCGGCAAGACACCGAGGGGGAGGGCCGGCTTCGGGTAGATGACACTCGGGTCAAATACCGTCACTCGTCCCAGCACCCTTTCGTCGTGCTGAAGGCGTCTGCCGGTTTTGGGCCGGTGAACACCTCCGTACGGACCAACCGCCAGTTGCGACTGCATCAGCATCGTAAGAAATGCGTACCAGTCGGACTCTTGGTTGTGTGGCCGCGCAAGCACAAGGTGATCGGGAGCACACCGAAGCGGGTCGACGAATCGACTCGTGAAGGTGTGGGTCTCGAACCCTGCGAATTGCATACTGTCGGCGTCGACCACCTTCACGCCACCGTTATTCACGATGACATTCAGGTCATTGACGTCGCCCAGCACCACAGACTGTGCGTGGATCTGCTTGAACACTCGATGGAGTTCTCGGAAGATCTTGACGACCTGATTACCGTCGATACCGCTTGCTTCGCGGTACTGACGGCTAGTCAGCTTCATCAAAACATCCCCTCCACTGATGAAAGGCATGGTGTACCCCACCACCTTGTCGTTCCCGGACTTGTCAAAAGCCAGGGCAAGGGGTGCGACGACTTCCGCAGGGAGACCCTTTGGAAAGACGCGCAGCTTCTTCTGTTGTTCGGCGATGCGAACGACTGCGCCTTGCTGTGCCGCCGAGTCACCCGTGTAGTCGGGATCCTTCGGTGTCTTGAACAGCTTCAGCACGGTGTTGTTGTCGACCTTGAAGACGTCTGCTTCGCCACCTTTACCGATCAAGGCGCCCGGTTGCAAACGGACGACCTGACCATTCAGCATGACTGAAGGCATGGTTACTCCGTTTCTGTGGGTTGGGGAACGCGGCGTCCGACGATCATCGTGGTGTCATCCCGCAGGTACCCGAATTCCGGGTCCTTTTGGGGGTAGTCACGACCGATCAGCTTCAGCTCGCGCTCGATGGCAATGTGGAGGGCGTAGTACTTGTCGTCTTGCCAGAACTGCTCGATCGGTCCGACGATGCCGGACAGGCCGGGCTTTTTCTTGCCCTCGCTTGCGACCAGGTAGTCTATCCCGTCCGTCGCCAACATGAACGAATTCACGTCGGTGACATCAAACGGGGCAAACACCGGGTGCAAACGCAACAGGTCGGAATCGACCGTGGCATCCTCGCCCATCAAGCAGTACCCGATATAGGGTGGCTCGTTGTTCGGGAACGGTCCAAGGTTCGTCACGACTCCGTTGATGACGATGGTGCCGTCGCCTAGCGCAAAGAACGTGATGGTGTGGCCGTCGGTGACAAAACCGAGAAGCGTAAACAGGAAATACTGCTTGATCACTTCACGATAGTTGCCGCCCATGGCACGCACCAGCACGTCCAACTGCGAGACGACTTGCTGTTGTACGCGGCTCCACTTGATCTGGTGTTTCGGACCACTGTATGCGGCGCGGATGCTCTCGGCGAGGATCTTGACGCCCAACTGGGCGCCCACCTCGCTGTGAGCATGACTTCCGCAGCCATCAGCCACGACTCCGACGGTCAGGTCTCCAGCCGTAAGGATAGTCCAGCTATCCTGACTGTTTAACCCGGCCCAGCGATGATCGCGACCGATCCAGCTTCCGCCAGCGAATTGAAATTCGGCTGACATGGTTTCACCTCTCTCTTGTAGTGTGTAATTCCTAGTTATTAAGTTTCGAGCGAGATTAACTCTCCCGCTAAGCCCTTAATGCTCCTCTTCTTCCACTCGGGAAGGCGTCAGTAGCTGATGATCGTTAGTAGGTTATTGTCAACGATACACTAACTGATAGTGTAATAATAACACTTAGTATAAAGTCATACTATAGTTAATGTAAATTCTACAATAAGTGTCGGTCTTTAACAGATTACAGTTATACGACTATTTATTTATATGCAACTAATAAGACGTTGGTAATCGGCTGTTCGACGGGTACAAAATCGTCGCCATTTTTTGTAAAGACTTCAGCAGCCGTCGCAAAGCGATTTTCAATCAGCCATTGATTCTGCTTGGGTTCTGATCCCTTACCTACCGTAAATCCGACGTCGGTCAAGGCTTTAACCCAATCGCTATATTCCCAGAAACAAAATCGTTCGTGCATTTCACTGGTCCAATATTGAAATAATCTTTTTTAGCTAAGAAATCACACAGGTCGGCATGTCGGAGGACCGCATACTCTTCACCCTCAATATTTTCAAATCGATACTCAATTTGATCACCTTCCACCGCTCGAAAATCTTTGGCGAATCGTCGAAAACGCGCCTTTGATGACAGTGACCTTAGGAATTCAGGCAGTTCGCCTGTTTCGATATCAGGATGTACGTCGTCGGGGTTCTCGCCGTCGTCTTCATTGAGAAGTGCGTAAACGATCTTGTCTTTATTATTCGGACCCACGACATCGTAATTAATATAGACGCCGCCCGGTGCTAAAATAGCGTGCATTCGTTCAATGAAGGCGACTAATTCACTTCTTCCTAAATACGATTCCACCTCGTGGGTAAGCGCCATTGTAATGATCGTGTCGAGGGAATTGCGAGGAAACAACGAGCTGCGCATGATATTACGTTGGTAGAAGAACATATTAGTATCGCCAAATTCACCAGCATCTTTGCGCTGCTGACAAATCTGGTATAGCGGGCGAGCTGCTTCGACTCCGTAAAAATCAGATTCGAACATTTCAGGACGCTTTGATAAAATCTTTAGTGTTTCACCAGTCGCACAACCAACATCCAGGATACGCCCCGGCTTTACGTAGTCGACGAAGTCAGCCACTTTCCGGACCGCCCCGTCTTCAAACGCCTGACGATAGGTCGTATAATCGCGCGTTGTCGTGATATCACCATCATCACTGTCGATTAACGGATCTTGAAAGATCTCGACGATGTCATCGCCTAAACCGTACCGTTCAAATTCTTCAAAACAGACAGGGTGCATTTCATCACGAACAATTGCATTTGATCGCCACTGTGCCCCGCTTTTGATAACTTCTTCAACAACATCCCACGGACGTGGTCCTCGCTGGTGTTCAAACGTTTCATCGAACTCGGCTGAATCAATCGCAAATCCCCGTGCCACATACTGTTCGGCGACTTCCTTGGTCGAACAGACAACTAAGGTGTTTTCAGGCGTCAGATCAACTCGCCCTTTACTTTGTAGGCGTACTTCTTCAATCAGATAGTGAGCAAAATCCTTCTTCTGCGTCATATTCGTAATGCGATACACCTGCGATGGCAAGTGCTCGGCCGCACTGACAGCTTCGATAATGCCCAGCCGACGACTCCCTGTTAGTGGATTTCGTTGGGTTCCCCCATGATTTGCACTGGTCACTGCCCACACAACCTCGGCGCGGTGCTCGATATCAGGACGCTTTAAAAGCTTCTTTAGATTATCTATCTGGAAACGTGTAACCGCTTGATGACGCCCAGGCACCAGCAGATAGCGGTACATTATCGGTCTTCACCCAACAGCGGCGGTGCGAAATCAGCTTGTCGTAACAACTCTGCGCCGGTAAAACGCTGCCGGTCAGGTAACTCTACCCATGTTCCACCGTCTGGTGATTCAGTTGGTGCATCAGGGTAGACCATTCGACGCCAGCGAATCTTTTCCCTAATATCATCAGGATCATCAGGGTTCACTCGGGTGTAATGAGTGACGCTACAATTTCGAATGGTATAGGCAGGGTCACGATCAATCGCTTCCCACTGCTCTGGTAACATGCGTTCTATTCCATACCTCGCGACATTGATAAAGTCGCCATGCGATACCACAATGACTCGATTATTCGCCTGTTCACGGTGAAGGGTCCCCTGAAAATCACGGAATCGGCTATAAACGTCCGGCATACTTTCACCCCCATCAAAGCGCACATACCATGGGGTCGTTTCGTGCAATCGTACGGTTAATGGAAAGTGTGAGCGTTGTTCGGCTTTCGGAACAATACCGTATACCCCCCAACTACGCTCAACGACGCGGTCGTCAACGGTCCATTCACCAAGCTCAATGCCACCAATATACGCAGCCGTCTCGCGGGTTCGCAGGAACGGCGAAACGTATCGCCCTTGAAACGATTCAACCCCACCTAGATTTTCGTCGAGCCATATCTTTGCCAGTATTGCCTGCTCAATCCCAAGTTTTGACAAGCGTTGTTGCCAATCAGGCCGATCATTAATTTCGGCTTCCTTTTCGTGTTCACCACCTTTTTTCGTGATCCTATGAACGGTATTTGCCTCGGACATTCCGTGACGGACAAAAACAAGATCGTTTGGCATTGGCATGGTGGTGCTCCTTTTCTTACTAATGAAAGTATACAGTTATCGAACATAAAATGCAATTAGTGTTGACTTTACAATAAGTAGGGGGTACTATGATACTAGATAGTGTATAAAGAACACTAATTAATAAAAGGATCATTATGTCAGAACTGCTCACTCTCACACCAGAACGACCATTCAACCTAAGTGAAGGGCTTGATTTCTACAAGCCGACTATGGGACAGGTTGCCCTCGAGAACTACCCCGATGCCGAGGTCACCTTTACAATGAAGAACCGTTCTGAACGATTGTTGAGCGAATTTGTGAGTGTTGATGAGCTTAACGCGCGATTCGAGGCAATCCGAGACCAAGGATTTACTCCTGAAGAAATTGCCTACTATGCCGGTTTGACCGCCCAAGATGGTTCGGCGCGATTTGACGAACCCTACCTCGATTTCCTCGCTGACCTTCGCCTCCCCCCTGTCAATGTTGGTATTAACCCTGAAACCAAAGACCTCGCGATTTCAACGACTGGCCCTTGGGCAGCGGTCAGTCTGTGGGAAACGGTGGTTATGAGTGAAGTTAACGAACAATACTACGCCAACCTGATTGAGGCACGTGGCCTTAGTATGGAAGAAGTATGGGCAGAGGGCGATCGTCGACTCGACGAAAAAATCGCTCGACTCAAAGAACGCCCTGATATTAAATTTGCCGACTTTGGTACTCGCCGTCGCTTTAGCGCTGCTTGGCATCAACACGTCGTTGAACGATTCGCGAATGAACTTCCTGATAACTTCGTTGGCACCAGCAACCCCTACTACGCTCACAAGTTTGGTCTAAAACCAATTGGTACCTACGCCCACGAAATGCCTATGGTATACGCGGCGATAGAAGACGCCAAAAGTGGTCAACCCCTACTGGGTCACCGCAAGATGATGAAAGACTGGTTTAATCGTTATGGTAAGGATCTCTCGATTGGCTTGACTGACACCTTCGGTAGTGACTTCTTCTTTGCGGACTTCTCACAACAAGACGCAGCAGAGTGGAATGGCCTCCGCCATGATTCAGGTAATCCGATCGACTTTGGCGAAAAAACTATCGACTTTTATATCGACAATGACATCGACCCTGAAAAAAAGACGATCGTCTTTAGTGATGGACTTAACGTCGATAAAATGATTATATTGGCTGATCAGTTCAACGGTCGTATCAACGTCCTTGACGGTGTGGGCACTGACTTTACAAACGACATGGGACTTCCCGTTAATAATTTCGTCATGAAAGCGACTCACGCTGGCGAAAAAGACACGGTGAAGATCAGTGACGACGAAGGCAAACACACCGGTCCGATTGATATCGTTAAACGATACCAGACCGATGCTGCCCGAGTTGTCATGCTAGCCGAAGCAATGAAAGACGGAGCCTACGTATGAACACGCAACTATTTGAAGCAACCCGCCGCGTTATAACCAGCGGTGAAGTCTACCGCGGTTATCCTACGACGCGCCTGACGCTCGACAAGGATAGCTTTTCCAGCGATACCCTACCAGAACTACCAAACGGGCCGTGGACAATGAATAACACTCCCCTCCCTACTGTCGAGGAATCAAAAAAATTTCTGGATGCAGGCTACAAGATTGATTCAGATGGCCGACCGCTTCATCCTTGGATTAATAGCATGATCACCGATCCTGAAGTAGGAATGGTCACCGGCAAGGGTACATACTATTTCTGGGGCCCAAATTATACGGCTGATCCTATCGTTATTACCAGCGAAGCCGTCCCCCGCGTGCTACTTATCCAACGAAGCGATACACCTCTAGGTCCTGACGGCAAACCAGTTGAACCCGTCTGGGCAATCCCTGGAGGATTTGTCGACGACGGCGAAGACCCCGAAGACAGTGCTCGTCGCGAACTGGGTGAAGAAACCGGACGCAACATAACCGAACCAGCAACGCTTCTTTATCGAGGCGTAGTGGCCGACCTACGAACTACCGCGAACTCTTGGGCTGAAACATCTGCGTATACGTTTGTTGTTGATAAACCCTTCCCTGTCGTTGCTGGTGATGACGCCGACGACGCCTGCTGGTTTACCGAAGAAGAGTTAGCAGGAATAAAAATGCATGGATCACATGAGGTACTTGTTCGTATGGCATTTCATCCCGAGGGCGATACCACTATTCGTGATATCCTCGCCCTTCCGAAAGAATCTTTAGAAACCACCGTTATTGATGCGGGGCACATGGCCTATGATCATCGTTATGTTTCCGACGGTTCGACCCGTCTATTTGTCAAAGCACATGATGCATCTCGATTCACCGATCCAGAACGCGAAAAGCACTCTCGTCGCTATCTAAGAAAAGAATTCTTCCTGTTCGGTCATGCCGCAAAGCAAGGGTTTACTGCCATCCCAAAACGTGTCGACTTGATTGATGACTCTATCCTAGCAATGGATGCATTTCATCCTGATGATGGTTACTTATGGGATGCTCCTTACGACGAGCGCTTTAAACAATATTGCGAAGACATTATTGCTAAACTTGACCACCTGCAATCAATCGAAGCACCCGTTAATCCTGAATATCATGAAGATATAAAAGATACCTATACCACCTTCTGGGAAGAAGGCTGGGATGCCATTGATAATGCTTCGATGACGGCTATTACTGATAAAATCCACCTATTATCAGCGAACTGGACAAATGACCAGAAATCCCTCGCCAGCGACCTTGCGAATTTCTTGCCACAGCTTCGAGGCACCGCGTCTCAACTTGATCGAGATGTTCCGTTATACATGGCACATAACGACGCACGTCAATCAAACATTGCTTGGCATCCCGACCAAGGAGTTAAATTGGTTGACTGGAGCTGGGGTGACGTTGCGCCAAAAGACGCTGATATCACTATGTTCCTAATTGACCTGGCAAAGTCTGGCCATGACGTATCGAAATATGCCGATCGCATTAATCGCGATCAAGCCCTCGTCTACCTCGGTTTCTTGGTAGCACATAGCATCTGGGAAACCCGTGACGGTAGCCAAACAGTTCGTGAACACCAAGTCGCGGCCGCGGCGGCAGCGTTTTCGTTGATTCGATAAATTCATTTATATTTTGGGAATTGAAAAGCCCCAGGGCTTATCAGATGCCTGGGGCGATTCGCGTACGTGACCATCGTCTCAATACAATTGTAGAGACGGTGCCGGGGTACGTCAGCGCGAGCCAACGTACCCCAGCCTCATCATGCGACTACTTCTTGTCCCGCTTGCCCGGACGGACCGCGTCCCGGATGTCCCGGGCGTGGCCGAGGATCTCCGGTGCGGCCTCGGCGGCAGCCTGCAGGCCCGCGATGGCGTCATCCGCGAACGATCCCTCGGAACCGGGCTCGACGACAGAGTCGACGGCCGGAACCACGGGTTCGGCGGGCTCCGCCAGAGCGGCAGCGGTTGCAGCGGCCGCGACGGCCGCAGTTCCCACTCTGGAGCTGGGGGACTTGGCCGAAGCCGCATCTCCCGACACCACCGGAGCCGGAACCTGCGACTGGGTCGCGGGCTCGGGCTCATCCGCAGCCGGCTTGGAAGCCGGCTGGTTGCGCAGACCGAGAGGAACGCCTCCACCTGCCTGCTCACCGCGGAGTCCCGCGACGAGCGAACCGAGCATGGCCCCCAGAGGGGCACCGCCGAGCAGCTGAGACTGCAGGTCACCCTGCTGCATCAGCTTGGGCAGGTCGCCGAGGAAGTCGGACAGCACGTTGCCGCCGCCTTCCCGAGAACCCGCACCCATGTCGACGATCGTGACCTTCTCGCCGATGTTGCCGACGACCTTGGCGGTCTCGGTGGCGATGGTGACACGCATGTTGCTCTCGATCTCGGCGATGCGGACCTGGAGGTTCGCACCGTCGTTGGCCGCGAGCGCTTCCGCCATCAGGCGTTCGCGCTCGGCCTCGGCCTTACCGAGTGCGAGGATCGCAGCGGCTTCGGCCTCACCCTTCGCCTGAGTGGCGTCGGCTTCGGCACGACCACGCGCACGGACCTGCTCGGCCTCGGCGTTGGTGGTGATACCGATGGCGTCAGCCTTACCCTTCGCCTCGATCGTCACCGCCTCGGCCGCAGCCGACGCTTGGGTCCTGGCGACCGTACCGGCCGCCTGTGCGTCGATCTCGCTCTTGCGAGCCGAGGACTCCGCCTCGATCTCGAGCGTCTTGCGAGCGGTCTCGGCCTGAGTAACCGCCACCTCCTGTTGGGCGGTGGCGGCGGCCTTCTCCTGCTGCGCACGAACGACAGTGACCTGGCCCTGTGCAGCTGCGGTCTCCTGGTCGAACTCCGCCTGGCGGAGCGCGACATCGCGATCCTTCTCGGCGACGACCAGCTTCTTGTCGAGCATGGCCGTCTCCGAGACCTGCTCGGATTCGGCCTTCGCCACGTTGATCGCCTTCTCGGCCGCAGCCGTGAGGACCGCGGCACTGCGCCGCTTCTCCTCGCGGTCTTCGGCCGCCGAGTTGCTGTAGTACTCGTTCCGGTCGCTGACCTCGGCGATGTTCAGCGAGACCAGCTGGAAGCCCAGGTCCAGCATCTTCGGCGCGACGTTCGTCGTGACCTGGCTGCTGAACTCGTCCTTCTTGGTGAGCACGTCATCCGGCGTCATCGTCGCGACGACCTGACGAATCTCTCCGTCAAGCGTCAGCTTGAGCGACTTGACGGTGTCGTCGAAGCCGCCACCGATGTAGCCGACGATGGCCTTCTCGAGCGCGCCGTCGGTCTTCGTGTCGGGACGGATCTGGGCGGTCCACTTGACGACGATCGGCACCTTGGTGCTGGTCTGCGTCTCGTAGTCGTCCGACTGGATCGTCATGTTGCCCAGCGGGAACCGCTCGCTCTTGCGAAGGAACGAGACGTAGGCGCCGCCGGACTTGATGATCCGAGGGCCCTTCTTCCCGCCGGTAATCACCAGCGCCTCGTCGGCATCGGTGATCCGATAGCCGATCTTGAAGACGATGAATCCGACGGCGACGACCACGAGGACGCCGATGACACCCACGATGATCGCGGGTCCTTCGAGCAGGCTCTGCAGCCACGCGAAGATGTCCATGTATTTCTCCTTGGGATAGGTGTTGCATGAATGGTGGGATGAACGTAACTAGTTACGTATGTAGTTTCATGATGAATTGTGATGATCGTTCGTCGCCCACCAGCGAATTTTGCAATTTTACATCTTTTTTCATAAAAAGTCAAGGGTTGAGAGGTGTTAATTTGATAATAACGCGATGTTAATTAACTTGCAAAAAATACATAAATATGATATATTACCTCTGTTGTTTTACTGGACACTACCGGAAGGCGTAAGACATGGACCTGTTCATCGGAATTGTCATCGGCCTCGCCCTCGCGGGCGGCGTCTTTGGCATTGTTGTTCTCATCAAGCGGCGCAACGCTGCCTGGGAGAACAGCTCCACCAGTTCGTCGCGAGACGAGCGAGAAGATCGACGTGACACCTCCCGCGAGGATGCCGAGCGGTCGCTCGCCACGCGCGAGGCGGAAGCGAAGAATGCCGCGTATCGTCAGATGCGCGACAAGTACGACGCTGCCACCACGCGCGAGGAGTACGTCGCTCTGCAGACCGAGCTCGAGGCCGGACGATCGAAGCTCGCCGAGGCGGACTATGACTCGCTGGTCAGCCAGATCGAGAGCGAGATCGAAGCGCTGGACGAGGAAGCTCGAGCCCGCGCCGAGATCGAGCCCAAGCTGGCGGCCTTCGCGGCACTGAAGAACGTCACGGACAAGGAGGAGCTCTTCACTAAGCTTCACCCCATGTTCGCGACCGACGAAACGCCGGTGATCACCTACGACGAGCTGGAAGAGCACGCCGAAGAAGGCGACCTCGACTGGCTCGACACCGCCTACGACGAGGCGCTCATCGAGCACCTCAAGGCGTTGTTGATCGCCGCTCGCGAGGGCACGGTCGCCGACTACAAGGCGGTCACCAAGCTGTGGGACGAGCTCGAGGACTACAGCAGCAACACGTACGACGACAGGGATGACCTGGTCAGCCAGAACCTCGCAACCGAGTGGAACGAGATGATCGTCCGCTTCAAGCGCGAGCCTGACTACGACGAGGACCTGTACGGGCTCGACGACCTCGACGAGGACGGTTACAAGGCGATCATCAAGAAGGCCCGTGAAGACCACGACCTTCTCAGCCTGCGGCTGCTGTTCATCATCGTGAACGAATGGCAGGATTCGGATTTCACGGACCTGCTGGTCGCCAGCTTCACCGAAGAGCTTCAGGCCCAGCTGGACGCCCAGTACCTCGCCCTCGGGTTCACGCCCAACGAGCAGGAACGAAGCGTTTAGCCACGCCGGCTCGAAAACAGCAACAACTCGTCGCTAATACCGGCGATACGGAGGGCGGCTCGGGATTTCCCCGGGCTGCCCTCCAGCAACACCCACGCGGGTGTTATTTTATTTCAAAAATTGACAATAGTATAGATAATTGTTATAATATACATACTGTTCACGAGACGAGATGAGGAATAATCGTGTTGATCCCCAAAGGAGACGGAACGTTCACGAGCGGACCGTTAGACATCATCCTGATTTACCACAACGTCGAAGCGGACACCTTCCATCCCGCCTTCTACCGCGAGCACGGCATGCCGGGCCCGCCGGAACTGGCGAGTGAGCAGGACTTCGTCCGGCTCATGAGTGACAAGCACCACACCGATGGGCTCCCCACCCTCGAAGAGGCTCAGGAGTTCGTTCGAACGACCATGCAACCCACGTTCGGGGTGCCTGACCGCAACATCGTCCTCGACCCGCCCTATCCATGGCACGGTCAGATCGGTGATGTGATGATCGTGCAGAACTGGCTGAAGGTCGGACCTGATGCCACGTTCCGCGAGGTCAACGTCAACGTCACTACATGATCGAAGGTCCACCCTTCGCACCTGGGACACTCTCCCGTGCGGGGGGTGTTTCAGTTTTTGGCGAAGAAATTATTCTATTTAGGCGTCAATTGCTTGACCAAATAAACTCACTAATTCAGCTCGAACCTCACGGGCACGTCGCTCAAGATCGTGTTCGGCTTCACTGCCAATAACAAGTGGTGAGCGACAGTAACCGATCGCTTTTTCACCCAAAATAGTGCGCATCATTGCTTTTGTTGGAAGTGGGTTTGGAGTATCGGCTGATGTCTCGAAGTTATATGAACCTTGCAGAGCAGCATTAATCGATTCTGCCATTTGTCCATCGCCAGTATTGTATGCATCATACATTGCAGCCATTTCACGAGCTGCCCAATGTCCCGCAACCGATATCGCTCCAACTGACCCAACCCGTGCAAGTGCGAGGTTCTTTTCGTCATCACCGCTATACACGACAAAGTCAGACGGTAAATCAGAACGTCGTAGTAATGTCGCAGTCCTGGTTGGATCACCTGCCGCATCTTTCAACCCACGAATATGTGGGAATTTCTGTGCTAGCTCAACCATCGTATCGTGCTCAATACCACGACCTGTACGAACAGGGATGTCATACATAACAATCGGCAAATCGGTCGCATCAGCAACCTGACTGAAATAGTCAATGATGCCACTCTGCGGTGGACGGTTATAGTACGGTGACACGACGAGTAGACCGTTCGCTAACTGATTATCAGTGGCGTATTTCGCTAACTCGACCGCTTCCCTTGTGTCATTTGAGCCAGTTCCAGCGAGAATTGGGACATCCACCGCTTCGCGTACAGTCCAAAACAATTCATGTTGTTCTTCGTGGGTAATAGTAGGGCTTTCACCGGTCGTGCCGGCAACAACCAGACCTTCCGAACCAGTCTGAACCAGATACTGCGCCAGCTTCCCTGCTGCACGCAGATCTATGCGGCCATTTTCGGCAAACGGCGTCACCATAGCAGTCATTACCCGACCAAAAGGAGCCTCTTTCATCCGAGGTGCTGCAGGATAACTTTCTGGACTTGGTCGAAGCGTCATTATGGGGGTTTATTATATCTTTAGATAGCTAATTTGCAAGCATAAGCAAATGATGTTCCAATAAGAAATGCTATAATAAACACAGTGAATAAAAAGATATTATTTATTGTCATTGGTCTGCTCGTTTTAATCTCTGCCGCAGTCGCCTATATTCTAATTACCCCGAATAAGGGTACGGTTGCCGAAGAAATGACTAAAGAGACATCAACCTCGTCGGAAGAAACCACGCCACCTGCACAGACGAACACTCAACCAGGTGTGTATACCGACTACTCCGAAGAAGCTATCGCAACTACAAAAGGCACTAAACTGCTCTTTTTCCATGCTTCTTGGTGCCCACAGTGTCGACAGATCGAGGCAAGCATAAAGGCTGACGGAATCCCGACTGGCGTTACTGTATTCAAGATCGACTACGATTCAAACCAGAAACTTCGGGAACGATATGGTGTTACCTTACAAACAACTTTCGTAAAAATAGATGATGCCGGTAATAAAATCGCCAGCTATGTCGCTTACGAAGAACCTCAATTCAGCTCGGTTGAACGCGAGCTGCTGCGATGATTGAGTTATTCATCGTTTCATTCGTCGCCGGAATTCTGACCGTGCTTGCCCCTTGTATTCTACCCCTGCTCCCGGTGATCATTGGCGGAAGTTCATTGCATCAAAATAACGACAAAAAAGTATCGCTGAAACACCCATTAGTTATTATCGCCAGTCTTATCGTCTCGATCATCCTTTTTACACTACTTCTTAAAGCGACGACCGCGCTTCTCGGTGTTCCGACAACGGTATGGGCGGTCATTTCTGGCGGCATCGTACTATTGTTTGGTATAACCCTGCTCTTCCCTGTCCTATGGGAAAAATTCATGGTCGCCACACGGTTAAACCTCCTCGCTAACCGTTTCATGGGTCAATCGCAAGGAAAAAGTGGGATAAAAAAAGACATCCTTCTTGGTGCTGCGCTTGGACCGATTTTTAATAGCTGCAGCCCAACCTACGCCCTGATCGTTGCTGTTATTCTCCCTGCTTCCTTCGTATCAGGCGTTGGGTACCTGATCGCGTATTGTATTGGCCTGGGCACGATTCTTTTCTTGATTAGTATCTTTGGTCGCGTGCTGGTAAATAAAATGAAGTGGATGAGCAACCCTCGCGGAGTATTTCAGAAAGTTATCGGCAGCCTATTTATCATCGTAGGTATAGCGGTGATCTTCGGGCTGGAAAAGCAAGTGCAGACCTATGTTTTGGAAAACGGCTGGTACGATCCGATTATGCGGATCGAAGAATCTTTCCAACTGAAGTAGAGGTAATATCGAGCGTTACTACCCAAGAAGCATTCAAAAGTTATATGAAATACGCACTCTATCAAGGAACTAAGTTTGAAAAGGCACAACTAGTACGGAATGTCACTTTGGGCCTAAAGTTGCACGACAGGACTATAGTTGTCCAAGCCTATTTTCAAAAGTAGCATTCAGAGCTTGTAACATAACAGGCATCTCAGTCTCGAACTGCTCTTTGGTGATTGCGTCACCAACGCGTCTTGCTACGCTTACTTTACGGCCGCTACTAAATGCCGCGACGTCACTAGCGCTAAATGTCCAGGTCTCCATATATGTTCTGCTGTCCGACGCATCACTACATTGATCATCATGTTTATTCGGATAATACTCCTCTAGTGAGCCTACCCCTAGTTCATGAAGCTGATCATCTTTTGAAAAACTAGGTAACCTTGCGATCAGCGCAGCAAACTGCTCTGGAGACACCTTATTAGAATCGACTACTACTTGGTATCTTTTATCATAAATAGTTGCCGAAAGGGGTGTGAATATCTTTTCAAGAGCACTGATTAACTGCACAGCTTCGTGCATATCTCCTTTCGCCGGGAGAAGCTTTACGCTTGCCCATTCTGGATAGTGGCGAGCTATTACACGCGTAAGAAACTCAACCTCCGAAGCGCCTTCAACTATTAAGAAGTTCGTGGGCAAAAGTAGGTCAGAAGGGCTCCCACCAAGCAAGTCGTAAATAACATTCTGCTTAGCCAACTTATCTTGTGGCTCGACGGTTGTGATACCATCCTCATACTTTTGGACCTTCAATGTAACTTGTTTGTCTCCTAAATTCTCTTCCGCAATGAGCACAGACGAATGTGTGGTAAGAAAAATTTGATCACCATTCTGCGCCAAGTCTTCAAGTGCACGCTTCAAATGTCGCTGTGCTCTCGGATGAAGGTGCAATTCGCCCTCGTCAATTAAGAAAATGAAATTCTTTATGTCGGCGTTATTGCGCCTATAATCCGCGAAGGTCTGTATGATAGCAAGCATTAAGGCTCGCTGCATACCATCGCCTTTTTCGTATGCTTCCGTGACTACGCCATCATCAACTTTTGCAGAGAAGTTCTTGAATAGGTCATTCAGATCGGGATTCTTTACCTCAAACTCCACATTCGTAGTTTCAGGAAACTGTTTCTGGAGATAAAGCTGCACACTTTGTGCAAGCTTATTTAATTCATCATAAATTTTGGAGTCTTTCGAACCAAAGAGCTCATAAAATTCATCGATGAATTTTTTATACTTCTCGTCTCCACTCGCGAGTATTTCGCTTAGGACACCCGACAACATTGTGCCGATCTGTGTGGTTTTGCCGTACTTTAAAACTTCCCTTAGATTATTCTCCGTTTGTACGAATTCGATTGAAGGAAGAAAGTCATTTAGAGCTCTATCAAACCCAACCCCTGGATCATCGTATGTACCGTCAGGTTTGAGAATTTTTCTATAGGTCTTTCCTGCCTCATCGACAGTACGAACAAGAGTAACGGTATCTAGTTCACCTATCTTGCTATCGAGTGTTTTCTGATTCTTTTCATTTTTCATCTTTGACAGGGCAGTCTTGATGTCATCAAATTCAACTTCGATGTAAGGTGCTCTTGAAGTGCCTTTACGTTTATGTTGATCGACCGAGCCACCAAAATAGAACCAATTGATTGCATTTAAGAAATTTGTTTTACCGTGGTTGTTTTGTCCAACAAGTACGTTCAAGCTTGAGACACTAATCTCTATATCTTCTATAGAACGGAAATCTCTTACCAACACTCTTGTTATATTCATAAGTACAGTATAACAAACCCAATAGCATGACTTTAAGGAGTTCTAGACCCACTTACCCTATAGAGGTCGAGGGCACATGGGATTCGAACTAAAAAACGACCAAAATCGGTCGTTTTTTATTACTTTGATTTGCACCAACACTTTAGACCTATTCGGGTCACGCTTGGTGTAAATCGTGGCTGGGGATGAGGGATATCGCAGTAAACTGCTCCTCCGTTCATTCGCTCAAAAATGTAAACACTTTTTCGCTTCATTCACTTCACCGAACCCTCCGTCGTTTTGCTTCGCAAAACCGGGGGTTCAAATCATACGTCCTAAATCAAGAAAATTGACCCGCAAAAGCAGGTCAATTTTCTTGGCTGGGGATGAGGGATTCGAACCCCCGAATGTCGGCACCAAAAGCCGATGCCTTACCACTTGGCGAATCCCCAGTAAGTGCACCTAAGGATTGTACACTAACCGAGGTGATCTCTCAAGTGTTAGGTGCTGACTAGATATAAAAATAAGCCCCGGTCGGGGCTTATTTAAGAATGTATCTAGACTACGCTTTTTTCGCTTTGTGTTTAACGGTATGTACAAATTGTCCGTGAATTTCGAACAAGAAGTACCCGCTAATAGCGATACCGATAGCACCGAATAGAATACCGGTGATAAAGCCAAAGACGCTAAAGCTAAGTACTGCACCCAGTACCACTGACACTACGTTTAGTAGCCAGCTAGCGAATAGGATCACCCAACCCTTTTTCTGACCTGCTTTGAGGGGTTTTACTGCCATCGCCATCAACAATACCTGTAGAACGAGGAAGACGACGCCCACAATTGCACCAACCAAGCTACTCACCGTCGCAGTCGGTGCGTAGATTGCGTAGGCGCTCATGAGGGCAAGAAGCGTAAAGATTCCGCCAATTGCTACCAGTCCACCGATCGCTGACAAGATTGTTCCGATCAGGACAATCCACCATACGTTCTGACCCAACCATTTCTGCCCAGCCACAGGAAGGTGCGGGACACTCTTCACCCAACCATGAATGGTCGACTCAAGTTTATTTAAGATATCCATGTCATAACTCCTTAATTACTTAGTTTAATCATACGACCGAACTAGCGTTTCGACAACTGTTTTTTTGCTGAAGTCTTAACAGATCCAGGCCACATTCCCCAACTACTCCAAGCAGCAATGATCGCCAAGCCAATACTGACGAATACCGCCCACCAGCCAGGCATCACCGCTACGGCCGTACCCAGGAAACCAATATTGTCAGTGATTCCGTCCTGCAGTGCCAGATTCGTCGTGATAAACAGCCATATGCCCGCCACTAACCATCCGCAGCCCATACTGAAATAGCGAAAGGCTGGACTGAGGGGCATGCGCAGCAAGAATGGCAATGCAAACACCTCTACAGATACCAGCAGCGCCGCTAAAAAGACCGAGAATTGCTCGCCGCCAGGCAATCCAAAGCCGATGATCAACGCGGGGAATTCATCGTAGGTAAACAGTTGAGCCACGACGAATATGACAATTACGATGGCGTAGAAAAGAGCGATTCGTTTCGCGTCCTTTGTTTTTGGTGTTGGTGCTTTCGTAACAGTAGGGAAGATACTCATGCTTGCAGTATAATACCCCACTCTCCTTCTTAGCAAATTGTTGTTATTTTTATCAATATGCTTGCGCTTTACTGGTTCGTCCTTTACAGTAAACACAAGCGAAAGTTACAAAAATAAACATAACTCCAAAAAAACATATGTTGTGACTGACTCGCTCTACGATATCCACCACAACGCAGTACGTCCCCTCTAGGGGGCGTTTCTGTTTCTTGATATATTTATTCAGCTTTTAGAGATTGTTCGTCGCGCCACTTTGCGATTGCCGCGTGATTTCCACTCAGTAGAACGTCGGGAACTTTCAAACCGTTAAATTCGGCTGGTTTCGTGTATTGAGGGAACTCAAGTGTCTCACCATCTGAAAAACTCTCGATCTCGGCACTGGATTCACCCCCAAGGACATTTGGCAACAAACGAACGATCGAATCAATAATAGTCATTGCCGGCAGCTCCCCACCCGTCAACACATAGTCGCCCACGCTAACCTGTTCGTCGACTAGGCTGACTATACGCTCGTCATAGCCCTCGTAGCGCCCGCAGACAAAGATATAGCCTGTTTCTGCATCAGCCCACTCACTAGCCAGTGATTGCTTCCAGCGCTGCCCACGAGGGGTCATCAGGACGACTTTAGCCGTAGGGTCAGCTTTTTTAGCGGCTTTGACCGCCGCAAACAGCGGTTCAGGCTTCAACAGCATACCGTCGCCACCCCCATACGGGGTATCATCGACTTGCTGACGTGGCCCCACGCCATAGTCACGCAGGTTGATCAACGCAAATTCGGCAGCATTCTGTTGCTGCGCCTTCCACATCATGGAACTATTCAGAACGCCGTCGAACATTTCTGGAAACAGCGTGATTACCTGTAGCTTTTTCATTCTCCATAAGTGTACGGTACATTGACGGTATTATCAATATGTGATAATGTAAGGATTGACCTAAACACAAATGGAGTTTAGTCAATTCGCCTAGCTTTTTGGAGTAACCGCAATGAAGACCACCCCGCTCTTGCAGTCACCCGTCACCGACGTGGCGGCCGCAACAGAGGAGGCTTCGGCCGCCTCCAACCGTGAAGGGCTGCAGCAGGACCTGATCGCACTCATGGTGTCGCCCGAGTCCGCTCGCTCTACTCCCTCGTCGGCAGTCGACCCCATCAGCGCCCTGCGCATGTCGACTCCGGTCGACTTCGACTCCGCCTTCAAGCGGTACCACGGCAAGCCGATGGCCACACACGCCTGAGGTTCCCCTCACCCACCATACGTCGTCCGTCGTGGCTCACCCCACGACAACACATCGTGCGGCCTTGGGGGTAGAACCTCAGGCCAATCGACCTTTATATGAACGCGTTTCATATCGGGGCAGATTGGCCTAAAATAACAAATAACCGCCCTAATACTAGGCGGTTTTTTGTACACATAAGCTCTCAACAAATGTGGTGATTTGTCGCTCGCATGAGCCATTTCTCGCAGTCCAAGAGTTTCTGAACTTAAGCGTTATTATATATCAAGGTCGTCGAGTTCTGCAAGCTCTGCACGGGTCTTTTTTGAGTAGGCTGAACCGTTGTCCACAGACTCATCTGTCGAGGTTTCCACAGGTGCATCGGTCGCATCATCAGAAGTTGTATCAGAAACAGGCGTTTCATCACGATCATCAGATGAGATCGTATGAGTTGGCCCATCGCCATCATTGTTAACAATCTTCAAGTTATAGCGAGCGTCGTTCTTTGTTCCTAAGGCACGTAACAGCGTACGCAAACTTTGGGCAGTCACGCCACGCTTACCAATAACGCGACCGAGATCTTCTGGATTGACGGTCAAACTAAGTAACACACCTTTTTCATCAATAATACGATCGACAATAACGTCGTCCGGGTGTCCGACAACGGATTTTACGATATATTCTATGAATTGCTGGTCAATGGTCGACATAATTCCCCCTTATAGTGACGTTGGTCGTGCATCTGATATCGTAATTTAATTGTAGCACGAATCCGCTTGTGCTCTCCTACATTGACTTTTATAAGCATTAGTGATATAATATATAGCGTTGTTATAGAGATACTATAGCCACAGCACCTGAAGGAGCACCCATTGGACATCGTCGAAGGCGAGCTGAACCTCCACGCCCACTACAACGGCTGGACTCAGCACCAGCTGGAAGCTGCACAGGACTACCTGCGCGCCCTCCACTCCGACCCCAACGCGACACCGCCGCCCACCAAGGTCTTGTCCATAAACAAGGCCAACGTCGTCAAGACGCTGATGGAGCGGTACGCCGGCGTCAGCTAGGCTTCTACGTGAGCCCCTCGGTGTTGATCCCCGTCCGTCGCCTCCCCTGGCTACGGACGGGGATCGCCCCAACTTTTTGAAATCAAAAACCCGCCGAGTTGGCGGGCTTTTTTATTGGGCTGGTAATTATTCAGCTTTTTCTTCAGTTGCTTCTTCGACAGGAGTTTCTTCGACGGCAACTTCTTCCGCAGGTGCTTCAGGAGTTTCGATAACTTCTTCAACTTCCTCTGCGGGACGGTTCTTGCGAAGTTTGTCGGAGTGGCGAATTGTTTTTACCTTGTCAGTAGTGAAATCTTTGACCCACTTTGGCATAACAACACCGGCATCTTTCAAAAGCTTTACCACTCGTGGTGTTGGTTGTGCACCGTTATTAAGGAACTTTTGTGCCTGTTCAACTTGAATATTAACTTCTTTGGTGTGTGGGTTGTAGCTACCTACATAGGCAACAACACGACCACTTGATGGGTGGCGTTGAGATTCTTGGACCGCGAGGCGATACGTTGCGTATCCCTTACGTCCGAGGCGTTGCAATCGGATTGCGAGCATAAAACAGAAACTTCCTTTAACTCTATAAAATTATTTTTAACTCTCGGATGATTTTACACTGTTTCAATCTGTAAGTCAACCTAGTACTGGTGGTGCTTATTTACCGTCGCCGTAATACTCTAACGCGGCTTTGGCGGCCACCTGTTGGGCATGTTGCTTACTAGGGCCAGTACCTTGACTGACCAAACGATCGCCTGAATAGACGCCCAAGGTAAACATTTTGTCGTGGTCAGGCCCGACTTCTTCCAACACAACGTAGCGTGGCGTCACTCCGTCAGTTCGTTGCATAACTTCTTGCAGGTGTGACTTTGGATCACGCCAGCTGCCGCTGACCAAGATAGCGTCAAGCTTTGAGGTAATGTGCTTTTTGATGAATACTTCCGCGTCGGCGTAGCCTCGCTCCAAGTAAATCGCCCCGATCAGCGCTTCAAAGGCATTTGCCAGAATCTGCTGACGGGCTCGATCACCGCCTTGTTTTTCACCACGGCTCATACGGATCAATGATTCATACCCCAGTTTTGTCCCAGCCTCGCCAATACTCTCGGTACGCACCAGCGATGCGCGCCAACTGGTCAAAATACCTTCTGGTTCGCTGTAGTTATTAAACAAGAAATCGGTCACGACTAGCTCTAAAACAGCATCGCCCAAAAACTCGAGGCGTTCGTTGTGTTCGTGAACGCTTTTGCGGTGTTCGTTCACGTAGCTACGGTGGGTAAAGGCAGTGATCAGTAGATCGATTTTCTCAAACTCAAAGCCCAGTATTTCTCGAGCAAATTCTTGGTATGGTGCCACCTGCATCCCCGTCATTTATAAATTCTCCTGCCTTATACGTTTCATACCTAGTAGCATCAGTTTGCCGATATCTTCGTATTCAATGGCGTCGAGGGCATCGTGGAACGAGAACCACTTGATACCATTCATCCATTCTTCTTTTTTGATGGCATTCGTATCACCCATGGCTCGGACCAAATATATCTGGGTGGTCATCAGAACTAGTTTGTCGATACGACGATAACGAAAATGAATCTTACCTAACCAGCCGAGGATTTCGACGTTAGCTAGCCCTGCTTCTTCACCAATTTCACGCTTAGCGGTTTGCTGCGCGGTTTCACCTTCTTCGATGTGACCTTTTGGAATCGTCCAGCGGTCTTTGGCGTCTTGGATCAGCAGGATTTCGATAGCACCCTCTTTGCCATGGCGAAATACAATACCTCCCGCGGTTGGTTCGCGGACGATTTCTTGAATAGCTGGTTTTTTACGAGAAAAATATTTCTTGAATTTATCAAACTGTGGTGCGGCCATCAGTGGCTCCCTCTATAAGTGTGCGGTAGGCTGTTCCCAGCACTCCATTCACAAACTTACTCGAGTTATCAGAACCAAACGCTTTTGCGAGTTCGACGGCTTCATTGATTGCTACCTTCGGAGGGACGACATCAGCTTGATGCAGTAGCTCATAGATACCAATACGAAGGATATTGCGGTCAATTCGGGCAATCTGTTCAAGTGGCCAATCGGGTGCGATCGGCGTGATCTTTGCGTCAATGTCGCTCTGTTCTTTTAGAACGCCAGCGACGAGGTTTTCGACGAACTTCGTGTCTTGGATAGCCTCTTCGTACCTCGAAATGTTGCGCTCAAGGACTTCCTTGATCTCAACCGAAGTGTCTCCAGACTCGGTACGAAATTCGTACTCGTAGAGTGTCTGGAGGGCGACGATGCGACCGAGATGACGATTAGATGCCATAATGCGTTTGTTTCTCTTGTTAATTAAATGTACAGATTAAAAGCTTATACGGCTTTTTTCTTGCCCGTTTCCTTACGGGTAGTGGTGACTTTGACCGGTGAACTTCCATTCACACGGCGAGCAAGCACCAGTCGCAGGTGGCTGCGACGTAGGCCGGTTTTACGCGGGCTACTTTGCTTTTTTGGTTGTCCCATTGAAAGTACTCCTTTAATAGGTGATTGTTAAACTTGTTGTTATTATACTATTTACCTCTCAAGTACTCAAGTGGTTATGCTTATTCTGATTTTGTGGTATGGTAGGAATAACATGGCTGAAACACAAAAATCTGAATTCAATTGGAAAAAAGCTGGCTTGATTGCCGGAGGAATTATCGCTGGAGCTGCCGTCGCTGGTCCAACGGTAACAAATGCTATCCAAGATGGTGAACGACAAGCACGCGCCGACGAAAAAGAAGCAGCCGCAGAAGCCTACAAGGACGCTGTTAACGAAGCAGTTAACGCGGCGTACGATCGTAAAGAGGTTGTTGATGAAATACACGTCACACAGGGTGGTCCGTTTCTTATAGATGCCGCCGAAGATATCCTGAAAGCAAGTCTAGGCGAAGATGTCTACAAAGAAAATCGTGGCCGACTATACGACCTACTTCAGGACACGGCTCAAGTATATACCTCAACTGGTGATCCTCAACCAGGCTCGACATTTTACGTCGTTGAAACCGACTTCGATCACAACCCAGAAAATGGTAAAGAATATATTGTCACCGACGGAAAGGGCGGCATCATCGAAGAACCTACTGATACTATTCCTTCACCTCAACAAATCGACGACACTCAACTACCGACACTCGATCAATAAACTAAAGAACAATACTCACTAATCGGCCAGGGACATAAATCACCTTGGTCGGTTTTTTATTCTCAACAAATTTAGCGACATTTTCTTGCCCAAGTGCAGCTGTCTTGATCGCTTCAGCGTCAAGATCCTTAGCAACTTCAATTTCACCGCGAAGCTTACCATTTACCTGAACGGCAATCGTCATAATATCTTCAACGATCAGTGATTCGTCCCAAGTCGGCCATGTGGCATTTTGGACCAGACCTTCATTGCCTAGTTGCTGCCATAACTCGTCGGCCATGTGCGGTGCAAACGGCGCAAGTAATTGGGTCAGAGCGGTCAAGGCTTCTTTCCAAACCTCATCGCTGAATCCATCAATCTTGAATTTGTAGAGGTCGTTCGTGTATTCCATCAGTCCCGCGATTGCAGTGTTAAAACTAAGCCGACGAATATCGTCAGTGACTTTACGAATCGTTTTATGCATAGCGACGCGAACAGCCGCATCATTTTTGGTGACAGTTTTTTTAGCATCAAAGTACTGCTGGCTAAGTGTCCACACTCGTCCTAGGAAGCGGTAGATTCCTGCGATCCCCTTCGAACTCCAGGCCGCGTCTAGTTCAATCGGTCCCATGAACAGCATGTAGGTACGTAGTGAGTCAGCGCCATAGCCTTGGTCGATAATATCGAGTGGATCAACCACGTTGCCAAGGCTCTTGCTCATCTTGCGACCGTCTTCGGCATTCACGTAGCCATGGTAGATCAATTTCTTAACTGGTTCTTTAAAGTTAACCAGTTTCATATCGTAAAAGACGTGCGTCCAGAAACGAACGTACAGCAAGTGCGCGACGGCATGATCGCCACCGACGTAGAAATCGAGTGGATTCCAATAGTTAGCCGTTTCCGGGTCCCATGCCTGTTCGTTGTTGTGCGGGTCGGTATAACGCAGTAAGTACCAGCTACTACAAGCATAGCCGTCCATGGTGTCGGTTTCACGCTTGGCAGGCTTGCCACAATCAGGACAGGTAGTATTTACCCAATCTTCCGCACGAGCGAGTGCCGACAGACCGTCGCCCTTTGGCGCGTAATCTTCGATTTCAGGGAGTACTACTGGCAGTTGGTCCTCGGGGACCGCGACTGCACCGTGTTCTGGACAGTGAATAATAGGGATCGGCGCACCCCAATAGCGCTGACGGCTGATCAGCCAATCGCGCATTTTGTAGGTGGTTTTCGCTTGGCCGAGTTTCTGTTCTTCTAACCACGCGACAATTTGTTCGCGGGCTTCGCTACTTGGCAAGCCATCGAACGCTCCCGAGTTAAACAACACGCCTTCACCGTGGAAAATAGGAAGGTTTGCTGACGTGTTGGCTTCATACGCCTCGAGTACAGCCGGAATACGGTTCAATGTTTCGATCCAGTGGCCGCGGCCTTCTGGTTCAGCATGTAGGTCGGCCATAATTTCGTCTAGACTTGACCAGACGACTTTGTAATCTTCGTGTGATTCTTGGTGTTGGTCACCTTGATCGTCGCGGTTAATAATTGCTAGGAATGTATAGCTGAACGAACGACGATTACTGTCTTTGTTGCTGTTGTAGTAATACGAATACGTCGGGCCGCCCAGCGGAATGATCGCTTCGGCCGTTGCAAAGCCGGCTTCTTCTTCCAATTCACGGCGTGCTGCTGATTCGTAGGTCTCGCCTTCATCTATTCCACCGCCTACCAGCCAACGCTTGTTGGCTTTTTGGTTAATCAGACTCATAAATTCTTTGGTTCGTGGGTCATAACCAATGACAACAGGGCCAGTAACATCAACGGCATCTTGTAATGGTTCACCAAAATCAGGCGCAACAACTGCCACAATCGGTAGATTATATTTCGTCGCAAAGGCATTGTCGCGCTCGTCGTGTGCAGGCACTGCCATGATCGCGCCAGTTCCATAGCCGCCAAGTACATAGTCAGCCACCCAGACCGGTACCTTCTCACCGTTCGCTGGATTAATTGCGTAACTGCCCGTAAATACGCCTGTTTTTTCTTTCGTATCATTGGTTCGTTCGATCTCGGATTTCTTGACGGCATCCTTAACGTATTGCTTTAACGAGTCAGTAAATTCACCCGTTCCTAATTCCAGCGCCAAAGGATGTTCTGGTGCCAATACGAGGAAGGTTGCCCCGAAAATAGTATCGGGTCGGGTCGTAAAGACCGTAATAGTCTCATTGCGGCCATCGAGGGCAAATTGTACTTCGGCGCCCTGTGATTTTCCGATCCAGTTCGTCTGCGCTGTCTTAATTTTCTGTGGCCAATCCAGATCTTCGATTTCATCCAGCAATGCATCGGCGTATTCTGTGATCTTGAAAAACCACTGCTTCATCGATTTCTTTTCAACTAAACTACCACAGCGCCAACAATGGCCACCTTCGACTTGTTCGTTAGCAAGGACCGTCTTATCTACCGGACACCACCACTGCAATGATTCTTTTTGATACGCTAAGCCACGTTCGAATAATTTCGTAAATACCCACTGGGTCCAGCGATAGTATTCAGGGTCACTGGTATTAATCTCGCGTGACCAATCGATACTGACACCCATGCGCTTGAATTGATTCTTAAAGTTCGCGATGTTTTCCAGCGTTACTTCGGCTGGTGCGCGACCGGTTTTAATAGCAAAGTTTTCAGCCGGCAACCCAAACGTATCCCACCCCATCGGGTTCAGTACATTATGGCCGTGTTGTTTTTGAAAGCGTGCAATCGCATCAACAATCGCCCAGCTAAAGGCATGTCCGGTGTGCATCCCGGCGCCGCTTGGGTACGGGAACATGCCCGAGACGTAGGTTTTCACCTTACTCGGGTCGATCACTACTTCGTTGGCTTTTTGATCTTCCCAGACCTTCTGCCACTTCGGTTCGATTTCAGACGGGTTGTAGCGTTGCATAACCGCTCAATTATAACAGAGGCTACGAAGAACGTTAAGGCATAGTGACGGCGGTAGGCACATACGAGTCAATCGTCGTACCGTTGCCGAGTTTACCATTGGCGTTGTATCCCCAGCAATACGCTTCGTCGGCGGCGATGACGCAACTGAAATTACTCCCGGCAGAAATGGCAGTCACCGTCTTTCCAGCCAGAACACCGCTAGTTGAAACGGCTACTGGTACATATGAATTCGCAGTACTGTTATTACCGAGCTTTCCTATAGCCCCACTGCCCCAGCAGAACGCTTCTCCGTCCGCAATAGCACAGGTGTGGGCGTTTCCAGCGGAAATGGCAGTCACCGTCTTTCCAGCCAAAACACCGCTGGTTGAAACGGCTACTGGAGCAGCTGCGTTCGTCGTAGTGTTATCACCAACTTGGCCAGTGCTGTTATAGCCCCAGCAGTAGGCGGCACCGTCGGCGATGGCGCACGTATGCCCATAGCTCGATGAAATGGCGGTCACTGTTTTTCCTGCAAGTACGCCGCTAGTAGAAACCGCGACAGGAACGGATGAGGACGTAAGTAAATTATCGCCGAGCCTTCCTAGGCTTCCGGCTCCCCAGCAGTAGGCGGCACCGTCGGCGATGGCGCAGGAATGATGCTCGCCAGCCGCTAAGGCGGTCACTGTTTTTCCTGCAAGTACGCCGCTAGTAGAAACAGGTGTCGGCACTAACGAGTTAGTCGTTCCACCATTTCCAAAACGCGAGTTCGCGTTATCTCCCCAACAGTAGGCGGCACCATCGGCAACGGCACAGCTGTGGTAGACATTGACGGTAATCTGCGTTACTGTTTTTCCTGCAAGTACGCCGCTAGTAGAAACGGCTACTGGGACGTTCGAGTTCGCAGTGCTGTTGTTTCCTAGTTTGCCAGCTAGGGTCGCATTCCCCCAACAGTACGCTTCTCCGTCCGCAATAGCACAGGTATGATAGCCTCCCGAGCCATTAGATGCGACTGCCGTGATTGTCTTGCCCGAGAGAACGCCCGTCGTTAGAACCGGAACTGCCACTATCGAGCTTCCAGAACCGCCATCACCAAGCTGCCCGTACGTACTATCTCCCCAGCAGTACAGCTGTGAGGAAATAAGGCTACACCCCGTATTGGTTGCCGTTTGAATCTGAGACGCAACGACCGACACGGTTGGGCATGCGCCTGCCTGCACCGTCTTAGTCTCTGAATCTATATGATATACAGGCACGCCGTTCTGACTGCTCGTCGCCGTTAAACAGTAGGAGTTAGTGCCTGCGTCGTAGCTATAGGAAAATGTAGTCGTGGAACTTTTCTTAACATCATCAGCCGAACTCGGGTACCTGTCGGAGTTGGTGGTCTTCGCATTTTCAAGTTGGGTGGCGGCGCTTTGTAAGTCGGACTGTATCACAGCGTCGCCCGCACGTTGTTGAATACCTCCATACCCAACCACCGCTAACGTAGCTAGAATTCCGATGACGACAATCACGATGAGCAACTCAACAATCGTAAAGCCTCGAAAGGTTGTATGGGTATGTTTCATTATGCTTATGATACCACTCTATAAAATGTTCGGGAAGTATGCCATCACATAGGGAATAGATCAATACGTGGTGGAGCATATCGGATTCGAACCGATGACCTCTTCCATGCCATGGAAGCGCGCTAGCCAACTGTGCCAATGCCCCGTGCACACATGATTTTAACAAAAACTCGCCCCTGTTTCTAGAAGCGAGTTAGTCTGCTGCTGCGCGCCCACCCGGGGCGCCGCCTTTTGTGGTGGTGTTTGTTTTGCCGCGCTAAGAGGGGTAGCCCCTAGCGCATCAGCATAGATTTATTATCACTCGCGGGCGCGAAAAGCACAAGTACTTTACATCCTTTAACACTAGTATTTAGTATAAGAATATGCTTAACTGAAGAAGTTCAGAAACACGCGCGTACCAAGAGCTGGATGCCGAGTGTTTATCTTCACCAAGATAATCTCTCTTCACCGCTTAAAATACTAGTCGCCAGGTCGATCTGACAACAAGTAAAGAAGAAGAGAAGATAATCCAAATATATGTCACAAAATCTATTTATCGGTAGCCTAGCTTACGCTACTACTGATGACAGCTTGAAGGCTTTCTTTGAGGAAATCGGCGAAGTGACCAGTGCACGAGTCGTTATGGACCGCGAAAGCGGCCGCTCAAAGGGATTTGGTTTCGTCGAATTTGCAGACGAAGCTAATAACCAAAAAGCAGTTGACCAGTTAAATGGTAAAGAACTTGACGGACGCCCTATCAACGTTAGCCTTGCACGACCTAAAGAAGATCGTCCACGTGGCGGCGATGGTGGTGGTTCATTCCGCCAACGTAGCTGGTAATCAGTTACCCCATTTAAAAATACTCCCTTTACTGGGAGTATTTTTTTATTCAAACTACTGGCTAGTTGCTAGCTGTAGATGCGGGACAGGTGTAGGTTACACCATCGACAACGTGTGAGCCTGGGCCAAGTTCTTTACACTTTTCAAGCAACACCCCTGCAGCACCTACCATAACGATAACGAAGATAATCGTTGCGATAATGTTCAGAATTCCGAGGATAATACCCGCTATAGCAAAGCCGTTTCCTTGTCCGGCTGCTTTCGATTTGTTTATACCTATGATACCAAGGATCAGACCAACGAGGCCGATTCCTAAGAACGAAACAATAAGACTGGCGATACCAATTCCTTTACCTGGGTTTGCAACGACCGATCCGGTGACTGGTGCTGCCGGTGGAAGTGTAGTTGGTTGATTTGGATCCATAGATTCTCCTTATGCTAATGTCTATCATTGTAGTTGTATGCCCTCATGAAAGCAAGCTTAACGAAACAGTGGTGAATACAGCCAATCCAGACCTAGGTTCAGGAATGTATTAATCAGACCAAAAGTATTAAGCAGCCACGCTGTCGTGATTAACACTAAACCGGTTAAACACAGCACTAAGATTCTCACTGCAATATGCTGACGCTTTAGCCAATCAGTCCACTGATCGTAGCGCACCCTTAGTCTGTCGAGTACTTTTGAGGCAAATTCAAACTCAGTAGCCAGGATAGCCAGACCAGCAAATACAATCAGCCAGCCCGGCCCTGGGTAAGGAATCAACACGATACCAATCAGGACAATCAACCCACCAACGATGCCGATTAGCACGCGTCGACTATGACGTCTAATTCTTTCCCTGTGACTACTCATCGCTCACTTCTTTAAACACGTCAGGTGACTTGCGATAATAGTCTACCCATTTATCACCATCTTGCAGGCGAAGTGTCGTCACATAATGAGCGCCCGTAAAACCGCCCTTTTTATTAAATGTCTCGATACGCTTTGCTTCCACTTCATCAGCACTCACGTGTTCATGGTCCATCAAATCTTGGACTACCTGTTGAATATCGGCAAGCTCACTCACAAGATCCTCACGAGAATCCGATACTACCAGCTCTTTCACTTCTTCGAGAAGTTTTTGCTTTAACGCTTTAGTGAATTCTTCGGATGTCAGATCTTTATACTCGGCGTCTTGGTTTAGCTCAACATATAGACCCTTGAGTTTGTCACGGATCAGTTTATTGAAAATAAATGTCGGCATACTCTACCCTACCAATCGTATAAATTCGTCTTCGCTCAAAATCTGCGTCCCATAACTACGGGCTTTGGTGAGTTTGCTGGTGCCTACATTCGCACCCGTTACCAGATAGGTCGTGTCTTTTCCAACTGCGGTTTGAAAGGTACCAGCCAGCGCACGAATACGTTCGGCAGCATCATCACGTGACATTGAGGTGAGCGTACCGGTTACGACAAAATTCATGCCGATAAACTTACCTGTCTTTTTTTCAAAGTGTGGCTCGACTCCTAGTTCAGCGAATTTTTCCAACATAGCCTCGTTATCTGGGTCAGCAAACCAGGCAGCAATACTTTCAGCCACGACGACACCGACACCATCGATGGCTTTTAGTTGATCGATGGTCGCTGATTGCAGGGCATCAAGCGATCCAAACGCATTGACGACATCAATCGCTGTCTGCGTGCCGACGTGACGAATACCCAGTCCGTAAACGAACCGTTCGAGCGGCGGTCGCTTTTTTTCAGCAATGGCGTCGATCAATTTAGTAGCTGATATGTCAGCAAATCGATCGAGTGTTAGAACCTGCTCTTTCGTCAACGTATAAATATCTGCCAAATCGTTTACAAGGCCCGCCTCGACAAGTGCAATGACATTCTTCTCGCCTAGTGTATCGATATCGAGGGCACCTTTTGAGGCAAAGTGCTCAACTGCTTTTGTCAGTAGCAACGGACCAGTTGCGCCCTCGACACGGTATACTACCTCGCCTTCGGGTCGCACAAAAGAAAGTTCTGGATATTGATCACGAAGCGCTTTTAGAAAATCGAATGGCACGGCTGTCTTTGGACGAAGCTTGCCGACGACACTCTCGACCTGCGGAATAATATCACCAGCTTTGAAGATGACGACCGTGTCACCAATTCGGACGTCCAGCCGAGCTATTTCGTCAGCGTTATGAAGACTGGCGTGTTGCACGGTGGTTCCTGCGACAACAACAGGGTCAAACACAGCAACCGGTGTTGCCGCACCAGTTCGTCCAATGCTAATCACGATATCCTTGACGACTGTCGTTGCCTGTTCGGCGGCATATTTGTACGCCACGGCAGCACGTGGCTGCTTACCCACTACGCCTAGTTCGGCAAACAGTGCCCTATCGTTTACTTTTACTACCAACCCATCCGTATTAAAAGGCAAATCATGACGCTTGGTATCCCAGCTATCGATAAAGTTCATGACGCCATCAAGGTCGGTGAACACTGATGCCTGCGTGTTACGAGTGATGCCTAGTAATGATAATGTCTGGTAGGCATACATATTAGTGGGGACATCGGCTGGGTTATCACGTAGCAAATCATACGCACGGAAATGAAGTGGTCGACCCGCAACCAACTTCGGGTCAAGCTGACGAACAGTGCCAGCGGCTAAGTTTCGAGGATTCGCAAACTCTGGTTCACCGGCTGCCTTGCGAGCGTTATTCAACGCTTCGAAATCTTTTTTAAGCATCACGATTTCACCACGAATTTCAGTGCGCCCACTAAGGAATTGTTCGTACCCTTTGGCAGTCCGTAGACGCAGCGGTACATTTTTAATCGTCCGAACGTTTGCCGTGATGTCTTCACCGATGAAACTATCGCCCCTCGTAATTGCCTGAACGAACAACCCATCCTGATATATCAGCGCACAGGCCAAACCGTCCATTTTGATGTCAGCAAAAAATTCGTGTTTAGTGCCCGGCAGTAGTTTATCCATACGAATAACCCACGCCTCGACATCCGCACGATCGAACACGTCGTTCAAACTCAACATTCGAGAGCTATGCGTTACTTTTTTAAACCCGCCCAGTAACTCACCGCCAACTCGTTGCGTCGGGCTGTCGGGCGTAATCAGCTCTGGATGTTCGGCTTCAATACTTTTTAGTTCACCAAACAAACTATCGTACACGGAGTCACTGACAGATGGCGTATCAAGAACATGGTAGTCATAGCTATACCCTGACAGTAATTCTCGCAGCTGGGCAGCCCGTGCACTAGCTTGATTCGTCGTCATCAATAACCTTCCGATACAACAAGTAGATATAGGTTGCTGACCAAATAAGGGTGATCGGGCTAAGTATCAATAAGGCGGTCGGGACAATTGGTAGCCATTCGATATTCGACCACAAACCTTTGATCCAGGTATCGATCAAGATAATCGGGATCATCACAATCAACCATCCGACCACGATACACAGTGCCATCCATATAGCTCTCATCAGCATACGCATACGGCGACTCGCGACGACCCTGTTTGCAAGCTTCAAAGCCTGGAAAGGGTATATACCTGGTAGTGTTACAACGATCAAGGCAAACAAGGTTGCCGACACCCAATATAACGAGATCAGTACCAGTAGGCCGTCGGCGATCCAAAACAGCATCGCTTCGACGCCGTTATCCAGCAACCCTGTCGACGCCGCAGCCGAATACGCCAAGATTGCCAGCGCCAACGGGAATAGTTGAATAACCATGACCAGTCCTACAATAAATGTCGGAATAATCGGTGTACCCGCATTGTACAACCCGTCGCGCAAACGAACCTTGTTGTTCGAGAATATATTACGGAGCAACCATACTGTCGTCAGCCACAGCAACAGTCCAACGATGACTGCATACATTTGTTGAACCTCGGTGAGTGAATCACTGCCTAGCCCTGTTGTCGCGATAGTCACAACCAAAGCACCGGCATCACTTAATTTCGAAAAGTCACCCTTTATCACTTCCCCACCAGTGTCTCGGAGTGTATTAGTGAGTGAAGTATAAAGATCCTGCGCGTTCATACCCACCGTAATCAGTACAAGGACAACATAGACAACAGCCAGTAGTGAAAATAGTTTGCGATCACGCCACAGTATACCGTTGACTTCTTTCGTAAAGGCAAAGAATCCTGGTAGATCAAGTGGTCGTTTATAATCCCTAGAACGTGTACGACGGAAACTTTGATGAGGACCATTTGTTAGCAAGAATTTTCCACCGGCCTTTACTTTCACTATCGCTTTTTTGAATTTTGAGGAAGCAGGCGCCTTCTTTGATGAACGACGTACATTCGTTTTGGTTGATTTAGAAGCTTTGGCCATGAGTTTTCAATCGTTTAATACGGTCTTCGAGTGGAGGATGAGTGCTAAACAATTTTGATAGACCACCAGATTTCAGTGGATTGTTAAAGAACAAATGAGCCGTAGTAGTGCTTTGGCGCTTCATTGGCTTGCCGTATTGTCGCAATTTTTCGAGAGCGCTCGCTAGTCCGTCAGAATCACGAGTAGTCATAACGCCTGATGCATCGGCGAGGTATTCACGCTGTCGGCTAATCGCCAGTTGGACAATCGTAGCGACAATCGGAGCAAGGATCACGACGACCAAGCCCACCACCAAAACGATCGGGTGAACATCTCGGCGATCACCACCAAAAAACAGTAGGCGAGCGACTAGGTCAGATAATAATCCGATCGCACTGACTAAACCAAAGGCGATCATGCTGACACGAATGTCATAGTTTTGGACATGTCCCATCTCGTGTGCCATAACTGCTTCCAGTTCACGGTCGTCCATAATATCCATCAGGCCTGTCGTTGCTGCCACGACCGCATGTTTCGGGTCACGTCCAGTCGCAAAGGCATTTGGCGCTGGGTCGTCAATAATATAAATCTTTGGTGTCGGCATACCCAGGGTGATTGCTAGGTTTTCAACGATGCGATACAGACGAGGGTTTTGTTTCTTTTCAATCTCATGCGCGCCCGATACAGCTAGCGCTAGCTTGCTGGCAATGAAGTATTGAATAAACGCGTACACTGCAGCACCACCGATGATCCAATACGTAAACGAGGTATTGCCCATATAGGCGCTCACCAGCCAGCCGATACCCCCTATCAAGCCAATAAAAACCGCCATGATCAGCAGTGTATTTCGTTTATTCGCAGCGATTGCTTTGTACATAATCTGTGTATAATTATAGCGTTTTTACAGAGAAAAAACTACATCTTCATCTCTTTAAATGCTGCCTTTAGAATCTCGAGCATCGTGGCGTAGTTACTACTACTTACTACTATCTGTTCCGGAGCATACAGGTAAATAAGGTTATCGACAACCTCGATGTTTACTTCGAACGGAAGTGCCTGCAGTTGTTCCATGAATTTTGGATTGAGGAGTTCAAAACTTGTGGCAAGTTCTGGCACTGTGGCAAAGACTTCGTATTTTATATTAAAGTCATTCCACTCCATCTTCACTTTTTCCAGCCCCGAGATACCCCCGCCAAAGACGCCTTTGTTTCGACGGACCACAATATTGCCATAGCTTTTTGGAATTGCCGTTTGGGCAATCAAATACGAACGTGTCGATTGTTGTGGATTTTCAACGTAGGTATACAGCTGAATAATAATGTCGTTGTACAAGCCTATAACGTGATTATTAATATCAGATCGGCCAAATGCCCCGCGGCTGAATAATTCCCCTCTGCGTGGCAATAATAAGTACCCCCAGTCGAGTGAATAGAAATAGCCTTCTTGGCGCGAGAACGCTTCTAATCCGGGGTTGCGCATTCCTGGATTGGCCGTTGCTTGATCAATACCATCAAATAACCATGTGTGTTGGTGACGCTTAAATTTATAGTATTCAGTAACCGACAGTGGTTGCTGGAAAATGATGACGTTTTCTTTCAGATCTTTTAATACGTCGTGTACAGTGACCGTCATCCGCATGGTGTGCGCGTCGACAGCGTCGTCTACGTTATCACGCATTTCATATACCTCTGACGATATGACAGTTGGGTTTTGAACATCATTCTGTCGATTCGCCTGTTTCAGCGCACCCATCATCAACAGGTTATGCTGATAGTACTGCGCGCTCATGTAGGTTTTCATCGAGTCGACATTAAACGACGACCAATCTTTTTGATACTGCACAAACGTATCTCTGGCATGAGTTTCAATCGTGCCCGGTTCCCAAATCTTGTCAGTAGCAGCTGCGGTTTCAAGAGCCAGCTTCATCCGTGCCCGACGTTCTTTGAGCAGTTTTGCCGCTTTGGCACTAGAAATCGCTACGAAGATAAATATAACGATAAATAGGATGACCATGAACAAAAGCGAGAGCGGGCTGGAACCACCGCCACCTCCACCGCCCCCGCCCCCGCCGCCGCCGCCTCCCGAGCCGCCACCGCCGCCAATAGCAAACAGATCAACGACGAATGATAAGAGGCTGAAGAACCCTTCCATAGCGAGGTGCTAAAGGAATTAGAACTTTACTTCAGTTGGCTGACTAGCTGCTTCGCGTTCAGTTTCGTCAACATCAAAGAACTCACGGTTCTTAAAGCCGAACATACCGGCAACAGCGTTGGCTGGGAATGTTTGAATCTTGGTGTTTAGGTCACGGACGCCACTGTTATAGAAACGACGAGATGCTTGAATCTTGTCTTCGGTGTCGACAAGTTCTTGTTGCAATTCGACGAAGTTCTGACTAGCCTTCAGGTCTGGATAGGCTTCAGCAACTGCAAACAGGCTTTTTAATGTTGCTTCGAATTGATTCTCAGCAGCAGCGGTCTCTTTAACACCCTTAGCACTCATGACGTTTGCACGAGCTTCGGTTACTGCCTCAAAGACACCTTTTTCGTGCTTTGCATAACCCTTTACTGTTTCAACCAGATTAGGAATCAGGTCAAGACGACGCTTAAGCTGAACATTGATATCGCTCCATGCTTCATCAACGCGAACGCGTAACGTAACTAAACCGTTGTAGGTTACCCATACGAACAGTGCTATTAAAACGACTACTCCAATAATTATCCAAAGCGCGATCATGTGTTTATTCCTTCACATTAATTAGTGTTCTTATTATAACAAAAACTCGATATAAAACCGAGTTAAATAAGTTCTGGTGCGCGGGGCGGGAATTGAACCCGCACGGCCTTGCGGCCAAGAGATTTTAAGTCTCTCATGTCTACCAATTCCATCACCCGCGCATGGGATTAAACATATATGGAGGCACGTACGGGAGTCGCACCCGTCTACGCGGTTTTGCAGACCGCTGCGTAACTGCTCCGCCAACGCGCCATCTGGGGCTATTATAACAGAAGTAAGTTTGCAATCGTCATCGATTTCCATCTGCTATACTCAATTAATATGAGTTATAAACGAATATTATTGAAACTTTCCGGTGAACAGTTAGCCGGTGAAGGTGGCTCGGGCATTGATCCTGTCTTTGTCGGGTGGCTAGCCGGTGAAATTAAAAAGGTAACAGAAACAGGAATCCAAGTAGTCATTGTCGTGGGCGGAGGCAACTTCCTGCGTGGTGCGACCTTTGCAGGACATGGCATCGATCGTGCAACCGCTGATTATATGGGGATGCTCGCCACTGTCATGAACGGTCTGGCGTTAAAGGACATGCTTGAGTTTAACGGACAGCCAAGCCGTCTACAGACCAATCTACACATGAATCAGGTTGCTGAACAATTCATCCGTCTGCGAGCTACCCGACACTTAGAAAAGGGACGCGTCGTGATCGTTGCAGGTGGACTGGGTAAACCATATCTCACGACCGATACAACATCAGCATCCGTAGCGCTGGAATTAAACTGTGACGTCATACTAAAGGCTACCAAAGTCGATGGTATCTACGACAAAGACCCTTTCGAAAATGTCGATGCCGTAAAGTTTGACGCCGTTACCTTCCAAGAAGCAGTTGAAAACGAGAACATCGTGGTTATGGACAAAGCCGCTCTGGGTCTAGCGATGGAACAGAATATGCCAGTTATCGTTTTCGAACTCGCCAAGGACGGCAATATTCTTCGTGCAGCACAAGGCGAGCCTATAGGAACAAAGGTTTCCTAGTTAGACAACACCGTGCGACAATTTTATAACGTTCTTATAAACACCCTCATTGCAAACGTTACGACTAGCTTTTTGTGGTTCGCCCTTACGTTCTGGGTATA
The DNA here is from genome assembly GCA_049276535.1 of Candidatus Microsaccharimonas sp. Lineage (GTDB taxonomy): Bacteria > Patescibacteriota > Saccharimonadia > Saccharimonadales > Saccharimonadaceae > Microsaccharimonas. The sequence goes on from JBASWP010000001.1 coordinate 227,622, forward strand.
CCTCGAGACACGATCAGTCATGGCGACGGCAATTATTGGTGGGTCATACATGCTCTTCGTGGCCGTTTTCGGCATGATCTTTGGTTCAATCGTTGACCATAACCGTAAAAAGCGTGTCATGTTGGCGTCGAGCGCCATTACCCTTGGCGCATACTTACTGGCTGGGCTTCTCTTTGTTATTTTTCCAAAGAGCGCCCTGATCGACTGGGGTTCACTCGCCTTTTGGCTATTCGGTGGAATCATTCTACTAGGTGGCGTAGTTGAAAATATGCGCAATATCGCACTTTCGACGACAGTTACATTACTAGTCGACAAAGAGAATCATGCCAAAGCCAATGGCCTGGTCGGTGCAGTCCAAGGCATCGCCTTTCTTGTGACGTCAGTATTTAGTGGTCTATCGATAGGATTCCTAGGAATGGGATGGACGTTGGCAATTGCGATCACCCTTACCGCGGTCGCACTCATTCACTTGTTATTCGTGCCTATTCCCGAAGAAAAGATTATTCATGATCCAGCCCTTGGTAAAAAAATCGACATAAAAGGCAGTATTGCGGCGATCAAATCAGTGCCGGGCCTCTTCTCATTAATCTTATTCTCGACCTTCAATAACTTAATCGGTGGTGTCTTCATGGCACTGATGGACCCGTATGGTTTGACTTTGTTCTCGGTTCAAATCTGGGGGCTAATCCTTGGTATCGCTAGTACTGGGTTTATTGTCGGTGGCGCGATTATAGCGAAAAAAGGCCTAGGCAAGAATCCGTTAAAGACGTTGCTTTGGGTCAACGTCGCCATCGGAATCTTGGGCATGACCTTTACCCTGCGTGAGTTCTGGTGGCTGTATGCTGTCGGTATATTTATCTTTATGTGTCTGATCCCTGCTGCAGAAGCCGCGGAACAAACTATTATTCAGCGCGTCGTTCCCTTTAAACGCCAAGGACGCGTCTTTGGGTTTGCACAGAGCATCGAATCAGCATCGATGCCAATCACCGCATTCCTTATCGGCCCTATCGCCCAATTCGGTATTATTCCATACATGAATAGCGATGCCGGCAAAGCACAGCTGGGCTGGTTACTGGGTAGCGGCGAAGCTCGTGGTATCGCGTTGATTTTCTTGATCACTGGCGCAATCGCAATTATATTCGCCTCACTCGCATTCGGCTCGAAAGCGTACCGAAAGCTAAGCGAACACTACAAAAAAGCCTAGCTATATAGCATTGATTATTGCTTCGGATACTCTGTCTCTCGTCGCTTCAGATAGTTTCTTGTTGTATCGAAGCGTCTCGGGATTTCGTTTAATTACATCGATATTCCCTCGATCGAGTAATTGGTTCGTAAATGCATCAAGGTCAATCGTACCGTCACGGAATTTCTTAATATTTTTAACAATAATGTTTGGATTGTTTTCTTCCATGGCCTTTTCAAACAATTGGCGATGATCAACCAGTTTTCCAAAGTATTCCAGATTATCGATGACTATATGTGTTACGCCTTTTTCGACCAATCTAGCTGCAACGTATTTCAGAACAGGGTCGGGTAGTTCAAATTCAGGAATTGATTTCGCGAAATCCATCAGGTCTCTCACATTTGTTGTTGCTCGTTCAATAATTTCTACTTGCGTGTCAAAATCGAAGTAACGCATCGTCTTTTTCGAAATACTACTTGCTCCATTTGGAAGCATCGATAATAGCGTTTCGGTATCAAGGTGCTCGCTGAAAATTTTGGCATGCTTTTCGAATATTCTTAATCGGTTATACTGATCCATTCCAGCAATCTTTTTAGCAAGGTCGTTAAAATCAATATCTTCCGGGGAGAATGTATCTAGATTCTCAGTAATAAACGATATGTCTTCGGTCTCAAGCAATTGTTTCTTTAGACCAGCCATGTCGATGCCATCTTCACCAACTTTCTTCGCAAGGTCAAAGACCGTTCTATATTCATTGTGTTCCAGTAGTATCTGCACAATTGACGATTTGTCCATGTGTCTAACTAGCTTGTCGTAGTAAAGGCTCGTAAAATAGCCCACCTCACTACTTCTCTCTTCAAAGTATCTGTCCATAACACGACGGACATCAACAGTACCAGGCTTTAGCTGGTCCAGTGCATTGATCAACGACGAGGTATGTACTTTAGGATCCTCTATCAACGACTCGAACACTGCTTTGTCATCGAGTTCGATTGGGAACGTATCACGGTTTTGTAGCGCAAATAATGGATCTTTCTTAGTGATGTCTCGCGCAACTTCGCTGATATTTACATATTGACCGGTAACTTCCCTCTTCGTGTAGGTCCAAACCGGATCATCTTGAGCAAACTTGCGTACTACCCGTTGCACAGTGTCATCACTTGTATTCTTTGAAAAATATTCGATGTGATCACGAATAACCGACTCGTGATCATGGTGATACAGCAAGTCAGCGACTTCAGTCGCATCCATGTGGGTAAATATCGTGTGTTTTCCCGCTTCGAGAATTTGCGAAATACTGTATGACGATTGCTCTGCGAATACCATACTTTTTATTACCGGTGTAAAGTCCGCATCGCGAAATGCGGTGATTCGTTCTTCTATCATGTCAAATCTGTCATTTTCAGCTAATTTCATGAGGAATGTCGCACTGCCGTACGCTTCAATCATCCTATTAAAGTCTTGGTCTTCGTTCCGGCCCTCGAGTAATTCTTCAACTCTGGGATCACCATCCCAGCCGAATCCTTCGATATCACCGTATCGCAGGAAGTATATTTCGTCGTAGGTCAATCTACCACCAGCTTTCACGCGCTCGTCGATTTCAGTTACCCGTTTCATATCTTCAGCATTCTTTAGGTATCGATCACCTCCAGGTAGTTCGGCTAATTTCGCTAGGGCAATATCAAGCATTTCTGGTTCTAGATTCTGAGACTCTTTGATGCCTCGTACCTCAGCCACTTCTCCGTCTTCCATACGAATTGCAATACGCGGCGTAGTATCATCACCATCGTGGTCTTTTGTGTAGTAGACGTAGAAATCACCCTGCGAGAGTTGCATTGCTGCTGTGCTATAGCCGGCCGTACACCAGCCCGTGCCGTGCCCCTGAAGTGATTCGGCTAGTTCTCGCGCTGTCTCGTCGTCGACAGTATCACCTGCTAAATATTCCCCGTCTTCAAAGTCATCAAAGGATGGGCTGTACTTACCTTCTATTCGGCCGTATTTCTTCCACGAGCCCTGCGTATCTTTCAGCGCTTCAATGTCACTCGGCATAACTTCTATCAAAGCATTTGCATACAGCTTAGCAAAGTTCCCACTCTGCAGTTCCACGGCCAGATCTTGGCTAGACACACCTTTTTCTTTCAAGTGCTTGATTAGTGAATCGGCCACGTGTGCGAGCGCCTCTGGATTAAGGTCCACGAACGGAGCGACTGTGTTTGTACTTCGTCTACTAAAACTGTGTGTTTCTTTATTGAACGTACCTAGTTTCAACATGTTTTCAAAGGCATACTTCTTAAACCAATTCGGGTATGCATTGGCGTTTGTTGGGTCGGTTAAGTAATTTGCCCACCTCTCCAGGCTGTGGCGTTGATCTTGTTGAACCGCTTCAATCATTTGCGATCGCATCTCGCCAGTAATAGTGATTTCACCGCGGCCCTGCTCACGCGCGATTCTTCGCTGTAGATCAAAGTACGATACAGGAACTTCCGATGCACGAATAACCAAACCGTCCAATTGACGATCCATACTATCGCTATCACCCGTCAACAGTCCATCATTTACGTACTCTGGGTGGGCTAGAAATGTAATGTATGAACCGATTTTAGCGACTGGTTCGTTTGGAATCTTCTCACCGTTTGACTTAAGGTAACCGACAACATGATTCACTTCATCAGAGTGATGCAATTTAGGGTCCCTACTATGAAGGAACTTTGACCCTGCTTGTTCGGTTTGTTCGGTTGCCATGATATGTTTTTGTTGAGTGTTTTCTAACCATAATCATAGCAATTTACACATGATTAGTCGAGCTATGAGCGACTAGCGGTCACAAATGCACGAACAAGAATTGCAGCACCGATGGCTAGCGGTGCAATCGCACCGGTTATCGAAACAAACAAGAGCGTCAACACGCCAAGGAATAACAAAATTCCACCGAATATAAATAATGCGGTGGCACTCTTTTTGGCGCTTTTGTTAATGACCGTTCCTATCTGACTCTGCGTGATTGGCTGCGCAGGAGCTGGGACGCCCGGTACGACTGCAGGTGGCATACCAGGGACTGCTGTTGTCGGAACACCTGGCTGAACTGACGCCACGGGCGCGGTCAAGATTGGCATGTTTGATCCTGCCTTGAAATGATCGATTGCTTCAAAGAACGTATTCAGGCTACTTACCGTTGCGACCAGACCAGCGACTTGTGGCATCCCCCCGATAGTCCCAACCGGATGCGCCGCACTGGGATCGGCAGTGAAATAAAACTTCTCGCCGTTAATTATCACATCGAAGGTATTCGCAAGTAACAGGCCTTTCTTTTTATAGGTCAGATTAGCCGCGGTTGTCCGCATTGTTTCCTGTCCCATCTCGTTATAATTGACGATCGAGCCGTCAGTGAACAAAACAAAAAAAGATATCTTTGTTGTAATATTATTTGCGAATAGTTTTTTAGAAAATAGTCCTGGGGGTGAGAGCGCAATGGCTTGAGGTTCTTGATTCATTATCTAATGATAGCAGTAGCGGAATAAAGAACGAAGCTTTAAAGCTATTTTCGTGCTAGCCAGATTCGCACAAGATGACGATCAACATCACTAACCTGCTGGTCTTTTTGTTCAGCCAGGCCACGCCCATGGATCAGGCTGACGTTATCAAAGGCAACGACTTGGCCGGTTTTCCATTCATGCACGCTTAATTCGAGTGTTGATTCAGCCAAGTCGGATAGTTCGTCAAAGAATGCCTCGGCTTCTTGTTGCGACTTAGTACTTCCTTCTTTCGGTACTAATCGAATGGGTGGGCTGTGGGTGGCGACACACATAACCAGTTCACCGTTTGCTGGATTCGCTTCAATGAGTGGGCGACGAAATTCTTTGCCTTCTTTTTTTGTGTAGATAAAGTCGAATTCCTTGGCAAGTTCCAGCATGCCTTTTTCTTCGAGGGTCTTTATCAAAATACGTGAATCACCAAACACCGTCGGCGTTCCGCCACTGCCCGCATCGGCACAATACAGTAGACAAATAGGAGGGACTTCATCAAGGTACTGACCATCGGTATGCAAGCCAAAATAGTTACTGGTATGCGAATGATCCATTGCGTCACCCATTGGGTCTTCAAACACATGCGAAACCGGACCGTCACTGGAAGAAACAATCTTCCAGTCGTTGGAAGATTCGAGTAGTTCTAGGAAGGTTTTCTCATCAAACTCGACCCCATCAAAGACCTGGACTGGCTGATCTGCAAAGTCCGCGCGCATCAGAGACGTGTAGAAATCTGATGTATTCATAACACTATAATAACAGACAGAGGTGAAAAACTTTATAACTCTTTAGATATTTCGCCATACTTCACCACCATCCCCATCGATCTGTAGTACGTATTCTCTAGGGATCATAAACTGATCATAGACCTTGTCGATAGAACTGCCTGCCATTGTTGCCTGTCCATGCAATACGCATTCACCATCGTTGAATGCGACAAAATACGTGCCTTTTTTTAAACGAAGTTCGTACAACCCCTCGTCTTCGTTGATAACAGTGATACCTTCACTATACTGAGAAAGTGATTCTTGTCCCGCAAATATCCCTAATAGGTGATCACAGCCTTCTTCAGTAATAATAGCTCTCAGACCTGGCGCACAGCTATATAGGTCAAACGCCTCACCTTGTTCACGTGCTCGTTTCAAGGCTTCAAATGCTAACCTGTGCTCTTTTTCCTTGATCTCGGCGACCTGTTCGACGGTCAGAATATCATAGTGTTGCTTTAGGGCGTCACCGACCTTCTTTGCAGCCGCTTCACCTGCCTGTAGGGCAAGTTTTTCAGTCCTGATCTGCGCCGGAGTAGGAGTTATCGTATCTGTCATAACGTCAATTGACATAATTCGCTAAATTATGACTTTTAATCGACCTATTGGCAAGCATAGGCATGATCCGAACAAGCCCGCCAATAAACCGTTACTGTTCCCAAGAAAATTCGTCGTGGCCAAAGTGCCCGTATCGGGCTGTTTCTTCGTAAACAGGCCGTCGGAGGTCGAGGAATTGAATGATGCCATTCGGCGACAAATCATAGCCACTTACCTGTTCATCCTTACCATCGATCGTGACGGTTGCTTCTAACGCTTGATCGTACCCAATCGCATAGGCTAGTCGCACGAATACTTCGCTTGCGTTTCGCTTCTTTAGATAATCCGTCGCGATCTTTCGTGCCATATACGCCGCCGATCGATCAACCTTACTTGGGTCTTTACCGCTGAACGCACCGCCACCAATCGGAATGCGCGGACCGTAGTTATCGACAACTAGTTTACGTCCGGTCAACCCAGCATCGGCATCAAAACCGCCTTGCTGCCAGTCACCCGCAGGGTTGATGTGAAATTGGACTTCATTGGTCGCAACCGCTAGTGGCTCTTGGGCCAGCCATGCCTTTACTTCGTTTTCTAACTCATCTTTTACAGCGTTCTGAAAACTCGCTACTAATGAAAAAACGTTGCCATTATGTAGCGTTACTTGAGTTTTACCATCGAACGGCCAGCGTTCATACAGATGCTGATTGAGTCTTCGTGACAATACGACTTCGAGTGGAAGCAATTCCTCAGTTTCATTAGTTGCATAGCCAACCATAATGCCCTGATCACCAGCCCCACCAATATCAACGCCTTGGGCGATTTCAGGGCTCTGCGCTGCGATATGTTCGATAACTTCAACGTCACCCGCTAGGCGCTTCACGATTCCCTGTACATCGATATCCGTTGCCTTTGACGTGACTTCACCAGTAACAAATACCTTACCATGTCCCCCAGCAACATCGATCGCTACACGGGCAGTTGGGTCTTGCGCTAGGTGTGCGTCTAGAATCGCATCCGATATTTGGTCACAAATTTTATCCGGGTGTTTCGGCGAAACAGACTCGGCGGTTCTAAATGTTGACATTAAAGTATCCTTTCTTGCATAGAAAGGATACAGATATAAGTCGTATCCTTCCCGTGCGGGCTAGGTGTACCACCTTGCTAAATAGTAGGTTGGCGACAGGTCGATGAGCTAGGACTCTCGCTGTACTCTTGATATTGGGTTGTTAATACTATTAGTATAACCCTCTTTGAAAAAATCTGCGAGAACCTCGCAGAAAAATGCTATGATTTATACATGAGTGATACACAAGAAGCTGCAATTGAAGAGACAATTATGGAAGGCTTACCGACTTCTACGGAACTTTCAAATGAGGATGGTTATTTGCTTGACTATATTAGTGGAATGAGGGTTAAGTCTACGCCGGAAGAACGAGATGCTGTACAGGTATTTGCAAGACAGCTGGTTGAAGATTACGGCTATGGCAGGGAGTATATAACTACAAGACCACAGTGGAGAGTAAAGGCACGGCCCAGTGATACGACAAAAGAATATCCTGTTGATATTGCTATTTTCAACTCAACAAGTAAGAGTGATGACAGCCTGTCAATTATTGTGGAGTGTAAGAAGAAAAACCGCAAAGACGGTCGTACGCAACTTGAAGATTATTTAAGATTATCAAAAGCAAAACTCGGAGTGTGGTTTAACGGTGACGAGCGGTTTTTTTTGAAGAAAATCGAAAAAAACGGAACAGTACTTTTTGAGGAAATTCCAAATATCCCGCAATTCGGTCAAAGACTTGAAGATATAGGTTATTTTTTGCGAAAGGACCTGCGAGCGGCCCACAACCTAAAGGTCATCTTTAGGGCCATTAGAAGCCATCTTGCGGGTAATGCAGTCGGTACTACTAGAGATGAAGTACTGGCGCAACAATTGATTAATCTAATTTTCTGTAAAATCTATGATGAAAAATTTACTAAACCAGATGAGGTTGTGACATTTCGTGCCGGGGTTGATGAGTCATCAATAGAAATTGCGGACAGAATTAAACTACTTTTTAATTCTGTTAAGGCAAAGTATACAGAAGTGATAGATTTTAACGACACGATCTCATTGGATGATAAATCAATAAAGTACATTGTTGGTGAACTTCAGAATTACTGTATAACCGATGCAGAGCGTGATGTAGTAGCTGACGCCTTCGAGACATTCATTGGATATGCTCTAAAAGGTGGTCAAGGACAATTCTTTACACCACGAAATGTCGTAAACCTAATGGTAAATATTGTAGACCCACAGCCAGACGAGCTTATCATCGACCCCGCGTGCGGTTCTGGTGGTTTTTTGGTGGAAAGCCTTAAGCACATGTGGAGTGTTCAAGACAAACAGGCAGAAGAATTTCAATGGTCTGATCTTGCACTAAAAGAAGAGAAGCTTGCAACGGCAATACATAATATACATGGCATAGAAAAGGACGATTTTCTAAGTAAGGTCACCAAGGCTTACATGGCAATTATGGGTGACGGTAAAGGTGGGATATTTTGTGAAGATAGCTTGGAGCTGCCTGTAAATTGGAAGCCGAAAACTCGTCAGTTAGTTGAACTAGGTAAGTTTGACGTCGTGTTAGCCAATCCGCCATTCGGAAAAGATATTAAGATTGTAGGTGACGAGAAGTTAAAACAATATGACTTGTCTTACAAATGGGTTAAGTCTGGAGATACTTACACTAAAACCAATAAGTTAAACAATGAAATGCAGCCACAAATCCTTTTTATTGAAAGGTGTTTACAGCTTCTGAGAGACGGCGGAAGGTTGGGTATCGTATTACCGGAAACATTCTTTCATGCGCCTAATATGCAATACGTGATGCGTTACATGCAAAAGCACAATATTATGTGGGTTGTAGATTTGCCACATAATACATTCCGTCCACATAATAATGCAAAGTGTCTTGTACTCGTTTTACAAAAAAATACACCACAACAAGAAAATATAAATATGGCTGTTGCAGAGCAAATGGGACATGACCACCAAGGTAAAGAGATATATCGATGGGATCCAATTACAAAAACAATCAACAAAAATGAAGTCTGGGATGATATCAGAAATATTATTAGTGAAGTAAAAACAAATAATCCTTCAAAATATGTTTTTAGTGAAAAAGCAGAAACTCTTACATCAAAAAGTATTTTTGTACCCCGATACTACTGGAATACAAAACTAAAACAGGTAGAAGAGATAGCCGCCAAAGAGGGGCTGGAGCTGGTTAGTGTCAAAAGTCTGATTGATGATGGCATACTTCAAACGTTTGACGGACATGGATCGCCTCCTTCAGAATACAAAGGAAGAGGTAATATAGCGTACATCCGCGTGAAAGATATCGTAAACTGGGAACTATACAAGGACCCAACCTCCAGAATCCCTGAAGATGTATACCTAAAAAAGGTTGGGAAAAACAAAGAATTGATGCCTGCTGACGTTGTCTATGTGCGACGTGGAAGTTATAGAATTGGAAGCGTAGCAATGGTATCACCGTATGATAAAAAAGTGCTACTAACACGAGAGATCCTAGTATTAAGAGTTGTAAACGACAAAAATAAATACGGAATCACGCCCTACTATCTTCTTTATTTACTTTCACATCGACTAACCTCAATGCAAGCTTATAACAAAGTACTGATCGAGACTACGCTCCCCAATATCGCTAACCGTTGGCAAGAGTTACTTCTACCGGTTCATAAAGATGAGCAAAAAAGGAAAGAGATTTCAAATAGTATAAAAGAGGTAATTGAGAATAAATGGAATGCAATTAAAGGTATTGAGGAGATTAAAGATAAACTTGGAGATATAACCACCTAATTGTGGCTGTATTCCTCATAATTTAAGCCTGGCAAGGCTAGCTCGTCAGATCACAACACATAAAGCATAAGTTAAGATTAATGAGCACTCCCCCATTCGCCGAATGTCCCATCTTTATCTCACCAGCTCGCCTATAATTCCCAAAAACAACCCCACTAGCGGTAACATACGAATCAGTCAGCTCATAATTAGCCGCGCGCACCCCATCATCAAACAACTTCTTCCCACCACCCAAAGTCTCAAGGAAAGTTTTGAGCCAAAGCTCATCAACAAGATCCTCTGTAATAAAGAATGGATCACACCCTTATTATTCTTGACATTGGGTTTTTAAAAAGTTAATTGTAGCACCATTATTAGAATTGCGAAGAGTTCTTATAGCCCTGAAATGACGATAGCCCCGTCCTTCTCTGCAGAAGGCGGGGCTAGTCGTTTGTAGCTAGGTCGTCGCCGAGGGCGACTGTTCGGCGATGTGGTTGAGGCCGATCCTGCGCAGGGCCTTGAACAGCTTGCGCAGGTCCTTGAAGCCCTCGAGGTCTTCGAACAAGACCACGTCAGCCCTGTGACTACTGCGGTAGTACGTAGTGGCCAGTTCGAGGGTCTCGGGCAGGAACCATACGTGATCGCCGTCGATGTAATCGAGGTACCATGCCGCGCGGGACTGGTACTCGTAGTTCGTGACGGCACGCTCTTTGCGCAGGAACCCTGCGGGCTGAACCGTGTCGACCACGACTTCGACTTCGAGGACTCGACCCTTGGCACCACCGAACTGCTCGGGGTAGCCGGCGCGACGAAAGTACTCCGCCAGGGCACCAGCTTCGGTACGAATCAGTTCGAGGATCCGCGCACGACGCTCGGCCTTGGTCATGGTGCGTGCCCGTTCGACGGGTACGCTCAGAAGCTCGGCGAGCTCTGTGGCTTTCCGGAGGGCGATCTTCGCCTCCAGTGCTTCGAGTGCTGACACTCGAACCTCCTCTGCTACAAACAACTCTGGTATTTCCAGTAGGTATATTATACCATTAAACTATCAATCGAGCAATCAGTCCTTTAGCTCGACTTGAATCGTTTCGACAAGCATATCGCCAATATTCTCAACAGCGTGCGAACTCTCTGTCGGCGAAGAAGTAACTTGGCCTTCGCTGAGATCAACATCGACACTCGTTCCATCTGGACGGTTAAAACGAAGTGTTCCAGTCGATAAGACGTAGTTAATATTACGAGGATGCCAATGCATCTCGGCCTTATCACCTGGTTTAACGCTCACTTTTAATACTCGCATCTTGTCATCTTCAAAAATGACCGTGTGAAGATGTGGTGCGATGTTTACAGCGTCGTCAGGATAGTTTTCTTGGATAGTCATATATTAACTCTTTGATAATACGTTCTGAGGTTTACCGTTCAGATACGATTCGACGTTTTGCATCATGATTTCAAGGCCATTAATAGATGCCTGTTTTGTTACACCAGCAACGTGAGGGGTCACCAATATTTTCTCGTTCGATAGACATTTTTTGTAAAAGTCATTCGAAATATCAAACAGAGGTTCTGGGTCGCAATCAATAGCAGCTCCCGCCACTACCCCATCGTTTATCGCTTTCATCAATCCATCGATGTCGTAGGTGTAAGGACGAGCAAACGTAACGTAAAACGCACCTTTTTTCATACGTGAGAAAAAGTCAGCATCAAGTAGATTTTCACTCGAAGGATTACAGTTAAGCGCATTCACTATAATGTCAGCGTCTTTAGATTTCGCTGCTAAATCATCGCCGCGGTTAAAATAGTCTACAATTACGCCAAATGCTGATAATCGCTCGCCAATTTCCGTGCCAATCGTACCGTGGCCAACAATCAGCGCGTTTTTGCCTTCGATACTTTCAGTCGAAGTAAATGGATATTGCGTTGTAGTACGAAGGAATGTCGGGAATTGTCGATACAACGACAGGACCATAAATACGGTCCATTCTACGATGGACTTCTTGTTACCACCTTGTGCATTTGCAACATACACATTTTTCTTTGCCAGTTCGTCAGAGTTGAAACTACCGAGTTCAGTGTACGGATAGGTTACCAGTACGTTTTCTAACTTATTCAGATTGGCGAGTACATGATCGCCCCAGGTACAGATTACGTCGTATCCCTTTGTCTTTGTTAGCCATTCATCATCAGTTTGAACTTCATCTAGTTTCTCGACTTGTCCGACCGCATTCAAACGAGCCAGTTGCTCGTCACTAAAGTTGAAATCTCCATCCAGTGCAATTTTCTTCATAGTTACATAATAGCAAACAGTAGCGGACTGTAGCGAATTATACCCTACGTAACCTGCGTCTAATGTACGGTAACGAAGCCGCTACTAAGATGATTGCCATCCCAATCAGCGCGATAACACCGGGTCGTTCATGGAAAAACAATACCCCGAATAGTACGGCAAATACGATCTCGAGTAGGCCCAAGATACCTGCCGCACCCGCATCTATGAGCTTTAGACCCCTCACAAATGTCCACGACGCAATAAGCGATGCAATAGCAAAGATAATCAAATATACCCATTCGATATCTAGGCCTATCGTCGGGAAAGAAGTACTAAATAGTGCTGCCATCAATAGGTTTGCAGCTAGACCAGCGCTCCACATAATAATTGTCGACTGTGTAGAGTTGTAGTGAATCTGCTTAGCAAACACGGTCGTAGAAGCACTAGACAGTCCACTCACTAGGGCGGCGATCAAGGCCAGCCACCCCCAGTTTGTCACGCTAGGAATAAATATCAGACCTATACCAATGAATCCGAGTATGGCCGAGATAATTTTCACTTTCGTTAGGCGTTCTCCACCGAATATACGGCCAAATAAAAACATGCCGATAACGATACTCGCATAAGTAATGGCCATACTAATACCTACTCCTGCATTCAGGATCGCATAATACAAGGGCCCCCACACGAATAACGACCCGATAAACATCCCGAGAATATATTTTCCATTCCTCTTTAGATTCAAGGGCTCAAGTTTATGATAGACAAAGGCAATTAAACCCAGTAGTAATACGACGATCAAACTCCTAAATACAGCAGAAGTAAACCCGTCAAAATAGTCTCCCATCAACTTCGTCCATATCCCATAGCTTGCGTAAAAGAATGACGAAATAACGATAAGTGTCGCACCAACGGGTGCTTTTGATTGCCTCTTGGTTTCGCTCATCTTTCAATCATAGCAAAGCCGATCGAAAAAGCTTCATTACTGTATCAATGTAATATTGGACCTACCCCTCGACGGCAAGTTTGAAATGCCAAAAATCATTCCGCTGCCACCAAAGCAGATATATCCAATGATTTATTAGTATTACGCCAGATTAAGTTGCCAAGACACGCCATACTTATCTGCAGTCCAGCCAAACTTCTTACTAAAACCATAATCGTCTAGTGGCATCATAACCTGCCCATCATCGGATAGTTTTCCAAAAAGTTGATCTAATTCTTCTTCGCTATCGCAATTAACATAGATTGAAATAGCAGGAGTAAACGAAAATTTATGATCCATCTGATTCTCGCTTACCATATATTCCTGACCAGCAAGAGTAAACGCAGCCTGTTTTACCAAGCCCTCTACGCCACCGGGTTCATCTGCCTTCCATTTTTCAATGTTTTTTACTTCCGAATTCGGAAAGAGTGAAACGTAATAGTTAATTGCTTCTTCTGCTTTCCCGCACTGGTCCCCGACGAACATAAAAAATGTAGTTGTTTTTTGCATAGTTTAATTATAACAAATACACCCATACGGGTGCATTTGACAAAATGACTAATCTGGTGCAGCATAGTTGACGCATTTCAAACGGCAGCTACGCTTGCTCAAGAAGATTATAAGCTAAAACACTTGGCTGAACAATTCCAGCTATCTGGCAACCTTGTATGAGCACCTTAGTCTTTGGGTGTTGATAAATGTTTGTCCACTAAGCAATTAGATGCAGCAGCTCATTTTAGCCACATCTCTAGTAAAGGACATAGCTGCCAGCTTTACTGCCTCTGATAGAGTTGGGAATACCGGCAGCATTTCCTCTAAGCCATCTATTGTATTTTTGTTCTTTATGAGTACCATTGCCTGAGCTATTAGGTCACCCGCATTAGGAGCGAGTATATGAACGCCCATAATCTCTTTACTTTGTGGGTGTATTGCTATTTTTATAGCACCTTCCGTTCGTTTGGTTATCAAAGCCTTGGGCAACTTATCAAAGGTTACGGTGCGGCAGGCACAGGCTTTCAGCTCAGCCATTTGTTCATCTTCGGTATAGCCGACACTGGCTAATTGCGGGTCAGTGAAGACAGTCCACGGTACACTACGGTAATCAATGGACTTGCTTGTACCATTCAGGGCGTTATCTACTGCATAAGTACCCTCTTTGCCCGCAGTAGTTTCTAGCCGTAATGGCAAGTTAGTTACATCGCCAACGGCAAATATGTGCGGCTGTGAGGTATGCAGCGTGGGTTGGGTAACAACTTCCTGCTTATCAGTAACCTCAACCCCTGCTGCTTTCAGGTTTAATGCAGCTGTATTCGGTCTCTTGCCAGCGGCAAGCAGTATTTCGTCAACTTCTACGCTGTGTTCGCCAGCTTCATCTTCATAGAAAACGGATTTACCACCACTGCTAGCAGTAGCTTTTGTTACCTGCACACCTGTTTTTATAGTAAGCCCCTCGTCAGTTAGTATTTGTTGTAACCGTTCGGTTAATGCAGGTTCAGCAACTGGCATAATACTATTTGCTCTTTGCAAAATTGTTACCTCGCTGCCAAATCGTGCATAAAGCTGGGCTAATTCCAAACCCACAGCTCCAGCCCCTATAACCGCCAATCGCTTAGGCACTGTTTTAAGGCTCATCGCCTCAACGTGAGTTATATACCCAGCTTCGGTTAGTCCCTCAATTTCTGGCACTATAGCTTTAGAGCCTGTAGCGATAATGAACTTGGCAGCTTCTATTTGTTGTTCGCCGACTTTGACTTGATTATTAGATACAAAACTAGCCATACCCTCTATTAGGGTTACATTACCTAAACCCCTAAGCACCTGCTCGTATTTCTCGCCACGTAGCTTCTCAACCAATGCTAGTTCATCGGCTACTACAGCTGCATAATCGGCGGTATTTACAGTCATTTCAATACCTGGCACGCCGTGGTGCTTAGCGGTATGCACCAGCTCGGCTGCGTGTAATAAGGCTTTTGACGGCACACAGCCAACATTGACGCACGTGCCACCGAGCGGCAAGCCTTCGTTAATGAAGGCTGTTTTAGCTCCTAGCTCGTCGGCTTTGATGGCTGCGGCAAACGCTCCTGCACCGCCGCCAATAATTACTAAATCATATTGTTCCATTCTAGCCTCCAATTACATTTAGTACGTTTTCAAAAGCATTGTTTTGCAGAGAGTAATAAACAGTTTGAGCTTCTTTTCTGGCTTTAACCAAGTTAGCAACACGTAATTTCCTAAGGCTATGCGAGGTGTTAGATACTGAAGTGCCGACCAATCCTGCAATGTCTGTAACGCTAAGTTCAGGGTGATGACGCAGCAGATAGCAGATTTTTAGTTTGGTTGGGTCGCCAATTATGCCGCATTGTTTAGCACAAAGGTCAATGGCTTCATTGTTAGCCAGCTCCTGCTGTATCAGCTTATTACTTGAACGCATATTCAAATACTATCATCGATTGTTCAGAAACAAAAGAAACTAAATGTTTAGAGTATTAGATAGGGGGTATTACACAGACATTCCACGATGAAATTGCAACTGAGCTAGAAAAGAAACAGCAGGAGCTGAATGACCGCCTAAAGTTGCTAACAAGCGACAATAAAGACTTTCAAGTAACTGCATCCTATCTGTTAGACTTGGCACAACGGGCTGAACAGCTATTCAATGAGAGCGATGAGGGGCTAAGACAGAAGTTGCTAGAATACGTACTTTCAAACATTGAACTAAAGGACAAAAAGCTGTCTTATATACTAAACGACCCCTTTAGAACAGTCGTTGAGACAAAGAAAAAGAGCCTTGCGGCTCATAATTCAAACATATGGTGCGGGTACAGGGACTCTAACCCTGGGCCTCGTCCTTGGCAAGGACGCGCTCTAACAGCTGAGCTACACCCGCATACTCGTGAGTATTATAGAGGATGAGACCTGTTATTTCAAGGTGTCACTATCTCGTCTTAACTTATTCTTAACGTTGTACATCTTATGCTATTCGGCCTTTATCTGAAGTGATTAAATAGATACACGATGAACGAAATACAACTCCATAATCTCTACGAGTTCTTTACTGAAAAGTTTGCAAAGATTGATGCACGATTCGATGTGGTGGATGCTAGATTTGATGATGTCTATAGGCGATTCGACGCTATAGATGCGCGGTTCAGGGCTATCGATCTTCGATTCGATGCCATAGATGCACGATTCGACCAGAATGATATCCGGTTTGATGCGATCGATGCGCGATTCAACCAGAATGATATCCGGTTTGATGCCATTGCTACGCGATTTAAAGAGAATGACCTTAAACAAAACGAGATTCTAAATGCCATAGGTGAAGATAGCTCTAAGTGGGATGCTACTATTCGTGACCACACCAAACGCATCACGAAACTTGAACGCCTCTCGACCTCACATTAATCCCTTAATAGAAATATCCCCATCAAACGATGAGGATATTTATTTGGTGGCTCCTCCCAGACTCGAACTGGGGACACGCGGCTCTTCAGGCCGCTGCTCTACCAGCTGAGCTAAAGAGCCGTGGTATGTGCTCATCATATAATACAGGCGAGTGAGCACATTTACAAGGTGTTAACCCTTCTTATCGTGGTTGTTTCCTGTCAAAACGCCTGACATACCGCGGAGGGCGTCAATCAGTTCGACTGGGAATAGGAACATGGTCTTTTGACTTGGTTCAGTACTAATACGCTCTAACGTTCCAAGAGTACGCAGGTTCAATGCACCAGGAACCTTCGAGAAGATCTCGGCAGCGTCGGCAAGGTTCTGTGCGGATACTTTTTCACCATCGGCGTTGATGATGTTAGCACGTCGTTCACGTTCGGCTTCGGCCTGCTTTGCCATAGCGCGCTTCATGTCTTGTGGTAGTTCAATGTTTTGGACACGAACGTTTTCGATGTCGACACCCCATTGTTCGGTTTGTTTATCGACAATGTCCTTGATTTGAGTACTGACACTTTCGCGCTGCGATAGTAATTCGTCTAGTTCAACGTTACCTGTCACGTCACGAAGGGCCGCTTGCGCGAACTGGCTAGTGGCGTACACGTAGTTAGTCGTTTCAAGCACGGCCTTTACTGGGTCAACGACACGGATATACACAATGGCATCAACTGCAGCAGTCACGTTGTCTTTAGTAATAACCTCTTGTTTTGGCACGTCGATAGGTGTCGAACGAACGTCAACGCGAATCATTTTCTGAAAGATTGGGACAACGATACGCAGACCAGGCTGACGAACACCGGTAAATTTACCAAGAGTCAGAACGACACCTCGCTGATACTGATTCACTACTTTTAAGCCACTGAGAATAAAGATTCCCACAAAAATTACTAATGTCCAGAACAAAAATCCCATGTAAACCTCCTGTTATGTGTCTAGTATAGCAGTTTAGAACTGTTGCAAGAAGCTCGAGTCAAAGGTGGTGTTCAATGTTTGCTTTTGCGCAAAGCGTTCTTCGGCCAAATCAACCAATTTCGTCACCAACTCAACGGAAGAAACACCAGCTGCCCGCCAGTTATGACGATACAAATCACCTGGCAAAGGATTTACTTCGTTAAAGTAAACGACGGATGTTTTCTCATCAATCAGCAGATCGACGCGCGACGTGCCAGTTGCACCGATCGCCTTGTAGACGGCTTTTGCTACTTCGATTGAACGTTCATACAAGTCACCGGGAAGTTTTGCTGGCAGTTCGCTATACCCCTGCGCACCGCTCTTTTTCCCGCTGCCCTTTTTGCCGCCGTTGAGATATTTGGTGTCAAAGTCAAAGAAATCCTCAGACTGCGTTAGTGGCCGTTCAACCAAAGCCGGTTCAATCACGTCGTTGCCTATCATCGGTACAGTCACTTCGATCAAATTATTGACCGCTTCCTCGACGATAATCTTTTCGTCGTAATAGGCAGCGACTTCGAGGGCATTTTTGAGTTCGTTGTTATTAGTCACGCGCGTGATGCCGATACTTGAACCTAGATGAGCTGGCTTTACGAATAGTGGAAACCTAACGCTTTTTATTGTCTGTTTACTGACTGCTTCTAGATCATTAAAAATGTCACTACGCGAGAAAAAGACGAACTTTGACACAGGAATATTATTCGCAGCTGCCACCTGCTTTGCCAGAACCTTGTCCATCGCGATCACACTTGCATCCATGTCGGCGCCAACAAACGGTATATTCGCCATACGTAACAACCCCATCAATGAGCCATCTTCACCGTACGAACCGTGCATGGCAGGAAATGCTACGTCGACGTGCTGACCATTTAGTCGTAACCCTCCGTCGAGCGTAATCTTGACGGCCTTTGCCTTAGAAATAAATTCATCTATTTTTTTAGTGCGGTACAGTTCAACTTGTTTTAACTTTTCATCACTCACCCATTTGCCAGTTTTTGTGATGTAGACAGGAATAACGGTGAATTGTTTTGATAATTCTAACGGCTTGATCACCGACGATAACGCGGTGATGATCGAGATATCATGCTCGGTTGAACGTCCACCAAAAAAGACTGCGATTGTTTTCTTCATATGCTTATTATACCTATCTTACTGGTAATTGTCCGTCCAGTCATTTTGCATCAACACAATGTCGCCACTCGCAACAAACTGATCCAGATTCGTATAGAACTCTAATGGGTTGTCGACCTCGACTAATTTCCCTTTGAATCCAGCCTTTTTCATACCAGCCTTGATATACTCTGTCACCGAGTTTTCCATCAGCACTACGACATCTGCGCTGGTTGCAATCTGTCTACCCATTTCCCTGTGCACTGTTTCTGTCATTGAACCTTGCTCGACTAACCCAGGCGTGACGTAGACTCGACGTTTTGCGCCGGAATCTTTCAAGAATTCTAGTCCTGCTTTGACACCCTCACTATTTCCGTTATAGGTATCGTCGATAATCCAAGCGCCGTGCATCGGACGCGGTTCCATGCGGTGTTCAAACGGCACGACTGTTCTCAGCCCTCGTTCGATTTCTTTCGTAGTCAAACCTAGGCTGTCAGCAATCGCAATCGCCATCAAGGTCGGTCCTATATTATGTATTCCTAACAGACCGGTATGTACCCGAACGATCCTACTACCATTTTTTGCAGTAAAATCAGTACCCCCAACCGATGTCGAGACTTTGCTTACTTTCCAATCGCCCAAACCTTTATATGAATACCCTGTGCTCTTCGATGGGTACTTTGCAACCAAGCTATTATCTTGATTCGTATACAACTTGTCGGGCGTTACAAAATCCGCCAGTTCAAAAATAGTTGCCGCTGTACGCTCAATCGTTTTGAAGCTCGACAGATGCGCTTCGGCTATTCCCGTAATCACCCCGATATCGGGGACGGTCAATCGAGACAGTTGGGCGACATCACCCATCCTTTCCTCGCCTAATTCAAAGATCAGTATGTCTTCGTCACCATTTAGTTTCTGCACAAAACGACTAATACCGATTGCCGTGTTCATATTTCCTGGTGTGGCGGCAACGCTCTTCGCCTGTTTTAATACCGCCAATAGCATTTCTTTGGCTGTTGTTTTTCCATAACTACCAGCGATAGCGACACGAACAGCAGGATGGTCGTTCAGTATACCTTTGGCTCGGCGTATAATTGCTCGTTCGCGCGGTTTTTGAATCAAGATATCACCGATAACGAGAGGAATAATGATTATCCCCGCCAGTAATTTCGGTGCTGATAACGCGACTAGAACAGCCGCCAGTAACCACCCCCAATAACCAGTCAGATAGAAATTATAGACAAACAAACCGACCACGATAATAAACACAAGGGTCAGCAAACGCAGAACAACCAACAGTAATTTCACTTTGGACGTCATGTCTAGGCCGCGGCGCTTCATCACTCGGCGAAAATCAGACGTCCGGAAATACCAACGCAAGTAATCACCGATTTTGTATTCGGTGTTTTGTAGCATATACAGCAATGTCTTTAGGTAGCCCGGTACATAGCGTGTCCAATACTTTGTGATCATTGCTATCATAGGAAATTCCCAATTTCTTTTTGCACGGCGCTAGGGTCATCAATAAAAACAAAGTGTCCAGCACTGGGAATAACGATCAACTGCGAGTGCTTGATCAACCCGTGCATCGTTTCAGCGTCTTTGACGGGTACTTCGTAGTCGTTCTCGCCCCATACCATCAAGGTTGGTTGTGAAATATCACCTAACAATGAAGTTAAATCTTCGTTAATCGTATTAAGGAAGATCGGTCGCATTGCCTCGGCATTCAAGTAATCAGTTGCCCCGGCCGATTCATACAGTCGACGACGTAATTTCGGCTGCAGCGTCTTTAACCCAGGTAGTGACGTGACTGCTTTACCGGTTTTAGCGATCAGCTTGTAGATACTCTTTTTCAATTGCTGTTTGGGTTGAATCCCTGCAGCACCCAACAGTACTACTTTTTCAGGATCGACATACCCCTTCGAGATCGCTTTAATAATTACTCGTCCACCAAACGAATGTCCCATAATCGCATAGACCGATATGATGTCTAGTTTTTTCAAAAATGCAGCGGTCAACTGTGCATAGCTATCAACATCCCAATCGTCACCAGGTTTAGGGCTGCTACCGAATCCTGGGAAATCTAATCGAACAACTCGATACGACTTCGTCAAAAATCGGGCAAGCTCGTCAAACGCACCAAGAGTTGAACCCCAGCCGTGAAGAAGAACGATTGTTTTTCCTTTTCCTTCGTCTTTGTATTCAATTAATTGTCCGTTAACGAGGACTTTCATATGTGATCAATTATACGGGAAAAGCTCTGGAAGGTATAATAAAAGAGAATATGCAACGAGTTCCCCTAGCCGAGAGAATGCGGCCAGAAACATTAGACGAGGTTATTGGACAAACCCATCTATTAGGTGACGGCGAAATTCTGCGCCAGATCGTCAAAAATAAAGAACCCGTCAGTCTAATTCTATGGGGTCCGCCAGGCAGTGGCAAAACAACCCTTGCCCGCATCATCGCAAAGGAAGTAAACGCCGAATTCATTGAAATCTCTGCTGTGACCAGTGGTAAAAAAGATGTCGAAAAAATTGTCGAACATGCCCGTCAGAACTGGAATCTACAACTGCGCACAATTCTGTTCGTTGACGAGATTCACCGTTTCAATAAAGCCCAGCAAGATGCCTTTTTACCCCATGTTGAATCAGGCCTAATTACCCTCATCGGTGCGACCACCGAGAACCCTAGTTTCGAGGTCATCACGCCGTTACTTAGTCGTAGCCGTGTATTGGTGCTTGAACCGCTGACAAAGCCCGAAGTCATCACTATTTTGAAACGCGCGTTAAAGATCGATAAAGCAACAACGAGGGTCAGTAAAGAAGCTCTCGATTACCTGGGTGAATTATCGGGTGGCGACGCCCGAGTCGCACTCGGTAACCTAGAGCTGTCGTTAGGAATGGCAAAGAAAGTCACCCCCGAGATTGTCAAAACTGCCGCCCAAAAGCGCGTGCCTGGCTATGACAAAAAAGGCGACATGCACTATAACGTCATTAGCGCCTTCATTAAAAGCATGCGCGGTAGTAACGTCGACGCGACCCTGTATTATTTGGCGCGCATGTTAGATGCCGGCGAAGATCCAAAATTTATTGCCCGTCGCATGATCATTTTCGCCAGCGAAGACATAGGGCTGGCAGGAAATGGCGCGCTTGGTCTGGCGTTGAACGCTTTCCAAACCGTCGAACGCATCGGCATGCCCGAATCAAACTACATCCTGTTCCATGTTGCGACGGCTCTCGCTAAAAGTGAAAAATCACGCCAAACAACCACGGCCATGAACCGCGCCCAGTCACTTGCAAAGCAATACCCCGACGCACCGGTACCTTTACACTTACGAAACGCTCCGACCAAACTCATGAAAGACCTAGGCTATAACAAGGACTACAAATGGGAAGCCGACTTTAAGCATGATAAAGGTTTTCTACCCGACGAGTTAAAAGACGAGAAAATCTTTTAAACGCCCGTGTTATACTAGAATCACTTTTAAGTGGAGTGTTGTATGGTAGAACATGTAAATAAAACTGATCATCATCCTAAATCTGAAGAAGTAGCAAAGTTTGGAAAACTTCGACTAGCTTTCCTCTATATATTGATTGGTGGTCTCGCTATATCGGCACTTATCTCAGTTATCGCCATCCTTATCGGCGAATTTAACCAGGCTGTCGTTAAAGCATTACTAACAACGTTCATATTTGTGACGCATAGCTTGTTGGTCCTCGCGATCGTCTCATCTGATAAACACAACCAACTAGGTAAATCATTGATTCCTACGACGATTCTCGGTGCGGTTATCGCAAACATGCTAACCTCGACATTAGGGACATGGGAATTATGGCTAAACAACCTGTCATGGAAGTCATTCTTGTTCTACATGTTAGTGATCGGTGTTGTGTTCCTTATCACTGTTATCTTGAAACTTCGACTCGCGCACAAGGCAACAAACACACTCGTTTATGTAACGGTCGGACTACTCGTCCTTATGACAACGATTCTTACCCCATGGGTTTTTGCACCTGACGCCGCATTCATTGGTGATTTTTACTTCCGCCTTATCGGTGCAGTTACTATCTTGTCGGCAACGGCCCTTTCTATTGCGGCAATTGTTAACCGAATCGCTGTCGCTCAGAATCGCAAACTTGTTGGCAGTGATCCTAAATCACTACCTATTACTGGCGGAACGTTAGCTATCAACATCGTGGTTGGCATCATGGTTGCGATTTTTTGGTCATACGGTCTAACGGTACTATTAACCCAAGCCTTGACTTCAGACAACCCACGACACAGCTGTACGACAACAAGTGACTACTCTTCGTATGGTCGATATCGGTACGACCCTGACTGTTAGACACAGGCCTTAGTCGCGCGTATTCTTCATAGCTATATACACGCCGTTCGTCCAGCCAAAGCCGTCCTGCAATAAATATTCGCCACCACTACCCAAACCATCGCCACCAACCACATTATATTTTTCGACAAGTTTATGCGAGTGTTTATACACCTTTTCGACAAGTTTCGTCCAACGCTTGGTGATCTCGTCAGCTAACTCGTCATAGCCGTAGCGACGCAACCCTTCAACTGCCACCCATTGCAGGGGTGCCCAGCCGTTCGGACTATCCCATTGCTGACCGTTTTCGATCAATGTCGTCACCAGTCCACCTTCTTTCAGAAAATCTTTTTTCAGTCGCTCTGCTACGGCCTGGGCCTGTTCATTGGTCGCTATACCAGCATATAACGGGAAGACGGCAGCTAAACTCAAGACACCCGTTCGCTTGCGAGTATGGAAGTTATAGTCCATGTAAAAGTTTTCAGGTTCACTCCACAGGTACGTGTTGATTGCTTCTTTGCGATGCGCGGCACGCTTTCGATACCGTCGTACCATCAACGGATGAAATAGTGTTCGGTACGCATCGGCAATCGTTTCTTCGAGTGCGTACAGTAACGAGTTGAGGTCTATCGGAATAATGTCGGCAGTATGGATTGTTTTTATGTCGCCAGGATCTTTAAACCAGCGTGAACTAAAGTCCCAGCCAGACTCGGCAGCTGCACGAAGATGGAGGAACATGCGATCTGCGACGCGTGATTCCGAGCCTAGGGCCGTTTCTTTATCTTCACGAAGCGATTCGGGACGAGGCGTCACCTTGTTATCGTAGTAGCGATTCACCAGTACGCCGCTAGGTAGCTGGGCGACCCGTCGATAGGCAAAATGCTCTTCTTCTTTTAATCGCAGTGAACCCTTCATCCAAAATCGATATTCTTGCAACAGCAGTGGCAGATACTCACGAAGGATTCGCTTGCCTTTATGCTGGGCAAGCAGTCGCACCATCATCACAAAAAATGGTGGCTGTGAACGACTCAAAAAATACGTCCGGTTTGCCGTTGGTATATAGCCGTACTTGCGGATCATGTGGGCGCAGTTCTTTACAATATCTTCGACTTGCTTCCACTTGCCTTCCGCAGCCAACCCAATCATGATGAAATAACTGTCCCAATAAAATTGTTCGCTGAATCGCCCGCCCGGCACAATATAGGCATGAGGGAGAGCAATCAATGATCCACGATCAATACGGTTTCGCCGTTCGAGATGCGTCCATAATCGATCAATGTGTTCGGCAATCGGTTCTTTTGGTTTGACAACGAATGGATCCTTTTTGTGCACCGTCGTTGATAAATCATAAAAATGACGACCGATAAAATCCCGTAGATCGAAATGGGGATCTTTTTTCAACAGTTTGTACTCTTCTTGAATCGAACGAACACGCGTCCTAGGAACAAGGTCGACAAATGTCTTGCCGTCAGAGTAAATCTGCTGACTTTGAACATCGTTAAATAATTCACCTAATAATTCATCAGGGCTCTTTTTCGAACGTAGCAAAATACCAGCCGTTTTTACCAGTGATGCTTTGATTGGATCTGTGTTTATTTTGCGTACCATACCTACCGCCAGTATAGCTCTAGCGTAATGGCAGGCGCAAGGTGATTAACAGATTATTTGTTGCGTTTTCGTTGGTTTGGATCAAGGAATTTCTTGCGAAGGCGCAAGCTCTTTGGTGTGACCTCGAGAAGCTCGTCGTCTTCGATAAAGTCGATCGACTGTTCTAGACTCAAATCGGTAAATGGAGTCAGCTGAATAGTACCGTCGCTTGATGAACTACGCATGTTGGTAAGTTGCTTGCCACGACAAACGTTCAGGTCTAGATCACCTTGGCGGTTATAGACACCAACGATCATACCCAGGTAAACAACCGTTCCAGGCCCAACAAACAGCTCTCCACGGGCTGCAACAGCATCAAGTGCGTATGCAGTCGTTGTTCCTGCTTCAGTTGCAACTAGCGCACCGTTACGCAGTTGCTGTAGCTTAGCACCAAGTGGTTGGTAGCCGTGTGGCAGACTGTTCATAATCACCGTACCTTTAGTTGCGGTCAATAGTAAGTTACGAAGACCAATCATGGCACGAGTTGGAATAATGTAGGTCGAACGAGTCGTACCACTGCTGGTTTGTTCTTGTTTTACCTGGGTTGCACGTCGCGCGCCTAGTTCTTGGCTGACAGCGCCGAGGAATTCGGCAGATACTTCGATCAGTAATTCTTCGACTGGTTCTTTGACGATGCCGTCTTCTTCGATAGTAACAGCCTGTGGACGGCCAACTTCGAATTCAAAGTCTTCACGGCGAAGTGTTTCGATCAAGACAGAAAGGTGTAGTTCACCACGTCCAGAAACAACGAATCCAATACCTTCGTCACGGACACGTAGTGACACGTTCGTTTCGAGTTCTTGTTTCAAACGATCACCAATTTGACGGCTGGTGTTATACTTCGCTTCTTTACCCTTCATAGGGCTGGTGTTTGGACCAAGGTACATGCTAATAGTTGGAGCTTCGATATCAATGACTGGCAATGCTTCGGGGTTTTCTTTGTCGGCGATCGTTTCACCGATGTGTGCTTCTGAAATACCGGTCAAAGCAACAATGTCGCCCGCGCCTGCTTCGTCGATCTCTTCACGGTTCAATCCACGGTAACCAAAGATTTTATCAATCTTGCCGTTGACGATTTCGCCTTCACGTTTGATCAATACTACTTGGGTAGATTTCTTTAGTTGGCCACGGCTAATACGGCCAATGGCGTACTTGCCTAGGAATGAGTCGTACTGCAGTGATGTAACAAGCATTTGGAACGGCTTGTCGACCTCAACGGTCGGTGCAGGAATATCGTTAATAATTGCATCGAAAATAGGAGTCAGGTCGGTGTGCTCTGAAGGATTGTCAGGTAATGCAGTCCACGCCTTGCCTTCACGGCCAATCGCGTAGTAAACAGGATAGTGAAGTTGATCGTCGCTGATAGCAAGTTCTAGGAATAATTCCGAGACTTCATCGATCACTTCGTTGATACGGCGAGATGGTTTGTCGATCTTGTTAATAACCACGACGGGTTTTAATCCAAGTTCCAGTGCTTTAGACAAAACGAATTTGGTCTGAGGCATCGGGCCTTCTTGTGCATCAACGATCAATAATACGCCGTCGGCCATGTTGAGTGTTCGTTCGACCTCACCCGAAAAGTCAGCGTGTCCTGGCGTATCGATAATGTTAATTTTGTAGTCACCGTGATAGACAGAGGTCTGTTTTGCGGTAATAGTGATACCACGTTCATGTTCCTGGTCGCCACTGTCCATAATAAGGGACTGTTCCATTTCGGCTTGGTTTGCACGGAAGGTGTTACTTTGTTTCAACAGCCCATCAAGAAGCGTCGTCTTTCCATGGTCGACGTGAGCGATAATTGCGACGTTTCGAATAAATTGTGGGTCTTTCATAAAAATATGCCCTACATGAGATCTATCTCTAGGGCTTCCTTATCTGTTATTTTAGCATAAATAGTAACTTTATACAAGCATGGTGCGCGCGAGAGGACTTGAACCTCCACGTCCTTGCGGACACTAGCACCTCAAGCTAGCCTGTCTACCAATTCCAGCACGCGCGCATTACAGATAATTATATCATATTCTCCTCGATAGGAATGGTGTCTGCACTAGTAAATATACCGTCAGCCCACCCAGTAATTTTATAGAAGATCGTCACATCGAGTACGTAAATGTCGAGTACTCCATTTGGTAAGGTATCACGAGTATTTTGACTGCTCTTATTTTGTATACGATATGTTTTAAAAAACTGTCCAGATGGTATTCGAGTAATGGACGACCAGTACCTTTCAGCTTTCAGATGATCAAGGTGTGGATGAATATGTATATAGCCCCTGAACTTGCTTTCTGGTACCTTACACACTAAACGAAAAAATTGCATCATAATTATAATCATGCGTGGGTCGCCATTTGAGAAACGAACCATGCGCTGGGTTTTACCCCCTTCAGCCCAATATAACATTGTACCCATCAACCAAAGCTCTCGCAAACTAAGCTTAGTTACCTCTTTTCGTGCAGCAGATATAAGCAAATCTCGTCGACTACCCTCGTTTTTCAATCTTGAAAGACGACGTCTTTCGACTGCCTGTGTTGTGAACGGCTGGTTTCTCAAGTGTGCATTTTGTTTCTCGTCCAAGACTACTTCGCGTACCCATGTACTAACACTACTCTTGGCAACACCAAGCTCGGTAGCAATAGTATTAATTGCATACCCTTGTGTTCTTAAAATAATAGCCTGTCGCTTCTTTTCTAACTTCATATTACTTAGTATATTACACTGTAGTAATATACTCAATGGTTCGACAACAGACTAACATATTGAAATATTTGCTTAATTAGGCTATGATCTTTCGGTATGGGTGATTAGCTCAGTTGGCTAGAGCATCTGTTTTACACACAGAGGGTCGGGGGTTCGAATCCCTCATCACCCACCAAATTGAAAAGATCAGCACGTCTGGTCTTTTTCATTTGTTAAGGGGTGCGCTGAACCAGTCGCTCGCCAACCGACCAGTATAGAACGTCAGCGTAACGATCACTTGCCGATATCAATACTTGATCGGTTGGGATCGTGTGAACACTTTTACTATAGACGTACTGCGATGTCGCCTGATATAGGCCGATCGCCGGTGCGTCCGATAACCACTGCCTAGCAAATAGCAAGTACTTTGCATTACGCAGATCAGGTTCAGTTCGCGACCGAGCACTTAGGAGTGCTTCGTCGCTAAGTGGATTGGCGTAGTTCGAAATATTGTACCCGCTACTAATCTCGCCTGAATACCAGTAGGTGTATACATCGGGGTCACCACCAATCGTTAATTGGTAAAGCAGAACATCAAAACTCCGTTTCTGGAGGATATCCTGCAATCCACTTTGCGACGTATTGGACGGATCGACAATAGTCGTTGTTACGGTGACACCCAGCCCACGCCACTGCTTCGCGAGTGTTTCGAGGGCTTTTTCAAAATCGTTATTCTTAATCGTCACGACAGATAACTTCAATGCAACTCCGTCTTTCTTACGAACCGTACCGTCTAATTTCCAACCAGCCTCATCAAGGAGTCGTTGCGCAGCTACTTTGTCATATATCGGCGCAGCTGGCACATCACCATACAATTGACCGTTCACAAACGGCAGGTATAGTTCAGGGAGGTCTCTCGAAATTGCATCGCGAACTGCTTTTGTGTCGGTACCTGCCTGCAATGCCTGACGAACCTTCTTATCTTGAAAAACAGAACTCGTAGTATTGAACAGGGCATAGACACCACTGTTAATAGGATTTTTTTTGATGGTGTAGCGTTCTTTATTAATTTTAGCGGTATCAGTAATCGACACATCACTCGCAGCATTCACCTCGGCAGTACTAATCGCTTGAATAATTGCATTACTATCTCCGTATACATGCAGTTGAAATCGATCAAGTTTTGGAATACCACGATAATAATTATCGTTTCGTGCCAGGTGAATTATTTTACGTCCACTCGTTTTATCAATATCTTGAATGAAACGGAGGCTGAACGGCCCACTGCCAATCGGATTGGTACTAAAACTATTCTCACGAATGGCGCTTGGTTCAATATCACGCAGAATGTGTTCAGGCAAAATCGGTAACACGCTCAATGCATGAGGAAAAGCAGCGTATACCGCCGGTAATTTAAACGCTACGGTTCTGTCGTCAACAATCGTTGCCGTCACATCATTCCACCCTTTAATCGTCGAGCGCGTTGCAGGGTTTTTCAAAAGGTTCACCGTATATACGACATCACGGGCGCGTACATAAATACCATCTGTCCATTTAGCATCTGGACGAATCTGGACCGTGTAGGTCATCTTGTCTTCACTAATCATCACATTACTCGCTAGGTCATAGTTCAAATTTCCCGTTTGGTCATATGATAGCAACCGCGAAAACAATAAATTACCCGCCGATTCTTCGGCACTAGTACTCGCAAAGATTGGATTGAGCGTACTGATCGGACCTTGGACAGCTTCGGCATAGGTACCATTATTTGAAAAGGCCGTTGCACGGTAACTTTGCTGATACCACATCAGTTGCAGTCCGCTTGCGCCGACGATAATACCGATTGCAAGAATCCAAATAGCAATGTGACGACGCACTTCACGAAAATTGTCTAAACGACGAAAAACAAAACGTCGAGCGTGTTTAACAGTTGCCCCTTCGACTTTTTTCATTCGACGCGATAGGTCGCGCGAATTAAAGCTCATTTTTGGCAGTCGACGCCACTTACTTGGTTCTTGGTCAGCCATAAGCAACCCCTAACCAAAAGCTGGTAACAATAGTCCGGTCATAATAGAGAGAATAAAAATAACCGCGAACACGATTGTTACTTCAAATAAGTTCTTGTCGACACCACGACGAGTAGTGTATAGCTCACCCGAGCTACCAAAACCTGCACCTAGCGTAGCACCACGTTGCTGTAACAGAATAGAGAGGATCATCAGAATAGCTGATCCGATCATAATAAATTGCAAAATTGTATTCACGTTCATAATTGTTCAACTCCTGATTTACTGCTCCGAATTTCAACTGCAGCACTTACTATATAGTTTATCAGACTAAGGATGATTCCGGTAAGAATCGAGTTAAAGAATGTCATCGCCAGCCCTGGTGCAATGGCAAGTGACAGGTATACCAACGCCCCATTCACCACTAGCATAAACAGGCCGAGGGTCAATAAGATCGCTGGTAGCGACAAGATGACAGCCAATGGCTTTATCAGACTATTCACGACCGAGAATATGAACCCAGCTAGCAAGAACCCGCCGATTCCTGCCGTCACAGCAAAGTATTCATACCCTGTACCGAAAAGCCGAATCGCTACCCATAATCCAAACGAGTTAAGCAGCCAACGGATCAAAAAGACAAGAAATTCCTGTTTCATAGTGTTATTTTAGTATAGCATAACCCTGTTAGCTGCGCTTTGGTGGGTTAGTACTTAATGAAGTAACGTTTAACAATCGAGGGTTGGATTTCATTATGTGCACCATCGCCACCTGTTGATGATGTTACATGTCCCTGATTGTATGATCCGGGGCCGTCACTTGGTGGATACTGTCCTACGCCGTTACCAAAATTCCCATCATCCCTTGTACCAATTCTCTGTTGATGAGTATGCGCCGGTAATTCCGCAATAGTGAGGATATGCGATTTTTCACCGTATTTTTCACCTATCGTATTAAATTCACTGTCAGAGATACTCTTGTTAACGCTTACCCTTCCTCGTGAGTCAGGAAGATTAAAGGTTGTCGAACCATCGCCAGTACCATAGGTAGTTCCGATCACGGCAAACAGATTTGCATAAATTGTTCGCGAAACCGCACTTCCATCCTCTGGCAAGAAGCCAGCTGGAGGAGTGGTAGAATTCCAGTAGCCACTAATCGACGTCCCAGTCGCAACACTTTCGGTTGTCGTACTGGCACTCGAGTTTTTAATTGCGTATAACTTCGTTATAGATGGTTGAATGTTATTGTGCGATCCACCTCCGCCTGTCGGTGTATAAGTGAGACCGTTCAGGCCAATAACAGGACCGTCCCCGGGAGGGATTTGGGTATTAACTCCGGTGAAGTTCAAATCATCGGGCTGGCCAATGTACTGCAGATGTGTGTGAGCCGGTATCTGAGCAATCGTCAATGTTTCGGTCTTTGAACCTGGTAAATCAAGTAATGAATCGAATTCGGTGTCGGTTGGGTTCAAGTTAACTGATGCCCTCCCTTGAGAGTTGGGAACATTAAAGGTAGTCGAGCCATCACCCGCTCCGTATGTCGTTCCGAGCGCAGCAAATAAATCAGGGTAACTTGCTCTTGAACTCGCCGCCCCATCCTCGGCTAAGTAACCGCTAGGAATCGATGTCCAATAACCCGAAATCGAGGTGCCTGCTGGCAATTCGGCGACCCCAGTCTCAATTGGAGAAAATTTTATGGCTGACATTTTTACAATCGAAGGCTGAATATTATTATGGCCACCATTTCCGCCTGTACTACTTGTTGCAACACCAGGAGTTGCTCCTGGGCCATCACCTGGAGGATATTGAGGATAGGAACCGAAATTCCAGCCGCTAAAGTTGGCGTCATCTTTAACACCAACATACTGCCCATGATCATGCGAAGGCATTTGCGCAATCGTCAGCTGTTCTGTTTTTGAGCCCGTCTTTTGACCAATGGTTGCAAACTCTGGATCTGAAGCCTTCCTATTTACAGAGGTTCGGCCTCGCGAGTCTGGGAGGTTAAAGGTTGTTGCACCATCTCCACTACCATACGTCGTTCCAATCACCGCAAACAACCCGGCATAAGTTGTTCTGGATACTTCAGAGCCGTCTTCAAACAAGAAACCTTGCGGAGCAGCCGACGTCCAATACCCCTCAATTGATGTCGCAACAGGTAATGAACCGTAATTTGCGTTAGTTGTCTCGTTTGTCGTTGATGACCAATTGCTTGATCCTACCAAGTTAATCGACTTAACCCGACAATAAAAAGTTGTGCTCGGAGTCAAACCGGTCACCGTCCCATATACGCTTCCCGAGGCCTGCGGCACTGTAACTTGTTGTGGATTGTAGATAAATCCCGGATCAGATGCGCACTGTAGAATATAGCTCGTTGCATCCGTGACTGACACCCACGATGCGGTCGCGGTCGTTCCACCGGCAGTGGTAATGGTAAGCGCAACCGAGGCTGCTGGCGGTGTTAGATCTGGTCGAGTGGCACAAGTTCCTTCCTGAGGACCATTACTTTTCGTTTTTGAATATATGTAATATTGGATATTCGGATCTAAGTTGGATACCGCATCGATACAATATGAGCTACCATCACTAGGTTCAATAGTGACAGTAACATCTGCATTTGACGTAAAGTTAGGGAGTGATACGGGGTATCCCGATGTCGCCCCATTCGTGAAGTTCACCGCCGATTCCATCGCAGCCGCTGCAGCATTGAGGTCAGACTTTACCTGCGCAGTGCGAGTTGAAGCCTGCCAGCCGCTATACGAAACAACGATAATCGCCGACAAGACGCCGATGACGGAAATAACGACGATTAGCTCAACAATCGTGAACGCATCACGACGGTGTAATTTTCGGAATAACCCCTTCATAGATACATTAATAGTATCGCTGTCGGGTAGTAAGCACAAGGGGTTTACTTTATGTACTGTTTGACCAGCGCTGCTTTTGCCTGGCCAATCACCTTGGCTACTTCAGCTTCTTCCGCCGCCTCGACACCACGCATGCTTCCGAACGCTCGGATCAATGCTCGCCTAGTCGCAGGTCCAACACCCGGAATATCTTCAAGCGTACTGGCAGTTTGTTTGGCACGTTTTAGCACCGTATGGTAGCTGACAGCAAAACGATGCGATTCATCACGAATACGTTGAAAGAGTTTCGTCACGTCAGTGTAGGTTGAGAATGTCGATCCACTTCCTAAATTTTTCGAGTGCGACGATGCATTTAACTGACCAGGATGTAGATTGACCACTAAGTACTCACCAGAGCGGGTCACGACAATATCGTTAGTTGGTTCTTTGATAAAAGCTAGCAGAGCATCGACGTTTATGTTCGAGCGAGTCGCATGGACAATCACTTCTTCTTCACGTTTTGCGATACTAATCGTTGGAGTGTGGAGGTTTTTTTCTTCGAGCGCTTTGAGTGCCGCATCCAGCTGTCCTTTTCCTCCATCAATTAACAAGAGATCGGGCATCCCCCATGACTTAAGATTCTTTTCACTAAGTCGACGAGAAAGCGTTTCGTACATATTATAGTAATCATCATTTTGTTCGATCCGCGTCTTGAACTTGCGATAGTTCGCCCGATCACTGACACCATTCGTAAATACCACCATACTAGCCACGACATTGGTCCCGCCCATATGGCTGATATCATACCCTTCAATTCGCGCAGGAATTTTCGGCAGTCCGAACAGGTCAACTAATTTACTGAGTGCTCGATCTTTGCTGATATCAAGAAACTCTTTGTCACCAAACATAATTTTTTGTTGCAGTGCTTTTAAATCAGCTATCTTGTTGCGCAGACTGGCCGCATTTTCAAAATCATGCAACTTGGCTGCCAATTGCATATCTTTTTCAAGTTCCTTGATGATCGTCTTGCGACTGCCTTCCATATAGCGAATCAGTCGTTTTAAAGATTGTTTGTATTCCGTGCTCGACACACCTAGGCGAGGGCTAAGGCCGATATGCGCATCAAGGTCCGGACGTGCACCGTCTTTCGGCGGGGTCATATAATACGGAAATACTCGCCGTAAGTAGCGGAGTGCTTTCTTGATCGCAAACCCGTTATAGTACGGACCAAAATACTCGGCACCGTCGTCAGCCGGGTTACGAGTAAAGGCGACCGTTGGCCACTCGCTCTTCGTATCGATCCGTACGAACATTTGTGATTTGTCGTCACGAAGTAAAATGTTAAACCGAGGCATATAGCGTTTGACCATTTCCGATTCCAGAAATAGTGCATCCAACTCACTCTCGGTTTCGACCCAATCGGTGTCTTCGATTTCTTCGACTAACGCGCGTGTTTTAATATCCATATCGCGAGTACTTTGAAAATACTGACGCACGCGATTCTTTAGAACCGCGGCTTTACCGACATAAATAATCTCGCCGTTTTTTGACTTGTGGAAATAAACCCCGGCGCTGCGTGGCAGTGTTTTGAGCTTTTCCTCAAGTTTTGCATTCATATATACATTGTAACCCGATGAGGCTAGTTCGTCAGCGCAAGGGCGCGACTGCGACATAGTTCGGTGTGGTACAACAAGTCTTCGTTCTGTTTGCAGTTATCACAAATAAGAACAAGGTCGTTACAGTTCGCAAAGGCACAGTTTTCATAATTACTTGTCTTTGCTTGGCAGTGAGTACATTCACCAATTACTTTTGCGTGGTCGGAAAAATCTACAGTCATGCGGTCGTCGAATACCCGCAAGCTTCCTTCCCATAATCCATCGTCACCAAATGTTTCACCGTATTTCACGATACCGCCATCGATTTGGTAAACTTCCTTGAACCCACGATTTATCATCAACGCACTCAGGATTTCACAACGAATGCCACCAGTACAGTAAGTAACGATTGGCTTGTCCTTGATGTCATCGTACTTGCCACTTTCAAGTTCTTTAATAAAATCACGGCTGGTATGCGTATCAGGAACGACTGCGCCTTTGAATTTTCCGATTGCTGCTTCGTGTGCGTTTCGACCATCAAAGAATACAACGTCATCACGTTCTTCTACTAACTTGTTTACTTCGGCTGGTTTTAAATGCGTTCCGCCACCGACGACGCCGTTCTCATCGACTCGTAGTTCATCGGCAGCATCAAAGGCAACAATTTCAGGACGTACCTTGACGCTCATTCGGGGAAATTCTTCGCGGCCACCATCACTCCATTTGAATGACATACCTTTAAAACCAGGGAACTGCTTGGTCGCTTTAATATATTTCTTTAGGTCGTCCATCTCACCACCCACTGTTCCGTTCAGACCATGAGGCGAAATCAAAATACGACCACGAAGGTTCAAACTATCGGTCAAAGTTTTCTGCCACAAGCGAACAGCCTCGGGATCTTTGATTGGGGTGAATGTGTAATACAATAAAATTTTTTGCACGAAACGTATTATACCACGATTACTAGTGTTATATTAGATACATGAGCGTTGTGACCGACTATTTGGATGATTGACGCACCCAGTCGAAAAAGAAATCCTCACACGGCTACGTACTCTCGTTTACGAAGTAGTACCTGAGGCGAGGTTGTATCAGTATGTAAAAAGAGTCAACACCATACAAACTAAGCAATTGAAAATCGCTTAAAAAAGTAAATAATTATGAAAAATCTGTTAAATCGCGCCGATCCAAAGATCGCTCGGCAAACGCTGAGGATTTATTTAAATGAGATGTTAAAAGACAAGAAACGGGCGTTTAAGTATATTACTTTCGTTCCCCTGAACCGTGTCTTGTACATTGTCATACTCCCACTTATCTTTAGTCTCATTATTCAATCGTTAGTTACGAATCCTCAAGACTTGGTAACCCCAATCATACTATTGGGAGTTGGGGTGTTAGTATCCATCGCCGCGCTTTTTCTTGCCTACTATGGCTTTAATGTGCTATTCAATCACGAAGAAGAGATGAGCACTTCGCTCGCAAAGATGGCGATGACAAAACTACTCGATCATAGTGACCAATTCTTTTCGAACAACAAGGTCGGAGCACTCGCAAATGACGTAAACTTGTTTTCGCGTTCGATCGTGACGTTTCTGGACATTATATTCTTAACAGTCAGTAGTATCGTTGCAAACTTCGTTGCCAGTCTCTTAATTATTGGCATCTTGTCACCCATCCTCTTACTTCCGCTGGGAATTGTCACAATATTCCTCGTGGCACACAGCGCTATATCTATCGCTAATCGTGGCCCTCTGCGCCAAGAGCGCAAAGATCGCATGTCAGGGCTGGTAGGAACAATCGCCGATGTTCTAGGAAATCAACAAATCGTTCGTTTCTTCTCGGGTTCAAAACACGAAATGGCACACATTGTCGAAGAAAGAAAAGCTATCGAACGTGTCACGTACCGCGAAGTAGTCATGATTCAAAAAGAAGCATTCCTTCGTCAGGGTGTTTTATTCGGCTTTCAGCTTCTGACTATTGGTATTGCTGTCGTATTGTTTACACAAGGAGCTGTTACTATTGCTGCATTGATTTTTGCCGTCACCTATATGGGACGATTAACCGGTTCGCTATTCGAAATTGGTTCCATCATTCGTGGTTTGGAACAACTATTCCTGGACGCATCGAAGGTTGTCGTTATTTTGAACGAGCCAACCGAAGTCATAGATGCACCTGGTGCTAAACGTATTAAAGTGCAAAAAGGTGAAATCGAATTCAACGACATTAATTTCGCTTATAAAGATTCGAAGGGTTCGCATGTCATCAATGACCTAAATCTATCGATCACTGCCGGTCAACGCGTCGGGCTGGTCGGACAAAGTGGTGGCGGTAAAACAACTCTGGCAAAATTAGTGCTTCGTTTCGCTGACCTAGATGCGGGTACAATCACGATTGATGGACAATCGATTCAGTCGGTCACCCAAGACAGCTTGCGTGAACAAATCGCCTATGTCCCACAAGAGGCCTACCTATTCCACCGTTCACTGCGCGAGAACATTCGCTACGGTAAGAAAGATGCGACCGACGAGCAAATATGGGACGCCCTGAAACAAGCTAACGCCTACGAGTTCACGTCACAGTTTCCCAATGGCCTGGACACGGTCGTGGGTGAGAGAGGTGTTAAACTATCCGGTGGTCAGCGCCAGCGTATCGCAATTGCGCGTGCGATTCTGAAGGACGCACCGATTCTAATTCTGGACGAGGCGACTTCTGCACTCGACAGTGAATCTGAAAAGCTCATTCAGCAAGCCTTCCAGAAACTAATGAAAGGACGTACGAGTTTGGTTATCGCCCACCGCCTATCAACGATCTCAAAACTCGACCGCATTATCGTCCTTGATAAAGGCGACGTCATCGAAGACGGCTCGCATGAAGAACTATTGAAAAAACAAGACGGTGTATACGCACGGCTTTGGGCGCACCAATCGGGTGGTTTCATTCAAGAATAAAAAATCCCGCTCATTCAAGCGGGATTTTTTTGACTCGGGTAAGAATTATTTAGATTCTTCCTTGTCTTTTGTCTCATCTTCCGTAGTTGGTGCTTCTTCACCATTCTCGGCTTCGACTTCGGTGTCGATGGTTGCGTCACCGGCGGCCGCTTCGTTCGCAGCTTCTAGAGCAGCAGGTTCATACACACTGGCGATAACAAGGTCGGTCAGCTTTGGCGCCTCGTCGTCCTCTTCTTCGTGACCAGTCATGTGTTCGACGAACGAAATGTTCGCAGGCAAGACAATGTCACCTAGAGTGATTTGTTCACCAGCTGCTTTCAAGTTGATGATTGATACTTCGAGTGCTTCTGGAAGATCCAGTGGCAACGCCTTAATTTCAATCTTATCAAGCGCTTGAAGAACGATCAGTCCAGCACGTTCTGCTTCGCTCTCGCCTTCACCAACAAGGTGAATAGGAACTTCTGCAATCACCGGCTCGTTCTGGTTCACTGCGTGAAACGATACGTGACGAATCCGTGAACGTACAGGATCGACGTCGACATCCTTAATCATTGCTATGTGTTTTTCGGCGTCGATCGTCAAGTGGACTGGTGTGTGTTTACCAGCGTCCCGAACAACCTTGTCCATAATGTTTTGAGCTGCTTGGGCATTGATTGGATCAACTCCATCGCCGTAGACAACTGCCGGCACAATACCGTCTTTTCGTAGTTGTCGTACCTTTTTACCCTGCAATGTACGCAGGTCCAATTTCAGGTTGATTTTATCTCCCATGTCTCTCCTCCTTCTCGTGTGGATACCTTTACGGAAATAAATGTTACCCCTTTATTGTAGCATATCTAACAGATTGAAGACATGATAGAATAAGAGGACTATGATTGAATCAATGACTTTGTTCGGCGGATTTTTCTTAACAGACCTCGTAGATTTGATTACCGGTCTAGGTGTTCTCGCGATCGCTCTTGTGGTATTTGCTGAATCAGGGCTGCTGATCGGCTTCTTTTTACCAGGTGACAGCCTTCTATTCACTGCTGGCGTATTAGTGCAGACAGGGTTACTCAACGTAAATATATTTGTCTTAATCGCTCTCTTATTTGTCGCTGCGGTCCTTGGTGATAGCGTCGGCTATACATTCGGTCGTCGTGCCGGGCCGACTATTTTCAAAAAGCCAAATGCTCGACTGTTTAAACAAGAATACATCAAGCAAGCTCAAGCGTTCTATGAAAAGCACGGGGGCAAGACCATCATTCTCGCCCGCTTTATACCGATCGTCCGTACCTTTGCGCCTATTGTCGCAGGCGCCAGTAATATGCCCTACCGACGCTTCATCACCTTTAACGTCGTCGGTGGATTCACCTGGGTGACGCTCATCACTCTCGCCGGTTACTTATTGGGTGAAATCTTCCAGCGATCAGGCCTAGAGATCGATCAAATCATTCTGCCCGTTGTCGCCGTCATTATTATCATATCCATCCTCCCACCCCTGCTCCATATCTTCCGAAACAAGAAAACACGCACCGCTTTTTGGGAAGGAACCAAACGCGAGCTAAAATCTATCTTTGGCCGTCGCCGATAACCCTTTGTCTCGCTTGTCAAAAAACGCTTATGCCTCCATACTAGTGGCATATGGGGCATCAGGTAAAAAAGAACCTAGGGGCAGTTTTAACGAATACAGGAGTCGAGTTTCGTGTATGGGCTCCGTTTGCGAAAACTATCGCGGTTGTTCTTGATATTGATTTCCAGCATATCGAATATCCCCTCGTCAGCGAGAATGACGGCTATTGGTCCGGCGTGATTAAACAGGCTGAACCGGGTCACGCTTACAAATACAAGATCGAGACCCAAGATGGATCCTTCTTAGAAAAAAACGATCCGCGCGCTAGACAGCTGACCGTTTCGGATAATGGCTGGTCTGTCATTGTCGATCATGAATTTGATTGGGACAATATCAAAGCACCGGTCATCCCAAAAGAACAACAAATTATTTACGAGATGCACATCGGCACCTTTCACCGTCCTGACGCTGCGACTATGGGTACCTTCGCTAGTGCTATCGATAAACTTGAATACTTACAAAATCTAGGGATTAATGTCATTGAATTAATGCCCGTCACTAGTATGGCGACTAGTCACGGTTGGGGCTACGCACCTAATCATATTTATTCAGTCGAAGATTCATACGGCGGACGTAATGGCCTATTAACTTTTGTGAAAGCCTGCCATGAACGTGGTATTGCCGTTATCCTCGATGTTGTCTATAACCACTTTTCGAGCTCGACCGACCTATGGCAATTCGATGGCTGGAGTGAAAATGGTCGTGGCGGCATATATTTCTATAACGACGAACGTGGTGATACTCCTTGGGGAGGACGCCCAGATTACGGACGGGCCGAAGTAAAGCAGTTTATCCTAGATAACGTCGCGATGTGGATGACTGAATACCACATCGATGGTTTGCGGGTTGATTCAACAATCTATATGCGTAACACCAAAGGATCACAGGGTGGAACCGATACAGATATTGCCGACGCATGGGCACTCCTGCAAGACATCACGAAACTTGGCCACAAGATTAACCCCAATTCAATTATGATCGCAGAGGATACTTCAGGAAATGAATACATTACCAAACCCGCAAGTGAAGGCGGAGCTGGTTTTGATGCACAGTGGGGCATTTCATTCTCGTATAACATTCGGGCACGATTAGGGTTAGGTCAGAACGATGCACTGGTCGATGATCTAAAACGTTTCTACAATGGACAACCTTATCAGAAAGTTATTTTTAGCGATTCACACGACACTGCCGCCAACGGCTCGACGCGCCTGAACGAAGCAGCGACACCTGGCAACCCAGATAGCGTTTTCGCTCGTCAACAAGGATTACTTGCAAATGCTATCATGCTGACCGCTCCAGGCATCCCAATGCTCCTTCAGGGGGAAGAATTTATGCAAGAAGGTTCATTCAACGATTGGAAGATGTTGAATTGGGACAAAACAACCCAATTCGCTGGCATCGTACTCGCTCACCAACATCTGATCAACTTACGTAAGAATATATATGGCAATACTATCGGCTTGATTGGCAATTCGATAAATGTATTCCACGAAGATAGCAGTAATAACGTCATCGCCTATCATCGCTGGAATAATGGTGGCCCACACGATGATGTTATTGTGATTGTTAACTTTAGCGATCAACGATTCAAAGAATATAAATTATACCTGCCTGTGGCTGGTATGTGGCATGTCCGTTTCAATAGTAGTTGGAAGGGATACAGTTCGGACTTTAACGATACCGAGCTAGCCCAGGCAATGACTGATGAAAACTCACAGTTGACGATTCCTCTGG
Source organism: Candidatus Microsaccharimonas sp. (assembly GCA_049276535.1). Lineage (GTDB taxonomy): Bacteria > Patescibacteriota > Saccharimonadia > Saccharimonadales > Saccharimonadaceae > Microsaccharimonas. Next base: position 267,605 of record JBASWP010000001.1, read on the forward strand.
CCGACTATAATGTCGTTATTCTCGCCCAAGATCCCGAATCTACAACAACGATTTAAGATACGTACCGGTAAATGAGTTGGCGACTTTTACAATTTCTTCTGGCGTGCCTTCGGCCACAACCATGCCACCAGCTAGTCCACCTTCGGGACCCATATCGATAATATGATCAGCTGTCTTGATCACATCAAGGTTATGTTCAATCACTACCATACTGTTTCCACCTTCGATCAGTTTCTGCAAAATGCCTAGTAAACGTTTCACGTCAGCGCTGTGCAGACCCGTAGTTGGTTCATCTAAAATGTACATGGTTTTACCAGTTGAACGACGCGATAACTCTGACGCCAGTTTGATACGCTGTGCCTCACCACCACTAAAGGTCGTCGCTGGCTGACCCAGACGAATATAGCCTAAACCAACATCAACAAGGGTGTCGAGCTTGCGCGCAATCGCAGGAATATTCTGGAAGAATTCAGCGCCTTGCTCGACAGTCATTTCGAGGACATCACTAATCGTGGTGTCTTTGTATTTAATTTCGAGTGCTTCGCGGTTGTATCGCTTGCCCTTACAGACGTCACACGTTACGTAGACGTCGGGCAAGAAGTGCATTTCAATCTTTATCATGCCATCACCCTGACAGTTCTCACAGCGACCACCTTTAACGTTAAAGCTGAATCGACCGGCTTTGTAACCACGAATGTTTGCCTCGGTCGTACCAGCGAATAGCTCACGGATCGGCGTAAATACACCAGTATAGGTAGCAGGGTTTGAACGTGGCGTTCGTCCAATGGCCGATTGATCGATCACGATGACTTTATCGAGTAATTCAATACCCTCGACATTGTCGTGCGTACCCGGTACTTCGTGAGCACGGTGCAGGCGAGCAGATAGTTCCTTTGCAAGGATGTCATTAATAAGGGTTGATTTGCCACTGCCACTGACACCGCTGACGACGGTCAGTAAACCAAGTGGAATGCTGACATCAATATTTTTAAGATTGTTTTCACGGGCGCCTTTTATAATTAAATGGCGATCCTTTTGAATCGATCGACGCTTCTTTGGCACTTCAATCTTCTCAATACCGCTAAGGTAGCGACCGGTAATACTGTTCGGGTCTTTGGCGACTTCGTCGGGCGTCCCAGCAGCGACGACGTGTCCACCCGCTACACCAGCGCCTGGCCCAATGTCGAGTAGGTAGTCAGCATGACGAATCGTGTCTTCGTCATGTTCGACAACCAGGACGGTATTACCCAGATCGCGAAGATGCTTCAAGGTCGCGATCAGACGATCGTTATCGCGTTGGTGCAGGCCGATCGAAGGTTCATCTAACACATACAGCACACCCTGCAACCCCGAGCCAATTTGGGTCGCTAAACGTATACGTTGCGCTTCACCACCAGATAGGGTATTCGCTGCCCGAGATAATTCGAGGTAGTTAAGTCCGACATTGCTCATGAAACCAAGACGAGCATTAATTTCCTTCATAATTTGTGCAGCGATAAACTGTTCTTGATCATTTAGTTTGAGCTTGTTCGCAAATAGGTCAAGGGCAGCATCAACGCCCAGCGTACAGATGTCCATGATATTTAGGTCGTGAATAGTAACCGCCAAAACGACTGGTTTTAAACGTGCGCCGTGACAGGCATGACATTCGCGTTCACGCATAAATCGCTCGATGTCTTTACGCATAAAGTCACTGTCGGTCTCTTTGAATCGACGTTCGAGGTTCGGGATAACACCTTCGTAGGCGGCATCGTATGAACGACCGTCACCTAGCGATACCCGGTACTTCTCATCGCCCGTTCCGTACAGGATCTTTTCGATTGCTTCCGCGGAAAGATCTTTAACGGGAACACGAAGGTTGAATTTGTGACGATCCGCGACCGCTTGGAGACGCTTCATATACCACGCATCTGCATTGATGCGGTTGTACGGGCGAATCGCACCCTCGGCAATCGTAAGGTTCGGGTTAAAGACCAGTTCTGGATCAACTTCCTGACGACTCCCCAGTCCTGTACACACAGGGCAGGCCCCTTGAGGCGCGTTAAAACTAAAAAGGCGTGGTTCTAGTTCAGGAATTTCTTCGTTCGGGTGATCAACACAGGCATACCGCTGGCTATAGACATAGACCAAATCAGAATCAACATCCAAGATCTGGACGACCCCATCAGCAATTTCCAGTGACTGCTCGATTGACTGTGCGATACGTGAACGAACATCTTCAGACAGGGCGATACGATCAACGACGATTTCGATATCGTGTTTGTATTTTTTGTCGAGTTCAGGGAATTCATCTAACGAATAAATAACCCCATCGACACGAGCACGGGCAAACCCGAGTCGTCGATATTGTTCAGGAACGTGAGCAAACTCGCCTTTCTTACTTTTGACTATCGGCGCCAAAATCATTAGGCGAGTACCTGACGTAAGTTTCATCACTTCATCAATGATGTCTTCTGGGGTTCGACGACTGACGGCTTTGCCGCAAACAGGACAATGTGGCACGCCGATACGAGCGAATAGTAAACGAAGGTAATCGTAAATTTCAGTAACGGTAGCGACGGTACTTCGCGGATTGCGACTGGTTGATTTTTGGTCGATACTGATCGCCGGGCTTAGTCCGTCGATTTGATCAACATCAGGTTTTTCCATCAGCCCCAGGAATTGTCGAGCATAACTCGAAAGGCTTTCAACGTAGCGTCGCTGTCCTTCGGCATAAATAGTATCAAATGCCAGGCTTGATTTACCCGATCCACTTAGACCAGTAATGACTACTAATTTGTCACGCGGAATTTCAACACTAATATTCTTTAGGTTGTGTTCGCGCGCACCTACTACCTTAATTACCTCTGACATAACCGTTTGATTATACGCTGGTTTGTAACTTTTTACCAGACCATAGAACCCAGCTTATGCTTGCATCGTTTGATCGCAAGTGGTATATTTCGTAAAACTTTTCAGAGGTACGGTGACATGCGAAAAACAATTATCATTACGAGTTTGATTCTGTCAGGATTAATGATATTAGATAGCATGAGCGCCGGCCACTTCCTTATGATGTTCCTACTGGCCGGGATTATTCCTGGCACGAATATCGCAATCAGCGCTCAAAATATGATGGAGGGCTTTGCCCTTGTCGGCGGGTTTGTCATTGCCCGAGTTATGAGTAACGTGTCGCGAATAATCCTTGCTCGCCTGCCACGCGTACAACGCGCTAATTAATCGGCATCGATTGGCATAATACTCTCGGCCCATAACTGCAGTTCTTGTAGAACAAACTGTTTATTGTCATCTGTTGTCGTTGAGGCAAGCGTTTGCAGTCGCGACAAGAATGCTGGCAACTGTGCCTGAATACGGCCAGCGCGCCACTTTTCCCAGGCGATGACTTCATCTTCGGCCAGACTACGAGGAAAATTACGCGCTTTGTAGTGAAGCAGCAAATCGCTTAACCGTTCATCGACAAATTCAGGGTGCAGATCAGCCAGTTGTGCTTCGTCGGCCTGACGAATTTTCTCGATACGCATTATATCGACATCAGGGATAAAACCATCATACAGTTGAGCCTCGGGGTCGGGTGACTTCTTGAAATCGCGCGTCTTTTCAAACAGACTCCGGATATTTTCAGCAAACGCCGGACTGGAAAGTAACGTGTTGCGATGTTTCGTAATGATCGCCTCGTCTAAACTGATCCTTTTCCACCCATCGTCCTGCGCCAATACCCCCAGCGGGGCAACTGCTGGTGCTCGATTGTACTGCAATTCCTTAATCGGTATCGATACGAAATCTTCGGATTGTCGTTCCTCCCACGTAGCAAAGAAACGCTTCGCAAGTTCATCTGGCGTTAACTGAATAAATTGCGTAGGGTCGTGACGAAGATCATACACGACGACATTGCCATTACGGCCACTTGTCAGCGGAAAAGCGACCGTGGCCTTGTGAAAGTCTGCACTATAGCGACCACTGACATAGACAAACGGCTGCTTGTCGTCAAGGTTGATAAGTTTCTTTACGGCATTCTTGTCACGCATTTTCAATAGATATCCATATAGTTGCGGTTGCTTTTCCTTAATGAGCTTCGTGACTGCGATCAACGCTTCGACATCACTCAGTGCATCGTGGGCTTTGACATGATCAATACCGTTTATTTTCGTGATGAGTTCCAGCCGGTTGGTTTCTTTACCATCGATCATCGGCCACTCGATCCCGTCGGGGCGAAGTGCGCGGGTCATACGAACGACGTCCAAAAGATCCCAACGCGAGCGACCCTCTTTCCAAGTCCATTCATACGGATCAAAAAAATTACGCCAAAACAAATGGCGCATAAATTCATCATCGAATCGAATACTGTTAAACCCAACCGCGATTGTATCAGGAGTAAATACCTCATCCATGACCAATCGAGCAAATTCAGCTTCGGTATAGCCTTCATCGGTCGTCTGTTGCGGAGTAATGCCCGTCACCATCAGGGCATCGGGGCTAGGAAGAGTGTCATCATTTAACCTAACAAAAACATTCACTGGGTCACCGATCGGTTCCAAGTTCATATTCGTGCGTTGCCCCGCAAACTGCATGATACGGTCGTCGCGTGCGCTTAGCCCAGAGGTCTCGAGATCATAAAAGAAAAATGTTTGAGCCATACTCTTAGCATAACAAAAAAACACGCCACTTGGCGCGTCGATAGACAAAAGGTAAGAAAAAGAACAGAACAGATGGGAATGACCGCGGAAGCGGACGAGAAATCGATACCCCGGGCTCCACCCGCGACGTTATCGATTTTAAATAAGGTCACCTGGACCTTACCCTTCCTCGTCTCGCCGCTTCCGCGATCACCGGAGCCCGCAGATGGGGCATCCCAAGAACCAGCATTCGGCTTTCGGCAGAGTCTCCTAAGGATCTAGGAAAGTTCTACTCTGAGTACTAGCGTACAGCTGCTCTTGCCCTGTCCGGACCTATTCACGCCGTTAGGGAGGCGGTTGGTCCGGAATCGGGGGGGGTAGTTATACAATCAAAGCTACCGCCAAAAAGTATGATATCTCGATTCACACATCTGTTCTGTTAATGAACCTCCGGGTGAAAGCCATACGGCTATCTCGACCGACGATTAGTTCCATTATAGCATAATGGCAATAAAAAGTCAATTTTAACAACGTTTACGTTTTTTACTGATCTTGTTCGATAAGAGTAAAAGTATCGGCATTAATACGGATAATACTGTCGCCCTTTGCACCTGCGCGGGTCAATGCGTGCGTAATACCCATGCGCATCATAATGTCACGGAGACGATTAATACCTTCACGGGTTTCGAAACGGGTTCGGCGCGCAAACTTTTCGATCTTGCTGCCTGTCACAACATATACTGTCGTGCCATTCTCTTCGGTCTTCTTAACATCCCAGGCAAGAGCGACTTGATCGGCTGATAAAGAAATAATAGGTAATGCGCTGGTGTCTTCTTCGTTTTCGGCATCAACCTTTGCACGAGCCTCGTCAACAGTAGTACGGAGTGCACGAAGTACTTCAGTCAAGCCCTTATGAGCCTGTGAAGAAAAAGCCAGAATAGTACGGTCAGGAGCGACGGCTTTCAGAGCATCAATTTGCATTTGTACGATCTCGTCGTCTAGGCCTTCGATCTTTGTCAGCGCAATAATTTCAGGACGATCAATAAGAACAGTATTATAGCTGGCAAGCTCGGTTCGGATCGTTTGATATGCTTTTACGACGTCGTCGGTATAAGCATCGATCATATGTAGCAGCACGGCAGTTCGTTCAACGTGGCGCAGGAAGGCATCGCCCAAACCCTTGCCTTCGCTCGCTCCTTCGATCAGCCCAGGGATGTCAGCGATCAACAGACTGGTATTGTCGATATCAGCTACACCAAGGTTTGGTGATAGCGTCGTAAAGGCATAGTCAGCAATTTCGGGACGAGCATTACTGACAACGCTAAGGAATGTCGATTTTCCCGCATTAGGAAAGCCGACGAGTCCAACATCGGCCAATAGCTTGAGTTCAAGTTCAGCCTCGAACGTATCACCTGGTTCGCCTTTTTCAGCAATACGAGGCGTTTGACGAACTGACGATTTAAAGTGAGCGTTGCCAAAACCGCCATCACCGCCACGAGCAATGATTACCTCTTGACCATCCTCGGTCAGATCAGCAATGACACGACCGTCTCGTTTAACAATTGTTCCAACGGGAACCTTGATATATGCCGGTTCACCCGATCGGCCATGACGATCCCGTTTCGAACCCGCTTGGGCTGGTTCGCCTTTTAGTTCTGGCTTGTAGCGAAAGTCAAGGAGGGTATTGAGGCCACCGGTTGCGACAAAGATAACGTCGCCGCCCTTACCGCCATCACCGCCGTCTGGCCCGCCCTTATCGACATAAATTTCATGACGAAAACTAACGGAACCATCACCGCCGCGACCAGCTTGAATAAAGACTTTGGCAGTATCTACAAACATATCGTCTCATTATACTAAAATCGCCCCTGAATTAACAGGGGCGACTGAACGCAAGCAATATATTTTTAGTGAACGTACCAGTAGTTCGCAGCCTGTCCGGCCGTAAGCGTTCTATTGTTAATGATATTCCAGCCACCATAGGCGCGGTTATTCATCTCACTAATAATAATATCTCCGTTCTCGGCGACGCTTTCAACAACAGCATTATGACCGGGACTGCCGAGCTCAACCAAAACCGCACCCGGTGCAGGCGTTCTGTTCACAACGAATCCTGCTAGTTCACCAGATCGCTTCCAAGAACCAGCATCACCCCAGTAACTACCTACCGGTCGGCCAAGAGCAGCACGGCGTTCATAAACATACCAAGTACAATATCCGTAGCCGTATTTGTTACCGACCGACCCGACCCTAAAGCCAGAGTAGACGCCGCTATTAGCACTTGAAATGGGAGCACTATACCCAGGGCGTTCGTTAGTTGGCAAAATACCACCAGGAATGACAATCTTGAGTCCATCTCTAATACCACTGATTTCAAGATCATTATATGTCGTAATGGTTGAGGCATTCGCCTTATATTTATCTGCTAGTCCTTGAATGGTGTCGCCCGATTTAACAGTGTAAACGATACCGTCACGCGGGAGTATTTGAAGCACTTGACCAACGGGCAATGCATCGGATACGAGATTATTTGCCCATTTAATCGTGTCTTTCGACAGTTTAAATTTAGCAGCCAGAGTATCAACAGTATCACCAGCAACAACCGTATAGGCGGCTATATTCCGACTAGCAGCTGATACCTGGATGATCGATGGCTTCGAAATCGAAGAATCGTCAGTGATTGGTAGTTCACTTTCAATTTGAGTTGAAATAGCAAGGCTGGCAACAGACGGCGCAACTGAAAGGTTGGTCGTACTAGCTACGTTCGCTGCAATATTTGTGGCAACAACATCATTAACGGTTGCATTGTCGTCTTCGTTATTTTGCACGCCAGGAAGCGTGGCGGTGTTTGCAACACCTCCAACCTCTTGCGGTGCGCGATAGCCAATGGCAATAAGTACTACAAGAAGTACGAAGACACTCGCATACACGGCAATAGTGGACGATTTGATCCGACTCTTTTTCGAGCGTCGGGATTGGATTGTTGTCGGCTGCTGGGCAGCGATGGTGGATCCAGTATGAGTATTGCTACTCGTCGTAATATCATTACGAATTATCGTTCTCCTGCCGCTCGGATTACTCTCGAGGGCGTCTACCTTACTAAGTCTTAGCTTCTTATTCAGAACGGGGTACATGTCGACCGATTAGTTTATTGAATGAGTTTTCGGTACCCGTACGACAGTTTTGGTAGGCTCATTTGTGCCCTGTTCTCCCCACTCGCATTATGCCTGATTATCGAAGTATTCGGGCATAAATAGTAGACAGAGTCACAGAATGTGCTCTTATAAGTATACCACATTTTCGCCCCGTCAAGGCAATTTAATTAATGTTTTTAACAAGGCTAACAGAGGTAACTAAAGTATATTGCATTTTACTTTACAGTGGGCAATGATGTTTTGCTCGTGTTCGGCATTAGTACGGGCAAAATAGGTTACGTTATCGTCTCCACTGAGGAAAAATAAGTAGTCACCCGCAGCCGGGGTTGCCACCGCTTTTAGTGCGGCTAGACCAGGTACACTGATTGGTCCCGGAGGCAATCCAGAATATCGCCTGGTGTTATATGGTGAATCGAGGTTAGTGTCGCGCTCAACTCCTGTTTTATCAGCAATATACTGGTAAGTTACATCTGATCCAAGTACCATCCCTGTGGCCATACGGCTATAGAATACCTGCGCAATCTGCGCCTCATCACCCCCACTGGCTTCCCGTTGGATAATCGAGGCAAGGGTGATTCCTTCATATAAACTCAATCCACGAGCCTTGTACGCCGCTACCAGTCCATTTTCGATAACGACAGTGTTATATTGGCTAAACGTCCGAGCAAGAATGTCTTTAACGGTAACTTCGGTAGCAAAGTTATAAGTTTCACCATAAATATATCCTTCCAGATCTGCAGTACTTGGCTTGCCATCAAACAGGGGCGAATCATAACTTGCTACCAGTGCGGCGGTCACTTCGTCTTCGCTGTATCCAGCGGCGATCAGTACTTTCTTGTTATCAGCCAACGTCGCACCAGGTAGGAAAGTGATATTGAACGTATCAATGTTTCCTTTTGTCAGGTGAGTGACAATTTCGGGAGTCGATTCGCCTGGTGAAAGACGGTATGAGCCAGCCTGTAACTTACTCTGCATACCACTTAGTCGTGTATATATAGCGAAGGCTCGGCTGCTTTTAATCACCTTCTTATCTTCGAGTAATGTACCTATCGTAGCCGGAGAACTGTTTTGCTCGATTGTTATTCTCACTAACTCATCTGTTCCCTTGGCGACGGGATCTAGTTGTGACTGATACCAGAAATAGCCAGCCGTTAATAGCCCCAGTAGCAGGACGATGAGGTCCATCGCTACAAACAGCAGGATCTTTTTCTTCTTTGACCATTTCTTCTTTATGTCCAGTCCACGTGACGATTCGATTGGTTGCAAAGAGGACGTATCGATAGCAAGCGAAGGTTTTGGTTCGGTTGTTTTTTTACTTTCCATCATGCGTCTCCATATAGTCTTCTAGAATAATCGCAGCGGCTAGGGCGTCAATATCGCCTTTTGCATACGGTTTTTTATAACTCTTTAGTTGTTGTTCTGCCAGTACACTCGTTAACGACTCGTCTTGAAAGACGATACTCGGAGCGATTCCCTCCAAACGAGTCGCGAATTGTTCGACGTAATCAGTTTGAGCCGTTGACTCGCCCAATTGGTTGCGAGGATAGCCGACAACGATTGTATCGGCATTTTCACGAGCGACAATACGAGTAATAGCTTCTACTTCATTACCATCGACGATAATTGTGTCAAAAGCAATTGCAATGCGCACACCAGTGTCAGCAACTGCTACACCGATGCGCTTCTCGCCCACATCCAGACAAACGAGTGATCTAACCTTCATCCTGCAATTTAAATTCGATTTGAATCTTAGTAGTATCACGCGGTACTGATCGTACCCAAGGGAACGAGAACAGTACGTCGACACCTTGGACGCCATCAATTGCTTCGATCGTTGATTGGACCTCGCCGTAAATCTTGCCCTTTACTTTGTCTTTAATCGAATCTTCGTCGATCTTCGGACCAACTTGTCCAGTCGACGTCACGGTCGCCATCAAGACATCACCTTCTTTTCGGAAATTACTCAGTGTCGCCTTGTCGATGCCAGTGTTATAAATTTTTTGAGAAGACCGACTGTCTAGTTGAGCGGTGATACTTGAATTAAGGTACGATTCGAGGTCAGCCTTTGGCACGGCGTACAGGGTGTAGGTGGTCGCAATCGTTAGCTTAGCCTTGCCTGATGCAGGCGCTTCAGCATTTACCGCTGGGACCGACACTGCTTCGACACGATCAACCGTAAAGCTACTGTCGATAATCTTTTCGCCATTTACGAACTTCTTAGCAAGAGACTTCTTGTCAGCATCGGTTGATTGCCCAATTAGCTGACCTTTGGCACGATCAATATCTTCTGCTGAGACTATTTTGACCTCACGACTTGAGCCACCACTAATTGCTCCGCTTGCGACAGCTCGCATGTATACGGTTGATGAATTAGGGTGACCTGAAACGGCAAACGTACTGCCGTCAGCAGTGTCGTATTGTGATCCAATATCAGCGGCAGAGATCGCTACTGCACCCGATGTTCCAGGTGTCGTACAACCACCGAATCCCCCTGAACCACCAGGAACTGATACCGCGGTCTGTGTTACGTAATTCTGTCCACTTTTCGAAATTGTCGTACCCGCTGGAATAGTGATAGCAACCGAATCTTCACAGTTCTTAAATACTACCGTACCGGTCGCCTTTTCGCCCACTGTTCCTGTTCCCGTCGCATCAAAATCAATCGAGACATCTTTCTTCTCTTGTTGAGAAACGGATTTTAAAATACCTGCTTTGTAGTCGGTCGCTGCCGTGCCGCCTAATTTAATCGTAGAGCTGACCGGTGCGGGGCTGGTTTTTGCCGTAATGACAATTGTCGCGGCTGGTGCAAAGACAAACATCCAAATAAGTAGTGCTATTAGTCCAGCACCTCCTAGGATAACGAGGGCAAGGCGTTTGCGGAACGAGTTAAAGTCAGGGATCTTTACCTTGCTTCGAGCACTCGCGACACGCTTCGAGACCCCGTGGGACACCCCGACCGCGCCAGCGGTGGCGGTCTTTTCACCATCGATGTCCAGACTCTCAATCACGTCACTGCGAGAATCGGTCCGAGTATTGTCACTTACTTTCACCGTCGCCGCGTGGTCGCCAACCGGCAAATCAGACCCATCAATAATGTCGTCATCGTCGTCCACTGCAAGAGCAGGAATTTCGGGCAGTTCTGGTTTACTTTGTAAGTTCTTGGCAACAGGTATCTTTGAATTAGCAGCCAGAGCCATCAGGGCCTGATTATTCGTAATGAGAACGAGGTGCTTCTTGTCGGCTTTTGCCATACGATTGAGTAATCGAAGATTCACCGCACTCTGAAGAGAGCCTGCGCGTTTTGGCGGGACAAGAGCTACGACCTTTTCTTTTGATTTTTTGATCTTACCGATGATGGCAGTTACGTCGTCATCGACATCGATGTAAATTACGTCTTTGTTCATGTTAAATTCTAAGGAGGCGATTAAGTTTTTCTTTTATGGAATCACCTTCTCCACTCCCTATTAGTGTATCATAACCGACCCTGAGGAGGCCCATGGCGGTGATGAATGTGTGATCTGTTACGTCGTTGGTTGTATCGACCACACCGATCACTTCAGATGGGTGAATATGGTGCACGGTTGGCTTTTTGGTAAACGGTAAATCTTTATGCCACTCGGATGTTTGCAGAGCATCAACAAGCTTTTCAAGGCTCGCCCCACCACCACATAGCAGGATACGGTTCGGCAAGTGATCGACAGAGTCGAATTCACTGAGTGCCAGTTCAACACCAGCCAACCAAACTTCGAGCGTCTTATCAATCGCGTCATTCACATCTTTCGCAACGCTGGCTTTAATCTGACTATGGCCAATATTGACTTTCAGTTTCTCGGCGTCTTTGTAGCTAAGATCCATTTCAGTCGCAATAGTTTGAGTAAAGCTTCGACCGCCGATACCAAACATCTTAGTACCCTCAACACCACCATCATTCACGACCGCGATATCGGTTGTTCCACCGCCAACGTCGGCGAGGATGGCAGTAAAGTTACTGCCGGCGTCATTACCCAGAACACTTCGGCTGACCGCAAACGGTTCGGCTGCAACGGCTAATAGCTCGAGGGATAGTTCATCGGCGACTCGTTCCAATGCACCGATGTGAACCATGGGGGCAAAGGCAGTATATATTTGGACCGCGACGTCGCGTCCTTGAAAACCAATAGGGTTACTGACTTTATATCCATCGATATGGATACTCACCAGGGCACTGTTCACTAGCTTCACTTCGACGTCTTCGTTGCCACTTTCGAGGGCAATTTGTTTCTGCGCCTTGATTTGGGCACGTTCCTGAACTTTATCGATAATAAATTCCATTTCAGACGAATCAAGCGGACGATCAGGCTGTGGACGACGATAACGAATCGTATCGGTAACCCCTTTAACCAACTCACCGGCAATGCCAATAACCACCTGTTTTGCTTGCAGGCCAGCTTGTTCTTCGGCATCAGCTAGCGCTTCTTCGCAGTTACGCACCACGCCAGCGATATCAGCAATCGCGCCAGAATGCATGTCGCTCACCTCTTGGCGAGCTCGACCTACCCCGACAATTTGCAGTTCATCGTGATCGAGTTTTGCGATCAATGCTTTGACGAATTCAGTTCCAATATCAAGCGCCAAGATATAGTCTTCGCCAGCTGATTTCTTGCGTCCTTTACGGAGTGTATCAAATACCATAGTTACGTCCATTATACACCAAGGCGCTTACGGTATTAAGGCGAATACTAAACGAGAACTGCTTTGATACGGCGAATACCAGCACTCGAAGACTCTTCTTTGAGAATCTTGAACGTCTTGTCACCAGGCTGAATCAGTTCAAGTGTGTGCTCGACATGAGGGCCGCCACAGATTTCAAAGCTAAATGGCTTGTCTGCGTCATCGGCAATCATCTTGTAGACCTTAACTGTTTCGCCGTAACGATCGCCAAATTGTCCCAGGGCGCCCATTTCTTCGCGGGCAACCTTAGTTGGATACTCGGCATAACTGACCTTGAGGTCTTTGTTAATCTCGGCGTTAACGATGTCTTCAACTTCCTTGATTTGTTCAGGTGTCATTTTTTCAGGATGAGAAAAGTCAAAACGAAGACGCTCTTCGGTAATGTTCGAACCATGTTGAACCACGTGATCGCCCAGTACCTGGCGAAGTGCGGCATACATCAGGTGAGTAGCGGTGTGGTACTGCTTGTGAATTTCAGTTTGACCACCCAGGCCACCCTTGAACACGCCTTTAGCAGCCGTTTGTGAACGCTCACGCTGTTCCTTCATCTTGGCGTCGAATTCTTCGCGCCAGGTGTCTGAAAGTGGAATATCTTGCTTGAATGCTTCCTCTGTCGACAGCTCTACGGGGAATCCATACGTATCATACAAGGTAAAGATTTCTGCACCGGTCAAGCCATTTTCCTTACGTTTCGTCAGTTCGTTAATTCCCTTTCGAAGGGTTTGACGGAAGACTTTCTCTTCCTTCACTAGAATCGTGATAACTTCATCATTTTTAGCAGCAACCTCTGGATAGTCATCGACGTACAGACTAGTGATAACAGGAACAATTTCTTCAAAGAAGTTCTGCTCGATACCTAGGTCAAAGGCGAAACGAATCGCTCGGCGAAGTAAGCGACGCATGACGTAGCCCTGCTCCTTATTAGCTGGCTTTACATCATCAACGGCTAGGAAGGTCGCCGCCCGCAGGTGGTCGGAAATAACGCGCATGCTCGTCGTATGTGATTCATAGTCTTTGCCCGATAATGTCTGGAGTTTTTCGATGATCGGCCATAGAATACTAATTTTGAATACATCAGGGCTGTTAATTTTCGCAGCCGCGATACGTTCCAAGCCACCACCAAAGTCAACGTTCTTCTTCTCGAGTGGGACGAAACTGCCGTCGTCGAGGCGCAAATACTGCATAAAGACTTGGTTACCAATCTCCATGAACTGACCACTATCGCTGGCTGGATGTGCCAAACCATAACCCTCAGCGTGGTTCTGTGGACCAAAATCATAAAAGACTTCGCTATCAGGACCAGACGGGTCGCCGATTGGCGTTTTATCTAGGCCACCACCCCTTGACCACCAGTTTTCGTCGGCATCGTAAAAGAAAATGCGCTCGCCGGGTTTTATGCCACGTTTATTCCCATCTTCTTGGCTGCCGATCTCGACGATTTTCGCATCGATACCTTTTTCGGCAAACACTTTCTGCCAAATATTAGCCGCTTCGTCGTCGCGTGGAATACCGTGTGATTCATCACCGATGAAGGCAGTGACATAAATATTGTTTGGGTCAAGTCCAACAACATCAACCAGGAATTCAAAGAACCAACGGATTTGCTGTTCCTTAAAGTAATCGCCCAAACTCCAGTTACCCAGCATTTCAAAGAAGGTCGTGTGACGATTGTCACCAACATCCTCAATATCCTGCGCACGGAGTGCAGTCTGGCTATCAACCAGTCGAACACCGTCCTGGTGTGGTTCACCAAGTAGGTATGGCAAGAGTGGTTGCATGCCACTACCAGTAAACAAGGTCGTCGGGTCGTTGTATGGCACCAATTTAGCACGAGGAATAATAGCATGGCCACGTTCTTTAAAGAACTCTAAGTACGAGTTACGAATTTCTTGAGCATTCATCTCTGTTATTCTACCAGATTATATATACCTTTGCCATAAAAAAATACCGCCCCCTCTATCAAACGATGCGAGTGGTATCAAAGGTTGTCTAATTAGCTGACGATGCCACCGCCAAGGCAAGTATCACCGTCGTAGATGACAATAGATTGTCCAGGGGCGATCGCTCGCTCTGGTTGTTCAGGACTTAAGACGAGATCATCACCTTCGTAACGTATAGCTGCTTTTACCAGCCCTGCACGGTGACGAACACGAATCGTAACATCTTTACCGACGGGCGCTTGATCAATCCAGTGAACGGAAGTGATCGCAATCTCTGGCTTCCATAATGTATCGTCGTTGAGGTCGGTCGTGACGTACACCTCGTTCTTTTCCATATCTTTACCCACAACGTAGTAGGGAAGTCCCCCACCTACATCTAGGCCGTGTCGCTGTCCAATTGTGTAAAAAATTGCGCCGTCGTGCTGACCCAACACCTTGTTGGTTTGCTTGTCGATAATTGGCCCTGCCGTTTGTTCAACATATTGAGATAAGAATTCACGAATGCCAATTTGACCTACAAAACAAATGCCTTGGCTATCTTTTTTAGCAGCCGTATATAGTCCCCGCTCTTTCGCCATCTGACGCACGATAGGTTTTGTGAATTCTCCCAGCGGAAACAGGGTCTTTGATAACGCCTCTTTTGTCACACGGTACAGAAAATACGTCTGGTCTTTGTTAGTGTCGACTGCTTGTTTTAGCACGCCGTTTTCAACCCGGGCATAGTGACCGGTAGCGATCATGTCAGCACCGTCTTCCAGGGCAGTCTCAAGGAACAGTTTAAACTTCACTTCTTGGTTACACATAATATCAGGATTCGGGGTATGACCACGCTTGTACTCATCGATCATATAGTCGACGACTTTGTGCTTGTATTCATTCTCAAAATCAAAGACTTTAAAATCGATACCTAGCTGCACCGCAACACGTTTAGCATCGGCTAAATCATCCGCCCACGAACACCTCATGCCTGGTAAATCCTGGGTCCAGTTTTTCATATAGACACCAGTAACCTCATAGCCCTGTTCTTTCAACAAGGCGGCCGTCAGGGACGAATCCACGCCTCCACTCATGCCGACATATACCTTTGTCATCAAAAGACCCTCTGACCGTAGAATACGATCACTCTTGCGAGCTCGCCGCCTGCCAGCCACCAGCCACGTGCTGACAGCCACCATGACCAAAATGACCAGTCTTTATCATTCAGGACAGGACGATTAAATACTTCGACCGAGCCGGCATTTCGTTCAAACTCAAGCAGTGCCCGCCGTTGATGATAGCCCGAAGTAACCAAGATCACGCGATCAAAGTTATGCTCCTTAAAAATCACGCCCGAATTCTTTGCATTCTCTTCTGTTGTTTCTGATAGTTCATCAATATAGATAGCCTCGGCTGGGACGCCAGCAACAAGCGCTCGTACTCGCATCGCCGCGGCATTGCTTAGGCCGGTTTTATCTTGGGCCGCACCCGATAACACCAGCGCGCCCGCCCAACCATCATTAAATAATCGGATAGCCTCGTCGGTTCGTGCCTGGGTGTCACCACCACTTACGACCACAATCGCATCGGCTTTTTTACAACCGACCGCATCGATTTGTGGTTTATCGGCACATCCAATAAAGTCATTCGGCTGAAGATAAAAACTGACAGCGGTGATAAAACCAATGATCAATAAAGGAATAATAATTAACCAGTATTTCATCGGGCGACTCGCTGGTATTCGTTCTGGATTGCATCGACGATGAGGGCCGCCGCTTGCTTGATATTTTCTTCGGTCGATAAGTGCCCTAATGTCATACGCAGGCTTCCGTCGGCAACTTCAGGTTTCAACCCAATGGCGGTCAATACATGTGATCGTGTACCCTTGTTCGCTGCGCAGGCGCTGCCCGTTGCCACCAACACATTCTTCGATTCCAATGCAAACAAGACTCGTTCAGCATCGAGCTTTGGAAATGAAATATGTAGGTGTCCCGCTAAGCGATGTTTCTGATGTCCCGATACGACGGCCTTTGGAAATGCACTAAGGAGTGTTTTTTGCAGGTCGTCTCGTAGTTTTGCGAGGCGCTTTGACTCGTAGCCACGGTGCTCATTCGCTAGCTCCATCGCCTTTGCAAAGCCGACCGTTCCGGCGACGTTTTCGGTACCACTTCGTATACCTCTTTCTTGCCCCCCTCCAACGATTTGAGGCGACAATACGACATGACTTGCTGCCCATAGCAATCCGACTTGTTTCGGCCCATACACTTTTGCGGCGTTCAAGGTTAATAGATCGACGCCCAATCTTGCGACGTTAACATCTAACTGACCGACACCCTGTGATGCGTCAGAGTGAAGATAAATCGGCGTATGATCACCGCGCGCCAGACGCGCGTCACGTTCATTCCGCACTACCTGTGCGATATCACGAAGGGGCTGAATCGTTCCAAGCTCGTTATTCGCAAGCGCGATACTGACCAGGCGGGTCTGGGGTGAAATGGCTTTTTTAATTACCTCGGCCGAAACTAATCCGCGTTCATCGGCCTTTACAATGACATGATCGAATCGTTTTGCGGCTTCTAATACGGCGTGGTGTTCAATATTAGCAGTCACAATTTCCCCACCAATACTGTTAAAGGCGAGGTTAATGGATTCGGTCGCGCCAGCAGTAATCACAATTTCGTCACCACGCGCACCAATGGTGTGAGCAATGGCCTGTTTAGCATCATCATAAGCACGACGGACATTCACGGCCGGAGCGTACGGAGCCGAGGGATTATAAAAGTCATCAGAAAAATACGGCTGCATAGCCGTTAAGACTTTTGGATCAAGAGGCGTCGCGGCCGCATGATCAAGATAATATACCTCGTCGTTCACTGTCTAATTATACCATTTCAGAGGTTAATGTCGGTGCTTCGGTGGTCGAAGTTGATCGCGCATATAAATTTTTTTCGCAAGAAGCAATTCAAGGTCCTGCGCATAGCGGACAAGTGCAAGTAGTTCGATCTCGTCAACGTCAAAGTATTGAGTCTCTTCTTGATTGGGTCTAACGACAGCTCGCTGTGCACCGTGGTTAAAGAGTGTGTAGTGCGCTGTTTCGTACGGTTGCCCAGGGTTGGACTGGTTAAACTTGCGCCATACCCAGCGGCCGTTACTTTCATATAACTGCCACGTATCCGTCTCTGGTCGAGCAGGCTGGTCCAAGAACAGTTCGTGGCTTACTTCTGCTTCGGGATCACTGTAGGCTTGGCGTGCCTTGTGTATATCCAGCTCATCAGAAACGATAATGCCCGCACGTTCCATCAATCCACCGATGTTGAGAATCGAGGCACGGCTCTTGGCATAGGCTTGATCACGAAGTTGGTTTAAGGTGTCGCTAATACGACCGAGCTCGACGACATGTGGGTGCGGCCTGGAACGCTCGAGTTCGCGCTGCCTGATAGCTTCAGCTGTTTCGAAGTAAAGTGGGGTCGATGCACTAAGGGCAAGACGAGAAATTTCGTCATCGATGCTTTCACGATCCTGACGAAGTTGTTCAGGAGATAATACCTCTGGTTTTTGATTAACAACAGGAGCATCGTCCGTTGGCATAGCCGGACGGACATACATATCGTTTCTGGCAGATGAAGCCGGATCAGTCATTGTCATAGTCTTGTGATTTGGTTGGTGTTAGATCGCAAATAATGCGTGCACATTTGCAGAGGTAGCTTTGGCGATTTCTTCAACAGAAATCCCTCGCCGCTCGGCGTGGTATTCAGCCACTATCCTCACAAATGCTGGCTCATTTATCTTACCACGAAAAGGGCTTGGTGTCAAGAAGGGAGCATCAGTTTCAAGCAGTAAACGATCCAGTGGAATTGCGTCGAACATTGCCCGTTGCGCCTCGTCTTTTGTAAAAGTGCTGATTCCATTCACCCCAATATACAATCCATGCGCCAATGCCCTATCCAGTTGAGCCTGCGTATCGGTAAAACTGTGCAATACCCCACGAATTCCTTTGTACTTCTCGAATATCGGCCAAAAGTCATCAAATGCTTCGCGAACATGAAATATAATCGGTAAATCATGGGCGAGTGCCGTTTCAATCTGTGATTCTAATGCCGCAATTTGAGTTTCTTTGGGACTATTCGTGTAAAAGTAATCCAGGCCAATCTCACCTACTGCGATAATCTTATCGTTTGAACCCGCTAGCGCCTCAATATCGCCGTAGCCGTCCTTGGTATCATGGGGATGCACGCCAATCGAGGCAAATATCCCTTCTTTTCCGTTCGCGAAATCGATCGCCTGCCTTGAGCTTTCCTCGCTGGTACCAACACAGATAATATTAGTCACTTCATCTGTACGTGCACGGTCAATCGCCTCCAGCGCATCGGGCTCGAAAATAGATTCATGAATATGGGCGTGAGTGTCGACTAGCATCGTTCTATTTTACCGCGTCTTCAATCGTCTCGAAATAGGGATCCTTCATCAACTGCTCTTGCCTGAAATACGAGACAAGTGGCCACAGGCCTGCATAACTGCGTGGTAATTCACCTTTTCGCACATGTGAGATCCGTCTTAATTCCTGTTGATAGTCAATGTCTTGGCCGATAACTGATGCTACTAACGCCGCCCCGAGAAGACTATTGGTGCGAACAACACCCGGTGTGTTGGTTTCGTACTTAGACGAAGGAAATACGAGACGACGTTCGCCCTCAACGTTCTTTTGCCACACCAGACGTGGCCATGCAACATGACGATCAGCTTGTTTAGAAAAAGTAACACGATGACGCTCTAGGCCTGTTGCTCTATCCGTATCGCGAAGTACAGGACCGATATCTACCTTTGTATCTAGCATAATGGCATTATTTAGTTCATCACTATCATCGCTCGCCGATTCTGGGATAATCCCAACCGGAACATCTCTTCGACGAATAAAAGCCACTGGATCATCATTACCAAAATGAAGTCCATCTTCACTAACCGTTGTTCGTCGGACGAACCCAGCAAATTCGTCCTCTTGAACACGATGCATTAATTCAACGATGTATCGTGCTTGAGTGGCTTCGATCATTGCATCTGATAGTACATGTTCTGGATCATCACCAGAATCTTCTATACCTGTCAAAGCTTCGAGTTCAGCTACACCAAAAATGGATTGTAGTTCTTTGCCGAAAAAAGCCCGTGCTAGTTTAGGGTCAACACCAACGCTTTTCATCATATTGATCAGGCGGTGTGGATGAGTGTTTACAAGCATATCGTAGCTGAATGTTTGTGCCTGACCGTACGTAAATACCGGCACATTTGCCGTCTGTGTCCGATAATCTTGGTTTTGCTCTAATACATCAGCTAGTTGCCATGCAGCAAATCGCACGCTACTTAAATGCGTCGCCATTACTGACGATCGAGCCATTCGACGAACCCTCCTAGATGGATAAGCAATGTCTTGTAACCCGTCACGGACATCTGTCCAGCGTTCACCATCGATACCAAATGGCATCCTCATTAATGCATTGATTGCTGGGCGTTCAAGCGGGATCGGTGCATCAACAGTATACTGCGTCACTCCGCCTTCTAGAAAATCACGATCAATACGAAGACGCGGCTGATCAGTGCTGGTCAAAAGATGCTTGCCAGTCACACGACTTTCGTTGATATTCGCAGCCGATGCACGCTTTTCGCTCACAAACGAGCCTTTCTCCCACCGTTATTTCTTAGCAGTATGAACAGTTTCTTGTGTATGAAGGTAAATCTTTGGGAAAAGAACCGTCTCTGGCATTTTCACGACACCACTTTCAAAGATTTCGAAAATCTTTGCAGAGGTTCCTGGCAGAAAAGGAATTAACAGGTCACCGATTTGAATCAATGCTCCTGCACAGTGCGCCAGAATTTCACTCAAATGAGATTCGGCTTCGGGGTCTTTACCAATTCCTTTGGCTACTTCCCAAGGTTTCACATTGTCGATATATTGATTCAGACTACGGACCATATTCCAGACTTCGTCGATTGCTCGGTTGAATTCAAGATCATCCATCGCTTGATGGTAGGCGCTCATGTCGTGTTCTGTGTGAGCAGACTCACCGATTACTCCGGCCTGATATTTGGTGATCATGCTCGCAACACGAGAGATTAAATTACCTAAATCGTTACCTAGTTCGTTGTTGTAGGCATTTTCAAATTTTTCCCACGTAAAGTCGCCGTCTTCCAAAGTTGGAATGTGGCGTGAGAAATAATAACGAAACGCATCCAGACCGTAGTTATCGATAATCTCGTTCGGATCGACGACGTTGCCAACTGTCTTGCTCATCTTTGAACCGCCAACATTGACGAATCCATGGGCCAAAATCCGTTTTGGTAACGCCAATCCCAGGCCAAGAAGCATAGCCGGCCAAATACCTGCATGGAAACGAAGGATGTCTTTGCCGACAATCTGTACATCCGCTGGCCAATACTGCTGCCACTCGGGACGATCTGGATAGCCAAGCACAGTAATGTAGTTTGCCAGTGCATCCAACCAGACATACATGATTTGTTCAGGATCGCCAGGGACCGGAATACCCCAGCTTAGGCTCTTCTTTGGTCGAGATACGCTGACATCAGGCAAGCCGTCTTTGATGAGTTCAAGGAATTCGAGCTTTCGAAAATCTGGTGTAATAACCATTGCGCCATCATTCAAGGCAGCTTTGATCTTGTCGGTAAATGCACTCGTTTTAAAGAAATAGTTATCTTCAGCCACCTGTTCGTATGGAGTTTGGTGATCAGGACAGACACCATTAGTCGCTTGGACTTCCTTATCAGTGAAAAAGGCTTCGTGTCCGACACAGTACCAACCAGTGTATTTTCCCTTGTAGATGTATGGAAGAAGTTTTTGCCATATGTATTGAACTGATGCAACGTGATGTTCATCGGTCGTTCGGATAAAGTCGGTGTAATTAGCCCCTACCTTCTTCATCAAGTTCTCGAAATTAACATACATTTTGTCGGTATACGACTTTGGATCAATGCCCGCTTCGGCAGCTTTACCAGCAATCTTATTACCGTGCTCGTCAGTCCCTACCTGAAAACGAACTTCGTGTCCGTTTTGCTTTTGATAGCGTGTCCAAATATCTGCCAGCAGATAGTCAAGCGCATTGCCGATATGCGGCGTCCCATTGACGTAGGGAATAGCAGTCGCAATGTATAATTTCTTTTCCATTACTGGCTATTATAACAGGTGAAGGGTCACGACCGTTATGGATTGGTGACTTTAACGGGAAAGGCAGATCCTGACATTGAACCATTGCCCAACTCTCCACTTCCTGAATAGTCACCCCAACAATATGCATTACCATCCGAACCTAAAGTACACGCAACGCTGTAGCCATACACTAATGACTTGAGGGTTTTGCCACTTAGTACACCGGTGTCTAAAACAGTAGTCGGAACTAAGGCGTTAACCGTTGAATCATTACCAACTTGACCATATTCGTTATTGCCCCAACAATAAACTTTAGTATCCGAGGCAAGAGCACAGGTAATATAATCACTATTCACTACTTGATTTATTGTCTTGCCACTAAGAACGCCAGCGGTTGAGACGGCGACTGGTAGTGAAGAGCTCGTCGTCGAGTTATTGCCGAGTTGACCATAATTATTAAGGCCCCAACAGTACAAATTATCGTCAGACGCTATGGCACACATGTGGCCATAAGTGACCGAGACGGACTTTATCGTCTTACCACTAAGTACCCCAGCGGTTGAGACGGCGACTGGGACAGAAGAGTTAGTGGTCGTTCCGTTACCTAATTTTCCGCTTTCACCCCTTCCCCAACAATAGAGATTGTCGTCGGAGGCTATGGCGCAAGCTGTCTCTGTATCAACATCTAAACTCTTTATCGTCTTGCCGCTAAGGACACCAGAAGTCGAGACCGCAACTGGAACTGAAGAGTTTGTAGTCGTTCCGTTACCTAGTATTCCAAAACTATTGGTACCCCAACAGTACGGCATATCATCTGATGCAATAACGCAGTTAGTATCACCGCTATTGTAACCATTCTCTAAGCTCTTTACCGTCTTGCCACTAAGTACTCCAGCGGTTGAAACCGCAACCGGGATAGAAGAGTTAGCCGTCGAGCCATTACCAAGCTGACCAAGAGTCCCATAGCCCCAACAATACACCTTACTATCCAATGCTAATGCACAGGTATAGTCAAACCCTGCCACTAATGATTTAATCGTCTTGCCACTAAGTACTCCAGCGGTTGAAACCGCAACCGGGATAGAAGAACTAACTATTGAACCATTACCGAGTTGACCCCTAGTCCCATAGCCCCAACAATACGCTTTATCATCACTTGCGATAGCGCAGGTATGTCTATAACCTAATCGTAATGACTTTATCGTCTTGCCACTAAGTACTCCGGCGGTTGAAACCGCAACTGGAACTGAAGAGTCTGTCGTTGTTCCATTCCCTAATTGGCCATAGGTATTATCACCCCAACAGTAAGCTGTATTACCACGCGAGATGGCACAGTTATGTCCAGAGCCTGCTACTAGGGTACTCCAACGTATTTCACACTCACCCTCTGTATACGCCGTGGCAAGCGAATTGTAAGTTGAAGCTACGGGGTTGTATACCTTGATACAGTAGCTCGATCCATACACGTCAACTCCTACCGTGACAATATTTCCTGATGATGGTGAGAAGTCGATGTTTGGATTTGTTGATACAGACGAATCCCAATCAAGAACAGCGTTGTATGCACCGCCATTTTTTGTCATATAGCGCACTACTTCAGCCGCAACACCCTTGCCATCGGACAATACGGTTTTATCCTTCGCACCGTTCTGAATACTTCCATATCCGACAATCGCGACTGCTGCTAAAATGCCAATAACGACAATGACGATAAGCAACTCAACTATCGTGAACCCCTGTTTAAGACTGCGGACAATTAGTCGTTGCATTATGCTGCTATTTTAGCATGAGCACTATATGACAGCAATTTTCGCTAGGCGTTGCCAATCCTCTATGGATAATGCCTCGGCACGATCGTCTGGATTAATCCCGGCTTGTTTCAGTAAGATTTCGACATCAGGCTTACTCAATCCTAGTCCGCCAGACAAACTACTTCGTAGTTTCTTGCGCTTGGCCGAAAAGCCCGCTTTTACTAAACGAAAGAATTTTTTCTCGTCTTCATTTGAAACAAGTGGTTGGGTATGTGTCGTAATAACGACTACTTGGCTATCGACTTTTGGCGGCGGGGTAAAGTACTCGGCCGGCACCTCTTGATCGAGGGTTACTTCCCCGTATATCTGTGCACTGATTGCCAAGATACTCATATTACCCGGACCAGCCGCAAGTCGCTCAGCAACTTCTTTTTGGATAAGCAGGACAATCCGACGCGGTTTGTTCGCACTGGTCATTAATTTGTGGATAATTTTAGATGTAATGTAATAGGGGACATTAGCAACGACAACATAGCCTGTCGGTAACACACTTAAATCGTATTCTAGGATATCTTCGTTAATAACTTCGAGGTTTTTACCTGGAAACTGCGCAGGCAGTTTTGCCGCTAATTCTTCGTCCAGCTCTACTGCAACAACTTTTTCACCGCGTCGTAGTAGCTCGCTTGTTAATGTTCCCAGTCCTGGGCCAATTTCAAGCACTGTATCGGTCGGTAAGATTTCTGCCGTCTCAGCAATACCCGCAAGTACGACTCTGTCTTTCAGCCAGTGCTGGCCGAGTGATTTCTTCGGTCCTACCACCAACCCTTAGCCACCTTCGCTTGATACGCGGCCTCCCAGCTCCCATAGCGTCCCAGCGCATAACTATGACACCATTTCATCTGTGTGACCGCGTTCGTTCGCCAGTCAGCTCCAGCAGAAGCCATCTTAATTCCAGGTGTCGCCTGACACAGTCCGTAGCCAACTTGATCAGAGCTTTCCGCACCAGGGAATTTTTCGTAGTATTCGGCCCCACAGCCCGCCGTACCCTGCCAACGAATTGGACACCACAAGGCATTTTCATTGTTGATGATATAAGCCGCATAATCTTGGTCACTTGGGGCAATCCCAGCAGCAGCCATAATCGCCGCCTTGTCAGCCGAGTAGCTGATCGAAAGCCCTACCTTAATGCCCACGACTTCAATCTGCCTGACCGGTTGCGTTGTGACAATAGAGGCGATTTCAACACGGCTGACCTCTACCCCATTTTGAATGTCAATTTCGTAAGTGGCAGTACGCATACCCGTCTGTCCTGCTGTCTGGACCTCACGATACCCTACTTTTTGATCGGCGTCTTGAATTTTTTTCGTTTCAAATGGAACCGACTCTTCAAACGTAATCGTTTGTTTGCCTTCGCGCCATAGTTTTACTTCCATTCCGGCAGTAATCGGCGTATTGAACCCAACCGATGCGCGATCGTTAGATTCCAAAGCGATACTTTTTTCCTTTAACATATCGCCAACCGTTGTAGCTTGGGTTCGAATATCAATTCTTGAACCATACATATCCAAAACCATCGGAATTGCCCGATCAATGGTAAGTTCAAGTCCAGCGCCATTACCAACAATGTTATCGGACCGAGTTACATTCGTTGTATCTTCAGTATACAGAGTGATCCCTGCGTCTTTTACAATTTGAGTTGCCGACTGATACGGTGTTATCACTTTCTGACGGGTTGCGCCGTCCACGATCATTACTGGTCGTGCCCGATATATATTCACGCTATATTCACTAGCAACCAGCTTTTCGTCGAGAGCAGGCTCAACCGCATCTTTACTATCAAGCGTAAAACCAGCATCAGTTAGTGCTTCGGCAATCGTGGTGGCATTTGACAAGATTAATTTTTCCTGACCACGATCGTAAATCGTGATTAAACGCCCTGATTCATTTGACGCGCTCACCTGTTGGTTAACAACAAAAGCACCGAACATAAATAACATGACAGCAAGAATGCTGACGCTTATGTAAGTGGTGGGTCTGCGCAGTAATCGTTTCATCAAAAGTATGAACACCCCCTCGGATGTTCTTTGTATTATATCATGCCAAGCTTAAGCTACAATTTCTCTAAACGGGCGTATTCGGCGTTCAACTTCTTCGTCTGGCCATTCTGGAAAGCGATCGTCACCGCCAATCCATCGATATCAATGATCTGGCCAACACCAAAGGCTGATGATTTTACCGCATCACCAATATCAAAGGCTAGTTCGTCGCTGTAGAATGGTTCTTCTTTGATCAAATTGAATAGTGGGGCAGCGCTAATATCAGCAACTTGATCGCCCATATCAGTAATAAACCTCGAGACAGGGTTGTAGCTTCGCTGACCGAACTGCAATCGACTGTAGGTATAGCTCATGTGAAGTTCCTCGCGGGCACGTGTCATGCCGACATAACAAAGCCTTCGCTCTTCTTCGAGCGCCGCCGGACCTGCTTCGAATACCCGCGCATTCGGAATAATTCCTTCTTCCATTCCTACGATAAAGACGACAGGGAACTCAAGTCCCTTTGCCGCGTGCAGGGTCATTAAGGTTACTTTTTGACCATCACCTTGTGTATCAGCGCTCGACATCAGGGCCACCTCTTCGAGGAAATCAGGGAGGGCTGTAAAGTTCTGCGCATCCGACAGCAGTGACCCGATGTTTGCCTCGCGGTCCTCGGCTTGTGGTGTCCCGTCCAGAATATAGTTACGATACCCTGTTGCCGAAATGATCGCTTCAATCAGTTCGATTGGCGAGGCCTCTTCAACCCGTGCAGCCACAGACTTCAATACTGTACCAAGTGATGCCAGACTTTGCTTCGCCTTGCCGGTAATTACGTTTGTGTCACTCACCTGACCCAGCGCGGTCACAATATCCAGTCCACTTGCCGATTGCCAGTTCAAGAACTTCTCGAGGCTGGTCGCGCCAACACCACGGCCAGGTACATTAGCGATACGACTAAAGCTCATACGGTCATTTGGTTGGTATAACAGTCGCAGATACGCAATCACATCTTTAATTTCTTTACGATCATAGAACCGAACCCCGCCAACAAGTTGGTAGGGGACACGTAACTGCAAAAAGGCACGCTCTAATGTATAACTTTGGGCATTAGTTCGATATAGTACCGCGAAATCACCAAACGAACGAGCTTTCATCGAAACATGGGTCGCGATCCGCTCACCTACTAACCTCGCTTCTTCGGCTTCATCGTAGACTCCGTGCACCTGAACCGGTGAACCTGGACCTTCGGCCGTCCATAATTTCTTGTCGGTTCGCTGGGTGTTTTTTGAGATGACATTATGGGCGGCTTCAAGAATATTACCGGTACTCCGATAATTTTGTTCGAGTTTGACTACTTTTGCGCCTGGAAAATCTTTTTCGAAGTTAAGGATATTGGTAAAGTCAGCACCACGCCAACTGTAAATCGAGTTGTGAACCGCGATGCCATCCACCAGATAATTATGTACTTTATCAACATCAAGATCGTAGATAAAGCCGTCATAAGTATCACGGGTGACAGAAATAACCTCATCACTCTCGAGCCCTGCATTCGCAACACTCGGTACTATCATCCCAGGATGAATATGAGCAGCTGGCGTAAAGGAAAAGGCTTCGTTGGTCATAAATGCATACTTGCGAACTTGTAGATCAGTGGTTGATTCTCGCAACCCCTCGAGTGTCTGCTCAATTTTGCCATAGTCAAGGTTATGGGTTTCAGTGCGCATCGTCCCTGCCCGGCCAGCTCTCACGCTATACCCAAGCGCTTTCAGGCCTGCGAGATCACTTTCGTTAGTGGTGTTCATTGATAACCGGCTAGCCGACCATGGGCTGGAGAGGGTTATCCGTTTATCACCAAACAACACGACGTTGACGTTCACTCGCTTCAATCCATTGCGGGTGGTTGCTTGTGGAAAGAAGTGCGGATACTCAAACATGATGCCCATATCGGCCATGAGTGTTTGAGCACGACTTTCGGTATCAAGCTCTTTATACAACTTATCAATGTACTGCTGATCGAGATTAAACGTGCTGTTTGTAGAACGAAACATCATCATGGGTATACCGTATGTATACGCAAAGAGTGCTTCAAAATAGACAGCTTGCTGTCGATCATGACAGACTTTTAGTACCCACATTCGATCCGCTCGCTCCTGATTCGCTCGTATCCTGAGGCCGATATCGTGCTTCTTGCCGTCGAATCGTGTACCTTTTGTCAGCCCAATTCGATAGCCCTTGCGACGTGAATACATCAGGTATACAAAGTAATTCGATATCACTCCCCATTTCGCAAATAATAAGTGATTAGGAGTACAGGTCAGCGTCTTGCCAGATGCGGTGGTAATCGTTATCACTGCACCTTTATAGGTAAACTTCTTGCGAGCCAGTGCGGGAAAATAGCCTGTTGCTCCATACCCACTGGCCGATCGAACCAAGGTTCCTGGCTTGATTGTTTCAATTGGCCTTGATCCTTCTTGCGTCTCTACTAAACTTCCTTCCACTAGACACTGCCAGTCATCACCCACAACACAGATATTGTTGTCTTGATTGACCAATAACTTTACCAACTGATACTGCGCAGCGTTAGTGTCCTGATACTCATCGATCAAGATATGTTTGAAATGTGATCGCCACTTAGTACGAAGTTCTGGCACATCACGTAGCAAACGGACTCCTTCTAATAGCAGGTCGTCGAAATCAAGTGCGCCGGCGTCTTTGCGCATCGATTCGTAGCGACGGTATAGCTTGGCAATGTTCTTTTCGTAGGGATAGTGGGCATTCGCTTCGTATTCATCGGGGGTACGCATTTCATTCTTGGCATTTGAAATAGTACTACTGACCTGCGAGGCTTTTATCTCTTTATCATTAATTGCCAACTGCTTCATAGCCTGTTTGATCAGTGATTGACGATCATCTTCGTCATAAATAACAAAATTACGTCCGATGCCGATCGCCTGCCCATCCATCCGAATTAAGCGCACACAAACACTGTGGAAGGTTCCCATCCACGGCATAAAATTGCGATCATTCGGCTGATCCAATAGACGGCTCAATCGTTCGCGCATTTCTTTGGCTGCCTTGTTCGTAAACGTCACCGCCAAAATTTGGTTCGGCCACACGCCCTCATCGGCGACCAATCGTGCGATACGGTGGGTAAGTGTCTTTGTTTTACCACTTCCCGCCCCTGCCAAAATCAGCAAAGGGCCAGTCACGACCTTCGCGGCCTCTTGTTGTGCCTCGTTTAAACCCTCAAGCAAATTCATTATATCTATTATAGCCGAGCTATGGCCGAGGGCCTAGGGCTTAAAGCATTGGAAGAACGAAGAAATAGATCCCTGCGCCTGCGCCTGCGCCGACCAGAATCAACGCAAGTATCCAAATCACTACCAGCGCGCCTGATTTCTTCTTTGCGGTATGAACGAGTGGCTGATGATACGCTTCGGTGTCGTAAATAGCGCCCGAAGTTTGATTACTGCTTGGTTGCTCTTTGTACTGTTGAGTAATCGATTGAGGTCCCGTTGGTTCTTCAATGGCAGTTACAGGGGTAGGCTCATCTTTCGATACTTCCTCTGTCAGTTCTTCAACTTCTGGCTTTTTTTCTTCCACGGGTACTTCGGGAACAACAGGCGGCTCGTCTTTTGTTTCAGTTTCAGCGGTTAATAATTCTTCATCAGGGGCCTCGAGCAATGGTACGTCCTCGGCTTCGATCGGTGCAATTTCAGCTGCATTTTCGGCATCAATCTGATCACTAAGGCTAGGTGTATCGTTTGCTGAAAATGCGCCAAGTGGGCGTTTTTCTACCTTAGCATCAGTGAGAAATGGCGATTCAAGCGGTGTACTTGAAGCGTCATCATTATTTGAAACTGGTTCTGGTTCTGGCTTTGGCGCCTCGGCCTCGGGTTCATCTTTAAATCCGTGGAAATCAAGCGGATCAGGCCAGTCAGTAGTCGCTGGGGCTGATCGTTCCGGCTGTTGCTGAACTGGTTCAGGCGGGCGTGGTGCTGAACGTTCAGGGCGTTCGGCTGGACGCATATCTGAAGAAGGATGAACAACGTCCATGAATCGGCCTGAACTGCGGCGTGCCGCGGGGGCAACAGGACGAGGAGTCGCGGAGTCAGGCGTTCCGACAGGCACCGCATCGGTTTTTTCTGTATTCGACGGACGCGTTGGACTCAAGGTAGAACTCACCGCTCGGTCTAATTCATCAAAGTCAATATCCTGCATATCCCACCTATTTATCTTTCTTACTTCTAGTATATGCTTTTTCGACGATCGTACTGAATGATTGTTCGTCAAGGCTAGCGCCACCTACCAACAATCCATCAACATCGGGCAGTGCGAGATAATCTGCTGCGCTATCAGGCGTCACACTACCACCGTACAAGACCTGTACATTCTCGGCAGCCTTTGCACCGTACAAATGCTTTAATTGGCTTCGGATCGAGCGAATTGCAGAGGTTACATCAGTTGGTAACGCGTTTTGACCCGTTCCGATTGCCCATACGGGTTCGTAGGCAATGACGATATCTTCGAGTTCTTCACTCGTGACGTTTGCCAACCCACCGATTAATTGATCGTGAAGGACGTCCTGAGTCTCACCAACGGCACGCTCGCTGGCTGTCTCGCCGATACAAAGGACCGGACGAATACCATTACGAATCGCTGCTTGGACCTTCGCACGAGTGTCTTTATCGGTTTCATGGAAGATATGACGTCGTTCAGAGTGACCAACTAATGCGTAACTAACGATGCCACGAAGTTGTGTCGCCGATACTTCACCAGTAAACGCCCCTTGGTCACGCCAATAAAAGTTTTGGGCTGCTAATTTAAATTGACGATAATTAACCTGCAAACTTAATGTTTGAAGCGCCAGCATGGTCGGTGCGATTACCACTTCGATGGAACGATGCACTTTGACGGTTTTCTCGAGGCGATGAAGGTACAAACTAGCATCATGAACTCCAAGGTTCATTTTCCAGTTGCCGATGATGAGCGTTTTGTCCCTAGCCATGTATTACCGCTTATGCTTATTAGTGTTAAGTGTATCTCATTTTCTCGCGTCGAGCAAACTCTCGACACCTGGTAATTTCTCGCCCGCCATCAGTTCTAGGCCGGCGCCACCACCTGTTGAAACGTGCGAAAAACTCTTACCCCCATTGCTGTCCCACTTCAGAACGAAATCGGCCGTGTCTCCACCGCCAATAATAGAGGTGAGTCCTTCGTGAGTTGCCAGTTCTAGGGCCAGTCGAGCCGATCCGTGGGCAAAAGCAGGCAGTTCGGCATATCCCAGCGTCCCGTTCCACACGACCGTCTGGGCGTCATGTATCGAATGAATCATCCGTTCAATCGACTCGTCGCCAATATCCAATGCTTTGTCCCCGAGAGGCATGTCATGGACACTCACGATGCGACGCTCGACATCCGGTGTCGGTTCATGTGCGATCGCGACGTCGGTAGGAAGAATAATAAAGTCGTCGACATGGTCCTCACCAACCTTCTCTTTTGCCGCTGTATAAATACGGTCGAGCACTTCGTTCTGATCAGTTTCTTTGAGGCTCGCGCCCATTGGAATACCCTTATATGCAAGGAAAGTGTTCGCCATCGCGCCACCGATAACAATACGGTCAGCAACCTGAACAAATCGTTCCACAACACCAATCTTGTCACTGATCTTTGCACCGCCCAGTACGGCAATCAGTGGTCGCTCTGGGTCATCCATTGCTTTGGTGATGGTTTTGTATTCTTTTTCGAGTAATAGGCCCGAGACGCTAGGGATACATAAAGTAATCGCATGAGTACTGGCGTGGGCACGGTGTACCACGCCAAATCCATCCTGAACAAAGTAACGAGCATTAGTCGCTGTTGCGATCTTCTTTGCAAATTCATGGTCGTCGGCTTCTTCTTCAGCGTAATAACGAAGGTTTTCAAGCAGTGTAATTGTCCCTAGCGGGGCTTTTTTAACCGCTTGAACAACCACATCACCAATACAATCCTCGACGAATTGCACAGGGTGACCGATTAAATCAGATAGGCGCTCGGCGACAGGTGCCAAACTAAAAGCCGCGTCACGTCCCTCGGGACGACCCAAGTGACTCATGACGACTACTTTACAGCCACGATCTAACAGATACCGAAGTGTCGGTAAACTGGCGCGAATTCGGAGATCATCGTCGATCTCGCCTTTTTTATTCAAGGGAACATTATAGTCAGCCCGTACCAAAACCGTCTTGTTATGAATTGGCACGTCGCGAATTGTCAGTTTGAAAAAGCTCACACACCCACCTGTATTAGATTAGTTTTATTCTAGCACGCGAACTTTGATTGTGTCAGTAGTTCCGACGATTCCTGGTTGTTGACCGCTGACGATAATAACCGTGGCCGTTCCCTCGCCAAAGTAACCATTCTTCTTTAGCTCTTCAAACAGTTCATAGCCCGCTTCAGAAGAATCAGGACGAACATAGCTGCGATTGGCATAACTAAGACCTAGTTGCTGTGCGGTACGAATTTCACTACTCACGCTTAGGATCGGCAGGTTCGGTCGATGAGCAGCAATTTGGGCAGCCGTTGCCCCTGATTTAGTCTCAGCGATAATAGCATCTACTTTTAGTTGCTGCGCTAATCGAACAGCCGCTGTACTGATGGCATCGAGTTGCATGTTCTTGGCGACGATGTCGTCGTGGATTGGGGCAACTGGGGCGTTTTCTTGGGTATAGATAATCACCTTTTTCATCGCAGCAACCGTTTCTAGTGGATACTTACCGTTGGCAGTCTCGTCTGAAAGCATGACCGCATCAGCGCCTTGGATGACGGCGTTAGCCACATCACTCACCTCGGCACGGGTTGGTTCTGGTGCATCCACCATACTCGCCATCATTTGGGTCGCGACGATGCTTAATTTACCGTGCTTACGACACAAGGCAATTAATCGACGCTGAACAATCGGGACGATCTCGGCGCCGGCTTCAACCGCTAGGTCACCACGAGCCACCATAATACCGTCAGTCGCTTTAACGATTTCTTCCAAAACGTCGTCTTTGATAGCGGCTTTAGTCTCGATCTTTGCAATAATCTGCGCCTGCGAACCACCAGCAACAAGGATTTGACGGAGGTTATGAATGTCATCAGGACTTTGAACGAAGCTAAGCGCAACATAGTCGATATCCTGCGTTAATCCGTATTCAATATCTTTTAGGTCTTTAGGGGTAAGGATGTCACCGCCAAAGTCAGTATCAGGCAGATTAATACCCTTCTTGCTCATCAAGGTTCCGTCGTTCTCAACCCGAAGTTTAATCGCTGTTTCAGAGGTAATCTCAAGAACGGTCGTCCTAACTTTACCATCAAAGATGTAAATCGGTTCACCTGCTTTTACTTTTTCAGCCAGGTTATATTGAACAGGAAACGTCAGACCGTTATGTTCAGCTGTGAAATCAAGGATAATCTCGTCACCTTTTTTAACATCGGTATTTTCATTAAGCATTCCCAGACGAATCTTTGGCCCCTGTAAATCCTGTAAGATAGCGACGGGTTTGCCGTTCTCTTTACTGGCACTGCGAATCCACTCAATCTGTTTTGTTCGTTCATCATAGTCACCGTGACTAAAGTTTAAACGAAGTCCATTAACCCCAAGATCGATCAATTGCTCGATCATTTCAGGACTGTTAGTGGCTGGACCAACAGTAGCGAGTATCTTTGTGCGTTTGAAAATAATTCCCATAGATTGTCCTTGTCACGGATGACGATATTGTTTATCTCTTGACTAATTCGTTTGGTGATCTCACGGAGAATCGAACTCCGATTGCCAGGATGAAAACCTGGTGTCCTAACCGTTAGACGATGAGACCATCAAACGAACAAGTCAAAAAAGCCTTTCGACTCGGAAAATTGTATCAAAAAAACCTCTGTTTGACTAGAGGCCTACGGGGTTAAATAAAAATACGAGTCTGTCATCCGAGCAGGACAGGTGGATTCTGGGGTTACCAGACTCACACCCGTCCCGCTCGGGAGGTCGTTAGACAGAACCTTCTATGTCACCGTCAGCCTGGGATCGCCAGAACGATGACACCCGTCGACAGGTCTTCACATGGTGGAGCCGTGCCAAGCACGATCACGTGAGGATCATCCGTCGATGATGGTTCAGTGCGTACAGCCGTGCTCATGATCGTGCGAGCCCAGGGTTGAGCGTCTGACGCGGCGAGCCAGCTCGTCGCTTCGCCCGCTGCCTGTCCGCGAGGGCCTGGTCTTCCTTCGCCTGCGCCTTGTCGGCCTCCTGCTGCTTGAGCATGGCGGCGTTCTCGCGCATCTGACGGATCTCGACCAGAGCCTCCATCACCAGCGTGTCGACCTTGCAGTTGGTGCACAGCCCGCCGAGGTGGGACTTCGCGAAGATGACGATCTCCGCGATGCCCTCGTCGGTCGGCGCATCGATCATCTGGTTGATGAGTTCGGCGCGCTGGGTAGCAACCTTGTGCTGGTCGACCTTCACCGGGT
The DNA here is from genome assembly GCA_049276535.1 of Candidatus Microsaccharimonas sp. Taxonomy (GTDB): domain Bacteria; phylum Patescibacteriota; class Saccharimonadia; order Saccharimonadales; family Saccharimonadaceae; genus Microsaccharimonas. The sequence goes on from JBASWP010000001.1 coordinate 301,423, forward strand.
CCAGCAGGTACTTGTCCGGGAACGGAGCGACCGAGGTGAACTCGTTGAGTCGCTTCGCTGCCAGCTGGACCTGCCGGGACGACGGCTTGGTAGAGCGAGGACGGGGCTTGCCACTGGGTGGCGACGACCACTCCGACCGGTCGGCAGAACGATTGGTCTTGTTCTGCTTTGCCGACTTCTGGCGGGGGGCGTTACGGACCGAGTCGCGAGGCACTCCGGCCTTCTTGCTGTTGGGCATGGTTTCCTAACTTAACGTGTTCTGGCCCTTCGATGGATTCGAAAGTTCCCTACCGTTGCACGTTATAAAGATGATTTATACACCTCTTATCTGTTATTGTCAAAACACGCTATATATGGGGTAATACTGTATGGGACACCACTACCCATAGGAGGTATAGCATGATCACTTTCACAAAAAGCTTGTGCTTTACACGGTATTATTGCTTACGTTATTGACATTTTACCATTTATATGATAGATTAGGAACATCGTTCACCACTGGGCAGTACGCTCATGGGAGGTGGAGAGGTCGTTAATAAATCGGATCATCACAGTGTACGTCGCGAGTGTGTTTTATACATGTTTTCACGAACACTGAGGTAAGTTTTTTCAAGTTAGAATCCATGCCATTTCCTTTCATCGAGAGGCAGGTTCAGAGCGTACTTATATAGCACGTCTTGAACCTGCCTTTCACCAAACGGGGGCAGTACAAAAAAACCCCCTACTTGGGGATTGGAGATGGAAATCATGGAATGGTTCAACAGAATGCTTTACACGAGCTGGCTCTCCGAGTCGGGTCTGTGGTACGTGTTCCTCATGGCGGCGGCGATCCTCGTGATCGCTTTCGTCGTGGTGACCGTGCTCTGGCTCCGCGCGCTCTGGTTCGTCGCGCTCTGGCTGTTCTTGCTGCTGCCTGGCATCCTCATCCTCGCGATCTGGCCGGACCTCTTGGTCTGGCTGGTTCCGTGGGCGGTGGTGGCAGTGCTCGCTCTGATCATCGGCACGGCGCTTCGGCGTCGTGGTCTGGGAACGCTCTTGACGGTCATCGCGACCGTTCTGGCGCTCTTGGGCGGAATCTTCGGTCTGGGTCTCGTACCCACGCCCGGCGATCCCGTGAAGTGTGTGGTGTCCCAGGGGTCCTCGACCCCCGGCGTGCACCTCTACTTCTTCGATACAGGCAAGCAGACGGGCGGAAGCTTCGGCACTCCGGTGGTCAACACCGCCGGCGACCAAGCCACGTTCGACGAACTGCAAGAGCGTCGCTCCTGCGACCCTTATCTGGCTGCTGCCCACGCTGAGGCCTACGGGATCATCCCCGAAGGTTCGAAGAACCAGTTCGCCGCGCGCTTCAACGCGTCCGCGTCGCTCTGGGGGCAGTACAACGCTCAGATGGAGGAGATGGATAACAAGCGTGTGTCTGCCACGGTCATCGACGTTCCGGCAGGAACGTCGTCGTGGTACATGGCACTTCGTCCCGACGGGACGATCTGGATCCACGATGGCTCTACGGCCTTCGATGGAACTGCGCTCATCATCACCTTCGCGGACGGATCGACCGTTTCCTTGCGTCTCGAGTGCGGCTTCCAGCCGGTATTCGACACGCCTCCGGTCAACCCTCACTGTCCTTCTTCGTGGGGACCGGGATGCTTGGAGCCAAAGGAAGCAAGTCTTGCGCCTGCCGTCATCAACGACGGCGGGCCGATCCACCAGGTCGGCACCGGCACCGAATCCACCGAATTTCAGGCTGACTCGGAAGGGGACGCGCTGATTGCGGAGGAAGAAGCCGCTGCTGACAACAAGGCCGACGAGGATGCACACGAGGAAGAGATCGCCGATGATGTCGTGGTCGAAGACACCACCATCATCATCTCCACTCCTGTGCCGCTCCCGCCGGGTTAACCCGGGTTGAAAAACCCTCTACCCGTGAGGGGGTGCGGCCGCAAGGCCAAACCCCCTCACAGAAAGGACTTACCGATAACCCTAGGGTTGATTCTGTAGACGTTGTCTACATCGAGTCAGCCCTAGTGGGCACCCTTTTAACGGGATTGCCCCGACGTACACTCAACCCTTGTGATGATCCGATTTCTTGACTTAACAACCTGGCAACAATTGTTTTCATTTTTTATATGTTCCAACTATTAATATTGATTCGATCCTGCGAGACGAATCAAGAAGGAGATTATATGAGTCTATTCTCACTCATTCGACGTGCTCCAAAACGCCTGACGGCTGCTGCTTTGATGATCGCTGCTGCGATTATTATCCCGACAGCCGTACTGGCTTGGGGACCAAGTCGTGACACCTATACGGTTGAACAGCCTGCTGATAAAGTAGTGTTCAACTCAATCACTAACAACCCTAACTACGGTGACGAACGAAACTTCGTGACTATCAAAGATTCAGCTAGCCAGAATACTGGTACCTGGGTTGACGATATCACCGTTACCAACAACAAAGAGTACTACGTTCGTATGTACGTTCACAACAACGCAGCGGCAAACCTGAACTTAGTTGCTCAGAACGTTACTGCCAAGTTCAACGTTCCTACCTACAACTCAAACAAGATTCAAATCGATGGTTATCTGTCGTCAACGAACGCTGACCCAACACAAGTGTGGGATCAAGCGATTTTCCACGGACCAAACGATTCAAAGTTCAAACTGCAATACGTTGCAGGTTCAGCAACGTATACCAATAATATCTACCCTAGCGGTACCGGACTTCCCGACTCTATTGTCGGAGCTGGCGCAAAGCTCGGTTACGAGAACATTGGTGATGGTAACATCCCTGGATGTTTCCAATACAGTGGTGCTGTTATCTTTAAGGTCAAAGCTGTAACCAGCGAATTCGACGTCCAAAAGACTGTTCGTATGAACGGTATCGCCGACAAAACCTTTAAGGAAACAGTAAACGCAAAAGCCGGTGACAAAGTTGATTACCAAATCTACTTTGAAAACAAGGGCGGAGCTGTTCTCAACGACGTCAGCATCAAAGACACCCTTCCAGCTGGTATGACCTACGTTGCTGGTTCAACTACTTTGTACAACGCTAACGGAAACCGTACGGTTGCCGATGGTGTCACGACAACTGGTTTGAACATCGGTAACTACGGTCCAACCGCTAACGCATATATTCGCTTTACTGCTCAAGTAGCAGCAAACGATAAACTTCCTGTTTGTGGATCTAACACCCTGAAGAACGTTGTCAAAGCAACGACTGCAGTTGGTGCTAAGGAAGACGACGCGAATGTTATCGTTCCAAAAGAATGTTTGCCTGAAGTGAAATACACTTGTGATGCATTAGCGATCACACGTATCTCACGAACTGACTTCAAGTTCCAAGCTACCTACACTGTTCAAAACGCTACCTTCAAGAACGTTACTTACATCATCCGTGATGACAAGGGCGTTGAAGTCGAGCGCAAGACCAGCACTAACACGACTCTGAACTACACTCAGACTAAGGTTGGTAAGTACACTGTCGAAGCTGTTATTACGGTTACCGTAAACGGCCAAGACAAAACTGTTTCAAGCGCTAACTGTAAGAAAGAGTTTGAAGTTCCTTCAACTCCTGAATACTGTCCTATCCCAGGCAAAGAATACTTGCCAAAAGATAGCAAGGACTGTGTGACTGTTCCTGAACTGCCACAGACCGGTGCAACTGAAAACATTGTTGCCATTGTTGGCCTAGGTGCCCTGATCGCTAGCATCGCATACTACGTTGCCAGCCGCCGTGCACTGAACCAATAAGAGTCTGACCGCTCTCTATACTGAAGCGATTCAGATCAAAGTAGCCCCTGTCGTAAGATGGGGGCTACTTTTGATATACTAGAACTACTATGGCAAACAAGCAGAAGAAAAAACGCAACAAAGTGTATAGGGGAGTGGACGCCGCAATTGATCGGCCTGCTGTCACCCGTATTTCAGCAGTGAACCGTTCACGCATCGGCCAGTGGTGGTTTGATCACAAGCGAATCGCTCGACCAATCATCATTGGTGTCGCCGTTATAACCGTCGTTATTATCCTTGTCCTTGAACTCGTTCGTATCGCGTCAAACGCGTAGTTTCTTAATCGGCAAACGGAACCCAAAGGTACTTCCCTTGCCTTCTTTAGACTCAAAGATTATCGAACCATCGTGCGCATCGATGACTTTCTTTGCGAGGAATAACCCGACACCCGTTCCATCAGGGCGCTGCTTTCGAGCATTGGTTGCCCGAAAGAATTTGTTGAACAACTGTTCTTTCTCGGCATCAGGCACTCCGATACCTGTATCTTTAACAACCATCTCAACGCCCGTCTTGTCCTTTTTTAGTTCAATCTTGATCGACGAATTATCTTTTGAATAATACATCGCGTTGTCAGCAAAGTTCATAATGACCTGACGGATCTTTGACTCATCCAGGTCAAGTTCGGGTATGTTCTTTGGACGTTTATACGTAAATGTTAATCCCCTCGCCGCCGCATTCGTTTCCAAACTATCGATTTCCTCTGCGACCACCTTCGCGAGGTCTGTTGGATGCTTTTCAATAATGAATTTACCCGTCTGCAGTCGTGACACATTCAAAAAGTCACCGATTAAACGCACCATGCGTTCACTACTCATAAATGCCTCGTCCAGAAGGTGTTTTTGATCAGGCGTCACCTTCCCGACATCGCCTTCAGATAGCATACTGATGTAACCTTTGATACTCGTTAGCGGAGTCCTTAGCTGGTGACTGGCCATACTGATAAATTCGTCTTTGGCTTCATCGAGCTTTTGCAACTGTGCGTTACTGGCACGAAGTTCTTTAGTCGCCGAATCAACCCGTTGTTCCAGGTTCGCGTTCAAGTCTTTGACTTGTTGGACCGACAGGGCGTTTTGAATGGCAATCACTAACTCATCAGAAACAGTACTGAGGACGCGAAGGTCACGGTTGCTATAGGCAGACGTTAAGTGTTCACCTAAGCTCAAGAAACCAACAATGTGGTCTTCTTGTATGAGCGGCATCACTAATTCGACCTTATAACTGGTCAGTAGTCGTTTGATCTCGCGATTATGCTCTAGTAACGACGTTTGAATAATCCGTGGGTTCTCAAACAGATAGTTCTCAAGTACCCGTGCATCAGGTGAGGGGATTTTTTCATGTTGCTCGGTTCCGGCTGTTACATGTCGCCCATCAATGGTTCGAAGGGAAAAGAATACCTGTTCACTCTTAAGTGTCTTGGCAATTTTATCTGATATTCGTTCCAATAGTCGTTTCAAGTCAGTGGTCGAAACAAGTAGACGGTTCAAGGTCGCGAAGAAATCGTCGCTATTATATTCATCCTTGTAAAAGACTTTGTTGGTAATTTGATCAAAGAAATGTTTCACTGGCTGGAATATCAGCGCCAATATCAAACTAATAACGACACCGCTAATTGCCTGCCCGGCAGTAACAAACACGTTACCAAATAGCGTCGACAGTAGAAATGCCATCACGAAGTAGCTCAACGCCAGTGTAATGAGGACCAGAGAATAGGTCACGCTTCGTACAGCTGCTCGCTTAATATCGAACATACCGTGGCGAACAATGCCGTAAGACACACCGGTGATGATAAACATACCAGCGAACAATCCGACCATGGTGAACCCAAATATGTTCCACCCAACTGGCAATAATACGTTACTTACGAGTATCGTCGCGATTGCCACGCCGATACTGACAAATAACACACGCGCTCTCGCCCGCTCACGGAACGACTTCTGATGCACGCCGCGCGTTAAACGATAAAGGATTAGACCGCTAATATAGACGACAATGAAGAAATAGGCGAGCGCAAGCAGCCCGAAGTTTACCCCAACAACAGATGTCTGATCAACAAATGCACTCGTGACCGCCCATGGTGTGAGCGAAATCCCCATCCCAATCAGCACCATGACGACCGTCAGGCCAGTTGCAAGTCTCGACGGCTTTTGATGTGTTACTCGGGTAATAAAAACTAACAAAGCAAAGAGACCGAGTATCGATACGAGGAATAGTGATCGATTTAACCAAAGAATGACCGCACTATCAAAGAAGGTGATATTACTGACATAGTTCGATGCGCCCCATAATGCAAAGGCGACCAAAAAGTAAAAAAATGAACGATTTACTCGGTCACGAATACCACTGCGTGCAATCAGAACAATAAAGGCTACAAAGAAAACCTCAACCAACACAAACGTGATAAGCGCAAGCAGATTCATGAGGTGATTATACTACAGTTAGGCGCTATGTTTTGGAGGTTTCGGTTGTTTCGGGTGACTCTTACCAAATTTCGTACGCAAGGCAGCAATGGCAACAGTCGACGAGAAACGCAAACTACGTGACCTTACTTCAGAAGATCCATCTTTGGCATCGATCGTGCGCCCATGCGGCGCCCACGAGATCCACTTGTCCCAGTCGGGGTTGATTTCAGATAATAGATGAGCGATTGCTTTAGTTCCGGCGTCACCGGCCGCAAACTGGACACCTTGCGCGACAGTCGGAGCTGATATCTCACCACTAACCACCTGTTTTAGTACTTCGACGTTGGCGTACGAAGGGATATGTGGTGCCCATTTTGAGATTGGGATCGAATAATCTGGAGCTCCGGCTTGTTTGGTAATTTCTTCGAGTGTCAGGCTAGGATCAATCCCTAGGTACTCCTCAAACGTCATTCCCTTAGGATCAAAAGATGTTGTATACGAACCAAACCCAATATTAAGTGTCATCAGGACAGGCAGATTCTGTTTTCGCGATTCCCTCGCGATCATCACTCCTAGCTGTGGCATTGTAAACTCTGTTTCATCGATAACCAAGTCGCTGCCATCAATGAAAGCCTCTATATTTTCTTCGTTCACACCAACAGGAAATACCTCAACCGATGCACCCAGCGCCCGAAGTTCCTTGGCAAGCACCATGGCTTTATTTTGGCCAATCGTTTCGTAGCTAGCGCCTGCTTGTCGATTTAGGTTTTCGACACTAAATACTTCAGGGTCGGCAAGTTTAAAGTTCAATACTCCCGCTCGAGCCAAAGTGAGTGCCAACTGCCCGCCATCACCACCAGCTCCTGCAATTGCTACGGTTGAATGCCAGAGTTTTTCTTGCTCTTCTGGGCTATAGAATCCTCGATTTCGCTCGAATTGAGCTGGGTTGGGCGCACCTAGGTCAGACAGTGAAACACGTCCCAGTCCCCTCGTTGCATTCGCCCTTTCAAAGAACGGCGCAAATGGTTTATCGAGAATACTGCCGCGTGGAGTCTCCCTCGCATCTTCTTCAGCCAACATTCTCATATCGCGTCCGTGTATTTGAGATGTAATGTATTGTGGTCGCATCTCAACAAGATGATTTTTGGTCCGATTGTAGTGTTCGATAATCATAGGCTCACCGATTTTTGTCAGCCCAATACCAATATGTTCACTCAACTCTCGATGCAATCTGTCTTCTAATACGGCATAAATCGTATCGCTTTTACCTTGTGTTGCTTTTAGTGCAGCTCGCATCAATGCAAGACTCACTAACATTCCTTCACTGCTTGGCATTTTATCGTGCAGCAACCGCGAAATTTCTTGGACTTTCTCGGGTAGCAAGGTAAGGAATTCATTTTCGGCAGGCAACGGTTCATTATTATCACCACGATTAATAACACGAACTGTTCCGATAACTTCACCTTCGTCATTTACCGCAACAAAGTGATCAGATCGACTGTCATACTTATCGAATTCAGCGCCATTCTCGTCAAGAGCTTCTTCGGTAATATACTTCTTGCGTAAATAAATAGTCGCGCGAAGCTTACCCATTTGTAACCAAAGGTCTTCGTCGTCGAGAGTGATTTGACGAGTCGTAAAAGCAATCTCACGTTCAATTTCGGGGGTGAGAGCGGTCGATTCGGCAATCAACAGATCGGGATTTGGGACGATATCTGTCATAACAGAGGTACTATACCTTCAAATGGTCGCTTTGTCTACTTTTTATTTCCCGACAATTACTCTATTATGTAACCATGACCAAAATTGCCATCATCGAAGACGACCCAGTTATTAGCCAAATGTATCGTATGAAATTTGAAGCGGATGGCTTTGAAGTACAACTCGCTAATAATGGTAAGCGCGGGGTCGCGATGGTTGAGGCCTTCACTCCTGACCTTATTTTGATGGACCTTCAAATGCCTGAAATGGGTGGCGCCGAGGCACTTGCCATTATCCGTAAAGCTGAATGGGGGAAATCTATTCCCGTTATTATCCTGACCAACTTGGGTCAGGAAGAATCACCGAAAGAAATTAAAGACCTGGGTATTCACAGTTACATCGTAAAAGCCGAACTAACACCTCGACAAGTTGTCCAGCGCGTCAAAGAAGCTCTCGGCGTCTAACCAGCTCGTTTTAATTAGTCTTTAGCGGTTGCTTTGGCAGCTTGAATCACATTATCGAATAGCGAAGTTACTGTCAGCGGACCAACTCCACCTTTTTCAGGCGTAATCGTCAGGTCGGTTCGTTCCCGAACATCGGCCGCTAAATCCCCTACGATCTTACCGTGCTCGGCAGCAGTCCCTGCATCGACTACCACAGCACTTGGTTGTAGCATTTGACTCGTAACTAGGCCTGGAACACCGGTCGCCGTAACAACTATATTCGCAGCTCGCAACACGTCCCCTAAATTATCAGTTGAACTATCACAGACGGTGACATCATAACCAGTCGTTGACCATAATTTCGCTAGTGGTGCACCGACTAATCGGCCATTACCCACAATCGTAATCTTCTTTCCCTTTAGTTCAACATTATAGCCGGCCAGTAGCCAGTCGATCGCCATCGCCGTGGCGGGCGTAAAGGTAGCGTTCGCCCCCAGCCCATCGACATCTTTCTCTGGCGCTACCGCATTTACTGCCGCACTCGTATCGGCATCGTCTGCTAGGGGTAGTTGAATAATAATGCCATGGACACCCAGGTCGGCGTTCAAACTCTCGATCGTCGACATCAACTCTTTTTGATCGATTTTGTGAATCGCCACATCAATCAGCATATCTTCACCATATTCCTTTTTCAGACGAACGTACGTATCAATGACCGGGTCATCAATAGTCTGAATAATCGCCAGTTTTGGAAATACTAACGAGGCTTGTCTAAGGGCGCGGACTTGGCGAGCTTGGCGCTCTTTTATAAAATCGGCCAGCTCTCGTCCATCAAGAATCTTCATCTGTCCTAGCTTAACAAATCGTGTGTTACAATGAAACCACTATGACATTTTTATCAACAATCGCACAAAGCTATAGCAACTCAAATTACGACTCGTATTACATGTCCAACGGTTCAAGCGACACCGCCGCCGGTGCGGCACTTGGCCTTGCCTTCGTCTTCTTTTACTTGATCCTTTTGGTGGCGTTGTACGTCGTCAGCGCAATCTTTACTGGTAAAATCTTTAAAAAGGCCGGCGTCGAATCATGGATCGCCTGGGTTCCTTTCTACAGTGGTTGGAAGCTTAACGAAATTGGTGGTCAACAAGGTTTTTGGGCTATCCTGACCATCGTTCCAATCGTGCAATACGTATCCCTCGTCTTCATGCTTATCTCGATGTATCACATCGGCAAAAAACTCGGTAAAGATGGGACTTTCGTTCTACTAGCCATCTTCTTACCAATCGTTTGGATGATCTGGTTAGCTATCGACAAATCAACTTGGAATGACAGTGCATCAACCGCACGATCGCTTGACCCTAAAGCTGCCGCAAGAGTTGCTACCCCAACTACTTAGTCACTATCTTCGCAAAACAAAAACACCGGATACGCTCCGGTGTTTTTTATTGGGTTGGCTATTATTTCTTGAGTGCTTTTGGTTTACCGCCGACACGACTAACTAGGAACACCAGTACTAATCCGCCTACCGCGATAATCAAACTTGTAATCAATACTTGGGTGTACCCTCCGTTCGCAGGGTCCAAGAATGGGTATGGATACCAGTTAACGATCGGTCCACGGAAGAGTGAATATACGAGGTACAAAATTGGGAAGATAATCCATGCCGTCGCCTGTCGGAAGGTAAATCGTCGTATAGGTGGATGCATGATCCAGTCAATCGCCATAGCGACTGGAATCAAGTAGTGAAGGACTGTATTGTCCCAAGGGACTGCGGTTAATTGAGCATTTTCAATACCAGCTAGTAGGATTGCAAAGACAATACCAGTTACGATCATAAAGAAGGTAGCTGCACCTCGAAAGTAATCCAACCAAATACTCTTCTTTCCTGCATAGACCATAAAGGCACTCGCTAGGAACGCAATGACAGCAATAATATTCGCTTCGATCGTAAAGAAACTAAAGAAGTTAAATGGTTGAAATTTTCCCGTTGCGACTAAGGTTGCTATTTCGGTAACGATGGCACTAAACCCGAGTAGGGCAAAAAATACTTTGTATCCGACGAGGTAATTCTTTTTCATGCTTATGACTATATCAGAAAACAAAAAGCCCTCTAACTAAAAAATGTCTTTAACGATAGTGATGTATATTGCAAATAACAGTAGTCAGGTGTATACTACAAGTACTAACAAATAGCTAAATCGTGAGTTAAGTTTTGTTTAATACTCATGTGTTACAATTTAGATATTAAGAATGTAAGGACTATGGTAGCTAAGCTATGAAAACACTCGCCTTTGATGAAGCCTCAAAAAATGTGATTTTGCAATTATTCGGTAAAGCCATAGATCAACAGGGTTTCATTTTCGATATCAAGACCGGAGTGCGAGTACTCAATCCCGAGGGAGACGAGGTTCTTGCTAGAGACTTCGCTGGCATTCGTAAAGGATCAGAAATCTTCATAACAAGAGACCTGCCATCACTTATTCAGTTCGCTAGCGATACCGAGGATTAGTAATGGATTTATTGGCGGCCCTTAAAGGAATTTTCAGCGGAAAATTCAAAGGCGTCATAAAGACACACAAAGAGGCCAATACTGATTCACACGACGTGAAACAAGAAGCAAGCTTTGTTAACAACGGAAACATAACTATTTTAAACTTTAAAGCCGATGATAACGGCTTACTTCCGCCTGCTCAAATAGAGGAACTTCGTAAGGTTCTGATACCAAAATTTGACGAAGGAGAAGTTATGTTTCTTCAGGAAGAATCCCAGAGCCTCATTGGTAGCTACAAGCAATTCAAAACTTCCGCTGAAATACAGCCTGTTCTAGAATACTTTAAAGATAAGATCAGTCGCGCAGACCTAACACTGCTCGAAAGCGGACTTTACGAGAAACATCTTCTTGAGACAGGCCAAATAGAAAAGGCTAAGACGCTAAAAGCAAATATTGTCGCAAATTCACCTACAAGGTCTAAGAATATCGTAAACCTAGCATCTGGCGGCTTCTTTACTTCGCATATACAGCCCTTATACGAAGCTCTTGCCTCGCAACCACAATTCGAGAAGGTGCAGTTTGATAAAGAATACGAACAAATCGTCAACGAGCTACCCTTTGCCATTTTCGTACATAGTGGAATTAACGATGATGATGTTACGGCACTCTTATTAGAAAAGGCTGAACGAAACATCAGGTATGCAGTTCAAGAAGAGACTATTATCCTCAATGGATTTGGGAATAATGCAGAGCGAGTGGAAGCAATGATTCCGATGCTGAAAAAAACCTATAAACGCGTTGCCCCAAATGTGTATTACATGGGAGATCTTAAATGCATACAAGTATCAGTTTATTACCGTGAGATAAATTAAGCAAAAAGCTCCCCGACAGGAAAGCTTTTAATAAATTTGGAGGGCCAGGTGGGACTTGAACCCACGACATTCTGCTTAAGAGGCAGACGCTCTAACCAGCTGAGCTACTGGCCCGCAATTTGGTACACCCGGCAAGATTCGAACTTGCGACCCTCTGTTCCGAAGACAGATGCTCTAATCCACTGAGCTACGGGTGCGTGACATTGCACGAAAGTACAGGGGTCATTGTAGCATAAAAGCTTCGCTAAAGCTATAATCTATTAGTAATGGAAGTTCATACAAACATACCCCTGAAAAACTTTACGACAATGAAACTGGGTGGACCTGCACAGTTCTTTGTTGAAGTACGTACCGTACCAGAGCTTATCGCCGTTCACCAGAACGCTTCTTCAAAACACATCCCAATATTTATATTGGGTGGCGGTAGCAATGTCATTGCTAAGGATGAAGGTTTTGCGGGTATGGTTATTCGCATTCGTATCCCCGGCTTTGACATTATTAATGATGACATAAATACAACAACTATAAAAATCGGGGCAGGGGAGGACTGGGACAGTGTCGTTAAGCGAACTGTTGACATGCGCTTGACCGGCATCGAAGCAATGTCAGCAATTCCAGGAACCAGTGGAGCAACGCCAGTTCAAAATGTTGGCGCATATGGTCAAGAAATCGCTGATACCCTTATCTCTCTTGAAGCTTACGATTCCCTATCAGGTACCGTGGTTACATTGCAAAACAAGGACTGCGGTTTTGCCTACCGTGACAGTATGTTCCGTTCAGACCAAAAAGGCCGATACGTTATCGTTAACATCACCCTCCGTCTTTCTAAAAGTTTACCGCAACCCCCGTTTTACGACAGTTTACAGGCGTATTTTGATGAACACAACATTCATCTATTCACCCAGCAAACGGTTCGTGATGCGGTAGTTGCAATACGTGCCGAAAAGCTCCCCGACCCTACCCTCAAACCAAATACTGGTTCGTTCTTTAAAAATGCCATCGTCGAAGAATGGCAACTTGCCGACATAAAAAAAGCCTACCCTGATATCAAAACGTTTGATATGAGTGCGGGTGTATACAAAATTCCTACCGGCTGGCTGATCGAGCAAACTGGCCTCAAAGGACAATTGCTTCATGGTATGCGGGTTCATGATAAAAATGCCCTCGTCCTCATTAATGAATCTGCAGCGAACTACGGCGACCTTGCTGCCGCCCGAGATCAAGTAATGGGCGCCGTACGTGACAAGTTTCGCATCCAAATCGAACAAGAACCGCTCGAGATATAGATTACTTGCGATTTAGGCCCAAACCTCTTATGCTAGAGACATGAAACAGCGTGGGTTCACAGTGGTCGAACTTATTATCACCATCACTATTATGGGTATCTTGTTATTAGTGACTGTCGTGAACGTTAACGCAACCCAAGCAGCGGCACGTGACGACGAGCGCAGGTCGGACGTTGAATCGCTAGCCCTTCACCTAGAAACGTTTTATACCAATGGTCGTGATGGAACAACAATGTTCGGCCGTTACTCTTCAACTGGACTCACGACGAGTGGTGTCAGTAGTATCAAAGATAACCTCCGCGACATTGACCTCAAATCAGTGATGGCCCCAGGTATCACCGATCCCTTACAAACACTCATCATGGCTCCTGACAATACGCCGCAAAACCCAACCAAAGATCAGTACATCTATCAGCCGCTCCAAGCCGATGGGTCACTGTGTACGAGTGGTGGTCAGTACTGCACGAAATTCATCATCTATTATCGTACCGAAGTGGACAATGCGGTACATACCGTTTTGAGTAAAAATCAATGAGAAAGCATTCGACACAATCCGGATTTACCGCTGTTGAACTGCTGATAACATTGTTCGTCGCGGTCGCTTTTTTGGTTGCCGGATACCAGTTATTTAACGTTGTCGTAAAAGACGGTGGACAAGCTCGCGCTGAATCACGGGCTGGAAATGTCGCCTATGACTACATGCGTCGCTATGCCCCAAATGCCACAAATCCTTGTACTACGTCGACACCTTTGAATAATTCCGCTCTAAACATTGATGGTCTATCGAATGCCCGAATCACCGTTACTATTACCTGCCCCGACGTGACGACGGCCAGTCTATCAAAAATTGAAGTCATCCTGACGTTTAACACTCCGGCAACGACAGTAAAGTATTCGACTTTCTTAAATAGTTCGTCTGCCCAAGTGCCCGACGTCACTGATGGCCTGATAGCGTGGTGGAAACTAAATGGAAATACCAACGCATCAATTGGCACCGTCGACGGCATCGGTTCAAACCTCACACCGACGACTGGTCAAAATGGTCAGGCGAATGGTGCGTATACATTTAGTGGAAGTAACTCAAACATCAACCTCCCTTCGACATTTAGTCTAGGTGTTAATAACGTCTCGCTATCTATGTGGGTCAACTCAACAACAGCAACAAACTCTGGTGCTTTTATGAAAATAAGCGGAAGTGGCTATGGTATCGGTATGGGTTCTACGACTTTCGATAACTCGGCACCGGGTACAAAACTCATTATGCTGTACGAGGGAGTTCGCTGGATCGTTACTACAAAGGACGTCGGTACCGGTTGGCACCACATCGTTATGGTGATCGGTGCCGATGGTGTACCTAGTGCCTACGAAGACGGCGTGCTGGTTAACAGTTATCCAGGCGGAAACGCAAATATGGGATCTAACCCGAGCCTGATTGGCGCCGGAAACACTAGCAACTCACGGAACTTTGCTGGATCAATGGACGACGTTCGAATCTATAACCGAATCCTAAGCGCAACAGAAATCAGTTCGCTCTACAGCGGAGGTGCGAAATAATGCGCCGCATCACAAGAGAAAAGGGTTTCACCCTCATCGAAATGTTAGTCATCGCCCCGATCGTTATCCTCGCGATCGGTGCCTTCATAACGGTTATTATCAGTATGACTGGAGAAGTTCTGGCGTCTCGAGCATCAAATAATCTGACATATAACGTTCAAGATGCCATAAACCGCATCGAACAAGACACAAAACTAAGTATCGCGTTCCTGGCTCAAAATAACGTATCACTGGCCTCGGGAAGTAATCAAGGATTCGACAACAACGATACAAGTAACTTTGTAAACGTCGGCGGTACTACCGGTTCAGTGCTTATCCTAAATATGCTCGTCACGAATGGCTCTCCCCTTTCATCGTCAAGTGGTATCGTCTATTTGGCCAACCAACCAAACGCCTGCGCCAGTTCCCAAGTCCAAGACAATACCCCAATGACAATGAATGTCATTTATTTTGTGAAAACTGATCCTGCGACAAATCTATCCACGTTATGGCGACGAACGATGATGCCGGCAAACTATAATACCCCAGCCGCTCGTTGCTCCACACCCTTCCAGCAACCAAGCTGTGCACCAGGGGTCACTAGTTCGTTATGTGCAACAAATGACGTCAAGCTCGTCGAAGGCGTTCCTGCTGGTGGATTCTTTGTGCAGTACTTTACTGCGGCAAATAGTGATATACCTGACGCTGTCTCATCTGACGCTGGGGCAACCGTCGCTGATCGTAACGCTGCCCTTCGAACAACCCCGACTATTGCTGTTTCAATCGCCGCTTCTCAAAGCGTGGCTGGGAAAACAATTGAACGATCAGCAACCCTTCGCGCAACTCGGCTGGATATAAACGCTTCAACGATAGCCGATACATTGGTTCAATCCGCGCTTAGCGGTGCACCGTCCAATTTGAGCCTTGCAACGAATTCAAGCAGTCAGGTAACCGCCTCTTGGGATGCACCGAGCGGCGTCCCTACTAGTTATACCCTTCAGTATTCAGCAAGAAGTGACATGTCCAGTCCGACGACCGTAAGTAATATTACAGGGACTTCCCAAACCATCAGCGGGCTAACCAGTGCAAAAGTGTACTTCTTCCGCGTCTCGGCAACGAACTCATTTGGAACTACCGGCTACTCCGGAGTTGAGCTAGGGGCAACTTCAGGAGGAAACACCTGGAGTGCCTATACCAAGATCGCTGCGGTGGGCGACTGGAACAAAGACGGCAGTAATGACGTGATTGGCTATAAGAGCAACGGTGACATTGAACTCCATCTTGGAGCTAACAACGCCACAATGGGTGGAGCAATTATGCTTGGCAATATTGGGACAACTGTTCGCAACTTTATTGGTCCTGGCACCCCCCTCGGAGGCACCGCACCGGTTCTATGGTGGGCAAATACGAGTGGCGCCGGCTTTATGCTTACCTCCGATGGAGCCTACGGAGTCACCGGCAGTGCTGTCGCGAGCGGAACGGGCTGGAACACGGTTACTTCGGTATTTACCGCACCTAGATTCCTAAATACAGGTGCAGCGACTATCATCGGAAAAGCAGTCGGCCTGACTATCTACACATTGGCAGCAAACGGTACAGTCACTGGCCCAACAGCATACGGTTCTGGCTGGGATGCAGCGTTTCCTGGCGATAACGTATTTGGATCGGGTGAATTTACGGGCGACAGTAATGGTGACATTATCGGTATCGCCGCAGACGGTACTATGACGATCTATGCTGGAACAGGAACGGGTACGACAGGTTCTACCTACAGCGGTGGAACGGGTTGGTTGAATAACCGAGTTATCGGTGGCTGGGACTATAGTGGCGACAGTAGAGCCGACATCCTCCGGTACAACACAGGTTCGGGTATCCTTGGCATTTACCCCGGCAACGGTGCAGCATATTTCACCAGCCCTTACAATACCCCTATCCCTTAACACGCTTGCGCTTATACTCAAATGTGCGTACATTAGTGAGTAGAAATGAAACAAGGCTTTACCATTATTGAACTGTTGGTTGTGATCGTCGTCATCGGCATCCTTGCTTCAATTACAATCGTGTCGTATTCGGGTATAACGACGAGGGCTAACACCGTTAGCGCCCAAAACTCAGCATCGGCAGTTGCTCAAAAGGCCGAGATATATAACGCCGAAGTTGGTCGATATCCGTACCAGACCAGCGATTTAACTACTGATATCACAAAGAGTTACTACGTTTCTTCAGCTACGGTATCTTTTACTCTTTCTACTACCCAGCCAGCCAGCCCGAATACAGTAAAATTTATAAAATGCGGGACAACACCGAATACCAACCAATCCGACATTATCTCGGCGAACAATAACCTGACTGGACTGCGGATTTACTACTGGACCTATACTGGTACGCCGAATGCCAATGCCTACATTACTGCTGGTGCCGATTCAGGTGGGACAATCGCCTGTCCTGCTACCTAGAAACACCCTGCAAAATGCTTGCGCTTATATACGCTACGTAGTACATTAGTCATAGAATCAATCACAATAAATAGGGGGCAACCAAGCGATGAGTCTCAAACATATCAAATCTAACTCACAAAAGCAGAACGGTTTCACCATCGTCGAGCTCTTGATTGTGATCGTCGTCATTGGTATCTTGGCAGCAATTACAATTGTCTCGTATAACGGTATTACCTCTCGTGCAAACTCAAACACTGCAAAGGGTAACGCAGCGACCTTCCTTAAGAAAGCTCAGTTATACGCGTCTGACACGACTGCCGGTAAATACCCTGCTACGGCCGCTGCCGTTCAAACAGCCGCAGATTCAGGTAAAAGCTTCTACATCCCATCGAGTGGTATGACGCTCAGCTACTCAACGACAGCTCTAACAAGCAGCGCATCGGTAAGCACTGTCCGTGTACTGAAATGTAGCGCCGTTGCAAGCACCGCCTCTGACACCCAAGCAGAGATCACTGATGTCAGCACCGGAGACGCAACCATTTCAGGCCTTAGTTCATTCGTCTGGGACTACGTGAACAACGTTGAAATCAGCGGTGGAACCGTTGGTGACGTCACAAACTGTCCAACAAGCTAGTAGAATACTCAAGTCTACAAAAAACGCGGTCATCATCGACCGCGTTTTTCTTATGCTCATAATCCTCTAGGTATCGCTTGGTAGCGGGAATGCTTGAACAAATGCCTTGACTTCAGCACGTAGGTCAGCCAACTTCGATTCATCTTCACGATTATCGATCGCTGACTTCATCCAATCAGCTACCTGTTGCATATGCTCTTCTTTTAATCCACGAGTTGTCATCGCTGGGGTGCCTAAACGAATACCGCTCGGGCGGAATGGTGGCAACGTGTCATCAGGAACACTATTAGCGTTCAATGTCAGGCCGATCGCATCGAGTGCATTTTCAGCAACCTTTCCATCAATACCGAAACTCTTGTAGACGTCGGCGAGGATGAGGTGATTACTGGTGCCACCCGTTACCAGTTCGAAGCCGTGCTTTTTCAACGCATCAGCAAGAGTCGAGGCGTTCTTCACTATCTGCGCAGCGTATTGCTTAAATTCTGGCTGCAGTGCTTCGTGGAACGCAACTGCTTTTGCGGCAATTACATGCATGTGCGGACCGCCTTGGGTTCCAGGGAAGATTGATCGATCAATAAGGGTTGGAATGTTCTCTAACGTCTTTTCCGGCGCCTTCAAAGGGTTACCTACCTTACCCATACTAAGAATCATACCGCCGCGGGGACCGCGAAGCGTCTTGTGGGTAGTCGTTGTCATGACATGAAAGCCGTGCTCGAGGGGGTTCACCGCAACACCACCGGCGATCAGCCCGGCAATATGAGCCATATCGGCCATCAGGAGCGCCCCCACCTCTTTACCGATTGCGGCAAACTTGTCATAATCCAGCTCCCTAGGGTAGGCACTAAACCCAGCAAGAATAATCTTTGGCTTGTGTTCAAGTGCGAGTGTACGCAGGTGATCGTAGTCGATCTCACCCGTTGTCGTGTCTTTCATTTTGTAACGAATAAAATTATATAGTTGCGCGCTTCGAGTGACCGGTGCACCATGGGTCAAGTGACCACCGTGACTAAGGTCCATCGCTAGTACCGTGTCGCCTGGTTCCAGCCAAGCGTTATAGACCGCTTCGTTTGCCGGCGCACCAGAATGCGGTTGTACATTCGCATGGTCTGCCTTGAACAGCTGTTTCGCTCGATCAATCGCCAATTGTTCTACCTGATCGGTAAAATCTTGCCCGCCATAGTAACGACGCCCTGGGTATCCTTCTGAATATTTGTTCGTAAAAATACTTCCCAGTGCTGTTAACACATCGCGGCTGACATAGTTCTCACTTGGAATCAGTTCCAGACCTGCACGTTCACGGTCCTCTTCCCCGGCAATAAACGCGGCAACCTGCGGATCACTCACTACTAATGGACGAGACGATTGGTCTTTCATGATTTTTTCTCCCCTGTTTGTCTAAATTATACCATGTTCAGTGGCTTGACTCTATATCAATTATGATATATTATTGTACTTATGCAAACAAAATCGTATACGTCAAAGATCGGTACCCTAATACAAGAGACGCGTCAAGCCCGTGGTATGACCCAAGCACAGCTCGCAAAGGCCTTAAACACCAGTCAAAGTGC
This sequence comes from Candidatus Microsaccharimonas sp., assembly GCA_049276535.1. Taxonomy (GTDB): domain Bacteria; phylum Patescibacteriota; class Saccharimonadia; order Saccharimonadales; family Saccharimonadaceae; genus Microsaccharimonas. The sequence continues at coordinate 320,579 of JBASWP010000001.1, forward strand.
GATAAACCGCATCGAAAAGGGTGGTCAGAATATCAGCCTTGATATGTTAGCCCGTATTAGCGACGTATTGTCAAGTCAAATTGTTTCTCTGAACCAAGCCGGTTCGATCAACTTTCGTATCGAAGGCGGACACAAGTTATCTGGTCATATCGTGGCAAAAACCAGCAAGAATGCAGCAGTTGCACTGCTCTGTGCCTCGCTGTTAAACCGTGGAACGACCGTCCTTCGCCACGTCGCCCGTATCGAAGAAGTAAACCGTATCCTCGAAGTTCTCAATAGTATCGGGGTTAAAACGCGTTGGTTCAGTGATAATGACCTCGAAATCATTCCTCCAGCCAAGCTCAAACTAGAGAATATGGATGTTGAGGCTGCCCGTAAAACCCGCAGTATCATCATGTTCCTTGGCCCTCTGATGCACCGGTACAAGAATTTTGAGCTCCCCTACGCCGGCGGATGTACACTCGGTGAACGTACCGTCGAACCCCACCTGACTGGACTTGTTCCTTTTGGACTAAGCGTCGACACTGTCACCGGACATTACACAGCTGTCTCAAAACCAGTTCAACCCGAAAGCACTATCGTCCTATCTGAACGTGGTGATACCGTGACCGAAAATGTCATCATGGCAGCAGCGTTAAATGACGGCGTCACGATGGTGCGTAACGCCAGCCCGAACTACATGGTGCAGGACCTTTGTTTCTTCCTAGAGAAATTGGGGGTAAAGATTGAAGGTATCGGTACGACCACACTGAAAATCCACGGCCTGAAAGACATAAACAAGAATGTCGAGTATGCCCCTTCCGAAGACCCTATCGAAGTCATGAGCTTCATCGCGGCCGCAATCGTGACCAAGTCAGAAATTACTATTGAGCGCGCACCTATCGAGTTCCTTGAAATTGACCTCAAATTCCTTGAAAACATGGGCTTTGAGTACGAAATTTCCGCCGAATACCCTGCTCTCAATGGCCGTACTCGATTGGTAGATATTACGACCAAGGTGACGGAACTGAAGGCACCTGTTGATAAGATCCACGCCCAGCCTTTTCCTTTCCTGCAAATTGACAACCTGCCTTTCTTTGCCGTTATCGCCGCTATGGCCAAGGGCCGAACTCTGATCCATGACTGGGTATACGAAAACCGCGCCATCTACCTTACGGAGCTTTCAAAACTAAACGCAAACGTACAACTACTCGATCCGCACCGTATCTACATTGAAGGTCCGACGAAATGGAAGCCAGCCGAAGTCATCACACCACCAGCCCTACGTCCTGCCGTTGTGATTATGTTAGGTATGCTGGCAGCCCCTGGTGTTTCGACCCTTCGTAACATCTATTCCATCAACCGAGGCTACGAAGACCTTGCAGAGCGCTTAAACACGCTTGGGGCACACATTACGGTCATCCGTGACATCACTGAATAGATTAACTAGACCGATACCTGTGCTTGTGCTTAAATAGGACAAGATATGGGGAATTTACGGACGCAACTTGATGCGCTCTTGAACCAAGAGATGGATCGCAAAAATTTTCTTCGCTACAGCGGAGGAATCGTACTTGCGCTCCTTGGCGTTACTGGTTTGATGCGTTTGTTACTTACTACCAAAACAACCTCCCCTCTACTTGAAGATCAAAAAAGCCGTTCACACGGCTATGGCTCTTCAAAATACGGTCAATAATTACCGTATATCGGTAATCCGACGGAGCGGTACACCCGCGTTGTACTGTGCTACTTTTTCAGCTATTGCCTGGGCACGGTCGCGTTCAATCACCTGACGGAGGTCCTCAATCGACTCGTGTCGATTCTTTTGGAATTCCATCGCTAACCCTTTAAAGCCGCTCGCAGCGACTGCACTCGTAGCAGGAAGTGGTTGCGCCGCTAGTACGGGCACTTTCTCGGGCTTTTCCGAAAAGAAGTCAGCGACCAGCGCATCGTCAATGGCCAGTTCTGCTCGTTGAATTGTTTCGATTGTAACTTTCCTGCGTTTTGTAAATGCGTGCTTCGAAACGATCATAACAATCGAGATGTTATATAACACGACAATCGGTAGTGCGATCAGCAGGCTGGTTGTAATATCAAGAGCAAATGGCACAAAGAAGCTAACAACCAACCCACCGAGAATCACGTACTTCTCTGCCTTTAATAGTTTTCGTGGATTAATAGGGTTGATGTGATCGATAATCACCAGAAGTAGCGGAAGCTGGAATACCAACATGAAGGTAACGATGACATTCGTTACAAAACTAAGATAACTATCGGCCCCGATCAATGCCGACAGGCCATCCACCTGAAAGCCGGCAAAGAACCGCAGTGCCCCGGGTAGAATCATGTAAAAGCCAAATGCCGCGCCGGCGACAGCAAGCCCCACCGACAGACCCGTATAGCTCACTATCCGACGGATCGAGAAGACCTTTGGCAGTGCTGGCCTGATAAACATAATGATCTGATAAACAATGACAGGAATAGCCAATGCAATACCTACCATGGCGGCAACTTTCATAATAAAGTTAAAGCTACCTGCTGGCGAGGTGTAATACAGATCACCGTTCAAAGGAGATTTGAGCCACTGCAACAGTGGCTCGTAAAAGAAATAACCAATAATGCCGCCGACAACAAGTACAGCGGCACTAATGATAAGACGCAAGCGTAATTCCTTGACGTGATCAAGCATTACTGACTTGTCGGACGTAACAGTGTCTCGACGTGTCTTCACCCCACTACCCCTTATTTTTTCTTTGAACTGGTTTTCTTTGCTGGTTCCTCATCGTCATCGATACCCGTCTTGAACCCTTTTTTCAGTTCGTTTGCAGACTGACCGATGCCCCGAGCGAGTTCTGGTAGTTTCTTTGCACCCACAAATAGCAGAATGATTACCAGCACAATCAGCAGAATGATTTCCACTTTTCCAAGACTCATGTTTTCTCCCTCACTTAGTACTGCTCTAAATATAAGCAAAATAGACCGAATATACAAGCACTGTACTTGCGTTTATCGCCAATCTAGCTTATGATTTAAGAAAAAGAACACAGTTATTGGCAGAATAGGCGGGGAGCATGAGTCAATCACAGATACGACAGGTATATACTGCGAGCAATGCCTTAACTAAAGGTATCTTTTCTTCATATCGGAGAGCTAATTAGTGGCCCAGCAACGACTTCCAATAGTTAACGGTGATGATGGTGATTGGGGCAACCTTCTCAATCAATACCTAGAAAAAGAACACTACAACACCGGTGTAGACAACGTTCTCAATGGTGGTCACAAGACAATTACAGTTCGAGCAGGAACAACTGCAGCTGGAACTGCGCCGATCAAACTCTCATCAGGTCCACTTATGACAACACCAGAAGTAGGAGCCCTAGAGTTCCTCACTGACGGACTGTATTTTACTCAAACAAGTAGCACCGAACGAAGAGTAATTCCACACATCTCACCAACGGGTGCAACTGGGGACATCTATTATCGCCACTCAACCGCTCAACTCATTCGATTGCCTATCGGCTCAACAAATGATGTACTCACTGTCTCGGGTGGTGTACCAATATGGGCGGCCCCTGCCGGTGGCGGTAGCGGTTTGTCACAACAACAGGTTATGGCGATAAGCTCAATGAGAGTATAAAGAAACGTTATGATATTACTAAAGGCAACCACCGAAACACTCCGACTTATCACCAGTTCTACTGCCGATATCGACTATTCGATTTCTTATGCCGACATTACGACGACAACTTTCGTTCCTTCAACTGCAGAGGGAAAGATAACGACAGCAACAACAACAACCATACTCGCAGCCCCTGCCGCGTCAACACAGCGTCAGATTAAACTCGTGACTATCAGAAATCGTCACGCATCAAGTGCAAATACTATCACTGTCCTAAAAGATATCTCGGCAACGCAGTACTACCTAACCGCAAGTATTACACTACTTGCAGGTGAAACCGCCCAATACATAGATTCATCTGGCTGGACCTATTACGCCAGCTCTGGTGCGGTCAGGGCAGATCAAGATGCGGCTGGATCATCACAACAAATACAGTTCAATGATGCCGGTGTACTTAGTGCAGATCCTGGTCTTACCTACAACTCGGCGACTTCAACATTAGGAATTAGCAACCTAAACTCCACACTTGATATAGGTAGTAGTGCACTGACCACCCCAGCTTCGCCGCCAGCCGACACACTCTCTATTTTCGGTCGAGAAATAGCAAATCGAATGATGCTCGCACAAGTAGGCCCGTCCGGTTTTGACTCGACCCTACAACCTTTTTTGGCTCGCAATAAAATAGGGTATTGGAACCCTCCAGGTAACGGTACGACCGTACCTGGTGTTTTCGGTATAACTGCTTTAACTGGAAGTGGAACGGCTACTACCCGTACTGTCGCTACAACTTCACTTGCCACACGTATGCGTCGACTTGGCTATCCTTCTACAGCAACTGCGGGTACATTCGCGGGCGCCCGACTAAGCGTTGCTCAATTCTCTTGTGGTTCGGGGTCGCCAGATGGTTCAGGCTTTATGCTTGTTGAACGCTGGGTAGAAAGTGACCCAGCAGTAGTGAGTGGACGACGTGCCTTTCACGGTATGACCGCAACAACCGCAGCCTTCACAAACGTGGAAGTTAGCACACTTCTTAATAACGTTGGTATATGTCAGCTATCAACCGATGCGACCCAGTGGTACTGGCAAAATGCCGGCTCGAGTGCCCAAACGCCAGTTGCAATAGGAACCTCGATAGGGGCACCTGGTGGAAACTCGACAACAGCCTGGGAGTTAGCAATCTTCGCTCCAAATGGTGTTGCTAACACGTATTATCTACAACTGACAAACATTACAACTGGCGCCACTGCCACACGTACCGTGACAGGTGCGGCAACAGTCATACCTCAATCAACTACCCTACTCGCCTGGAATGCTTGGGCAACAAATAATGCTACTGCTCTCGCAGTTGGTATCGACCTCTGTTCACTCTATATCGAAACTGACACCTAGAATGAAATGGATCAGCGCATCCATTATCACACTGTCTATCATCCTCAGTGGATTAATAGGAACACCTTTACACGCACAATCGAGTGACGTTGAACGAAAACTAAGTATCAGCCCTCTTCGCACGGAATTCACCATACCGGCAGGAACATCACAGTCTGGATCATTAACCGTCTACAATACCGGTAAACAACCTCTCGACATCCAGATGAACACCCTCCAGTTCACCGTCACTGATAACGACTACAACTACGTCTTTAATGAAAACTCGACCATTAATCAATGGATTCGCTACGATCCTGCAAACTTCACGCTGCAACCAAATACTTCAAAAGTTGTTACCTACTCTATAAATGTTCCTATTACCGCCAGCATTGGCGACAAGTATTTCAGCCTGTTCGCCTCGACTGCACCTGGAACGACATCCTCGCCTATTACTACGACTGAACGAGTGGGGTCGGTCGTGTACTTGACTGTTCCTGGTGAAATCACTCGCGACGGGAAACTCATTAACCTTCGCAGCCCTCTGTTTACTGGTGGTAACACGACCTGGAGTGCGACTATCCAAAATACCGGAACGTCTCTATTCCGTAGTAACTACTCGATGAGCCTCCAGACATTGTGGGGACAAGAAGTGATGCGAAAAGAAGGCAGTGCATTGATTCTCTCCAATTCCGTCCGACTAGTATCTGACGACCTGAACATGCCACAATGGCTGGGTATATACAAGGCGACCTATTCAATTGAATTAGGTGACTCTCCAACCGCAGTTGTCACCTACCCAATTATTTACCTACCCCTTCTTCAAACCATATTCCTACTGACTGTTATCGGAATCATCATAGGCTGGCTGATCGCGAGAGTTCGTAGTCGAAAGCAAAAAAAGAAAACTAGTTCGTCTGCGGAATAGCAGTATACATAACAGTTGTCTGATATGAACCTGCGGGTTTTGTGTTGTCTACTTTTACCCCGTAGGTAACCGTCGTTACATCGCCGCTCTTGAATGGTCCCGTCCGAGTTCGAAGTAGTTGGTCGGTTGCCGTTGGACCGATAAAGTTAGTGCTAGCGTCAAGGTTATAGCCCCACGTATTGGTCGCTAGTGGTAATGAAGTTACGTTGCTTGATGCACCTAATACAGCCGAACCACCAACTTTCGTAAGGTTAGTTGACGACAACGCGCGAATATATAGTCTATAACCAACAACATCAGTTGAAGTGACCGTGACAGTGCCCGAACCAGAACCTAACGTCCCATTATCGGTTGGGGTAATGGGGATATTAATCGAGCCATTGGTAGCCAGTGATATTTGGGTTTCACCTCCGTAGGGAACGTCAGCATTGTACAATCCTACGCCATAAGGAGATGCTGAAACGGGTATATTTCCTAATATCGCTATTGCGCTTATAGTAATACCTGATAAAATTATCTTCAGAATCATGCTTACGGTCTACTATACCAGTAGTCATAGGCAAATAAAACAAAGAAGAATGAAGGACACAAAAATGAAAAAACTGAAAATTAACCTTTATCGCGGTGTCGTTGGACTGTTCATTTTCGCACTCGCCTTATCGTTATTCCCTGCTGGTCAGGCGTCTGCCGCGCAAATTACCGCCCGTTCTGTAACTATCGGTAGCTCGGCACCAAGCGCCAGCACATCGTACACCTTCAACTTCACCGTTCCTACAACTGGTACGCCTATTCAATCAATCGACTTCCAATCTTGTACCACGCTTGCGAGCTGTGGAACGCCAGTAGGTGTCGGTTCTTCAACCCTCGCCAGCCAGCCAACAGGCCTCGGTGCAGCCAGCGGTTGGACCGTTAGTACCGCAACAGCCGGTTCACTTCGCATTGTTAACGCTGCCAACGCCACCAACCCTTCAGGTGCGCAAACCGTCACATTCAACAACGTAACGAACCCGAGCTCTGCTAACTCAACCTTCTTCTTCAAGATTACTACTCACTCAAACAGCACCTGGTCAGCCGCTATCGATACTGGTAACGTCGCCACCTCAACAGCTGGAGTCATCACCGTTACAGCAACCGTTGACGAAACACTAAGCTTCACCCTTTCGGCAGCGACCGTCGGACTGGGAACATTGAGCACCGGTACGACCGCCAGCGGTGTCTCAACCATGAGCGCAAGTACTAACGCATCAACTGGTTACTCGATTACCGTAAATGGTACTACCCTTACATCGGGCGCTAATACTATCGCAGCCCTTGCCTCACCGACTGCCTCTTCAACAAACACCGCTCAATTCGGTATCAACCTTGTTGCTAACTCCACACCTAGCGTTGGTTCAGCAGTAAGTGGATCTGGGTCAGGTGTTGCCTCATCAGGAACAGGCTATGCAACAGCAAACAGTTTCAAGTTTGTTACTGGTGATGTCGTAGCTTCAGCTAGCGTCCCAACAAACAGTAATACCTACACTACCAGCTACATTGCCAACATTAACGGTCTGACGCGACCTGGTGCGTACTCAACAGTATTGACCTACGTCGCAACCGCTAATTTCTAGAATGTCTCACATACGTATGAAAAAACGGCTCGCTATCTTTAGCGCGGCCGTTTTTATTACCGTAGCGACACTCCTTTCCCCAGTACCTCAAATATTCGCCCAAGAGGGTTCCGGTGGAGGCCTCGAAATTAGCCCTGCTTTAGTTGAACTGAACGGTGAGCCAGGCAAAGACTACACTATAAACCTTAGTGTTCTGAACGTTACCGAGAACGAGCTGGTTTTTAACAGCATGATCAATGATTTCGGGTCAAAAGACGAATCAGGCTCACCCGGTATTATCCTTGATAGTGATATCGAAAACCCCCTCTCGATAAAAAGTTGGGTCAGTGAGTTCCCTGAATTTACTCTCAAAGCAAAAGAAAAAAAGAAACTTGTTGCAACCGTCAGTATTCCAAACGATGCCATACCTGGCGGTCACTACGGTGTTATCCGCTTTAGCGGGCGCAATCCCGCAGTCGGAACAGACAACGTAAACCTTACTGCAAGTGCCGGAACACTCATTCTCGTACGAGTTGCTGGCGCAGACATCGAAAAACTAGAACTCCCGACATTCGAGGCATCAAAGAATGGTAAAGCAGGCGGGTCGTTCGAAGCTGGACCAATTACTTTTGTCACCCGATTCGAAAACAAAGGAACTGTCCACGTAAAGCCGATTGGCCAAATCGAAGTTAAAGACATGTTTGGCAACAAGGTAGATGTACTTCCGATAAACAGCGCAGGTGGAAACGTCCTACCCGGCAGCATACGTCGCTTTGAAGCTACCCTCGACAAATCATTCCTATTTGGTAAATACACAGCCGATCTGACCACTAGTTACGGCACAAGAGGTGGTGCCATTGTTGAAAGTATTAGTTTCTGGGTTATCCCTTACAAGATCATACTTGTCGTGTTGGTCGGACTGATTACTGTAATCTATATTCTCCGTGGGCTTGTAAAGCGCTATAATAGCTATATCATTAGGTCAGCTAACAACAAACATGACAAAAAAACGCATAATAAGAAAAAGTAAGAAACAAAGCTACGGATCACATATCCGTTCCAGTCTTACGTATGTCGCCCCTCATGCTCATACTGGCCGTCGATTACCGCACAAGCACACCTCACACGGCGTTCTATTGATACTTTTGATCATTGCCGGGATTATACTCTTCTTTAGCCTTGCAACGCTTGAGGCGGCTGGTATAACCAGAAACGGACAGCTCACCGTTAATGCCGTAGTCCCCGGGCTACCACCAACCACTGGGGCGGTGATTACCAGCCCTGAAACAAAGGTGACCGTTAAAAATTTACTTCTTGAGGTAGCCGGCACGTGTCCCGTCGATACAATTGTTGCCATCTATAATAACGGAACCTTTTCTAGCTCAACTAACTGTACCAGTCAAAATATATTTCAAGTAACCGTTCAATTAAGTACTGGTATCAATACACTCCAGGCCCAAAATTACGATAACCTCAATCAGGCCGGTCCCGCAACTGATCAGATCGAAGTTAATTATGCGCCAGATGAACCGAATCAACCCGCACTCATCAACACCGCCGCAGATATAAAGATCGACCTGTCGATACCCGACAGCCCGGCGCCCCAGCCTACGGTTCAGCCATGCTACGAGGATCCTCAAGGTTGGAATACCCCAAGTGGATTAGGTATGTTGATCCCTTGTATCACCCGCAATATATTTGTTGGTGAAAAACTCGAGCTACCTGTTAATATCGCTGGCGGCGTTGGGCCCTATGCTCTCTCGGTGGACTGGGGCGATGCCGAACAACCACAACTCTACAGTCTGCAATCGAGTGGTTGGCACACCGTATCTCACGTATATAAGGTCCCGCAGATCAAAAATATTTCTCTTCGCCTAGCAGATTCAAAAGGTGGCTCGTATCAGATGCAAAGCGTCGTCGAGGTTAACGGGAACGCCGCCGTACCTTCACTCACTGAAGAATCCGGATCATCGCAACCATTCGATGCCATTAATAACGTGATTACTTCGACGTGGTTTGAAGCAACCGTTCCCGTTTACTGGGCGGCCGTCACACTGTTTGCTGGTTTCTGGGTTGGCGATATCTTCCAACGGATATTCCGTTTCGCTAAACGATAACCCTAAAGGATCGAACTATTCAAAGGGTCCCATCGTGGCATGACGATTGGATCTTTGTCGAGTGCTTTGCGTTGCTCGCTGGTCAGTAGATCTTTACGAATAACAATGACGTAGCCGTTTTTATTAAACCAATCATTTGTCATCGTATAAAAGCCTTTCGTCCCCACTTCATCACCCCAACTATTTTCAACTTTCCATTGCACTGGCTTGTCTTTGATAACGTCGACACCGGTAATTGTCATGGCGTGATTCACCGAAGTATCCCGCGTGGCCAAACGCTGCGCCTTGTCCATTGAGAAATCGACACCAAATGTTCCCTCAAAGTCGTATACATCTAACGACATAAACCCCTTTTTGTTTGTGTCGGTGCGTACATCACACCCAAACCAAATCGACTCACCCGCCTTGATCTGTTTCAAGGAAAGATCACGTAATGCTTGCATGTCGAGGTTCAGGAAACTCGTCTTGATTCCTTCGACGACATTGCCCTGTCCTTCAAATTCATATAGCTGATTATACGACTTGTCGGCCGACGGATCATTCATCACCGCAACATACTCGTCTAAGTTATTGTGTGTATATTTCTTTAGGAATTCGAGTGGCGTAATATTCACGTCACGGTGAAACTTCTTGTCTTTATCTTTATACGCAAAGCTAAAGCTAGTAGGTGGCGTCCCTATGGCGATAGTAAGGAATTGATAGATATCTTGTAGCAATCCTTCCTTTACCTTTCGTACTGCCTGATCGGTTGCTTTGTTGGTAATCAATGTACGCAGTTCCAAGGCGCCTTTACGAAGCTTTCGATTGAGTAGCGTGTTTAATTGACCAGAGCTCGAAGTCGCCTTTGCTTCTGGCATGGCTGACTTTGGTACGATACCGTACTTCGCAATGATCGCTGCTGAATATTGCCACCATCCGCCATCACCTTGAGGATCATTAAAAATATATTCATTATATCGATCGTCGAGCGGTTTATTGGTATTCGCTATAACGTCTTCGAGAAACGAATTTGATTTCTCTAATTTATCCCAAAAATATGAGTAGCTTTGTGAGAGTTCTAAATCATCCATCTTGAAATCAACTGCGATTTGATGGCGCAGAATATTGAGCGTCGCAAACAACCAGCAACGTCCACTCGATTTTTGATCGGTGACGCCACCTGTTTCGACTTCGTCGGAAAAGATCGTCGTGTATAGGCCGCTAAGTGCGTTGTTCTCTGATGCTTCATTAATACCATTCGTTGTCACAGCGCGTTGAAGAATGGTGTGTGACGGTGCATTGGTCTGTAATGTATCAGCAAATGATTTCAAAAGTGTCGGGGTAATTGGATGTGTCATACATCTATGATAGCAAAGTATACCCCCATTAGGACCGCTATGTCATACTACTCGTATGGATATCGTGATCGGAACAAAAAATCAAAAGAAAATCAAAGTCGTCGAGAATATATTCAAGACTGTTCTTAAGATCGAGTCGATCAATGTTACGGCACACGATGCAGACTCTAAAGTTCCCGAGGCTCCCCACGATCGAGAGACGTACGAAGGTGCCCTTAATCGTGCCCGCGAATGTCAGACAATAGCCGAGGCTGACTATTACGTTGGCATCGAGAGTGGACTCGTGGAAAGATACGACCAGTTCTTTGAAGAGGCATGGGCGGTCATCATCTCAAAAGATGGGGTGATTCAGATAGGTTACTCGAGCGGACTGCTCATTCCACCTGTCGTTGTCGAACGCATGCGTCAGGGTGAAAAACATAATGATATCATGCACGACTTTGATGTACTCTTTAATCTGCCTGACGACAATCGAGACACATGGTCACGCTATACAGGCGGAAATATCAGTCGCGAAATAAGCTTGTCCGAAGCCCTTAGAAATGCCCTTATTCAGTCAGTTGAATCTGAACGCAATTTATATATACGTTAGTGGGAGTGAGGACTTCTCTTCTCAACCGCAATCTTGTAATACGCCGTAATAGTAGCAGCGTAAAAGAACATCCAAAAGAACAATTCTTCAAATGGGAAGTTCAGCCTGAATAGTGATACGTTTCCGACATATTCGGCTTGGTATACCCACCAACTGTTATCGACGGCAAACATCTCAACGACGAGATATAGAATAAAGAAGTACGGTATCATCGCCACCATTCGAATTGAATCGACAGGATGGTTGTATATATAAATGAACAACGGAGTGATCGCTACCAGACCCAAAATTGCGTACGAATACGAGAATGTAATCAGTTGAGGCATAAGGAGGTAGGCGATGACTAGTAATACGCCAACGATTGCAGCGATCAGTGCAACCTTTCCAAGCCGCTTTGATACCGCTTTTGATTTTGACTCTGAAAGGAAGTGTTCATAGAACGTAAAAGTGAGTAATGCCATCAACATATGGCCGATAACATTATCAATTGGAAAGAGTACGAATTTTGGGAAGATGGTCGACAGTACCGTGTACGCCAAGTTCGCTTCTTGGACAAACTCGAAAATGAATCCGAACAATCCACCAAATACTAATGTTGCGAGAATGATTTTTTTCCAAGGCTTTCTGTGGCGAAGTGCCATATAGATTACAGGTGGCACAGTAAAGGCAGCCAGGCCAAGCATTGCGGTTCCAAAGAAACTTCCGACGGCAAAAAAGTTATAGAGCACTGCTAGTTCAGCGAGCAAGATGATAACGAGTACATCTATTCTTTTCGCATTCATTGCTTTTATTTTAGCACAAGCTTATTGCAACCTGTATATACAAATTATTGCTGTTTTTTCAACCAGCGGTGCAACTGATATAAACCGGTTATCGTCTGGCCGTCATCAATATCACCCTCTTCAATCATAGTGTCGATCTCATCGAGTGAAAAGAATCTGCCTTTATTAATAACGTCTGCGTCCTCTGACTCAACCTTATCACCAAAACTCAAATCTTGGGCAAGGTAGACGCTCATGCGCTCGGTCATCAGGCCATTACAGACCCGTGTTTTCCCTAGATGCGTCCAATGTTCTGCAATGATGCCCGTTTCTTCGGCAAGCTCTCGTTTTGACGCGGTTTCCGCCAACTCACCTTCTCCACCACCACCAGGAAGTTCCCAACTCCACGACATAACCGGATAACTAAACGCGTGAATTAGGTACACTTCATGTTTATCGTTCAGAACGACGACCATTACCGAATCCTTTGATTCCATTACCCCATAAATACCCTCTGTACCGTCTGTTCGTACGATCGAATCCTCACGTACTTTTATCCAAGGATTCTGATAGACAGTCTTGGTTGAAACGGCTCTTATAGGATTATCCATAATGCTATTCGTTGTTGTCGTCCAGATTGACCTTGATGGTTACATTAGATGGTCCTGCATTCATATCCATATTGGCAGCAGGTTCAGTTGATTGCCCCGTTAGAAAAGCATTCTGGTAAGCATCGTCACGGGATTTACTCGTAACACCAACACGAATGTATTCATTCTTTGCTGTCTTGAAATGTTGTTGACCCCCGCCATATGACTCGTCGAACAATACATACCCGGCGTCAGTATTTGCCTTCTTTAGTTCAGTAATCGTCGTATCGACATTGGCAGCTCGAATATAGGTACAGCTCGACGAATATGATCGCCCATCGTCCCATGAATAGATACGCTTGTCACCAAATATGTCGCAGCCCTGAAGGATATAGTCGTCACCTAGATTTAGGCTGCTGTAGATATTTAGAATGCGCTGTTTTCGAGCGGTGTTTTGTGAATAGGGCACTAGTTGCGTTAGCACTAATGTTAGGACAAGCGCAACAATGAGCGCGATCGACCCTGCGACAAAGATTTTATTCTTTTTTGATACGATATGTTTCGTTTTTTTAGGCATACCTTAATGGTAGCATAATCACTTTGAATGTAAGAGCTGGGTACGAATCATATCAATATATTCAGATTCTTTTAGCTGGACCCAGGGCAAGAATAGTGGTTCAGGTAACGTATCAAAGTCAAACCAATCCTGGGCAATACATTTGTCCGGCTCGGTGATATACGGCTCGCCTTCTGCCCAATCGCTCATCATCCAAATAGTGACGTAGTGTTTACCCTCGTCGACAAAATGATCATTAGTAATCGCACCGAATCGTATATTTGTTATGTCTACGCCGGTTTCTTCTTTGACTTCACGCCTAGCGGTGTCTTCAAACGATTCACCGAACTCTAAGTGGCCGCCCGGCGTCGACCATGTGCCTTCACCGTGCGAGCCCTTCCGTTGCTGCATCAAAAACTTACCATCTCGAAAAACGAATGCCGCTATACCTACACGAACCTGTGGATCACTCATTATTCGTAAACGTCTTTCCGCCTGGCACAGCACATCTCTCTGGGAATGACTCTTGGATTGGATAACCTGCATCAGCACACTGCTTAAACGACGTGATATCTAGCACTGCTTTTTGGGAAAGGAGTGAGACGAATATAAATACGATCGCCATAAAGATAAATGAGCCGAAGACAATAAACAACGCGAATCTTTTTCGTGATTTAATAGGAATTCTTTTAACCATGATTCTTATTATATACCGTCGGGGTTCGACCAGTCGGTTGCCAGGTCAAAACCGTGCGGATATCGAGTGGCAAACCCACCCGTATCGTATACCTTGCCCGTGCCTAAACTCGTTTCAACCAAGGTACATTTCGGATAGTTACCGTAGTTTGCGGCAACAATAATATATCCTTGGGCATCGACCTTTGCACCATCTGGTCGGACGGAATACAGACCACCTTGGCCACAACTTTGCATGACTACCCGCATGTTCAAATCGTAATAGGTCTCGCGGTGCGATACGCCTTTACTGTCGATGTAGAACTGTGCACCTCTCGACTGTGTCAAACCCGAGCCGTCATTACGCAGTCCGATTACTTCGATTTGATTAACCGCGTTTCGGGTAACAATGTTTGCGATTTCAATTCGTGATACTTCAACACCCTCTTTTATCTCTAATTCATAGGTGACGCTGCGAATACCTGGCACGCCTTTTGTTTGAACAATACGGTAGCCAAGGGGACGATCGGCATCGTACACAATCTGGCTAGCCGCTGGAATCTCTTGGTCGACCGAGATGGTCTGTTTACCCTCACGCCAGATACGTATTTCCATGCCTAGTGAGACCGGTGTTTCTAGTGGAACCGACGCACGCCCATTTACACCAAGAACGATGTTCTTTTCCTTTAACATGCCCCCGACTGTTTTCGCTTGGGTGCGGATCGTTGTTTTCTTTCCATATAAATCAAGGACAAGGGGTGTTGCTCGGCTAATCTTTAACTCAAGTCCCGCACCATCAGTAATAAAGTCAGTCAACGGCCGCACGTCGACAACGTCACCATCATAGAGTGTAATACCAACATCTTTGGCAATTTGCACTGCCGTTTGATACGGCGAGATCGTTTTTATACGAACCGCGCCGTCGACGACAACAACCGGACGAGCTCTGTAGATGTTCACGCTATATTCTGACGCCACCATCTCTTCAGTTACCGATGGTTCAACTGTATCGTGGCTGTCCAGTTCAATGCCGTTAGCTTTCAACGCCTCGCCAATCGTCTTGTCTGTCGATAGAAACACCTGGGTCGTTCCTCGGTCATAGACGGTAACCAAGCGTCCGTCTTGCTCTTGAGCCACCGCAACACTTCCTATTCCAATAACAGACAGGATAAGAAGTGGAAGGAAAAATAGAATGCGCCACACCATTTCATTCATTATAACCCAAAAGCTCCTCTCGGAGCTTTTGGTGTCGAGTGTTAACACTGACCGTTATAGCAGTCTATATGTTCCTCCAACAAATCGTTTTACAAAACCTCTAGTTTTTCGAAATCATCGGCAAACGCTTTGTATGCAGCCTCGGCGATACCAGCTGCTGTCATACCTTCATCAGTTGAGGTATCGACACATGCCTGCTGTGGTGACTGTAGAATATAGATATAATTATCCTTTGTGATAGTACGATAGAACTCGGTCGAGGTAATATATTCTGCATTGGTCATTCCACCACCAGGCCCATCGCCAACTCGCACCTCGTCAGCAATTACACGACTAACAGTACCTATGTTTCCGTCATCGTCACACGCTGTGGCTGCTTTTTCAGAGTAGATCGTGTAATAGGTATCCTTGAACGTAGCCGTATATGTGTCGTCTGTGGAACTATAGGCAATCTTTATACCTAATTCACCTAATTCGAGACTAATCGACGTTGTCGATTCGTCAGCTGTCGTAGCTGTCTCTTTAGTACTCGTAGCTGTCTCGGTTTTATTCATAAAGTTCTGCCAAAAAACAAAGCCCAACAACCCCAATACTGCCAATACCAGTACAACAATAACGACTATGTGCGCAGCACTACCCTGTTCTTTAATTCGAGATTTCATTGATGCCCTTTCATGAAACGTGATAAGTACGCTTATTTAAACATTCGCCTGTATTTAAAGCAAGCATACGCGGTGCGTTACTTACGTCAAAATCCTCCTGTGATATGATTAAAAAATGGAAATACTCCCTTACGTCTTTATTGCAATTGTAGGGTTACTCTCGGGAATTGTGTCAGGTATAAGCGGTGGTGGTGGCGCTATGTTAATGATCCCTGCCCTAATTTTTACAGGACTACCTCCTCAGGTCGCAGTTGCGACGGCAAAATTCAGTGGCCTTGGGGGCGATTTTGGTGGCCTGCGTGAATATATAAAGTCTGGCCATATCCGAAAAGACATCATACGAATAATGATACCGATTGCAATCGTCGTCGGTCTGATTACTCCACTCGTATTTGCAGTTGTCGATAGTAAGGGATTTCAGATTGTCCTGGCGATTTTCATGATTCTAATGTTACCTACGCTATTTATAAAAAAGAAAGTTCTTAAACGACCAACACGTAAGCACACGGCCGTTGGCTACGTACTCTACACCGTCGTGCTATTTTTACAAGGAATTTTCAGCGGCGGTGTCGGTAGCCTTGCCGTCTATGTGCTCACCCTCTTATTTGGAACATCGAAAATTGAAACAATGGCAACTCGGCGAGCCGTCGTTGCGGTGATGAGTCCGATCGCTGTCATCGCGCTATTCATCGGGGGATTTATCAGTATTGGCCTCGGTGTCGCTGGTCTGGTCACAGCATTTATCGGAACCTACATTGGAACAAAAATCATCCTCAAACGTGGCGAACGATTCGTAGCCATTGTTATGGCAATTACTATTCTCGTTTCGAGTATCGTCCTGCTTATCAATGCACTGTAGTTGAGTTACAATAGTGACAAATGACGACGAAAATATTCAGAATAGTACTATGCATCTCGATCCTATTGAATATATTTGATATCGTACTTCATATCGCAATCAATCAACCTGAAATACTCCGCATCACTGGTAATGTTCTCATTATCGCAGCATCTGGTGTTGCCTTACAAAGACAACGCTCGAATCTTGTATTGATCATCGGGTTGGTGGCTTACTTAATTCTCAATGGTGTATTCATAGCACTAAATGGCATCGGGACCGCAGGTATGGCGTTCGTTACATTGACAACGGTATTTACCGTCTTGTCTTTGTTCCTACGCAAGATCAAATAGAACGTTGATATCGAGAACAACCTGAAATATCAGTGCGAGTCCGAGTAGCACGAACGGAATAATCCACCTGAGCGCAATGTTTAGAATACGGCGATCCGGTTTTAGCCCTAGCTTACGTAAGTACCACTCGTGAAAAGACTGCTTCTTGTCTTCGAATTGTGCATGACTGAGGACGCAACCTTTAAATATAAGTATTTGGATATAGTTCAACATAACTCCGACCAGTACCAACCGCCAATCAAGCCAGAATGGTGCAGAGTACGCCAGCAAAATAATAATGACGTGAGCAACAATAATTATCGGCTTTTTATTCATAACTTATCCTTGTGACATCCCCTTTAAGAAACACTGGCTCTAGTCCAAGGATCTCATCAATTAACGGTGAGTCTTCAGGTTTGCCATTAAGCACGTAAATTGGCTTATCCAAATAAAACGATACCGCCATCTCCATCAGAACATTCGGACCGATATAGTTTGCTTTACCGTGCTTTTCATAATTCATCACAAGGATCGCGTCGGCTTTTGCAATTTCATCAAAATGCTGACGTATTAAAACCGACTTTCCATGATAGCCAATATCCGCAGTAGCCCAATCTGTTTTTGCTTCATCATTTTCACGATGTTCACTTTTCATTTTTGCAGCCGTCATAGGCAAGATAACATTAATGCCCAAGTCTTCAAGCTTGTAGCTACATTCAATGACTTCCTTATAGAACGAGGCACTGGAGCAAATGGCAAGATTCAGTTTCGTCATGACACAATAATAACAAAATACTCTCTAAAGAGAGTATTTACGATCCTAGGCGCTCGACGACTGTATATACAAAGTCCGTGAGTAACAGTACAGAAACGACAGCAGCAAGAGCAATGGTAGCTCTCTTTGGTAAGCGATTAACTAACTTTTCTACTCGTGGATGAATGAAGTGAACCAATAGTACCGCAGCTAGACCAAAACCGATTGAGCTATAAAGACTTATCCTTCCATCAAGATTCAGAGGAATGCTCTTGTAGTCCCAAATCCTATCCCCGAATACTACTTCAATGATCCAATGCCCCACAAACTCTAAGACCGTAGCAAGAAGTGCACCAGCAAAAAATAGCGGTACCGGATGACGTACATGAGTACCGAGCAGCGTAATGATCAATAGTGCGCCCAGCCCGTAAATCGGGAAAAGCGGTAAATGCAAGAAACCGTGTATTCCGTATAACTGTTGCTCGGTAACCAACCTATACAAAGTTTCGATAAGTGCACCAGCCACGCTATACACCAGAAAGAACAATATATATTTTCCTACGATATATATAGTCTTCATTGGATTAGTATAGCGCCAGCATAATTCTGGCGCTATACACTGCGTTGCTAATTAGTAGAGATTAATTTTTTAGCTTTGTCTTGCGACTTGGCATTAATCTCAATCTTCTTCGCCTCGGGTCGATCAACCGGAACGGTAATCTTTAAAATTCCCCTATCTAGCTCGGCCGAAATATTATCGGCATTAGCTCCTTCGGGAAGCATCACCCGGCGAGCAAAACTGGCATGACTCTCCCTCATCATATAGCTTCGCTTTTTATCCTTCTGTTCGTTCGAGGACGACATTTCGCCTCTGATTTCTAGGATTCCATTGCGAATGTTGATGTCGATGTCGTCCTGAGTAAAGCCAGGCGCCTGCATCTCTACAACCATATGCTTATCATCTTCACTATAGATGTCGAGCGACGGCATTCTCATCATATTATTAAGACTCGACGGCATCTGCCAGATGTTATCGAATAATTTATCAAACTCTTCAAATGCTGAAAGGCCCAGAGAAGAGCTTGGTCGTCGAATTAAGTTAGCCATAAATCTACTCCTTCCTCAACTTCCCATAAAAGAATTCAGCGGGGTGATGCTGCCGGAGTGTTTGGCCATTGTTAATGCATCTCTCAACCCCATGAATATATTTACGGAGAAGTGACAGACATTAAATTGTTAAATGCTAGTGGTTTCCCACTACTTCTTTTATACCAAAACTAGCACTCCCAAGTCAAGAGTGCTAGTTTTGTAATTTTTACAATTTTTGTGCAGCACTTTGGTGAAAGTTAGAACGACACTACAGACTAATCCTCGTTAAGCTAACGTAGGGCCTTCGCCTGTTTAGACCAGTAGATTATCCAACCTGTAAGCGCAATAACATATCCAACACAACTCACAATGAGCTGCGTTTCCATTGTTGGATATGGCTGAAGATAGACTGCAGCAGCGTTCGCAAGTTGATTTGATAGATACATTGATACAAACACTACGGATATAGAAACGATTGACCACAACAGTTTATAGTATCTACTTATGCGAGTTTTTCTTAGTGTTACATATGATATAAATCCCAATACAATAACAATCGCTAAAGTGACAAGTGAATAAAAGCTAACACTATTCGTCACAATACTATTCAGTAATGACCATAACGGTAGCACTAGAATTGAAGCAATCAGTAATACCGAAAAGGGCCAATACTCGAGAATATCTTGCTTTGCGTTACGGCTTCGGATGTGCATAATCGCGAGGATGGTCGTAATAATTGCCACACTAATAGCTGGTAATACATTGAGTACTGATATCCTCATGTTCTGATCTGTAAAAAATGCATCAGGAATTGGCATAAATACCGCCCAATATACCATTAACCAAAACCCCAAAATCCCGAGAAGAACGCCATTAAAGTGATGACTTAATTTGCTTTTTGACTTTACGGAATAATTCCCAATAATATAGCCGATTAGAGCAGGGAGGATCGCGCCAATCGTCAGCGATACAGTGATGACTACGACGTTGCCGTGTAGGACTCGCGGATCGAACAACATACGTCCGAATGGAATTGTCGTAGAGAGTAAAGTCGTAAGCACGAGTAGGGAGAATAGGATATACCCAGTTACTACAAGTGGTATATGTGGGATATGCTTTTTTGTTTTTACCATACTGCCTTCAGTATAAACAAAACATTAGCAATATCAATTAAATAACGTCTCTATTAACGTTTGGTACCCCGGGCAGGAATTGAACCTGCGACCTTAGGCTTAGAAGTTTAACTCTAACCCTTTCGGAAGTGCTGGCTACCTCTGTGATCAGAGACCTCCACAGACGTACAACTCTGCACATCGTTGGATGTTATGCCGTCAGCTCCAGCCGTCAAACCGTCCCCTCGGATGTCGTATCACTTCACTCGATCGAGGATCTACAGGCTGCGCGGCGCATGTGCCAAATGATGCTCATGGAGCAACTTCGACGGCGATCATTCCCATTCAACTTGATATAAAACTGATGTTTTCACACACGGGAAGTCAAACGAAAAGAGCCCGCCACCTGGTGACGAATGGCTCTGCTGCGACGGATCGCAGTGGCTCAATTCGTCCCGCAGGTGCGGGCATGTTGCGTTACTTGAAGCGAACGCGGTTGCGACGCTCCTCCCAAGTCTTAACGCGAAGCGGCTTGGGTGACTTGGGTCTGGGATCTCTGGGGAGCGGCTTACCAAGAGCAGCCTCGACAAGTTCGCGACGCTTGCGACGACCCGCAATCCCGAACAATCGGACGGGAGTGCGTCGGACGACCGACTTGACCTGGCGTCGTCTCAAGTCACTCGCCTCCCGAGCTGAAGAAGCCACGGCTTGCGACGAGCCCGAGAGATCCGAGAATGTGGTCGAGCTCCAAACCCTCGCGGTCAGGGAGACCCATGGCGGACTTGTAGTCCGGCATGACTTCCTTGAGAACCTCCTCGACCATGCGACCGTTAGGCCACATAGCGCCGTCGACCATGTCCCAGAACATCCCTTGCAGCGTGGACAGCGCGTCCTCCTGCGGGATCTCACCAGCTTCGCCGTTCGCGAGCGCCATCCACATCCCGCGAGCGAGCGTGGGGTTTGTGCTCATGAGCGCCTGTGCTACCGCCGAGAAGTCGAAACGTGTCGGGGACTCGTCCTCAATCTTGGCTTCGACCGCGTTCTCGGCAGGAACTTCCGGGCTTCCTTCGGGGTTCTTCATCCCCATGTACCTCACCTACTTTCATCTGTGGTTTCTCGGTTGCCCGAGTCCCCGCTGAGATGCGGAAATCGTGGCTCAGTAAGCCACGATCTCCACATCTCTCTGAAAGTGAATGAACACACATATTATACAACAAAAGTAAAACTTACTCAATATGAGGCATGAAATCCCGAAGAGACAGTTGTCAGGCTCTAAATCGAGTCCTATAGTCCATGACACGGGCAGCCAGAAGCACCCAGAAAGGACACGTCGACTACACAAAATGAACCAGCAATCATCGGCGCGCCGTCAGATTTGGCCGTCACTAAAAAGCCTATCGTCGTTCCAAACAAAAATAGCCGCCGTGATAGCGACTATCGGAACAGGGGTTGATTTGAAAACCTGTCATGGTACCCCGGACAGGATTCGAACCTGTGACCTTAGGCTTAGAAGTCCTCTGCTCTATCCAACTGAGCTACCGGGGCGTGGGCTCATTATAGCAAAGAAGGTATACTGAACGACATGGTTACCAGTGAATATATCAAAGATCGTTGGCTAGTGAAAGCTTTACGACATATTTGCGACGAACAGTCGATCGCCCTTACTTCATTCTCTAACGATTGGTTATTCGAGTTATCCCGAAATAACATCACTCGTCGCATCCTCGGATATAAGTTTGATTTGAATAGCGGAGTAGCTGCACAGACCACCGAAGACAAAGTCGCCTCGTCAATGATACTCGCCGCCCACGATGTGCCAGCTGTTCCTCATACATTAGTTCGAACAAAAAATACGACCTACGATTGGAAGAATCCTGATTACAATCAAGTCGTTGTAAAGCCCCTTGTTGGTAGCGGAGGCATTGGTGTCAGATTATTTCAAAACCAAGGCCAAGCTGGCGAGTGGATGAATTCACAAACAACCGACGGATGGGCGATTTCTCCATTTGTATCGATAAAGCGTGAAATCCGATTGATCGTACTAGACGGTGAGGTACTACTTGCTTACGAGAAACACCCTGTCATGATCGATGGTCTGTTAATGTTCAATCTCGGCCTTGGAGCAACCCCGAGTAAAATAGTTCCCTCCGATGAATTGCAGTCACTGGCCAAGGAAGCATGTACTGTACTGGCGCTCCGACTGGCAGCGGTTGATATTATTGAATTAGAAAACGGCGAACTAAACGTCATGGAAGTAAACGACGGAATCATGATGGAACACTACGCTCTCGTATCAAAAGAATACGAGAAGGACGCTTTGAAAGTCTACTCAACCATCGTCTCAACAATGATGACCGACACTGCAGCCCTATAACCGAATGGGTGATTTTCGCGTTGTGCTAGAATAAACCTAAGTACGACAAGCATAACCATAGGGATTGGTGTAAGGGAAATATGGCAAGTGTCTTTGATCAGGAATTGCACGAAAAATGTGCCGTCTTTGCTACGTTTGGAACCGGCGATGACGCGGCTCGAACAACCTTTTATGGATTATGGGCATTACAGCACCGTGGACAAGAGAGCTCGGGTATCGTTTCCTCGGACGGAAGACTATTTCATCATCATGCCAAATCAGGACTAGTCGCCAGTGTTTATCACCCAGATGACCTTGATCGACTAGTTGGCGGTATTACTATAGGTCATAATCGCTACTCAACATCCGGCGCTGGCGACGGTGCTCACTTGCAGCCGGTCTTGAAACGCGAGGCAAAAGTTGCCTTTGCCCATAACGGCAATCTGCCCATCACCGACAAGCTCGAAGCCTTTTTAACTGAACGATGTTTTGGTATTTCAATCGACACGCTCAACGACTCTGAAATGATGGCCGAGGCCATCGCTGTATTTATGGAGCAAGACGATCAATCACTTGATCAAGCAGTCATTAGTTCATACCCGCTCTTTACTGGTGCCTTTGCATCCGTCGCTATGACAACCGACATGCTCGTCGCCTTTCGTGACGAATGCGGCATTCGACCCCTTTCTATCGGCAAGTTAGGAGATGGTTATGTCGTGTCATCTGAAACCTGCGCGTTTGATACCGTGGGTGCAACATTTATCCGCGACGTTAAACCTGGTGAAATGGTTGTTATCGACAAGGACGGTCTGCGTTCGCATCAAGTCGTTCCAGGTAATTTAAAAATCGATATCTTTGAGTTCGTATACTTCGCCAGGCCCGACAGCACCATCGAAGGACTAAGCGTCAATCAAGTCCGAGAGAACATGGGCAAAGAACTATTCAAAGAATGGCCGATTAATGCGGATATCGTGGTACCCGTTCCGGACTCAGCGATTCCTGCAGCCATTGGCTATGCACGCGCTAGTAGTATTCCGTTCGAAATGGGGTTGATCAAAAATCGCTATATCCACCGTACGTTCATTCGACCATCTGTCCAACTACGCGACCAAGACTTAAAAATGAAACTCAATCCAATCCCTGGCGTATTGAAAGGTAAAAAGGTCATCTTGATCGATGACTCGATCGTTCGCGGCGCAACCACCCAAAAGATTGCAAATATGATCTACGAAGCTGGCGCAAAGGAAGTGCATATCTTAATTAGTTCTCCGCCTGTTATATATCCTGATTTCTACGGCATCAATCTACCGAACCAGAAGGACTTAATCGCTTATCGTATGACAACTGCAAACATACGAAAACATCTCGGTGTCGATTCGCTAGGCTATCTATCGTACGACGGTATGATCCGATCGACCGAACGACCAGCTAGAATCTTTTCAACAGCATGTTTTGATGGTATCTATCCAATTGCTGTCGATGAAAAGTTAGTCTCTAGAAAATAGATTAGATAATACCAGCAACTCTATAGCCGTAATACCGCATATCACCAGTAACTTCTGATAGTTCACTAGGGAATTTGCTTGGATCAAAAGAATTTCGGGCTTCTTCGTTCGAAGCATCGACCTCAAGCACACGTAGCGATGAATCGGAAAACTCGTCGTACTTAACATCGAATGTTACATCGTCTTGGATGTACTTGAATTCAGAGCGCATCTTCACAAGATGACGAACGGAAGCGCCGAGGAGTTCGGCGTACTTCTCTTCGCTAATTACCTCTTTCTCCGAGGTTCGTTTTCCGTCCTTAGTAATCTTTGATATCAGAAGAATCTGAACCTCACCGCTATCAAATTTTTTGTGTACGATTTTCCTCTCGTTATCTTCACCTGTTTCTAGCCAATGTGTTGTCATCAAAAAGGTTGATACACTGCTAGTGTCGAAAACGCGAGGATCCATAGTTTCGAGAGTAAACTTACGTGCATTGTCATCAACGATCTCTTTTAGCTTCTCGGCAGATTGCTCATTAACTTTAGGTATATCGGTCATATCTCTCATAATAACAAAAGACATCGGAAAATTCTGATGTCTCGAGTAATTCTATTTGGTGCGGGCGGAGAGAATCGAACTCTCATCGTTTGCTTGGAAGGCAGACATATTAGCCATTATACGACGCCCGCGAATTAAGCCATTATACCATATTTTCATATCTGCTTACATCTGTTACAATACATAAGCTTGGCGGATGTAGCTCATTTGGTTAGAGCGACGGGTTGTGGTTCCGTAGGTAGTGGGTTCGATCCCCATCATTCGCCCCAAGTAGATATTAAAATAGTCCGGATATTTTCCGGACTATTTGTTTTCTGGCTGGGACTCGTCGATCATTTTTTGAGCCTTCTTATGTGCATCCAACATTGAGGTAACCTGTTCAAGTGTTATTTGAATTGTCGCCCCAGCTTCAACTTGTTTTGAAAGCATTTGTTTTGCGACGGTATTCTCTACCGCACGCTGTACGACGCGGCGCATCGGTCGGGCACCCAGGCGTGGATCATAGCCAGCCTCAACCAGATAGTCTTTAGCTTCTTTACTTACCGTTACTGAAATATTCTGTTCTGCGAGGTTCTTATTCACACTCACAAGAATCAGGTCAACGACTTTTAGCAGTTCGGGTTTGGTGAGCGGCGCAAAGATAATCATCTCATCGAATCGGTTCAAGAACTCTGGATGGAACACGTGACTACTAATCAGCTCGCTTAAGAATGATTCTTCAAATTCCTGCAGATCATAGCCACGGTGAATGTATTCCTGAATTCGATCAGACCCAGCGTTACTGGTCGCAATAACGATAGTGTCACGAAAGCTTACTTCCCTACTACGCGTATCGCGCAAAATTCCTTCATCGAGTAGTTGTAGGAGTGTCGTTAAAACACTCGAATGCGCCTTTTCAATTTCATCCAGTAGGACAACGCTAAACGGCTGTTTCATTGCCTGCGCCGTTAAACTTGAAGGATCATCAGCGCCATCAGCAATCAACCGCGCGACATCATCGGGTGACACGAATTCATTCATGTCGAGGCGAATCATTCGATCCTCGCCACCAAAATACACAGCCGCAAGTGACTTTGCGAGTTCCGTCTTTCCGACACCAGTTGGGCCGAGGAAAAGGAAGGTGCCAACAGGGCGTTTTTGGTTTCGTATACCAGATCGAGCTCGACGCAAGGCGTCTGATACAACCGTTACCGCTCGTTCTTGGCCAATCATCCGTTTATGAATCAGTGATTCCATATTCAAGAGAGTTTCACGTTCCGTCTCATCATCAACCGTATTCGTTTTTACCCCAATTGTCTTCTCGATCGCCATACCAACTGACTTCGCTGTCACATAGCCACTTTCGGCATATTCAGTCGCCGCCTCAAGTAACGAGATCGCTTGGCCTGGCATTGCGGTGTCATATATGTAACGACCCCCTAGTTTATACGCCTCACGTAGACCTTGGTACATGAAGGTGACGCTTCGACGGTACTCGATCAATGGAATTTTGTACTGCAAGACTTTCAACGTATCTGATTCGCTGGTTGGATGGATATTGATACGAGTAATAACATTTGTCAGCGACGGAGTCCGTTTACTAATTTGCAAAAAGCGTTGCTCGTCCATTGCAAGGATAATCGGCAGACTTCTTGCTTCGAGTACCGGCATCAGTATATTAGTAATATCGACAGATCCAACCCCATCTTCAAAGAACACCTGCGCATTGTCTAGACAGATAATAATATTCTTTGCAGCATAGGCCTCACCTAGAAGTGTATTTATCAAACCTTCTAGCTCTCCCCGTTCATTCGCAACCGCCAACAAGCGATTGGCATCCAGCATGAAAATCTGGTGATAGCGCAGGCGTTCAGGCGTTTCGATGGTTGGATCCATCAATTGTGACGCGAGTTCGTACATCATTTCGGTCTTACCTACACCATTCTGTCCGACTAATGTCACGCTCCCTGCATTCCCATCAAGTGCTCGAATGACTTGATTGATCGCTTCGCTGTGGATGTCTGTTTTTCGGACACCGTATTCTGATATGTTCTCACCGAATCGCGATAAGGTAGGAATCCAGCCGAATGACCAGTCCCGACCGATTCCTCCAGGACGATGCGACCTGGTTTGACTACTATCGATCATGTCGCGCATACGGTGATACCAATTAATTCCTCTGACCAGGTCATCCTCGTCGAGTTGCAGATGACCAAGTAGTGTCTTCCTGCTGGGAAGCTGTCGCACCATCGCCAATATCAACACGCCGGCCGTTATCCGATTCCCTACCGTATTTGCGATCGAAAGAGCTTCTTCGAAAATAGGCTTCGCATCTTGACGCTCATTTGAAACGACTTGTTCTAAAAAGCCTCCGCCGATACCAAATCGTGTAGAGAAGAATAGTCCACCATCTGCTCGATTAAGGACACTGGCGATATCTTTTGGCGTTGGCTGAATCGGAAGGAGTCCAAGAATCTGACTTTCCATCAGATCATCGACACTTCGTCCGTCTTTTACTGGAGGGATTTTACGTAGTCCATATTCGTACCACTGCACAACCATGGCCGGTATGGCCGTCAACCCGACAAGCGCCCAGCCAATAGCATTTTCGATAATCAGAAGGGCGATGCCCCCCACCAGCAACAAGACGGTCGTCGCCTCGAACGTTTTTATCCACGGTGATAATCCCTGTGCGAGTCGAGCAAGATGTGCTCGACGGCTCTTACCGTTAAATAACTTTACGTCCACGATGGCACCCATCCTATAGCCATCAATATCAAGCCAACGATCGGGAACAATGGAAGCGCGAACCAGAACAGTAAAATAAGCCCTTCATAGATTGCCTGAAGCAAAATAATGATAGATCCGAACAAAATTGTCAGGCTGCGAACAATCGATCCGATGACCCGAGACAAGGCACGGTCAAAGAAAGATCGGATTACTATACTAAGCGAGCCCCCCATCCGTCCTGCCGATATCTGACGGAAAGGTGAAAAGAGGGTTCTAAAGAGCTGACCAATAGAAAAGAACTCAGCCGTCCCCGCTAAACGGTGCCTTACACGATCGAATTGCCCTTGCCATCCACGACCGTACCACCAGGTGATCATTCCCACCAGAAACATACCATCATTATACGATATAATAGTGCATATGCCTCACCCCTTTGTTGTTATCTTTGGAAAAGCAGTCCGCTATGCAATGCGTCTTCGTGGCGGAGGCTCGGCCCTTCCGGGACTATTCGTCGAGAAAATTGACCCTAGCTTCATTAAAAAGACATTGTCGACCTTACCTAAAGGTGTCGTCGTCATTAGCGGTACCAACGGTAAGACAACGACCACAAAAATGGTTGTTGCCCTCCTCGAAGCCCAAGGACTAAAGGTATTCACCAACCGAACGGGAAGTAATTTCACTCGCGGTGTCGCAGCAGCATTACTAGGAGACATCGACATCAAAGGCCACCTCGACGCAGACATCGCCGTGCTTGAACTCGATGAAGCTCACGCAGTAAAGTTCGTACAGACTATTCCTCCACGCTACAGCCTCATCCTCAATGTCATGCGTGACCAACTCGATCGTTTCGGCGAGATCGATGCGACCGCCAAGATGCTAACGAAAATCGCCCAATCAACAACTGACACGGTTGTTTTAAACCGCGAAGATCGTCGCATTGCCGATATTAAAGGATCACTCAAAGATCAAAAAGTAGATTTCTTTGGACTAAGTGACGAATTGCTTGCGACCTTCCCAAGCGATGATGACATGCGAGGAGGCACCGTTACAAAAACTAAGCGTCCCGACGCTACTATCGTACTAATGGCCTATGACAAAGACCACGCGAGCTACAGCCTTGGCGGGCACCAAGTATCGACATCACTGAAACTCAATGGCATCTACAACGTATTTAATAGCGCTGCGGCGATTGCCCTCGCCTACGCAATCCTCGACAAAGATATCGACGAGAACAAGGTCCTCTCGACCATTTCCACCGTTACCCCTGCATTTGGACGTGGCGAACAACTTGAGGTTGGTGGACAACCCCTTGAATTAGTGCTCGTAAAAAATCCTTCCGGTTTTCGCCTAGGCCTACAGTCATTTTCACCAACCGGCTATGCAACAATGATCGCCATTAATGACAATTATGCCGATGGACGAGACATGTCATGGTTATGGGATGTCGATTTTGCCAGCCTCGCCCAGCAAGGAGTAGCTGAAGTATCAGGGATCCGCGCCTACGATATGGCACTTCGATTACAGTACGACGAAGTAGCTATTACCCATATCGAACCTGAGCTTGCCCTTGCCCTTCGTCAGTTCATCGAAGTAAACAAAGACACACCTAAACGAATCTACTGTACCTACACCGCGATGTTAGCGCTACGAAAAGAACTATCAAAGATTACAGACGTCGAGGTTATATCATGAGTAAGCAAATCGTCACTATCTTGCAGTTGTATCCAAATGATATGAATATTTACGGCGATCATGGGAACCTACTCGTTCTACAAAGGCGACTGGAATGGTATGGCTATCAGCCAAAGGTTATTACGTATAATCTTGGCGACAGCCTCCCGACTGATGTCGATATCGTCATTGGTGGCGGCGGTCAAGACAGCGGACAGGAAAAGATTCACGCGGACCTACTCAAGATTGGACCCCAGCTAAAGAAGTGGGCAGAAGCCGATGTCCCAATGCTCGTTGTGTGTGGGCTGTACCAACTGTTTGGGAAATTCTTTAAAACCTCTGACAAAAAAAATCTTGAAGGAATCGGCATATTGGACATCGAAACCTTCGGCACTAATGAACGCTTGATTGGAAACATCATTACCAACAGCGAAGAGTTCGGTGACATCATCGGTTATGAAAATCATAGCGGGCAAACCTACCTCGGCAAAGCAGCAACTCCTTTCGCAAAGACCATCAAAGGTGCCGGCAACAACGTTTCAGATGGACACGAAGGCGCACGCTACCGAAACGTTATCGGTACGTATCTGCATGGTTCAATCCTGCCAAAGAATCCGAAAGTCGCTGACTTTCTGATTCATACCGCCGTCACGAAACGATATGGCGAATTCAGCACCGACTTGATCGACGACCTATTTGTCGGCTTGGCACGTGACATCGCCAAAGACCGTCCTCGCTAAGCAACGATATTTACTTCACGTAGTTGAAACTTACTGACACGTTGCATAACCACGCATGCAACGACTAGCATCACATAATAAAGTATAATCATCCACCACTGCGCACTAAACTCGGTCTGCGCCCATGGTAAATCCGCTAAGTACTGTGCGGTTGTGGTCATATACGTAAGGAGCCACGTGGCTGGAAGCGCAATAATCGAGGCGATGGGTTCCATGACCAGCGCGGCAATGCCCGAAATGAACGTAAGTAACATTGCCAACGGTACTAATGGCACGATCATTATGTTAGCGATGATAGCAACATTCGAAATAATCCCGAACGATGCGACGATAATCGGAATCGTAACCATATGCGCTGCCACCGTTTCACCCAGTATCTGACGAATCGTACCGGGTTCTTTTTCACCAAAGAAAAAACGTTGCAATAATGGGCCGACGATCATCACCGCAGCAAAGGCAGAAAAGCTTAGTTGCCACCCAACATCACCCCACGCATAGCTAGGCTGAAATGCCACCGTGATCGCAGCGGCTAGTGGCAACAACACGAATGGATGGAAACGCCGGCCATAGTACCATGACAGTAAACTTAGCCCCGATACCAAGCCAGCTCTGGTCATACTGGGGCTTAAACCCGTCATAGCGACGAAGCTAGCTATCATAATCGACGATGCAAATGCCGACACAAACTTCGAGATGCGCATAAACAGACGCCGAGCAAGTCGCACAAGGATTGTCAGGTTATAGCCGCTAGCAACAACGACGTGACTCAACCCGGCAATTTGTAATGCCTCGGATAGTTCAGTAGGCAGAGCACTTTTCTGACCAGTCAAATAGCCTATCCCTAGACTGGCCTGTGGCTCGGGTATCGCTCGTCGAATCGCCGACGCAAACCAGTCCCGAACCTTACGACCTACATCCCCCGGCTCTGGTCGCTGGATATTCATAACCTTTGCGGTAAAGATTACACCAGCGAATGTACCGAAGCCTTTTTCGAATATGCCAGATACCATAACGATGTCACCGCGTTTTATATCAGGGTTCCCGATGAGACTCACCCATACCGTTCCTGCCAGCTGATGCTCGTGAACCGTGATGCGATCCAGCTGCAATACTAACTGATTCTTGGTATTTCGAGTTGGATCTTCCTTTACGTTGCCAGTTATCGAAATGTTCGATGCGAATAGTGGCGCATACACCTCTAGCTCGCCTCGTGCTAGCGAACCATACCAACAACCTAAAAGTATGCCACCTAGCACACAAAGCACTGTACAGTAGACCCGACGTCTCCACAGCGCCATGATTAGCAGAGCAACCGACAGTGCTAATAGTATTGGTGACGAATTCTGCCACCACAGCGCGATCATCACACCCAATACGAAACCCGAACAAAAGATCGCAATTAGCCACGATATGTGAATTGGTTTCTGCAGCAATCCTCTCCACATACATCCATGATGACAAACTGATCTTAAATGGTAATAAATTTTTGCCAAATAAAAAACACTTCCGGTAGCGATCAAGAAGTGTTCTTTATATGGGGGACAAGCTTCTGAGGGATTGAACCCCAGTTCTTTGTAGTTTTCTACTTGGAGGGACTAGCCAGTCAGGGCTTGAACCTCGGTTCGTTACAGCGTTTCTACTTGGAGGGACCGGTGGGGCTTGAACCCACGACACCCTGCTTAAAAGGCAGGTGCTCTAACCAGCTGAGCTACGGTCCCGTACATCAGCAAAAAGCTCATTAAACTATACCTCAACAGGGGTGGCGTGTCAATGCTAGCGCTTTTTGTCTTTTTCGGCCAGTTTCGCCGGCTTGGTAAAGAAAAGATCAACGATGGCAATAACGACACCGACACTAATAATTACCTCTTTGTAGTCGGTGATCCACTTGTAGATATCTGCCCCAGATCCTTCAAGTGGCAAGGCAAAACGAAGTGGCTCGATCAAAAATGCCAAGGCTAAAATCGTAAAGAATAACGACCCGATTACCCGAGCTGCATTTTCCTTGTAGGTATACCCATGGAACAAAAGTATGATTGCCGGCAGTAATACTATCAAAGACAGCGCAATCGCATTAGTAAATGGACCGTTCGGAACAAGGCCTGTGCTGGAAATGACCAGTCCTGCATCGTAGCTCCACATAGTACTTAGCGTTGCACCTGCAGTCAGCGCTAGGCCTAATAATCCGAATCGACGTTTCGATAAAAAAGCACCCAAAAATAGTGCGATCGACAGTATACCTAATACAATAATGACGGTCATGTTATTGGCCCCCTCGTTCGTTAAA
Organism: Candidatus Microsaccharimonas sp.; assembly: GCA_049276535.1. Classification (GTDB taxonomy): domain Bacteria; phylum Patescibacteriota; class Saccharimonadia; order Saccharimonadales; family Saccharimonadaceae; genus Microsaccharimonas. The sequence continues at coordinate 352,495 of JBASWP010000001.1, forward strand.
CGTTGCTTGATCTCCTAATTTAATGCCATATTGTTGTGTTGCACCTGCTGATAATTCAATGACATACCTCGCCTTTTCGGCTGGGGTAAACACTTTATCAGTTGATAATTCAGGAGCTGCATTTTTGACGATGTAGATAACTTTTTTCGAACTATCCAGCCAGACGATGTCGAGTGGTATCTTCATATCTTTCATCCAAATAGCCCACTTATCATCTGTATCGAATACCATCAACAACCCATCGTCGGATTTCAACGATTCGACACCAGACAATCCCTTCTGCCGAGATGCCTCATCGGCTGCCAGCCTCAAGTAAAACACTCCTGAACTTAATCGAACCTCGGTCCGAGGTTGAAAATAAGACAACATAAACGACACCGCAGTCGCAATCACGACCACAACTACACCAGCCATCAATATTGCCGTTGTACTAGGCCGCCATATGCTCATAGTCGTTCTACCATGAGCATATTATAGCAGTTATGCGTTAGGCGCCGACTTTGTCTTTTTTGTTTGAACGCTTCGCGTTGATTTCAACATATTCGATAATCTGGCTGGCGACATCGCGCTTAGTAATTTTCTCTGGGGTTTTCAGACTAGCCGAAGAGTTTACCTCAAGGACAAGCGGTCCATTCGCACTACGCATCATATCGACACCGCAAATAGGGAGCCCCATTGCTTTGGCTGCTCGAACAGCAGTCTTCTTCTCTTCGTCAGTCAATTTAACGACCACGCCGACACCACCTTGGTGGGTGTTTGAACGGAAATCATCATCGAGGCTTTGACGTTTAACACTAGCGACGACACGCCCACCAACAACAAGTGCACGAATATCCTGACCGGCAGATTCCTTAATAAATTCTTGCACCAAGAAGTTCACGCCTTCAACATAAAAGGCCTGCATTACAGCTTTGGCAGCCTTTGGCGTTTCCGCCAGTACTACTCCGTTACCGTGGGTACCACGAGCAACCTTAATGATCAGTGGTGTACCACCAGCAAGCTCAATCACATCTTCAAAGTTTGCGGTTTCGCGGGCAAAGACAGTCTTCGGAATGGCGACACCGGCTTTGGCGAGAATTTGATAGGCACGAAGCTTGTCACGAGAGCGATTGATCGCAATTGAACTAGCAGTCGTGTAGGTTCCCTGGCCTTCAAACTGACGAACGATAGCCGTTCCGTACTTCGTATAGCTCTGGGCAATACGAGGAATCACCGCATCGAAGTGCTCAAGTGTTTCACCGCGATAGCGAATGACTGGTTTGTCTTTCTCGATCGCAACATAACATTTTGCATAGTTAATAATGCGGACTTCGTGTCCACGAGCTTTTGCGACTTCTTTTAGTCGCTTAGTAGTGTAGTTGGCTGCACCCTTAGATAAAATGGCGATTTTCATTATGATTCCTTGTCTAGTTCCAGAATTGCTTCTTTAAGTTTGGCTCGTCGATCTTTCTCTTCGGCAATAAGGGGTTTTCCTTTGGATACATCAACGATAAATTTATGCTTCAACAGGCTGCGTCCCAATAAAATCGGATAAAGTTTAGCGCTTCGATCAGAAAGAGTAAAGCTCCCGTTAATTATACGCCCCTTAACCTTAATTTTTAGCTTTAGTTTGTAACGAATTTCACGATGACCAAACGAGCTAGAGACGCGCGTCATAGTATAGGAACTCTTTGGGAATTTATGAACCTGTCCGTCGTAATAGTCTGATTCTGGTCCAAAGAACACAACCTCAATTTTATCGCCGTTTTGCTGTGCACTTGCCCAAATACTACTAGCGTCTGCACCCGTATCTACTTTTGCTGGGACATGATTAAACCCAAGGTCAATCAGGTTAACCTTTTCAGCACGGCCGATGGTCGTCAGGGTCTTGTCTTGCATTATATAAAGTCCGCCTTAAAGTACTCTTTAATAAATCCGATCGAACGAACAATATCGTCATTCACAATCACTACAACTACATCGCCAGGTTTAGCGATTTCAGCAGCACGTTGCAGCGCCTCGTCTTCACGAACAATTCGTTCGACATTTGGGTTAACGCTGGCAATAGCATCGCTCAAGATTTGAGAGGTACGACCGTCAACTTCAACGAATGTGGAGTTCTTTGGTGTCGCCTTGCGCCAGTAGCCGTCGATTTTATCATAGACAACTAATTGGTCATAAGCTTTACCAATAACTTCACCTGTCTCGCGCATCAAGTCATCAGTGCGGTCATGAGCAAGACGGACGACGCCGATAACTTTCCCCCCTTCAGCAACTTTCGTCTTGGCGAGTTCTGCTACCAAACCCAGTGAAATCTTTTCGTGGGCGTAGTCAGCTAGGATTTTTACCCCTGCTTCGTTTTCGAGTAATGTCAGACGACCACCGTAGGGGTCCAGACGAACCGCTTCGAATGCTTCGCGAATACCATCTGGTAATTGGCCATCAAAGTAGCCGTACAAAGCACCGACACTGGCCATTATATTCCAGATCGAAGGCATAAAGTTTCCGTCAAAGGTCCATGGAATTTTCTCGAGACTAACGACAACTGTATCACCTTCCTTTTTGCGAAGAACTACCTCTTTGGAGTCGTTAACAGTGATCGCTACTCCCCCTTCTTTAAGGTGCGTATCGAGATCGAATTCACTAAAATCAAGGCCAAAAGGTACTAACGTTACTCCTACCTCAGGAGCAACTTGCAAACGATCGACAACAAGGGCGTCATCGGCATTAAATACAGCGTATGCATCTTGATGCAACAAACGTGAAAAAATGAATTGCTTAGCCTTTGCGATATCTTCTTTCGTTTTAATACGGTCCGAAGAACCGAGGTGATCCTCAAAAACGTTTAAGAATACGCCGACTTTGTGGTAACGATATGCCAAACCAGAAGCGGCACTACAACCAAGGGAACACTCGAGGACGGCAACGCTGTTTTCCTTGAGTTCAGGTTGGGCATGAAATTCCCACAAATAGCGACCAGGGGCCACACTTGGAACAAGTCGCCATGCAGCTTTCGATTCCTCGAGTGTACTGCGACGCTCACCGTTCAAAAAGTGTCCAGTTGTATCTACTTTCAGTACGTTTTTTTGCAAAGCAAGAAGAACGTCAGCGATAACTGATACGGTAGTGGTTTTGCCTTTTGTACCGGTGACAGAAATGATAGGAACAACGCTCATAATAATGACTCCTTGCTTTGTTATTATACTAGCTTAATGCAACACGACTAATCTGTTTTGCCATTTTGTCATGGTGACGGCGACCAACTTCAGCATCTTCGTGTAACTGGACAAGTTGAGGCTCTGCAGCATTCATTTCCATGACTTGCCACGTTGGCTCGGGATTCGATGCAGAACTGGCATACACCCAGTCAAACGCTATATTTACTTCGTTCGTACCGATACGTTCACGAATACGAGCGACGACATCGTTTGCGCTTTCAACCAACGTACCGAGAACTGACTCAAGGTCAAGCTGTAACCATTCATCGCTACGAAAGTCGGTTTCACCTACTTTAGCGACACGACCAACCGTATCCCAATCATTTTGTCCGAAGAAGTAAGTACGGACCTCACGGTTGACGCCAGCTTGGTTGGCTCGCTCGAGTTCAGCGTGCTCATCAGCGCTTCGGCCACGGATGCCCGGTAGCGCGTTTGCGAAATGTAACTTTTCTTCAAGGATATATGGTACAGTTACTCCGCTGTCACGAAGGGCGTTTTCTACTTCAGCCTTTGTTCCGACAATAACGCCACGACTCCGTTGACCACCATTTGGCTTAGCAACGATGAAGTCACCAGGCAATGAGTCGATTGATGCCGAAATATCTGAAGAAGATGTTTCGCCATCAATGGTTACTGCTTGACGATTATAGACACCGGCAGGAACAAGGAGATCTTGCATAACCGCAAATTTATTGCGGGCAAGATAACGAATACTATTAGGGTTCAGTTGTGGTGTGGTTGTTTCGGCCGTTAGCGGACGGACAATGTTACGGATCATTCCGAAACTATCGAGACCAATTGAGCCAAGTCGGTCAATCCGAGTAACTTCAGCCCCCTCTTTGTTGAAATGTGGGCGAATAACATCGTTTGCAACGCTTCCAACCTCGTCGAATGACTTTACGCCTCTCGTAACTGCAACATCGACACCATTTTTACGGATTTGATCGATCATATACGGTCGCGACCAGCTAAGTAGACCCTTCTCTTCAGAAGAGCCTTCAGCAATGGCCGGCAGGGCAAGAAGGGCGGTTTTTTCGTATTCTGTGCTCATGAGTTGTAATTATAGCATAAATCACTATAAAATGCAATATGCTTACGCTTTATTTACAGATGGCAGCGTAAGAATCGACTAGATCGGCGAACTTTAAGATAACGTCCGGCTGATCACCGCTACGAATTGACGAGTATATATACAGAGACGGTGCGGTGTTAAACTCTAAAAAGATGTAATTCGAGTCGGTAGCAGGGGTTGTATAATCCTTTACCATCAGGTCAACGACCAACATTGGTGGGTTCAGTCGTGCGGCAAGTTTCTCGGCGATCGCGATGTAACTGGGATGTACTTCGTTGAGGACACCATATAGTGAAGCCCCTCCTTTTATAACCGTGGAGCGACTAAGTTCTACGATTTCATCCTTGGCGGGAGTGTCTTGGCTATAAAACAAACCCTCAACAAACATGGACGCCTCTAGTTGAGGATAGGTAATCAGTGGGAAAGATAGCTTTGACCGTTCGACATTCTCTGCTTCAATCAGTTGTTGGATAGTGTGGATACCATCACCGACAACTCGAGGAGTTTCGCGTAACATTGCCGAATAGACTTTTCCGTCGAGGATCGTCATGCGGAGCTCTTCACCAATAAACTGCTCTTGAATAAGTGGCGTTTCACCATTAAATGTCGCTTTTTCTATAGCCTTCTTCAATGAATCAGTATCCGTTATATCAACTGTAAGACCCTTACTTCCTCCTAGCTCTGCAGGCTTGACGATGACTTTTTTATACGTCTCTAGGAACGCTTCAGCCTGTGCCGGGTCAGAAGTTTGCAATGATTTAGGTACATTTATCCCTTCACTGATTGCAAACTGATAACTAAGTGTTTTGTCCTTACTTATTTTTTTCGTCGTCTGGGTAACGAATGGATAGTCGTAGTAGTTCGTCATGGTGATGACAAGTTTTCCCTCAGAAGTAAAGAATTGCTTGTAGCGTCGATCAAGTGTCATTTCACTATAAACATAACCCCGCCGAATGAGTTCATCCTTAAGTGTAGGTACCATTACGAACCGTCTCGCAGACGCTCAAGAATTTCCTTTTGCTTTCGCGACAACTTCGTTGGTGTATCAACAATAATATTCACAATGTGTGGCCCCCTTTTATCAGTGTTCATGTGTGGTATGCCGTGGTTAGATAGTTTGAAGTCAGTACCTGACTGGGTTCCAGCAGGGATTTTCATTGTGACTAAGCCGTCAACGGTCTCGACGTCGATTTCCGTACCAAGGGCAGCTCCTACCATATCGACATGTGCTTCAGACAAGATAATATCCCCTTCTCGAGTGAAATGTTTGTGCGCCTTTACGCGGATATTTACGTAGAGGTCGCCTTTTTGACCAGCGCCAATCGCTTCACCACGACCTGACAAACGAATCGTTGCTCCGTCGTCGATACCAGCCGGTACTTTTAACTTGATCGACTGCTTGCGTCGCTCAGTACCCTTGCCGTTACAGACGGTACAGACTTTTTCGGGTACTTTTCCGCGACCCTGACAGGTTTCGCAGGTCACATTCTGTTGAATGGCACCAAACATCGTGTTCATAACACGCGTTTGCTGGCCTGCACCGTGACAGGTCGGACAGGTTTTCATATCATGCCCTGGTTCGACAGTCGTTCCGTGACAGTGCGAACATTCGTCGTCCATATCAAGGTTAAATTCGTGCTCGACACCAAAAACGGCTTCTTCAAAGGTTAGTTGTAGATTAACCTCAACATCACGTCCTCGTTGCGGTGCTTGGTTGCGTTGACTGCCGCCACCAAAGAATTGGCTAAAGATGTCACCCAAACCTTCACCGAAATCGAAGTTAACGTTCTGGCCTTGAAAGCCCTCAAATGGGTTACCTCCACCTCCACCATAGCCACCGCTTGACCCGCCGACACCCGCGTGACCAAACTGGTCATAGCGTTGACGTTTTTGGGCATCTTTAAGAACATCATAGGCTTCATTAATTTCTTTGAACTTAGACTCGTCGCCACCTTCTTTATCTGGATGATGTTTGACCGCAGCCTGTCTAAAAGCCTTTTTAATTTCATCTGCACTGGCGCCTTTAGAAACACCGAGTACTTCGTAGTAATCACGCTTGCTCATCTGTTATCAGTATAAAATACTAGCACTCAAAAGTCTAGAGTGCCAATAACTGTGGATAACTATACTGGTTATGTTTAATAACATAAATTTTGTTATTGTCAAACTTTGATAGGTGGCGTACAGTCAAGTCTAAGGAATGGTGCGGGTTCTTATAATATAAGTTTCTCTGCGAGAGAAAGGGAGTATAAAATAATGAGCCTACAAGCCTCATCTACAGCGCAAAATAATCAACTTCTAATGTTTGGTGCCGTCATGTTCGGTTCAATCATCACAGCAGTTATCCTATCAACAGTTATTATCATGTCTTTGATGAGTGGCAACTCAGCAAACGCTCTGACGACTGAAAACAACAACAACCAGTCTGGTGTCAGCGTTTGTGCTGACTCGTCAGCAGCAGCCGTAACCCCTTCAACGGGCACAGGAACAGGTACACCTGCCGGCATCACCCTTGGCGGTATGCCAGTTGTTGGAAGTGTTAGTGGATCATTCAATACTACTAACAGCAACTCAACGAGTACTATTACTACTAGCACCTACAACACCACTACGACTAACGTAAAGACTATTACCAAGAATAATGGTAATACTTTCGCACCTGTCTACTCACCAACCACTAACACTTCTACAACCACTAACACTAGCCAAAACAATGGCAACACGAACAACCAGAACAACAACAACGACACTGCTACTTCAACAACGGTAACGACTACTACTAACACCGTTAACGACAACTCAGACAACAGCCAGAACAATGGCAACACGAACAACCAGAACAACAACAACGACACCAACACTAGTGTCTCAAGCAACACCACGAACAACACTGACAACTCAAACAGCTCAGTAAACAACTCTGGTAACAGCGACGACGACACGAACGTCAATGTCATTGACAACGACGGAGTCGACATTCTCTAATCAGTAGATTATTGAGTCAAAAGGAACCGCCTCATAGCGGTTCCTTTTATATTCTTTGAAAAACTAAGCCTTTCGACCGCCCCTAATTGCCTTCCATAGAAACAGCAATACCACGGCGCCAACCAGCGCAACGAGGAAGCTCCAAAGATTAAAGCCTGTCACACCCGATCCGCCTAGAAGTCCAAATAGAAATCCTCCGAGCAAACCTCCAACAATACCAACAATGATATTACCCAGTAGGCCTTGGCTTTTATTATTTCCTACAATCATCGAGGCTACCCAACCGGCAACACCTCCTAGTACGATCCATCCAATAAATCCGAGTCCATCCATACTTACTCCTCCTTACTTATGGTTTCTGTATTCTTTATTATACTCCCCGTGCTGTGACAGGTAAAACCCCGCCACTGGCTGTGACGGGGTTAAGAAGGTCAGAGGAGCGTGACGTTCGCTTCAGCCCATTCCATGACGGCTTGGGTCAGAACGCGTGCTTCAAGTGCCTTTTTGGTCGGCTTGTCGCGGTGCCACCACTGATTCCAGAAGGACTCAAGCGGATTGAGGCATTCCAGGTTGTCCTGGTGTCGCAGAGCGCCCTCACCAAACGTGGTGTTGCGCTCGACGTAGACCAGTGTGTATCCAGAACGCTTCAGCGCCTTGAGGCTGCCTCCGTTACCCTGGATTACCGCCGACATGATGCGGTGCAGTCCTAGGTGCTTGAAGGCATACCACGTGCGTGCCTTGTGGGCTGCACTGGCGATGCCTCGTCCCCAATATTCCTGTCGGAAAATTAAGGAACCACTAGTTGCCTGCCGGATGTGATCCTGGGTGATGTCGATGAGTGAGCTTTCGCCGATGAGCGTCCGCTCCTCACCTTCCACTATCCAGATACCCCAGATAAGACGCGAGGTGTCGGTACGTACCTTGTCGAACCATTCCAGTTCGTCTTCCAGTACCGGTGCGACACGTCGCCCTAGATAACGGGTAATGCTGTGTAGCTGCATACCCGGACTGATGAACTGATCCATCGTCTCCTTATTCAAGGGGGCGAGTTCAATCTGAAGTTCATCGACCATGAACCGCATGCGGGGACCAAATGACATAGTCCTCTCCTTTCTTTTATTGGTCTCGTATTTCGAGACCAGATTAGCCTCCAAGTTTCTAATGAAAAAGTCTCCTTTCCTTGGAGACTTATCTTGCGTCAATATATTGTTTCAATAACTAAGAGTGAAGATAAGTCATACCAGATACAGCAAAGCCGCCGAGCATTTTACGCTTGGTGACTGTTACGCAGATTTGGTATGAATGTAATCTGTTCATAACCCAACATTACCACTCAAACAAATATTTGACAAGTGTAAACTTATATATTCATATATAAATAGTTTTATTCTGCACATCTACCACTCTGTAAAGACAGAGGGTGTATCCGGTTCTTTGTGATCCCATGGATTATATGTTGCTCCACAGGTTTTCTCTGGGCATACCCATAGACTTTGGTTCTTTGCTCTACCCTCCCAAAGTTTCTGAAGCGGTATTTCCCTAACTTTAGCGAAGCATACCGGACAATAGGGTTGATCCATTTCACCGTCACTATGTTTCCGTATGACACCCCTGTCGGTCAAGAAACTATCTTTCTTGGCGAGCATAGCCTTTAGCTCGGTGTTTTCTTCCTTTAAGTCAGCTATATCGCTCTTTAGATCAGCGAGTGCAATTTTAGCATTCGCAAGTTTTTCTTTTTCTTCTGCAGTTGCAAGAGCGATCTTTACTTCAAGCCCAGTTTTAACCAATTCGATTGAGTCATTCAATTTTCCCATACTTACTCCTATAAAAAACGCCGGATTAATCCGGCGTTTCATCTTTATTGTTTTTTGTCAGCTTTTTCGTCGATAACTTCACCTTCTACAGGTTCGTCATCTTTTTTCTCTTCGCCTTCAGCTGGCGCTTCTTCTTTTGCGGCAGCTTCGTACATCTTGGCACCGATTGGCATGATCGCATCGTTCAGGGCTTTGACGGCTGCTTCCAGCTCTTCTTTATCCTCTGAATCTTTGTGCTTCTTTGCCTCATCAACAGCATCTGTAATGACCTTTTTGTCTTCATCAGAGATTTTGTCTTTGAATTCGTCAGGCATTTTTTCTGCTTGGTAGATAGTGCTTTCCAGGCTGTTTCGAGCATCGATTGCTTCACGCTTCTTCTTGTCTTCATCAGCGTGCGCTTCAGCGTCTTTGGCTGCTTTTTCGATATCTTCCTTCGAAAGGTTACCGCTGTCAGAGATGGTAATTGATTGCTCTTTACCGGTTCCCTTATCCTTTGCAGTCACGTTCAAGATACCGTTCGCGTCGATATTAAAGGTCACTTCGATCTGTGGAATACCACGAGGGGCAGGTGCAATCCCATCAAGTATAAAACGACCGAGTGATTTGTTATCACCAGCAAGTTCACGCTCACCTTGGGTAACGTGAATCTCGACTTGCGGCTGGTTATCAGCTGCAGTCGAGAAGGTTTCAGACTTGCTGGTTGGAACGGTCGTGTTTCGCTCGATAACCTTTGTTGCCACACCCCCCATAGTTTCAATACCAAGCGATAGTGGAGTTACGTCGAGAAGCAGGACGTCTTTAACGTCACCCGCTAGCACACCACCTTGGATCGCCGCACCGATGGCAACGACTTCGTCAGGGTTAACCCCCTTGAGTGGTTCTTTACCAAAGATAGCTTTTACTTTTTCAACGACCGCTGGCATACGGGTCATACCGCCAACAAGGACAATTTCGTCAATGTCGGTTGTTTTTAGACCAGCGTCCTTGAGCGCGTTTTCGACAGGTTTTGCGACGCCATCGATAAGGTCTTTGACCAGCTCTTCGAGCTTGCTTCGAGTTAGCTTGTATTCAAAGTGTTTTGGACCATCAGCATCAGCGGTTAGGAATGGAAGGTTGATTTCGGTCTCGTTCGTCGTTGAGAGTTCTTTCTTCGCCTTTTCAGCTTCGTCTTTGAGGCGTTGCATGGCTGCTTTGTCGGCCTTTAGATCGATGCCTTCGTTTTGCTTAAAGACATCGAGGAAGTGGTTCACAATACGGTTGTCGAAGTCTTCACCACCTAGGTGAGTGTCACCGTTGGTTGATTTAACTTCAAAGACACCATCACCAAGTTCGAGGATAGAAACGTCGAATGTACCACCACCGAGGTCAAAGACAGCGATCTTTTCGTCTTTCTTTGATTCAAGGCCATAAGCAAGAGCAGCGGCAGTTGGTTCGTTGATAATACGCTTCACTTCAAGGCCAGCGATCTTACCAGCGTCTTTAGTTGCCTGTCGTTGCGAGTCATCGAAGTACGCAGGAACCGTAATAACGGCTTCGGTGACTTTCTCGCCGAGGAAGGCTTCGGCATCAGCTTTGATCTTTGAAAGGATCATTGCTGATACTTCTTCTGGTGTGTAGTCTTTGTCACCCATAGTAACGGCGACACCGTCACCCTTTTTAACGATTTGGTATGGCATGATGTCGAGGTCTTTTTGGACTTCTTTATCGCCAAATTTACGACCAATCAAACGCTTTACACCATAGATAGTGTTTTTTGCGTTGGTAACGCGTTGACGCTGTGCAACTTGCCCAACCAGGCGTTCGCCAGTTTTGTTAATTGCAACGACACTTGGTGTCGTACGGTTACCTTCGGCGTTAGCAATAACTTCTGGTTTTCCTGCCACCATGTAGGCAACAGCACTGTTAGTGGTACCGAGGTCGATTCCGATAATTTTACCCATATGTTTCTCCTATTTCTTACGTATCAAATGAACGATATTCTGTTTCTATTCTAGCACTCTCGTAGTGAGATTGCCAAGTACTCTCATTGTAGAAAATTAGCACTCTCATGTCAAGAGTGCCAACAATATATTTTTATAATAAAAAATAACCCCTTTCGGGGCTATTTCTATTCTTTGGTGACTTTTACCATAGCATGCCGGATGACGTGACCATTTAGTCTATAGCCGCCTTGTAGCTCTTCGGCGATGACTTCTTTTTCACCGGTTGCATCCTCGTCGAATTGGATGGCTTCGTGTAGCTCTGGGTCAAAAACAGTACCAGGTGTTGCTTCTATGCGTGTTAGGTTTAAGCTTTCAAGAGATTTCTCGAGGTGTCGTACTAAGCCGGCAACGCTTTGTACCCAAGTATTGTCTTTTAGTTCTTCAGGCGTATAGGCGATCGCGCGTTCGATGTTATCAATAACTGGTAAAAGTTTAAGGATGGCACTCGCCTGTCCAGATTCACGGGCAGCCTGCTTTTCAGCGTCAACGCGTTTTCGATAGTTTTCAAAATCAGCACGGGTACGTTGAAGATCAAGGGTCAGCTCACCCATTTGTTGTTCAAGTTCGAGTTGTGCCTTACTTTTTGCCATGTTTTTTCTCTCCTAAATACACTTTTCTTGCTGATGGCATGTCACCCAGATAATAACCAATATACAGTAGTACTGTGACCGAAATTACCGTGATCAGCCCAGGGATAAACAGCCAATCAGGAAACGTCGCCAGTAGTTGCCCTAGCCACTCTGCCATTACAGTACTTCCTCTAGCATCGCCCCAGCATGTCGTACGAGGCGCATTACCTTAGCGTAGCTTTGACGGGTTGGGCCAAGCACACCGATATAGCTATTATCGCTGTACGGTGAGCGGAAGCGGCTAATAATCAGGGTTGCTCCACTGGTTTTGCCGATCGGGTTTTCTGAACCGATATACACATTCAACGGTTCATTAGGTGCGGCCTCGCGGAGCCATGGTTCAAGATTGTCGATTAACTGCGCAACTGCTTGGGCGTGATTTCCTTGAAGGAATTCGGGCTGTGAAAAAAGATTGCCGATACCGCTCAGATAGAGTTCGTCACCAATCGTCGCGATGCCCAAGTTCTGCGTCAGATCAACCAGACTATCGACAGCGCTTCGAATTGCGCGGTCAGCGCGGTTACCGTGAGTATTCACACGGGCATCGATCGCTCTCGCACTGCGATCGGGAAGAAGTGACTGAACTTCGTTGGCGTGCGCCTCGTTCAAACTATTAACATAGAAGCGGTAACCAGCGTCTGTCGGAACACGACCAGCACTAGTATGTGGTTGCTCTATCATGCCCATTTCTTCTAGCCGAGCCATTTCGCTACGAATCGTCGCGCTTGATACACCAAAAAGTTTTGCTAGCATGACACTTCCAACAGGCGCAGCAATTTCGGCGTGCTGTTCAATAATGGCTGCTAATATCTCTCGTTGACGATCGGTCATAGCTATATTTTATCGCCTTTTAGCACTCGGTGTCAATGAGTGCTAGCTTGAGATCCAACGATTGTAAGCTTCAATTACAAGTGTTGCTGCTTCATCAGGACTATTAACCTTAGTATCGACGACAAGATCGAAATTTCCATGGTGGTGATTATCTACACCGTACAATTTCTCATAACGACGGGATTCACTTGTTAATCGTTCATCGAGCACAGTTGCATATTCTGCAGGCGTTTCTGGAATATTCTCTTTCATATTTCGTTCAGCATCTGGATTTGATAAGATGCGCTGCGCACCAGTTACGGTATCAAGATCAAGATAGACCTTGAATGACTGCGGAATAAAATGCCAACCAAGGCGAGCATCAATAACAAAATTATCTTCAGTTACGCCTAGGTTCTTTTGACGATCATCGACTTGTGCGTCGATATCAAAATCTGCATTTTCTTCAGCATGAAGATTTGCTTCCAGTAAGTCCTGTTGGTGTTCGGCAGCAATTGCACGAAATAACTCACCTGTCGAATAGTGAGCAAAGCCAAGTCTTTCGGCAACGAGTTTAGCGGTCGTCGACTTACCAGAAGCAGGTTTTCCAGCGATAGTAATAATATGTTTCTTATCTGACATTTGCCCTAGTATACCTTAATCGCGTTTCAACATCACCATAAAGGCTTCGGAAGGAATGTCGACTTTTCCAAAGCGCTTCATACGCTTTTTGCCCTTTGCTTGCTTTGCAAGGACTTTCTTTTTTCGTGACACGTCGCCACCATATAGTCCAGTCGTGACGTCTTTACGATACGCACTTAAATCTTCGCGGGCGATGAACTTGCCACCAATACCCGCCTGTAAGGCGACTTGGAAGTTCTGACGTGGGATAACTTCTTTCAACTTCTTTGTCACTTCGCGACCTAGGCCCTGTGATTCGGAACGGTGCGTCATCATACTTAGGGCATCAACCATTTCACCTGCCACATAGAAATCAACACGAACCAAATCTTCGACACGATAACTATCGAGTTCATAGTTGAATGAACCGTAGCCACTGGTGACTGATTTTAGTTGGTCATAAAAATCCGTCAGCAGATTTGCGAGTGGAGCCTCAAAGGCAATCAGCGCACGTTCATCGATATAACTAAGGTTATTTTGTAGGCCGCGCTTGTTAACGATTAATTGAATAACCGCGCCAATGTACTGTGATGGGACGATAATTTCACCCTTGATCCACGGTTCTCGAATCTCTTTGATACGACTCACGTCAGGAAGATTACTGGCGCTTTTAATATCTAATTCTTCACCCGTCGAGAGCAATACTTGGTAGTCAGTCGACGGATTTGTAATCACGAGATCAAGGTCATATTCACGTTCGAGTCGTTCACGCACGATATCAAGGTGTAACAATCCCAAGAATCCAATACGTACACCAAATCCAAGTACCGGTGAATTCTCGGGCTCAAATTGCAAAGCTGAATCACTAAGGCTTAATTTTTCGACGGCGTCTTTTAATTCCTGGTAGTCGTCGTTACTCACTGGAAAGAATCCTGCATAGACGAATGGTTTGACTAACTTATATCCTGGTAACATCTGCGTTGCAGGGTGCCTACGAACCGTCACCGTATCACCAACCCGTGCGTCGCGAGTTGTGCGGAGGTTAGTTACTATATACCCAATCTCACCGGTTGCCAGTGTCTGACTCGGGCTCATAGCAGGGTTAAGCGAACCGACTTCAAGCGCGATGCCATTAGCACCTGTTGCCATCATATCGATCACGTCACTTTTCTTTATCTCACCGTCAATAACACGAACATACAGAATAACTCCGCGATAATCATCAAAGTAGCTATCGAAAATAAGCGCACGGGTTGGGTCGGTTGCGTTTCCTTGCGGAGGAGTTACTTGCTCGACAACCGCATCGAGTACATCGGTCACCCCTTCACCCGTCTTGGCACTGATCTTGATAATATCGTCTTCGGTGCAGCCAAGCAAATTGATGATTTCAGCGCTCACCTTTGGTACATCTGCGGCAGGAAGATCAATTTTATTGAGTACTGGAATAATAGTGAGGTCGGCTGCAAGTGCCAAATAGACATTCGCCAATGTCTGCGCCTGAATACCCTGACTGGCATCAACGACCAAGATTGCGCCTTCACACGCCTGAAGGCTCCGTGATACTTCATAACTAAAGTCGACATGCCCTGGAGTATCGATCAGATTCAGTTCATGATCGTTATACTTCATTCGCACTGGTGCCAGTTTGATAGTGATACCTTTTTCACGTTCCAGGTCCATCGAATCCAAAAGTTGTGATTTCATGTCACGTTTCTGAACAGTACCCGTCAACTCAAGCATACGATCCGCGAGGGTCGATTTGCCATGATCAATATGGGCAATGATACAAAAATTACGAATGTGTGTTTGGTTCATCAGTCACTTCCGGGCGTTTAAATAGAATCTTCTTAACTCTGGACAATATCGGTTTTACTTCATGTAATTTAAAGATATAACTAAAGAAGAAGTATACAAGGAAACTCATCGTGGTAATAGCAACGAACTTCGGAAACGAGTCGAGGAAGCGTTGGTCGTCTGCTGAAAGCGGCATCAATGCCACGCTGAAATACGTCACCACAGCCATAAATCCTGCTGCGCTCAACATGCGTCCGATTGCGTGCAAGAATGGCTTGTCAAATAGTCCTTTAATTCGCCGAGACATAAGGAAGAAGAGTATAGCTACTTCTGTTGCCGACACGATCACTGCTGCCCACGCCAGTCCTTGTACCGCCATTCCTAGGCCCATAGTAAACCAGATCGCTAAAGTGATATTGAGTGCGATCGTGAACAATGAAATATACAGCGGTGTCTTTGTATCTTGCTGCGCATAAAAGCTTCGTGCACAAATAAAGTAGACGGAGCGGAATAGGATCGATATCGCAAGAACCGCAAGGATGCTTGCCATATACGGGTCACCACCAGTCACGATAAAGTTAATAATGTAACCACGAGCAAAAATCGCAACAATCGTCACTGGAAGCGCGAGCCAGATAATTACCCGAAGTACTGACTGAAGCTCGGCCTTAAATAAATCAGGTCTTCCCTCTGCAATTCGCTCTGTCATTTTTGGATACGCAGCGGTACTGATAGCGACACCGATGAGATTTACTGGCATATACGCCAGTGATGTCACTTGTTTATAGGCAAGTGCGGTTCCAGCAATCATCCGAGATGCAAGGTTTGTTTCGACGATACTGTTTACATAGTCGATTCCTTGGTCAAGTGAGCGCGGAGGAAGTAAACGAAGAACTCGACGAAAACCTTTATTCTTCCAATAAATTTTAAATCGATAATCAAAGCCCATACCGAACAATCCAAACGTACTAACAATCAGTTGCAGAATCGCCCCTAGGACAACCCCCAGTGCGACACCCATGATACCACCTTCAAAGATTTGGAAACCGAAGATATTGATACCGCTAGTAAAGAACAGCAGACCGATAATAATACCGACGTTATAGAGGGCTGGTGCGAGCGCAAAGAATGCAAACCTTCCGACTGCTTGTTGCATGCTGGTTACCACCGTCGCAACAGCAAACAACATTGGGCTGACGGCGATAACACGCATCATGCTAACAGCAAGCGATCGACTTGATTCGTCGAGCCCCGGACCAACTAGATAGCGTACTAATGGGTCGGCAAACACCATGATTAAAATACTAGCAACGAATGTCGCGAGTGCCATCAAGTTCATAATGCTCGTTGAAAGTTCCCAAGCAGATTTTTTGTTTCCTGAAACCAGACGTTGATTAAAGACAGGAATAAAGCTCACACTAAGCGCTCCTGATACTAAAATAATAAACATGAAGTCTGGAACGGTAAATGCGACCGCATAGGCGTCGGCACCACTTGGATATGTCAGGTAGTACAGACTATTAAAGTACCTGTCGCGAAAGACACCCAGCAGGCTAGCGATCAATGACGAACCAGCGAGCAAGGTCGCCGCTAAACGTAGTGGCAGCCTTTTATTGAGCTTTGAGAGGGTCGTCCGAAAACCTAACATAGGTGAAACGTGCCACGCCTATTGAGTAAGCTCGGCTCCTTTCGGTAGTTTCGCGTCTTTTAGGAATTTCAATACGCCCTCTTCTTCGATCGTCTCTTCTATGAGGAGAGCGTCAGCAAGCTTCTTCAAACTTGGCATGTTCTCTTTGATGACAATCTCGGCACGAGTTGCCGCTTCTTTGATGAGTTCGGCCACTTCAGCGTCGATTACTCGAGCCGTATCTTCACTGTATGGGCGTTCATGCGTCATGCGGTCGAACATCATTCCACCGTTGTCTTCATGGAAGACTTGATCACGTAGCTTTGTACCCATTCCCTGTTCGATGACCATGTCGCGAGCTATTTCTGTTGCCTTACGCAGGTCAGATCCAGCACCGGTCGTAATGTTATCGGCACCGTAGATGACTTTTTCAGCAATACGACCACCCAGTGCACGTGCCAGGATATCCTTGAACTCGACTAAGCTGGTGTAGCTTTTGTCTTCTGGTGGAAGGAACCATGTTACCCCACCGGTTCCCCCACGAGGGATAATCGTTACCTTGTGAACAGGATCACTGTGCGGCAACACATGTCCGACAATCGCATGACCTGCTTCGTGATAGGCAGTCATCTCTTTTTCTTGATCGTTCATGATCTTGGTTTTTCGCTCTGGACCAATCGCTACTTTTTCAAATGCTTCAGTTAAATCGTTATTACTAATCGTCTTTGCATTACGACGCGCCGCAATGATTGCCGCTTCATTTGCAATATTCGCGAGGTCCGCACCAGACGAACCAGCTGTCTTGGCAGCAAGTTTATCTAGGTTAACCGTACTATCAGACGGCTTGTTCTTAAAGTGGACTTTCAGAATTGCTTCACGGTCTTTTCGTTCAGGTAAGTTGATGTTTGTACGACGGTCGAAACGTCCTGGACGAAGAAGCGCCGGGTCGAGGACATCTGCACGGTTGGTTGCCGCAAGGACTATCACGTTCGTGCCGGTTTCAAATCCATCCATTTCAACTAGAATCTGGTTGAGTGTCTGTTCACGTTCATCGTGTCCACCGCCCATGCCACTTCCACGACGACGACCAACAGCATCGATCTCGTCAATAAAGATAATGGCTGGTGCATTCTTTTTTGCCTTCGCGAACAGATCACGTACACGAGACGCACCGACACCAACAAACATTTCAACGAATTCAGAACCACTAATACTAAAGAACGGAACGTTTGCTTCACCTGCAACAGCGCGAGCCAGCATCGTTTTACCGGTTCCTGGGTTACCAACGAGTAGTACTCCCTTTGGAATCTTAGCGCCAAGATTCTGGTACTTTTTAGGGTGTTTTAAGAAATCAACAACTTCTTCAAGATCTTGTTTTGCATTGTCATTACCAGCGATGTCAGTAAACAGAACTTTAGTTTTATCTTCGCCGTATAGTTTCGCCTTTGATTTACCAAAGCCGAGGGCTTGATTGTTCTGACCTTGTGCCTGACGCATCATAAACATAAAGAATGCAGCAATCAAGATAACAGGGACGATAATGATTGCGAGATTCCATAGGATACTCCCCGTGTTTGACTCGGGCACGTACGATACGACTGTCGCATCTTTATTCAACCCTTGCTCTTGCAGACTACTTGATCCGTCTTTTATTGACTGTTCTGTTGCCTTGTCGCTTCCTTTTGGAGTGATCTTTAGGTCGTTGCCTTGAACTTCGATTTTCGAAATCTCACCGGCATTAGCGCGGGTGATAACGTCAGATAGTGCCACCGTCTTTAAATTGTCTTGTGGAGCGGTCACTGCAATTGCAATCAGAACGCCAAACACCAAAATTCCCCAGAAAAGGGTGAGTCGGAGTATGTTGTTCGGTTTCTTAGATGGAATCGGGGATTTTATAGCCATAGTAAAGTATTTCCTTTCGCGGGTATTCGAGTACTTCTTTCTTCTCCATTAATTTTATCAGTTAGAGAGAAAAATTACGAGAGGTGAAACGGATACTTACTCCCTGACCTGCTTCAAAGACGGTCCCCCCGGCCGCAGTTTTGATCGCCAGTAATGAACGTTCTAATTGTGGACGTGTTAAACGGGACCGTGTCACAAAGCGTAGACACTCCAACGCAACAGATGTCGGCGTATGGGTGAAAAAGTAGCGGCTGTAGTTCGGGCCAGGCCCAACCAGGCGACTCACCTCTTTGTCGATGAGCTTTTTATGGGTAAGCTGTTGTGCGCGGAGGGCTAATAGCTGCTGACGTTCATCTGCCGTCAAACGATCAATAACCTTACGGATTCGATTTCGTAAGTACGCATCACTGGTATTCGTACTATCTTCGTGCCAAGTCAGGCCATGCTCGATAGCATAGTCCTTTAACGTAGCCTTAGGTGTATGGATCAATGGACGGATAATGTCCAAGCTGTCGAGCGGAGTTAACCCTCGCCATCCTGTTCCCCGTTTCAGATTGATCGCGATAGTTTCAACTGTATCATCAGCATGATGTGCGGTAACAATCGTCGCTTGATGTTTTTTTGCAACCTCACGAAGAAATACATACCGTCGTTCTCGAGCGTATTCTTCGCTTGCTTGTTGACCAAGATCTTCTCGACGTGTTTCGAATAGCAAGCCGTATTCTTTCGCTACGTTTGCAACGAATAATGCGTCGTCAGCTGAATCAACCCGAATACCATGATCGAAATGTGCCACGATAAGTTCGTGCGTATTCAAGCGCTGTAGTATATCAAGCAGAACAATTGAATCGACTCCCCCGCTGACAGCGACAATATACTTCGCCACTATGACTCCTGAAGTATTTTTAGATCTTTAACCACTTGGTCACCGTGACCCATCGGCGTGACGCGACCATATACTTTCACGACCTTGCTATCAGGATTGATAATAAAGGTTTTACGAAGGATACCTTCCTGACCAAACATTTTCTTACCCCATGCGCCGTATGCATCAATTACTTCACGTTTCGGATCAGTCAGCAATGTAAAATTGAGTGAGTATTTTTGTTTGAATTTTTCATGGCTACTCGCATCGTCTTTGCTGATTCCAATAATCTCGGCACCCATACCGGCCAGTACGTCCCTTGCATCACGCAGGCTACACGCCTCGGCAGTACAACCAGGCGTGTCATCTTTCGGGTAAAAATACAAGATGATCCACTTGCCACTATATTCCTTCAAAGTACGAAGTATACCATTGGTATCAATGAGTGAAAAATCTGGTGCGTCATATGGTTGTTTCATAGTTTTAGTATAGGCTTTCAGGCCACTTCCAGCAAAACTTGTATAATGGAGTAAAGTGTCCAAAGAAAAGAATATCCAGAAAAGTCGACTGCTGACTCTCGACTACCTACGCGGCTACTTTATCGTCGTTATTATCATTGACCACCTGGCAAGGTGGCCAAGTATATTTGCATATATCAGTGGCCAAGCGCTTTTATGGGTAACCGCTGCTGAAGGGTTTGTCGCTATTTCTGGACTGTTAGTCGGTTATATCCGAGGATTTAAAAACAAAGGCGAGCCGATGCGAAATGTAACCTCAAAGCTACTTCGACGTGCCGGATTGTTATATCTATGGTCAATCATTGCTTCAATCGCGTATAGTCTGATCGTTTGGTATGTTCCGTTAATTGGCGGTGCACCTGGTATGCCCGATGAATACAAAAGCAACTGGCTACAATTCGTATGGAAACTCGTCACTCTCGACTACACCTTTGTATGGGTATATTTTCTCTCGCTCTACGCTTTGTTCCTCGCATTCGCACCTATCGCTATTTGGTTGCTTCGCAAAAATATGGCTTGGTTAGTCGCCGCACTATCACTCAGTATATTGGGCATTGGTTGGGCGACTGATATTAAGGTACTGCAATGGCAAGTTCTATTCTTTATCCCAAGTATCGTAGGTTTTTACCTACCCTCGATTGTCGCCTGGTGGAAAAAACGAACGTTCAATACTCAGACCTATATCATGGCGACAACCATTTCTTTCACAGCACTCACAGTGACGCTTTCGATGGTATTATGGTTTTATGCACCGTTACTCCAGCCGCTTGCCGATCAAGTTAATGCGCTATTTCCAAAAGACACGATGACTGTATGGCGCGTGGCCATGGCCTTTTTATGGTTCGGTGGTTTCTTTTTTGTATTTCATCTATTTGAGAAATACATTGGAAAAGTATTCGGTTGGATACTGTTACCGTTTGGTACCCATTCACTAACCGCCTATATCCTGCACGGACTGGCAATCTGTATTGTCAGCATATTTACCATCGCAAGTAATAACATCTTGATCAATAGCATCCTCGGCATGGTCTGCCTGTTGCTTGTTCTAGGAATGCTCAAGATTCCCTTTATTCACAAGGTGATACCTAGTTAACTTGGAACTGTGTACCTCGGTACTGCATGCGTCCATTCACTGGACTGGTTGTGTAGATAGCGTCCAGCTTGGTCCAGTTAGTCTCGCCTTCAGGTGCTAGTAATTCACTGTCGCTCACGCCGATATACCAGACTTTTGGATTTTCTTTCAGAAAGGCATCGAGGTCTTTGATCTTGTGCTTATCGCTTTGTCGTAGCATTTCGACTGAACCGTAGATGTACGGTGTCTTCTCGTCAATAAAGTAGACTGGATGGTCTTTTGTTTCATAGTACACCGCTTCGTAGAAAATCCATGGGGAATTAGCGATAATCGGCTCGCCTGGTTCCGCTTTCGCTGCGATATCGGCAACCAGTTCACGGGTCATAATGTGAGTGTCCGAGTTCTTGTTGTAATTACCCTGGAAATACACGTTCGATATACCATAGATCATCATACCCAGTGGCAACACAATCGCTGCGATACGTGCCGCAAGATGCCATTTGCGCGTACCGACGACAATTGTCACCGCAGCAAAAACGGCAAAGCCAACCACTGCGGGCAAAAGGTATCGTTCGACGAATGACGATCGTAGCGGTGGAAGTGAAGCAACAAAGAGAATCAGAACTGGAGCGATCGTAAGCATTGTAATAAGCAGGTATGTGTTCTTTTCAGCTCGGTTGAACGATCGGTACGCGCGAACCGCCAACACAGCTAAACCAATCACAACCACAAACAACAGAAAGGCAGCCCACGCCAGAACTTTGCCGTGATCCAGGTAGTAAAACAGGTTCGAAAGATAGTTCGTAAAGCTGTCGATACTGACACCCCCTATCCAGAAACCACTTCCCTGTAAACCGGTTAGTTGTTTGAACATGAATGGAAGCCACGGAAGGAAGCTGCCGACCGCAACAACATGTGCGAGAATCCAGTTTTTAGTAAAGAATTTTTTCAAGAAGGCTTTCGGTTTCGTCGTACCGCGTTTCAATACGACCGCTCGCCAGATCCAATGCGTAATCCAAATCAGCGCAGTGAAATAATGTGTCCACATGCCTAAACCGACAAGGATTCCATAGAATACCCACGTTCGACGACGATTCGATTCCATTCCTTTCACTAGTAGGTACGTTGCACCCATAACAAGTGCTGCCGCCATAGTGTACATGCGACCTTCTTCGCTATAGCGAATGAGCATCGGTGAAACGATAAGGAAAAGAAGCGTTACTCCTGCAACAAGGCGTCCGAATAATCGACGAGACAGCAGGTAAGTTATCGCAACGGTTACTGCACCTAATAGAACGCTGAGTGAGCGAATTGCCGCTTCAGACGTGCCAAACAACATCTCCCATACCTTCAATAGCCAATAGTAAAGGGGGGGATGGACATCGACAGCGGTAAACTGTGCAATTTCTAGAAAACTAAACTGGGTAATGTAAAAGCTGAATGCCTCGTCAAACCAGATCGATGTCTTTGTGATGTTTACGAGCGTGATGACTGCAAAAGCCGTTAGGCCAATCAAAAGAAAGGCAATATCAACCCGCGGGTGACTTTTTATAAATTCAATTTTTTTCTTAAACAATGCTTTCATAGCGAAACTACCAACTATCATATCGTGGACATAGCCTATTTAGCAACGAATGTGACTGGAAAAACCATCCCCACTAGGGTATAATCACCTAAGTCACCACTTCGGGGTGTGGCGCAGTTGATAGCGCGCTCGGTTTGGGACCGAGAGGTCGAAGGTTTGAGCCCTTTCACCCCGACCAAGAAAAAACCTGCCTTCCCGGCAGGTTTTTTTGTTTCCATCACCCTAGTGTGTTTCGTCGCCCCAGGCGGCATCGTCGTACAGCCAGCGGACCTCTCCGCCATTAGCTTCGACGACGTCTGCCGCCACGGCAATTGGCAATGCTCGTTTCATGCGTGCTTCTTTGAGCGCCTTTTCTTTAGCTGCACCAACCGCAAAGATGACGAGTTCTACTACATACTCAAGCGCCTTTAACGACAGCGTAAACCGTTCAGCGGGTGGTTTCGGTGAATCATGAACCGAGATAACCCAATCTTCAGTCGGTGTCGTGAACGCCGGGTTGCCCGGAAATAGCGACAGCGTGTGTCCGTCTTCCCCTACCCCAATCCATACTAAATCAAAGCTGACAATGTCAGCCGCTTTGATCCGTTCCTCATACCACCGCGCCGCGGTTTCAACATCGATTGATGTATCGGGTGTGATGCGTTGAACTTTATTCATTTCAGAGCTTTTTTCGAAAAGCTTAATGATCGTTCCCCAATTTGAATCGCTATGATCAAGTAGCACCATACGCTCATCCCCAATAATGACTGTCACTTTGCTCCAGTCCAGTGCATCAGCAAAATCTTTGACGATAATCCTGTATGCAGCCATCGGTGACGTTCCGCCAGCCAGGACCCAGCTGGCAGAACCATTCGTCTCAATCGCTTGTTGCAAAATTTCGATCGCGTTTTCAGCCGCAGCCTGTGCGACGTCGTCTGCGTTATCGTAATTTCGAATCTCGGTCATACCTACTTGGCGTACTCGATTGCGCGAGTCTCACGGATCACGTTGATCTTGATCGTTCCAGGGTATTGCATCGTGCTTTCAATCTTGTTCGCGATATCGCGGGCAAGCTTGATCGCACTTAAGTCATCTATCGCTTCAGGCGTGACAATAACTCGTACTTCACGGCCAGCGCTAATTGCGTACGACTTCTGAATTCCCTTAAAGCTATTAGCAATGTTTTCAAGATCACGCATACGTTCAGCAAAGTTCTCAGCACTAATATTACGAGCGCCAGGGCGAGCAGCCGATAATGCGTCACATATGCGAACAACTAGTGCCTCTGGTGTGGTCGCTTCGATGTCGTCGTGGTGTGCCTCAATCGCGTGAACAATCTCTTCACTCATGCCATATTTACGAGCGAGTTCAGCACCAATGTGGTGATGCTTGCCTTCAACTTTATGAGTAACTGCTTTGCCTACATCATGCAGCAAGGTCGCAATTTTGGTCGTTCGAACATCGGCGCCAATTTCCTCAGCGATCAGCCCAGCCATATGTGCCATTTCAGTACTGTGCATCAATACGTTCTGGCCATAACTGGTACGGAATTTCAACTCACCCAGTAGTTGGATCATTTCCTTTGGAATACCGACGACACCGACTTCACGAGCAGCATCTTCACCGGCCCGAGTTACTTCCTTTTCGATCTCTTTTTCGGCTTTGGCAACGACTTCTTCGATGCGTCCTGGATGGATACGTCCATCTTTCATGAGCATTTCGAGCGTCATGCGCGCAACTTGACGACGCAGTGGGTCAAAGCTCGAAAGAATGATCATGCCAGGGGTGTCGTCGACAAGGATATCAACACCGGTTGCTCGTTGGAGCGCCTGAATATTACGGCCTTCTTTACCGATAATACGGCCCTTCATTTCATCGTCGGTTAGCTTGATCGCGGTAACAGTACGTTCAGCCGTCACTTCACTACTCATGCGTTCCATGGCAGTCACTAATATAAGTTGTGCCTGCTCTTCGGCAGTGTCACGAGCTTCATTCTGGAGTTTACTGACTAGGCCAGTCAGATCATCCTTGATGTCGCGCTCGGTCATTTCCATCAGCTTTTCAGCTGCTTCTTTTTTCTTTAATCCTGCGATCTTTTCCAGTTTTTCTTGCTGACGAGTTCGGATGTCTCGAATCTCGTTCTTCAAATCTTCGACTTCGTCTTCTTGACTGCGAAGATTCTCGGCACGTTTGTCGAGTTCATCAAGTTTTCGATCGAGTGTCGTCTCGCGTTCAGCAAGGCGCGTTTCAGTCTTGTCCCAACCTTTGCGACGATCGGCGTCTTCACGCTTTGCATCTTCAAGAAATTTTAATGCTTCATCTTTTGCTTTTAATACAATGTCACTTGCCTTTGTCTTTGCATCGGCGATCGTTTGATCGGCTTTGTGTTTGCCACCAGCCTTTTTTTGACGGTCGTATACGATTGTTCCACCGGCACCAGCAAGAATTCCGATGATCGCGGCTACTATTCCTTCTATCATATTGTTTCCTTCCTCAGAACGGCCCGGCCAAGTGTTCGTCTTGGGCTAAAGGTGTATCACAGGTCGCACTGAACACTTCAATTGTTTCATCAAAGTCCCATAAAACTCGGACTACTTTTATTGTAGCCCCAGCTCACGGGTCGACGCAAGCTTATTTACGTGGCGTGGTGATATTTGCTTCTGCGCCGTATTCAGGCAACACGATTCGATCGTTCTCACCCGCCTCGAGGCGCGCCAAGCCAGCCTCTTGCCAACCTTCACCGATAGTGCCCACAATTGGTATCTGCTGCGCTTCAGTAATTGTATTCACAACCGTTAAGCCGATACGTAATCCCGTAAAACTGCCTGGTCCACGAAAGGCAACAATACCTGACAGATCACCCCAAGTTTTGTTTAGTG
Source organism: Candidatus Microsaccharimonas sp. (assembly GCA_049276535.1). GTDB lineage: Bacteria > Patescibacteriota > Saccharimonadia > Saccharimonadales > Saccharimonadaceae > Microsaccharimonas. Next base: position 377,826 of record JBASWP010000001.1, read on the forward strand.
TTTCAAGATTCGACTGCAAAAATCCGAGCAATCCCTTTGCAAGTTCCCGATTCGCTTCCCATTCCTTATCGACACGGCTATCGCCCTCGATGAACGTCAAGCGGCAAGTAGGAGTCGAGGTATCGATAAGTAAGATCATATATTCTCCATAATACCGACGTGATCGGTAATATCTAAGGTTCGACTGGTTTCGGTGGTCGAGGTGAACCGTATCGTCAGCCGTTTTGTCGGCAAGATATTTTCAACGATGTCCGCCCATTCGATAACTGTCACGACATGTGGTTCGTGAATGGATTCAGCCAATTCACTCGACATGATCCCAGCATCATTCAAACGATAAAAGTCGTAATGCCTTAATTCTAGCCCATCCCTCGCATCGTAGACTCGGCTGATAGTAAAGCTTGGGCTCTGGACGTCTTCATCGATAGCAAGGCCCCGAGCCAACCCTTTCACAAATGTCGTCTTGCCAGCCCCAACATCACCAATCAACTCAATTAAAGTACCGCCCTTTAGCGAGCGTCCTATTTTTTCTGCGAGAGCCTGTGTGGCCTGTTCGCTTTCGACCTCTATAATCATCGGAAGTATTATATCACCTAGCACTTTTACGGTCTGTCCTTTACAATAGAGCGTAAGCATTATGCGCATTTCCGACACCATTTTGGAAACGCTGCTTGGGCGGGCCAGTCTTGCAACTCCTGAGCAGATCACTGCCCTCAAGGAAGAGGCAGCTCGTTCAAAGCGCCCCTTGCAAGACCTGATTCTTGACCAGCAGATAACGGACGAGAAAACTCTCGTTCAGGCTTTTGGTGACTACGCAGAAATTCCTTATATTGAATTGAACCCAGCTGATATACCTTCGGATGTTTTAAAACTGATTCCTGAACGAGTTGCCCGTCAATACAATGCTGTCCTTTTTAAGGTAGATCCTGATGGTGTTCATCACCTAGCAATGGAAGACCCTGACGATGTTCAAGCGGTTAACTTTATTCAAAAAGAAATCGGCACAAATGCCAAAATCTATATTGCGACCAAAGACAACATCCTCTTGGCGTTGGAAAACTATCGTGGCGACGTTAACCAAGAGCTCAATGAGGTCATCGATGTCCAACGCGAGGACGAATCGGCAGATACTCAACAGGTCAATGAACAAGACATTGCCGAAGACTCGCCGATCGCCCAAACCGTCAACCTATTGCTGGAATATGCCATTCGATCACACGCCAGCGATATTCACATCGAGCCTCGCGAAGAGTTCGTCCAAATTCGCTACCGAATCGACGGTGTATTAAAGGAAGTAAACCGATTGCCACGAAATGTACTCGGGGCGCTGATTAGCCGTATCAAGATTCTCGCCAACCTAAAGATCGACGAACGACGTGTCCCGCAGGACGGTCGTTTCAAGATAAACGTTGGTGGCCGCGGCTATGCACTGCGTGTGAGCTCGCTTCCTATCGCCGACGGCGAAAAGGTAGTTATGCGTATCCTAGACGAGTCAAACCAAGCCGTCACCCTTGAACAGTTAGGTTTCTGGGGCAAAGCCTTGCTCGATGTCAAACGCGAGATGTCTGAACCAAACGGCATCGTTCTCATGACTGGACCGACTGGTAGCGGTAAGTCGACCAGTCTGTTCAGTATTTTAACCATTCTGAATAAGCCGAATGTTAATATATCGACCGTCGAAGACCCTGTTGAGTACAAGATTCCGGGTGTTAATCAAACCCAGACTAATGAAAAAGCGGGCATGACCTTTGCCAATGGACTGCGCGCCTTGCTGCGTCAAGACCCGAACATTATCATGATCGGTGAGATCCGTGACGGCGAAACCGCCAACCTGGGTATTCAGGCTGCATTGACCGGTCACATGGTGTTTAGTACACTCCACACAAATAACGCCGCGACTTCACTCCCTCGTCTGCTGGACATGGGTATCGAGCCCTTCCTGATCGCAAGTACTGTCCGTGCTATTGTTGGTCAGCGTCTCGTGCGTCGCCTACACCGTGGCTCTCGAGAAAGCTTTGTTCCGACCGAAGACGAAAAAGCCGCTATCATTAAGATGTTTAACCTCCACGAAGGCCAAGACTTCCGTATTATTCATGAACTCGAGAAGCAAGCCGCTGCCGAAGGAGTCGGAGGTGACACCCCCCTAAGTACCGACGAAAATGGCATCAAAACATTATGGCGAGCAAATCGAAACTTTAACGATGACGAAGCCCAAGAAGGCTATAAGGGTCGAATTGGTATTTACGAAGTACTGACCAACTCGGACACTATTCAAAAGCTCATCATGTCGCATGCTACCAGTGCTCAGATTCAGCAACAGTCAATCAGTGAGGGTATGATGACGATGCAGATTGATGGCCTGATTAAAGCGCTTCGCGGCGAAACCACCGTCGAAGAAGTCGTCCGAGTGAGTAGAGACTAATCATGCCCCAGTTTGCCTACACCGCTATCGACAGCAACCGCAAAGCGGTCAATGGAAAGACAGACCTTCCCGATAGAGCAAGCGTCATTGCCGCCCTGACAAAACAGAATCTACGCCCTGTCAGTATCAAAGAGGTAAAAGCCAGCGTCTTTATGTCGGTTGACTTCAAACGTATGTTTGAATCGACAAAGGTTAAATCCGATCAACTTGTTATCTTTACTAGGCAGCTTAGTGCCATGGTTGGAGCCGGTGTGCCCCTGCTTCGTTCCCTTACTTCTTTACAAAAACATGCCGAGGACCAGGCACTGCAAAAAGTCCTTACCGAGGTCATAAAAAACGTCGAAGCGGGTATGTCACTCGGTGATGCACTGTCAAAACACCCGACTGTCTTTAATGACATCTACGTCAACATGGTTCGTGCTGGTGAGGCTGCTGGTATCCTCGACGACATCCTAAAGCGACTCGCCCACCAACAAGAGAAAAGCGCTGCTATTCGTAAAAAAATCAAAAGCGCCATGGCATATCCGATGGTGTTGGTCTTTATTACTGTCGTCGCCTTCTTCGGCTTGATGCTATTCGTGATCCCACAGATCGGAAAGATCTTGACCGACCTCGGCGGTGCCGATGCTAAACTACCGGGCATCACCCTATTCATGCTTGGTGTCAGTTATATTATTACGACGTACTGGTTCATCATCATTCCTGGAATTGTCGGTATCATTTTCGGCCTGATTCGATATGTCCGAACCAGCAAAGGAAAACGTCAGTTCGATACGCTCGTCTTAAAAATCCCAGGTATTAAGAAGATTATCATGAAAGTCGCGGTGGCTAGGTTCTCGCGTACGTTCTCGGCACTGATGGGAGCCGGCGTGGCCGTTCTAGAGTGTCTAGAAGTAACTTCCAGGGCCGTAGGTAACACGTTGTATCAGGATGCCCTTCGAGAAGCAGCACGCGAAGTAAAGAACGGTCAGCCGCTGTCTGCAGTGATCGACCGTAACCCCCTCTTCCCCGCTATCGTCGGACAGATGTTGGCGGTAGGTGAAGAGACAGGTCAAACCGATACCGTCCTTATTAAGGTTGCCGACTTTTACGAAGAAGAGGTCGACCTTGCGATTGAAAGTATTAGCTCGATTATCGAACCTGCGATGATCGTTGTGATGGGTAGCATGGTTGGTTTGATCGCCGCGAGTGTCATGACCCCTATTGCCCAGCTTTCACAAAACATCCAATAGACGTGGCCCAGACCATCCCGCTCATGCTATAATACGGGTAGTTATTTCTACCCGTGGGCATCATGTCGAAATTATTTTATAAAGATAAACCAATCGCAGGACTTGATATCAGTAACACTGGTATCAAGATTATGTCTGTTGACTCAAAAAAGTGGTTGGTGAACGGCTATGGGTCACTTGACCTCGAGCCTCAAAAAGTCAAAGAATCGTTCGAGGTTCAGGGCAATACCTACCTAACCGACAGTATTAAACAGATGATGGCCGAAAAGATGATTGGTGATATTAATACCAACCGTGTCGCCGTTTCGGTTCCGACCGCACGGAGCTTCTCTCGCACCTTCACCCTACCAGTATCAACCGAAAAAGCACTTCATGATGCAGTCGTGCTCGAAGCCGATCAATACATTCCTATTCCCTCGGACAATCTTTATATCGACCACCAGATCATCGAACGAAATAAAAAAGAAATTACCATCCTGATGAGCGCCGTAACAAAAGTGGTTATCGACAATATCGTAGCAAGTATCGAAGCTGCCGGACTTGAACCAGTATTCATCGAGCCGAGCATTAGTTCGGTTGGACGAGTCTTGACGGCGACCGAAGAAGGAACCTTACCCACGGTTATTATTGACATCGGACCTGCCAGCACCGACATTGCCATCCTCGATAAAGGAACGATCCGCGTTACCGGTGGACTAGCGATCGGTGGAAATACCTTCACGCTCGATATCGCAAAGAAATTAAACGTCGCGCTTGAGAATGCCCACCAACTGAAGGTATTGAATGGTTTAAGCGCTGGTCCTCGACAACAGAAGTTGGGTGCTGCCCTGCAACCAAGCCTTGAGCGTATTCTAAGCGAAGTGAAAAAGGTTATGCGTTACTACAATGAACGTATCAGCGATACCCGCAAACTCGAACAACTGCTGGTCGTAGGAAGCGGTAGTAATCTACCTGGAATCGGCGAGTACTTTACTGACAAGTTAGTGATGCCTGCCCGTGTTGCCAGCCCTTGGCAAAAACTAGATTTTGGTAAGCTACAAGAACCGCCAAAACAGTTCCGATCACGGTATATCACCGTGGCTGGACTCGCCAGTGTCTCGCCTGGAGGGATCTGGAAATGATCAACCTCATGCCCGACGATGTAAAGGTGCAGCTCCGTGCAGCACGTAATAACGTACTGCTCATGCGCTACATCACCGTGATTTTCTTTGCGGCACTTTTTCTTGGCACCATTCTGGCTGGCGCGTACTACTTACTTGAACAAACCCGTATTAGCGCGCAGAAATTAATTGATGCGAATGATACAAAAGCAGAAGTATACAGTTCAACGAAAGCACAGGTCGATGCGCTTAGTTCAAGCTTGTCCGGAACGAAGGCAATCCTTGATCAAGAAGTACCTTACTCTACCGTCCTTATGCGGATAGCTGAACAAATGCCCCCAGGAACTGTACTAGAAAAAATAGATCTAGATACGTCTTCATTCAGTGGCACGCCGTTGACATTAAAGATATATGCAAAAACAACTAATGACACTGTAACGCTTCGTGACAAATTCCAAAACTCACCATATTTCACTGGAGTAAGTTTCGAAGCCATATCTGACGGATCAGCTGGTATTGAAGGATACCCCGTCTCGGCCACTATGACATTAACCCTTAATAGGACGATCGCCCAATGAAAAAATCAGGCGGTATGAAAGCAACATCGGTACGCGGGTTGCTTAGCTTTGTAGTCGTTTTGCTGATACTTGGTATTGCTGGAGGGTTTTACCTAGGCCTTCAGAAAGTAAGAGAGTTTTCGATCAGCGTGAACCATACCGTTGCCAACGCAGATGCAAGCGGAGGGAGTATTGATGAATTGCAGAAACTTAAGCAGGCACTCGCCCAAAGTGAAACATTAGTAAATAAAGCTAACCTCGTCTTTAGCACCGAAGCAAGTTACCAATCACAGGCTCTCAAGGACGTGCAAAAATATGCTGGTACGTTTGGTATCACAATTAAGAATACTGATTTTGGTGGAGCGACATCGACAGTTGGTGCACGAAGTTTCGTTATCACTCTTCAGTCACCGGTTGACTACGCTAAACTTCTTCAGTTCCTCGATGCGATTGAAGGCAACCTTCCAAAGATGCAAGTCGCTACGATCAGTTTGAACCGCCCGAAGACTGGTGATGTAAACAGAAGCGTCGAGACCGGAACGATAACAATAGGGATTTCAACGAGGTAATTATGAGAAATATGACTGTTGGATCACTCTTTAAACCGCTCATCCGTATATTCACTCGGTTCCATTTGACGATATTTATTGTCTTTATTGTGGCTGGTTTAAGCTACGCCGTATTGATGCTCAATGATATGTTCATCGATACTTCAGATACAAACGACTATACCCCAACAAACGATACAGGGAGTATTGACCAAGCAACGCTCGACCGCATCAAACAGCTCCATACGAGCGACGAAGCAGTGTCTCCACTTAACCAATCAGGCGGGCGAACTAATCCGTTCGGTGAGTAGCGCCAGACCGCTAAAAAGCTTATACTAAACATATGCTTGTTCTCGGATCACGACTTTACGAAACGCCTGTCATGAGTCTTCAGACAGGTACTCGTCTTGCCCACACTGCCCGACCGCTCATCGATCCTACAAACCTCAAGATAGTTGCCTATGAGGTTGATGGACCGCTTTTGACTGAGCATCCTTCGTTTCTTCGTACTGCCGACATTCGCGAAATGAGTGGCATTGGCATGATCATCGATAGTACCGATGAACTACTAGGTTTACACGACGTTATTAAAGTCGAAGAACTATATGGAATGGGAAATTGGTTGATAGGCAAAGCCGTCATAAATACAGATAAGCAAAAGCTCGGTAAGATCGAAGATTACTCGGTTGATACCGGAAGCTTTATGATCCAACAACTCAATGTCAAACGTGGTTTACTACGAGGGATAACTGAAACAGGTCTGCTTGTTCATCGTACGCAAATCGTGGAAATTAACGATGACGCGATTATCATAAAGAGTACGAAGAAAAAACTCCACGAACCGGTCATGAAGTCAGTCCGCCACGAATATGTCAATCCGTTTCGTAACCCTGCGCCACAACCCGAAGCAGAAGCTTAACTCTCTTCGTCGTCAGCGAGCGCTGTTTTGATATCATCGTAGTTAAACCCCTGACGGGCTAAATAGGCGATCAATTTTGTTTCGTCAGAATAGCGAGACTTCTTCTTAGCAATGATCTTTTTAATTTCTTCGTCGTCAGTGCGCTCACTCTCGCCCAGTAGCTGATCGACGATTGATCTTTCAACACCCTTTGCGGCCAGTTCAGCGGAGAGTTTTCGTTTGCTCATTCCTTTGCGTAGATTACGATTTTCAACCCAGAAACGAGCAAACTTCTCATCGTCGACATAGCCTTTTTGGACTAGCCGCTCGAATACACGTTCAGTTAGTTGTTTCGAGACGCCTTTACGCATCTCGCCTGTCTTAGTCCGTGTGTCACGAGTTTTGCGGTATAGATAGTCAGTGACTTCCCTTAGGCTGCGCGGACGCATTAACGCATACTCTAACGCCCTCGTGTAAAGCTTTCCAAACTGGCTCTCTTCCTCAAGTTTGGTTATCTCGGCATCGGTATATTCACTACCTACTTTGAGACCGAGACTGCCAAGCTGTAAGATATCGAGGCTGAAGCGGTACTTTCCATCAACCGAAACATTCACACGATCTTTGTCGCGTACCTGTACCGATATGGAAGTTATCTTCATGTGACGATCGACGTGATCTAAACAGCTTCTTCAGCGACTTTCTTACGAACCTTCGCTTCAATTTCTGCAAGAACCTTTGGATTCTCGGCGAGATACTGCTTGCTTGCTTCGCGTCCTTGGCCGATTTTTGCGTCGGCGTAGTCAAACCAAGCACCAGATTTACCAACAATACCGTGAAGAACCGCGAGATCAAGAACGTCACCAGTCTTTGAGATACCTTCGTTGTACATGATGTCGAATTCAGCGACTCTGAAAGGAGGAGCTATCTTGTTCTTTACCACTTTGACCTTTGTGCGATTACCAATGATCTCTTCACCGGATTTAATCTGACCCGTTCGGCGAATATCTAATCGAACTGAAGCATAGAACTTCAGGGCGTTACCACCAGTAGTTGTTTCAGGGTTACCAAACATAACACCAATCTTCATACGAATCTGGTTGATGAAGATCACGGTTGTATGACTCTTGTTGATGATACCGGTGAGCTTTCGGAGTGCTTGGCTCATCAAACGAGCCTGGAGGCCCATGTGACTATCGCCCATTTCACCGTCGATTTCAGCTTGCGGAACAAGCGCGGCAACCGAGTCAACAACAACGAGGTCAACCGCATTTGAACGAACCAGCGTCTCGGCGATTTCGAGCGCCTGTTCACCATTATCTGGTTGAGAAACGAGGAGGTTATCGGTATCGACACCGAGCTTGCGTGCGTAGGCAGGATCAAGTGCGTGCTCAGCATCAATAAATGCGGCGGTGCCACCTAGTTTTTGAATCTCTGCGATCGCGTGAAGCGTCAAAGTCGTCTTACCGGAACTTTCTGGACCGTAGATTTCAAGGATACGACCCCTTGGGTAGCCGCCACCGAGGGCGAGGTCAAGTGACAACGCGCCCGAGCTGACAAGTTCAATATCGACGGTTTTAGTATCACCTAAGCGACGGATTGCTCCTTCACCGAATTGTTTGTTAATCTGTTCCTGTGCTAGGCCTAAAGCTTTCAGCTTACCCTCTGTTGCAACTGGTTTTTCGGGTAATTCAGGCTTCTCGGATTTCGTTTTCGGCATATGACTCCCTCTCTTTATATCTGTTTCTATTATACGCAGGCGAATCTTAATTTGCTATAATCATACTAATGAATACAACACATCGCGGCTTTACGATCATCGAACTCATGCTCATTATTGTCTTACTAGGGGTAGCGAGTGCTTTATTCTTTGTTCAAAAGAATAATCTCGAAGTTGCCTTCCGCGATGAACAACGAAAAATTGCGATTAATGCTATGTACTACAGTATCGAAGAAGTTTTTTATAAAGCGAATAGTTACTATCCTCGAACTATCAACGATACCACCCTTCCTTCAGTCGATCCAAACCTATTTACCGATCCTAAAGGAGTCAAGCTCGGTGAATCTAAAAGTGAATATCGCTACGAACCGACCAACTGTGATGGAGACAAGTGCAAAAGCTACTCTCTTCGCACAACACTCGAAAACGAAGCCGACTACGTTAAGAATAGTCGAAATAAGTAGAACTTAGACTTCCCTCGGATCAGTCGGACGACCGTTCTTGAACGCTTCAACAGCATTGTTCAGGGTTGCGATATGCTGTTTTGGATTTGCAACATACGTAAAGCGATAGGTCGTTTCATCACCCTCGGTACTTAACCTGATTGAACCATAATTAAAGAGATACTGTAAAATTCCTACTTGGACAAAACTAGCATCTTCAATATTCGACAGGCTTACCGTTTGCTCTAGCTTAGAAAACAAACTGACCTGAATCTCCTGGATAACACTCTCGTTCGTTAAATAGAATTTATTACTCACATACACGTAGTATGCGACAAACATACCCAGACCAACAAGAACACAAAACAGCACCATAGGTATAACCACTACTGCTGGATCGGCTGCCGCTCCTTTAATCATGAAGTATTCAGCAAACGCCGCATAGTTAATCAATAGCGAAAGTGCCAATGCGATCATTACTACGCCAATTGCTATCGGAATCACCAGCCCAATTGGGTGGCGTCGAACGACACTAATGACGTATTCACTTGCACTAAGATTCAAGTGTGGATAAAGACGCTTCGAACGCTCGTGTCGACTGCGTGCTTCAGGGCTGACCTCGACTTTCTGAGGTTCAACTGGTCGTGTCATATGAACAACTTGCGGTACTACCTTTGTCTGTTTTGGAGGATGCGCATATAATGGCTTGCCTTCTGCATCATACGCAACAGGCTGATCATAATCTTGCTCGGAAGGTTCTGCTTCTTTCATATGACTTTATTATAACAATGATTCTTGCGGATCGTCAGGTGTTTTGCCGATGTGGGTATATGCCTTCGCAGTCGCTCGTCGACCCCTTGGCGTTCTTTCAATAAATCCAATCTGTAATAGGTATGGTTCGTAAAAATCTTCAATAGTAGTTGCTTCGTCACCAGTCAGGGCAGCCAAGGTATTCAAACCAACCGGGTTACTGCCATAATTATCTATCATGTGATGGAGCAGGTTTCGATCACCCGCATCGAGTCCTAATTCATCTATCTCAAGAAGTTCGAGAGCTTTGGTTGTAATAACGGTATCGATAATGCCATCACCATTTACATCAGCATAATCACGGATGCGTTTTAACAGTCGATTGGCAATTCGTGGGGTCAGTCGGGCACGTGTCGAAAGAACGTCGGCAGATTCCTCATCGATAGTGCTACCCAGAATCGAGGCAGCCCGTTTAATAATCTGACTGATCTCACTCGGCTGATAAAATTCGAGGCGATAAATATGCCCGAAACGATCACGCAGTGGCGCGGCCAAAGCACCGGTGCGAGTCGTCGCGCCAATCACTGTAAACTTCGGGAGGTCGAGGCGAACACTCCGCGCAGCCGGGCCTTTACCGATCATAATGTCGAGTTTGTAGTCTTCCATAGCTGCATATAACACCTCTTCGACCGTTCGACTTAGTCTATGAATTTCATCAATAAACAGAATATCTCCATCAGCTAGGTTGGTCAGAATACTCGCAAGGTCACCCGCCTTTTCGATTGCTGGCCCAGCAGTGACTCGGATACTTTTACCCATTTCATTAGCAATCACCGTCGCCATCGTGGTCTTGCCGAGACCTGGAGGCCCGTATAACAAAATATGATCGAGCGGTTCATCACGTTTTTTAGCGGCATCAATTGCTAGTTTTAGGTTTTTCTTTAATCGAGTTTGACCGGTATATTCCGCAAAAGATCGCGGACGAAGCGAAAGCTCAATAACCTGCTCATCGGCATCATCGTCATGAATACTGGTATCAATAATTCGTTCAATTGCCACTATGATTGACCTTTCAATGCAAGCGTCACTCGTTCAGCAGTCGAAATATCAGTCGGAACATTTTCAAGCGCGACAATTGCATCGTTTAACGTATACCCCAGCGCCATCAAAGCCTCAAGTGCTTCGTCACCAGCCGGTGTCGCGCTAATACCGCTTGCATGAGCAACGTTTACGGCTAGGCCAACTTTATCAGAGAGGTCAACAACGACGCGTTCGGCAATCTTCTTCCCGACACCACTCGCCTTTGACACAAACCCGCTGTCGCCATTAGCGATCGCGTTGCGTACATGCTCGCTATCACCCAGCGAAAGAATCGAAAGTGCGGCCTTGGGGCCAACACCCTGCACGGTAATAAGGAGTTCAAATAATTTCTTGGCAGCTAAACTTGAAAAACCGAATAAATCTTGAGATTGTTCACGGATGTGATGATAGGTATAGAACTTTACGGGTTGACCTAAAACTGCCTGATCGAAATCACCGGCAGCTACTTGTACCTCGTACCCTATGTCGTGAACATCAACGATTATTGAATTCGCGAATTTCTCGGCCACTACTCCCGTCACATGCGCTATCATTCTATTATTATGTCACACCTTTGCCCTTGAAGCATATGACCATATGAAAGTTAATTGAGATACAAGTTTGGATTGTCATACTAGCCTTATGGTAATGAACCGACGGGCTACTTCTTTGATCAAAGATCAGTATTATCATCTTTGGATTGCCGCAAGTAAAGACCAAGTATTTTTCGCAAATGATCTAGATAGGGCATTTTTTATTTCACTTTTACAGGATTGTTTCTCACCCCGAAAACGCCTTTCATATCATGCGGTGAATGACTCAAATTACGTGGCGCTCATTGATCTCGTTGCTTTTTCACTCACTGATTTTGGTGTTAACCTGCTCGTCTGTGCAGTGAACACGTCTTCGATTCAGACATTAGGACAACAACTACTCACCGACTATGCGAAGTACATTCAGGAGCAACAAAGCTGGGAAGTATTACCGTTTCATTCGATATTCGTTCACGACTTGCTCACTGACGAACACGAAGCGCTGGCCGTTTCGCGCGAGATTCATTTACTACACGACGACTGGGAATATGATCGTTATTCAAGCATCGGATTTTACTTACAGGATCGTCGAGGTGATTGGATACAAGCGTGGCATCTGGCTAATCTTTTTCACAATGATTCGTTATGGTATCGCCAGTTCATGCTCGATGATTCGCCACTTGGTGTACATCAGTTCGAGTTTATTGAAACCTAGATAGTGCGGCTCATATGTGAATGAGTAATTGCGGCCGCCAAGGCGTCGGCACAATCATCTGGTTTTGGTACTTCTTTCAGACCGAGCTGAATTCTGACCATTTCCTGCACCTGTTTCTTATCAGCTTTGCCATACCCCGTCAGGGTTTGTTTGATTTGAAGTGGCGTGTATTCAGCAATCGGTAATCCTGCCTTGCGGGCGACGAGCATTGCAACGCCCCTCGCCTCAGCAACCGACATTGCCGTCGTAACATTTTTTGTAAAGAAAAGTTTTTCAATCGAAAACGCCTGCGGCTTGGTCGATTCAATAATCTCGGTCAATCCATCAAAGATCTCTTCCAACCTTTCGGCGTGTGGTGTGTGCGGGGGGGTACGAATAACCCCTGCCTCGACAAGCGTTAGTTTTGAACCACTCACGTCGATGACGCCAAAGCCCAAAATCCCCGTTCCTGGGTCGATCCCTATGATTCTCATACCCTCAGTATAAGTTACTTACGGATTCGAACAAACTTCCCCACCTTCCTTACCAGTCGTCGTAGTTCGTAGCGCCATTCCCAACCAGCGTAGACCAATGCTAGTAAAATAATTGCACCGATCGTCAGCCACACGTATATATTATTGTTATTTGTCGCTTGCACACCCAGCACTGCATAGTCGGCTTTTGGCATCGCTTTTATTGTGCGGCACCTGTTGGTCTCGGGATTTCGTTCCTGGCCTTCTTTGCATGCAGTCGGAGCTACCTCAACTGCTACTTTTCGACACCGTCCCGTTTCAGGGTTTCGTTCTTGGTCGTCGCTACAGGCTGCAACTTCTTTTATCTCAGAGGCTATGTTCCTGCAACGATTAGTTACCTCACTCCGATATTGACCGTCCTTGCACGGAGTTGGCGTACTAGCGACTGGTTGAATCAGACGACAGCGATTGGTTTCTGGGCTGCGGTATTGATTAGCTGCACAGGGTTGTGGTTCGTTAGTAGTCTGATCACTCTCGCCGATTCCTAGATTCTCGACGAACGGAAGATTTGATGCGCCCGGAGTTAATTGATTTGTATATTGCCAGCGATCATTAATGACGGCCCAAGCGATATTATCATCAGGGGTATCATATACCGGTGATTCGTCGAGTATTTCACCTTCACCGGTCAGACGAACTTGGCTTGATGAGTTAAGTAGACTAAAGGTGATTTGGGTATTTGAAAAGCTTAGATAGCCGTTCGCTTCAATGGTTGTGCCTACCGGAAATGCATACGATTTTTCAAGTGATTGACCAACCCACAACATATACCTATCGAGCGAAAGCGGTGTGTCATTCGGATTATATATTTCGATAAACTCATTACCTTGATCACTCCCAGAAGCATTTGGGAGTATTTCGCTTAACTTTAGTGAAAGTAGCTGCGGACGACAATCGCCAGCAAGCCCTATTTCGTACCCATCTGGTAGTTCTGGCTGAGTACCTTGAATATTGGGGCAAGTATCGTATTGTTCTATTCGGATTGTTTGGTCATCCGGTATAAACGTGGGTGCATCGATAAACCAGTCTGAATTCTGGTTAGTTTCAACAAATATGCGTGGATTCCCTTGTGCATATGTCCGTTGTGCTACCATTCCACCAACCATCGTCGATAACCAACTGTAGGTATCGATGACAGTTTCGGTTTCGGTCACAAGCGAGATCGTGTCACTACTGCCGACGATATTACCACTACTTTGGTTGGAGGGAGTATAGGTGATCGTAAAGGGGTTATAGCCTATCGCAGTAGCGAACACGTCTGTTGCAGCAGTTGCATAGCTATAGGCAGGCAAATACATTGAGTCGTTACTATTCTGGTATCCAAAACACGCAAACGAGATATTACTTTTATTCCTTAAGCACCACTGTGATATATCCACATCCTGTGAGGAATTATTGTAGATAACAACCAATTCTTGGGTGGCCGAGCCGACAGTCCCTGCCTGGATTTGAGTAATGATAATATCGGCTGAAGCTGCGTGTGTTGGGGGAACATACGCGATCGTGATGAAGATCACCAAACTAAGGACGCTTCCACAGATATACTTCAGCATAGAACTGAGTATATCGATGGAATCTTAACTAGTTTGGATACTAATGTTTATAGCTCGACAGTAATGTCGGCATTGGTGTGAACGCCAGTAACATCATCAAGATCGTCGAGGGCATCGAGTACCTTCAGCACCTTTTCGGCCTGCTCTTTTTCATCAATCGCAATTGTGTTGTTCGGGACATACTGCAATTCAGCACCCGTGACCGTCAAACCCGCATCGATGATTGCCGTGCGAACTTTGGCGAGATCTTTTTGGTCGGTGTATACGACCATTTCGCCTTCTTCTTCAATTGCGTCTTCGGCTCCTGCATCAAGAACGGTCAGTAACGCATCTTCGCCTACAGCCGCGACGTTGATAACCCCCTTACGAGTAAACTGAAATGTCACACTACCAGCATCGGCAATGCGTCCACCGTTCTTCGTCAATACGTTCTTTACTTCAGGGAAGGTACGATTTTTATTGTCAGTTGCTGTCTCGATGATAATGCCCACGCCACCTGGACCCATTGCTTCGTAGGTTGCTTCTTCTAATACGGCAGCGTTCTTGTCGGCCACGCGGTCGATAGCGCGCTGGATATTAGCAGCGGGCATATTTGCTTGCTTGGCTTTTTCGATCGCCATCGCAAGCGCTGAATTCGTAACAGGATCAGTACCGCTTCGTGCGGCGATTGCAATTTGATTTCCAATTCGTGTAAAAATCGCGCCACGTTTTGCGTCTTTGGCACCTTTTTCACGTTTGATGGTTGACCACTTACTGTGTCCAGACATACGAAAACTCCATTTGCTTTTTCTGTAATTTTCTTTATTATAACAGATTGAGACACGAGCTTCGACTGTTAGCGATCGGAACTGGCTCGATTAACACTGTCGATGGCAGCTTTTTCAGCCACGCTTAGGGTCGCGGTATCGTTATCGAGCTTCAAGGCTGTCGTACCGGAAACAAATTCTTCGGATGCTTGGCGCTCAAGTTCATCGGTGAGCTGTTCAACTCTTACCGTTACCTGCTGAGAAAGACGAATGATCGCCGTACTCTCTCCTTCGAATGATACACGTTCGCGATCACCCGTATATACGACGTTCGGTTCTTGTACGTAGGTCACTTTGTAGATCTTCGCATCATTAGTTTCAGTATTAATTGCGGCAAACACAGACACATCACCAATAATCGGGCTAGTGCCGTTTACAATTCCTTTTTTCTTCCCGATTAACAGGAGTCCCGTTTCAGATGTCGCCTCGTCTTCTACAATAGTCGGGTCAGGGTGGTAGAAATTAAGAGCAAATATTTTAATCTTTTCAAGGTTTCCATAGCCATGCTGTTCCTCTGAAAGTGAAAGATTAATGACTCGGGTTTGATAGGTTTCATTAGTCGCGTCGTTCGTGTAAGAATCGTGCGGTGGGGCTGCTTTTGCAACGATCATACCCTGGTTACGATCAACGCTTTCGAGAGCCGTAAAACCAGAAATACCGACGGCACTTTGATGTGTCATTGATAAGCCATATAGCTTTGCGTACAGTAAAGGATCGGCAATTGGTCGCGGTTCACCATTCTGCAGGTTAAAGACTTCGGCTAACTCTTGTAAGTTTGCGGCAACCGTGTTTCGACGAAGGAATTCATTCTTAATACGATCGATATTTGGTCGAGCGACAGCATTAAATAATTCAGGATTTTTGTGAGGTCCCATAATCATCGCATTATACAATAAAGTTGTTCTTTAGTAAATAAGATTATAGATAGCGCGTACTGCCGAACGGAATCTTCTGTCTAACGTATATCCCCGTCCCCAACGTATCGGCTGAATGAATCATTCGTTCGCCATATCGTTTATTGATATCGTCAATCGCATCAGTCACTTGTCGTTCATGAACGATCTGATCATTAAAAAGGCTTAGCTGATGATCGTTAATTTCTTCTAATTCGTAGCAATGAATCCCTATCTCTTTTAGTTGGTCTGGTGCTTTTTCGAATAGTCGCCGTGCTTGCATATAGATTGTTTGGTCAGAGCAAAAGGGAAGTCCGGATAGGGAAGAGCTATGCCAATAACTACGGTCACGAGTTTTCGCATACACGTAAATCCCCCTCGCCGATTTATTCTGGCTGCGCATGCGACTGCCGACTGACTCGCATAGATGGTGGAGGCGTTTTAGTACGTCGTCGTACGAAAGATCAAACCGTTCCAACACATATTGTCGCCCTACTCGTTTAATATCTGTCGCGACGTCGTCGACTTCCCAGCCACGGAGGCGTTTATGCCACCAATCCCCAACCACACTTTTAAAGACGACTTTCTGAAGTGTCGTTGGATCAGCATTCAGAAAATCGATCGGCGTCATAATGCCAACACTATTCAAACGATGTTCGTTACGATGAGCAATCCCAGTCAGGTCAGTCAGTTTCAGCGTCGATAATACTTCACGAATATTCTGTGGTGTGATTATATCTAGTCCGTCAGGTTTATGAAGCGATGCGGCAGTCTTTGCAAGGAATCGGTTAGTTGCAATGCCGATATTACAGCGCATCCACACGCCAATTTCGTCTTTCAAACGCTGCTTGATTTCCAAACCGATATCAACCAAGTCACGCCCTTGGATGTCGGCTGTGGTGTTATGAAAATCAATCACCCCCTCATCGATACTCTTCATGGTCACATGAGCCGAATAGTCGTTCATGATATCCAGCAAACGGTGATAGACATACCGATATTTCGATGGGTCACTTTCCAGGCCAATAATATCCGGACAAAGAATTTTGGCTTCACGCAGTTTCATACCGACTTTGACGCCCATTGCCTTTGCTTCGTAACTGGCCGTGACAATTGCCGTCGTATCAGTTCGACGATTCACGATTGCTACTGGCTTTCCCCTTAACATCGGCCGGGCTTGTTGTTCAATCGTCGCAAAACAACTATTCAGATCAATGTGCATAATTAGCGGCCGTTCGTGGTTAAACTCACTCATAGTGGTCCGCCTCCATAGTGAGATGCCAGGTGAGTCGTTCGCTATCAAATTCCAAACGGTAATCAGTACCACCGTCAGTGACGTCAAACATATGAACCGTTTTTCGACCCTCGTTTACCGGATGTCGCAGCCCTAGTTCAGTGACCTCTATTTCCCTGCCACTTGCCCGTCTAAACTTCAACGGTCGACAGGGATGATGGCCGTGAGTAAAGATAGTAATCACTTCGACCGGTTCGTTCAAAAAAATTTCGTCATTCATTTCAAATATCCTCTAAGTGTTTTATAGAGAAACGATGTTTGAATTGTTTGCCCGTTTCGTTCACCCGTTTCTAGTGAACAATCCGAAGACAATAAATGACCTGCGTGAGGGACGCTTAACCGAAGTCAGTGAGTATCACGTGGTAATACTATTAGTATACGCCTTAGGCTTTGCCAATAATAGAGACAACGAGGATAAGAAAAAGGACCGTCATAATACCACCGTAGACGATAGCAAAGATCGCACGGCCCTTACCGAGTTTTTGCTTTTTGTTGGCATGTAGTAGACCGACAATCCCTAGAATCAAAGCGATCGGCGCAATGAATAAAAGAGGGAAACTGAACATCGCAACGTACCCAGCGGCAATCGCCCAACCTGATCGATTAATAGGGAGTATCCATTCCAATGCTTTTTCTTCTGATGATTTTTGAGGAGTTGGTGCGGGTGATGCCATAGAATCCTTTGTTAGATTGATACTCGTATTATACACGGTGATCGACTAGAAATAACACTGGTAATCTGTTAGAATGATGCCTGTACCAAGCCACGGCACCGTAGCTCAGCTGGTTAGAGCGCAGGACTCATAAGCCTGAGGTCACAAGTTCAATCCTTGTCGGTGCTACCAAAATCATCAAGAGACCCCGAGGGGTTTCTTTTTATTAGAAGTCTGCCGTTTCTGAATCAAGAGTCGTCGTGTCGTCCGAGTCAGTCAGGTCGATACTGTCGAGGTCTGTCGTTGCTTTATCAAGGTCAGAGGTCGATTCGACTTTGGTCACCGTTTCAGTTGTGGTAGTACTGCTATCGGCTGTCGTGGTTGTTTTTGTTCCAAAGAACTGATTGTAGGCGACCAAGCCAAGTAAACTCAAGATAGCGACAAAGACAACAATAATAACTGCTTCGATAATAGTGAATCCACGAGATGTTTTCATTAGTTTGTAACCTCCGTTGCTGGCGTTTCTGTCTCGGTCGTGACGGCTGCGGCGCGAACTGCCTTTACGAAGGCTTTGACTGCATCACGGTAAGCACCGAAAGCTTCAACTTTATCAAGTCGCTTATTACGAAAAGCTTGAATATCTGCCTTTGGGCCATCTGAATCACATGATAGCTTCGGCGTGTTCTTTAGTTCGGTGAGTGCGGTTTCAGCAACCGCCTTGGTTGTGACAACATTAGCCACAAGTTCGTCGTAGTTACTGATGGTCAAATTTTTTTCGTCATAAAACGCCACTGTTAAATCGTATACTTTCGTAATGCGATCATAATGATTCTGACTACGATCGAACACATTGGTGATGGCTCTATTAACCGAACCCTCTCGACTCTCACAGATTGATTTCTTTTTGGCATCGAGTTTTTCTCTCGCAACGTCACGACGCTCTTCAATTTTCGATTCTCGCTCGGTGCTCCGTGTTTCAGTCGTTTTTTTGGTTGGGGTTGATGGCGTCGTGCTTTCATCGTCTACCGCAAATAGTTGCGGCACAAAAGCGAAAGAGAGTAAGAGGCTCATAACGAGACCTAATGTTATGTTCATTTTCGTAAGCTTCATCAATAATATCCTTATTAACGTGGTTATGCTTATAGTATACTCTGTAATTATTTAAAATAAATGAAATAAAAATAGGGCAGGGGAGACTGCTCTATTTTTCTTGGGGATTCATCCCCTATCTGTATCTGATTATTTACCAGAAATAACGGCTTCTCGGCGGCTAATGAAGGCTTGTAGCTCTTCAGTACTTCGTGGTCGATCCCAGGTCGCCAGTTCGAGCACTTCGCTCATTGTGACTGGTTCGACGCTGCTTTGTGTGGAATCCATGGTGGTTATGTTGCCCTTTTTTGTTTTTATGATCTTATGTAGTTATGTTAGCATAAGTAGTATGAAAAGTCAATACCCTTACAGCCACTTTCTTTACTAAGGGGTCACGCTTATGGTATAAACAGGGGAGAGGAAATCAAAAAATAAACATATGGACATACCCTCGTCACTCGCCATCGTCACCCTTGCGGCGCTGATCCATGCCAGCTTCCAACTGAGTGTGAGTGTATTAACGCTTCTTAGCGGCCACGCAATTGGCGCAAAGCAATCTCAAGGTAAAGTCCTTCGTTTAACCTTTGGTTTCGTTAGTGGGGTAGGGGTAATGACACTACTCACCCTTTCATTTATCTCACTGGTATTTCTGCATGTATTTGGTCCGAACACTCCCCAACTAATTTGGGCGATTGCCTGTGGCCTGTTGATCGGTGTTGGTCTGGCTGTCTGGTTCTTTTACTACCGTCGCGATAAAGGAACTACCCTATGGATTCCCCGCTCATTCGCCCGCCATTTAGCCGATCGTAGCAAAGCAACCACCCATAGCGCCGAAGCGTTTAGCCTAGGCCTCACCAGTGTCCTTAGCGAATTATTATTCATCGTGGCGCCGATGGTTATGAGCGCACTCGTTCTGATCCAGCTACCTGGCATGTGGCAACTCATCGGTATCGCGATTTACGCCATCGTTTCCCTACTGCCTCTTATAAGCGTATGGGTACTGATTGGAAGTGGCCATAAACTAAGCGAGATACAGAAATGGCGCGAATCGAATAAGCGCTTCTTGCAGTTCTCGGCTGGTAGCGCCCTGGCCATCCTCGGATTCTTCGTCTATGTCTGCAAGATATTAACCGACGTTACCGGAGCAGCCTAATGGATCAGGGTGGGGCAGTCGATATTATTAAACGAAGCGGTCGTCGCCCGACTGAATCATTTAACTCCGAAAAACTCCGAGCCAGTATTGAAGCTGCTTGTTTGAGTGCCGGAACCGCACCTGGACAAGCCGAGTCGATCGCCCGTTCGATCATGAAAGAAGTCGATGAATGGCTCAAGACCCGCCCCGAAGTAACCAGTCACGACCTGCGTCGTGTGGCTGCAAGGCATCTGAAGAATCACCACCCTGACGCAGCATATTTATACGAACAACACCGGATAACCTTGTAGGAGAATACACGATGGCACAACCACATACATTTGATTACGACCTTATCGTCATCGGCAGCGGTGCCGGTGGTAGCGCAGCGGCAACGATTGCCGCAAGAAGCGGTAAGCGAGTCGCTATCATCGAATCAGATACATTTGGCGGTGACTCACCAAATTGGAGCGACGTACCGACCAAGGCATTACTGCACGTTGCCCGTCTGTACGACGAAGCGCGACACGGCGATAAATTCGGTCTGCGCACCTCGACCCTAGGCTATAACTACCCTTCAATCCGTGCCTGGAAAGACCTCGCCGTCAAACGAACCGGTGCCGCGGGCAACCGACGTTTTTATGAAAGTCACGGTATCTCCGCTTTTAATGCTACGGCGCATTTCTTAAGCCCGTATGAAATTAGTGTCAATCGTCGCCATTTATCAGCATCGAACTTCCTGATCGCCACCGGATCACACTGGACCACTCCGAAAATTCAAGGCTTAACTGATCTGCCCTTCTTTACCCCACGAACCATCCTGGAAACAATTCGTCCACCTAAAAGCCTGTTCATCATCGGCGGTGGCAGCCATGGCGTTGAAATTGCCCAACTGATGGCGACGTTTGGTACCAAAGTATACATCGCTGAACAAGCTTCGCGCATCCTTCCAAAACAGGACGGGGAAGTAGGGGAGTTAATGGAAAGGGTATTGACCGAGCAAAAAGGGGTGACTGTCCTCACCCACTCTCGCGTTCTTTCAGTCAATAAGGAAGGTCTGGCTAAACGCGTCCTATTCACCCGCGCGGGTGTCGAGAAGTTCGTGAAAGTCGACGAAATCCTCGTGGCTAGTGGCCGCGCGCCCAACCTGGACCTTGGACTAGAAAATGCCTCTGTCGCCTACACCCCTAAAGGCATCGAGGTGAACGACCACCTCCAAACCAGTACCAAGCACATCTATGCAGCTGGCGACGTCCTAGGGCGCGACAGCCACACCCACACGGCAATCCTCGAGAGTCGCATCGCTGCCCATAACCTATTCCAGAAAACCAAGATTGTCCCCGACTACACCGCTACCCCTGGCGTGATCTTTACCGGACCCGAAATTGCCCACGTTGGTTTGTCTGAAGACGACTGTCATAAACGTGATTTGGTGATCAAAAAAGCGGTTGCGCCACTGAACATTATTGCCCGCAGTAATACGTCTGATTTCCGTGATGGATTCGTCAAATTAATCACCGACAAAAAAGGTGTGATATTGGGCGGAACTATCGTCGCCCCTCACGCTTCGGAAATGATTCACGAAATTGGCCTAGCTGTTAAACACGGCCTAACTGCACAGCAAATTGCCGAGACTCCACATGCATTCCTGTCGTGGGGCGAAGCCGTCCGTGTCGCCGCCAGCAAATTGGCCTAAGAGTAGCTGTTGCCACCAAACGTTTTAGACACTGAAGTACCCGTCGCAATGGCGGCGATTGCTTCTGCTAACAATGGGGCAATCGGTAGTACTGTCAGACGATCACCTAATGCTTCTTTGGCATCGTCTTGAGGTACAGTGTCAGTTACCATAATCTCGCTGGCGCCTGATTGTTGCAGGCGCTCTAATGCGCCACCTGAAAATATACCGTGAGTTGCAACGACGATAACATCCTTGGCACCCGCCTCATACAAGGCATCAATCGCAGAAACCAGAGTTTTTGCCGTATCGATCATATCGTCGGTAATGATACATGTTTTACCCGCTACATCACCAATTACTTTACGGGGTTGAATTAACGACGGGTTCGCTTTGTCGCGTGTCTTAGACATAAAGGTTACTTCGGTATCAAGGAGTTTAGCATAGCCTTCATTCGCCTTTAACGCACCAGCATCTGGTGACACAACGATGAACTCTTCTGTATTGTCGCCAACCCTGGCTTTCAAGGCTTCGCCGATGAGGTCACTGGCCGTCAATAGGTCAAATGGCTCGTCGGATGACCCTTGCGATTGGGATGAATGGATATCAACCGCAACCAATCGGTCGGCCCCAGAATGAATCAAAGTCTTTATAGCCCATGCTGCCGACAATGGATCACGACCGAGATTCTTGCGATCTTGCCGAGCGTAGGCAAGGTGAGGCGCGACAACCGTCACCTCTCTCGCGGATGCTTTTCGGGCTGTATCAGCCATCAGGCTTGCCTCGACAAAGGAATCATTAATCGACTTCCCTGCCACCGCTACCATCGATTGGATCACGAACACGTGTTTCATACGGACCGACTCTTCGTAGCGCATCCATATCTCTGAATTTTCAAACGTTCTATGATCCATAGGACCTAGATCGATGCCAAGAGATTCGGCTGTATCGAGCGCGAGTTGTTTATGAGTACTACCGCTCGCAAGATACATACTATCTTTTTGCTCTGGCGTCAGCTCAGGTATAGGCATCGTTATTCCCCTTTATCACGTTTACCACCCAGCTTGTAATAACTTAAGCATAACACACCTACAAGAATGGTTGATATAACTGTCCACATCTGTTAAGATAGACTTTGTATCGCGGGGTGGAGCAGCCCGGTCAGCTCGTGTGGCTCATAACCACAAGGTCGTAGGTTCAAATCCTACCCCCGCAACCAAATTGATTACGCTTAAAGATCTCACCCGAGATCTTTTTGTTTTGGTATGATTATTAAAGATGCAAGAACTTCTAGATATAATCCGAAGCAACTGGGACCTTACTAACGCCGAGGTTGCAGAAGTGCTACAACAAAGTGGCGAGAGAGTCGTTTATAAAATCTCTTCCCAAGAGGATAGCTACGTATTCAAAACATCGTCTTTGTCCAAAAGTCGATCACAGATCGAGAAAGACGTGGCAATATTCCCCTATCTCGAAAAACATCACTTTCCCGCCCCCCGACTCCTAAAAACAAAAACCGGCGCTGACTTCATAGAATATAGGGAACAGTTCTTGTACGCACTCACTTTCATCGACGGTCTACGGCCTGAAGCAAATGAGGTGAATTATAAACAGTTAGGTAAACTCACTGCTGACTTACACAAGTTGACAGACTACAGTGTTCATACCGACTTTAACGCTGCGTCGGTCATAGAGGAAATGATTGAAAAAAATAAAGTCTACCCAATCGGTGATAAGTACGAACACTTACTAAAGTCCTTGCCTGATTTTGAAGTGATGCCAAAAAGCCTCATTCATACTGACATAGGCCTCCACAACACAGTCCAAAAACCTGATGGGCAAATCGTCTTGGTTGACTGGGATGATGCAGGCATTGGCACCCGAATCCTTGATATTGGATTTCCTCTCATATGTGGATTCGTTAGCAATAACTCGTTTGACTCGACAAATGCACAAGCCTACTACGCTTCCTACTTTCAAAACATTGATCTTACTCCTGAAGAAAAGTCTCATATCTTTGACGCAGGGTTATTCTACATCCTTATGTATTCAATATTCGATGGCACTGGAATAGATCAAGCAAACTGGGAGAAAGCTCAATTTGCAGTCGCTCATCGTCCACTGCTGGAAACTATGACAGATACGGCTTCTCTCGATCCATATACTTTCGACCAAACCGATCAAGGATGGGCAAAACTCGATAAACAAGGAGATTACCTAGGTGCAGCTAAGCTCATCGAGGACTACATTCAGAAGAATGAAACTTTAATCAAAATCCAAGACAAAGTCTCTCTCCAGACGATCCACTTTCACGCAGGCCAAGAGTACGCAATGAGTGGAGAATACAACTACGAAAAGGCTATCCAACACTTTCGCCAAGCCTTCAAAAACAATACTTCGTGGGATGTTTATGTGAATGGTTCAATCGCCTTTTTGAATAAAGATACGGCAAAGTTGGAAGAAAATGCCAACAAACTTGATGTACTAGCGACTAGTGACGATAGTCTACGTCGAAATGCCACATTACTTCGTAATTTCCTTACTGCACTCCGAAACAAGTCGTATTCATATGTTGAGGTTTACGGAGAATGAGGTTTGAGCCCCTATCTTCGGAAAATGCCAAGCTAATCAAAGAATGGTTCATAAAACCTATCCCTGAAAATCGCTTCATCCAATTCTATGAAGATACCGACAAATGGATGAGGCTCATACACGACTCTGATGATCGTTACGGCTACATTGTTTATAAAGACGAGCAGATGATTGGATTTGCCGACATTGAGCTTGAAGGCGACACTGCAAGCACTGCTATTGGTATTAAGCCCGAGTTAAGAGGGCAAGGGCTTGGCAAAGAGTTAATGAAGGCTATCTTTGATCTTCCTATCCTTCACAATGTTCACAAGCTCATAGGTGGTGTTGAGACTGATAATATCGCGAGTACTAGGATGCTACTCAGTCTTGGCTACGTTCAAGGCGAAGACGATGAGGGTGTTATAGAATTTACTAGACTAATCTAGAGAGACTTCTTCCGAGGTCTTTTCTTTACTCAAAACAAAGGCCTCCGTTTTAACACCAAGAACCGATTGAATCAAATCCTGAGAAAACTGAACGGCTTCACTAAGAGTCTCGTCACTGATCACCGACAGAGCATCAAGCATCAAATAGAAATCAGTTGTCTTGTTATCTATTCGCGAAATCGGTGCCTGTCGCCATACCCAGCGACGGGTGGCGATTCTTCCATTGTCCTTTAAAACCAGTTCACCGGCGGGAACGATCTCGGTTTTTCCCTCAAGGCTAATGTCAATCTCATCCCCTGTTGCATACTCCAAAGTGACATCAGTCGTGTCGGCTAATATTGGGTGCGCACCTGCCGGAAGGACAAATTTTAGACTGGCGATTGTGCCAATATCGACAATGGTACTTATCGCGCCAAATGGTTTGTCTGCCTGGATACGTTTTACGAGGGCAATGATAGACGGGCGAAAATCACGTACCTTCATTCCTTCGACCGCAAAGGCTTCACTCCACGCAGTCAAACGTACATCCTGCGGATCAAGAGCTTTTATTGATGCGACTTGTTCCTGTACCTGATCACTTAAATCACCCTTGTTGGAAACATCGCGTACGACGATGACCGCACGACGGAATCCTGGGTGTTTTTCAAATATCTCTTTATCTGCACGAAAAGTAAGTGTGTTCATAATTACTTCCTATTATCCTCTCTTTTATTAACCGTTGCTACTACAGCTTTAACTACTTGCTTTAATTCCGGATTCACCAGGATCGAGTTAAGCGTATTAGTCGTCCAATCCAACTCCGGACTTACCATGGTGCGGTGTAGCTCGTCGGCAGACGGAGTGAGGTCACCATTCATGGATGCTTGATCCAGTTTATCCTTTAGCCCGAGCTTGATGAGTAACGCTAATATTCCTTGGGTATGTGCCATCAACAGGTCATGGTCTTTGATAGTCGCGAGTTTCGGGCTAAGTCCGACCGCCTCAAGGTGCTGCATCATATCCTGACTATGCGAGGCATCAGATGCAACGAATACGCGTTTTGCACTATTCATGAGCAGGTGAACGACAGCAAACTTCTCGCTATCACTCCGTCGGGCCAATGCCTCTTTGCTGTTATTCATCACGCTATCATGAAGGACGATTATCACATCCTGTAGGTCACTACTGGGGATGTTCAGTAATTTAGAAGGAATCGCCCAATGCACGATCGAACAACTTTGAAGAACCTCTGCCTGACTTCCTACTACTGTAATTCCTTCCCGTTCGACGGACTTCGTTCTGTCACTATCAAACGCGATAACGTTACATCCTGCACTTGCTATTTGAGTCGCTAACCGACTTCCCAAACTTCCCAACCCTATTATTCCTATATTTTCTTTCATAAATATCCTTTCAATTAAAAATACCGCTCTTTAGGCGGTATAGTCTGCTAGTTTCAATTAATACTTACGAGCGCACAGAAAATACCGCCGGGATATAGTCGGTATATAGATAGGCTGCTGATGCGCGTAAGTAACTCACCCTTAGAAGATATCACACCAAGGGTCTTAATCCTACTACTTCAATTGCTTTTCAAGCATTCGCTGAATATCTGAACTTCTGATTGGGCGTACCATATCGGCGATTTCAGGATCTTCGAGCTTGATGCCATTCTTTTCGAGTAATAATCCTAGCATCATGACTGTCTTTGAGATTTCGGTTTCGGCAATCGAATTAATCTGCAAATCCACTTCTTCTCTTAATTCAGCAATTTTTGCCGCACGGTTCTGTGAAATTAGGACAATGATTGCCAGGAAGATTGCCTCGAGCGATACGATCATCGTTAATAGGCCGAATGGAAAAGGATCGAATGGTTCGATACCAGGTATAAGACCCATATTGATAAGAATCCAAACCAAGAACCACAGGGCATTTAGGCCCAAGAATACTACCGTACCAAATTTTGATGTCAGATAATCGGCAAATCTATCTGATGGTGATCGCTTTGCGTCTGCCTTTGCCCGGAAACTCTGTATGACGAGACGCCGGTGCTTCGTCTTTATTTCTTGTATTTCTTCTGTAGTATGCATAAACAACTTATACCACGAAAACCGATCGTAACCAATACGGCCTTAGCGTGCTGCCCCTACATGTTTTCGTCTCCTGGTCGGTGAACGCCTCTTTTTCCAAAGATAGACCAAATACAAAGCAAAGAGTATGTTCACAATAAACAGTGTAATTGGGTATGCGGCGGTCACTATGGTGAATGATTGTAGTGCGAGTAATGCCAGAAAGAATTTCAGACCGTTCAAAAAGAACGTAAGAATTGTCTCGTTGGACCTGCCTAGATACACTTTACGAACTGTCGGTAATAGGCCGATGATAAATACGGCAATCGCCATCAGTACGGCGAGTGTCGCATCAGAATTCGCTACCCAGATACTAAAGAAGACGCCGACCAGTAGTAAACAAATCCAGTCAAAGAAGGTAACGTCCTTTTCACCAAACTTGAACGACAAGATAAAGATAACAAGGTTTGCTACCGCAGTTGCCCCTGTTATCCACGCTCCAGGCCCCGCGTCGTGAGTGACTTGTTCGAAAAAAATAAATCCGTTAAGTGCTGCCCAAATAATCCAAGTCATGCCATGTGGCCGAGTCTTGCCCGCAAGTACATCTCTAATATAGACGCTGTAACTGACAAGCGCGATTAATAAGGTGACGACAGCAATAGCAACGTTCATACTTACGCTTACTTTAGCGGAATGAATGTCATTCGTCGACGAGCTTCGCGACTTTTATGTCAGTTATGTTTTGAAGTGAAGTACTTTCAATAATTCGTCGACTGATTCGTCTAATGTGAATTCGTCGAGCGCATGCAAACGCTCGCGCGAGGTTGCCTGGCCTAGTGCTACTGCTTGTTTAATACCCGTAATGAGTGCGAGTGGGCTCCGTGGTTCGACCAGCGTCAGTAATCCCCCATTAGTCTCGGGCAATCCCCCGACATTGCTGGCTACGACACGACAGCCTGTATGCTGGGCTTCGACAGATAGCATACCGAACGGTTCAGAAAACACAGATGGCATCAACAGAATATCTGTTTTTGCGAGAAGCTTTGCCATTCCCATAACTGTCTTTTGGGGTTGAATGAGTTTTGCGTAAGGATAATTCTTTAACATTCGAGCGATTTCTCTGCCAGTATCGACGTGTTGCCCAGCAAGCAGAAAGGTAACGCTATAGTCGCCCTGTTGCATGTCTTTTTGGTGCATCATTTCAAGGATGGTGTAGATGCCTTTTTCAGGGTGAAGTCGGCCCGCAAATAGAATACGTGTTTTTCGAGATGTGCGCGATCGCTTCACATTTCCAAAGATGGGATCGGCAAATGGCAGTACGATATCAATACGACTATAGGGGATGTCGAGATATAACGCCCATTGCTGGCCACTATAGATACTGGTGGCGATAATCGTCTTGCCGACGACGTATGACTTATAACGATCCTTGTCTGATTGACGTGGAATCGAACAGTGAAGAATGATCGTCGCCTTCTTTTTTGTCGGGACATGATAGGCCTTGTTTACAAACACAACCGTACCTGGCAAATCACTGATGCTCTTTTCGTCTTTGAACGATACGAAAGGTATGTCATTAAAGTCCTGACGACCATCTTTGGTGCCATGACCAATCGTCACCACTTGGGCATCAATACCCCTCCGTCGAAGTTCACGGACATGCCCTGCAGTATACGTTTCTGATCCGCCGGTGCCTGCCAGCATTGGCTCACCAGGTGGCCATACGAATGAAATCATACATATTCCCTTTCAAGTTAAGGTGCTAAGAAGAGTCAAGAAAACAAATGCGTTAGATGAGGATCCCCAAGAAAATCTAGCTATATTAATTATATACTATTTTTAATTTTATGTCCAATTTCAGGACCTCCTCTACCCTTCTCTGTTGGACAGATTAGGTATTTTGGACAAAATGATGCATAATGGAAGGAGTAGTAGCACAGTTTCGTAATGTGTAAAGGACAGCCCGTGAGCAATTCGTTAAGCGTAGAAAGATTTCTAAAGTCAGAGGACGCCACGCTTGTTCGCGAAGAACTGGACAAAATGATGACCAGTCCCCTGTTTAATACCAAGTCTACCTACTCTCCTGCATCTGTCGGAGACCTGTCGTTCGTTGATAAGCATATGAAATATCTTAGCCAACACCCAACGCTCAATCACCAACAATATCTATCAAACCTTCGGCTTAAAACGCGCATTTAATAACGTAATTGGATCCATCACATGGCAAAACACAAGAACTGGCACGGAGCGTCTCGAAAGCGCATCCTAAAGAAAAAGCTCAAGTCCCTGAAAATCAAACTTGCGAAATAACAATATACCGCTCACATCGAGCGGTATTGCTTTTCTCGACCTACGATTTGTCGTTAATACTCTTGCTATAGCCGCCAAAAAGGAAATTCACCCATTGTTCCAGGTTACTCGTTTGAGCGGTAGTGGTGACCGCAACCGTTTTTGGCTTGTCGGCGTCTTTGGCCGCTTGGGAACTCTCGGGAAGAATCAATACCTTTTCGCCCGGACGAACCAAACCTAGCGATTCCCTCACGGCTAACTCTTGGTATTCAGACGTCTGATAATACTTCTTTTGAAGTTCTAGATTGTCGCGTTGCAGCTGAGTGAGTTCAAGTTGTCGTTTTTTGTAATCGACTTCTTTTTGCAGCGCATAATTACGCTGCATCATTCCCAGCGAACCCCACACCCAACTGGCAGCAATCAAAAAAGCCACCAATATAACAACGTTATTCAGCGTCAGATACTTGTGGCGTGCCGCATAGATAAGTTTTCGAATGTTTATTTTACGCATACTGTTTCCATCATTATAGCCCAAGGGGGGTATCTAGGCTATAATAACCCCTACGTGGGGCTGTAGCTCATCGGTCAGAGCAGGCGGCTCATAACCACTTGGTAGAAAGTTCAACTCTTTCCAGCCCCACCATAGAGCTTATGCTAATAAAAATAACTCTTTGTGGAGTTATTTTTGTTATTATATCAACATGTACCCGTCCACAATTTATCGAGTCGTCGCAAAAGCATTAATTACAGACGTGGAGGATAAAATACTCGTTGTTAAAGAAGGGCAGGACTTTTGGAGTCTTCCTGGCGGTGGCCTTGAGCATGGAGAATCCGCACAAGATTGTCTTAGGCGCGAGATAGAAGAAGAAATAGGCATCAAAGATGTAGAAGTATGTGAAATTACCTACTCAACAAACGTATATCTTGATCGTATTGATACATGGATGACATGGATTGTGTATAAAGCAAGGGTCAGTTCTTCAGATTTTATATTCGGCGACGGAGTGACGAACGCTAAATATATTGATATAAAGGAAATAGAGGAAAGCACAGATCTTTTTGAGAAGCTTATTGTCGAGACGGTTCAGGCAATCAAATAAGTTCTAACTTCGTTCATAATGCCCCACCAGATGAAACATTCATGACAGTCAGTACTTTACTGGCTGTCTTTGTTATGATGAGTGCATGAGAGAAATTGAAATTAAAGCCATGGTCAAAGACAAGGCGTCGCTGCTTAGCGCGATTAAAAATGCCGGTATTGAACTTTCGGCTCCAATCAAGCAACATGACGTCGTATACGGCCAAACCGGGGTTGCCGATAACGCCCTCGGATCAATTTGGTTACGAATACGAACTGAAAATGACGCCAAAACTATCTTTACATTGAAGCGGCAACATACAGGCGGCCTCGACAGCATCGAACACGAAACTGAAGTCTCTGATGCAAAAGAGCTTGCTGCGATCATAGACGCACTCGGATTCACACTTTATTCCGACTTAATAAAAACTCGACAGAAAGCCCACTACAATGACATCGAGATTTGTCTGGATGAAGTCGAAAATCTCGGTACTTTTATCGAGGCAGAGAAACTTGCCGAAGAAGACAGCGACGGAAAGAGTATCGTCGAAGAGTTGTGGAGAGAACTCGAAAAGATCGGTGTCGATAGATCGAATGAAGTATTCGATGGATATGACGTCCTACTGAATCGTAAGCTTACTTCAACTCAATAGTTTTATTAAGAAGATTCTTCGAGCTGTTTATCAATCCGCTCTAGACCACTGGTTATCACGTCGCGAACATAGTCATGCCCTGACGCCTCTTTTAGTACCTTGTACCAGTGATCAAACCGCCTGTCTTCATCTTTTACTAGGTTGGCGGCTAAACTCCGTACAGCGCCTGCAGACAGCTCACCAAGAGACTGGTGAATCAGGCTTGCGATGATTTCAATGCGTGACTCTGGTGAATCCTCATCCGTCTTTTCAACCGCTTCACCTTCAGTGATACGTTGATTTTCACGAAATCCCGCCAGAACCATTAACTGCGCCCGCAAGTTCGGGTCTACGACAATCTCATCGTAGGGAAAGACGTTTGCAAAAGAAGTACCGTCCCCTATACCTGATTCATCGATTCGGTGAATGATCGCTCGGCCGTACGTTATGCCATCGAGTGAGCTATCGAGAGCTTCAAGTAAACCTCCGGCCTCTTCTTCAAGGCGCTCTTTCTTTTCGACATTCGTGGCAATACCTTCACGGTATGCCAGATCATCAAAATATGACAACCCTGTCATCATATTGTTAACCTGGCCATTCATCCGTTTTAGAGCTTTTGCCTCGACTGGACGTTCTGGATAAAAACCATACATACCAAAAGATTGTTTTAGCATAGCTTGGTCCGTAG
Source organism: Candidatus Microsaccharimonas sp. (assembly GCA_049276535.1). Classification (GTDB taxonomy): domain Bacteria; phylum Patescibacteriota; class Saccharimonadia; order Saccharimonadales; family Saccharimonadaceae; genus Microsaccharimonas. Next base: position 409,180 of record JBASWP010000001.1, read on the forward strand.
ATTCCCATTGGGTAACCGACGGCGCTTTGTCTTTTTCTTCGGCAGGCCTCAATAGCTCGTCCTGAGCAGCACGCAGACGTTTAATATCAGCGATTGCCGCCGCACGTAGGGCAGCAAGATGCATTTCATCCTCGGCAGTACGAACCACAGGTCCGTCACCCGCTTTCCAGTACGGATCGTTAACATTATCATTGTCTGGAACTTTACTGGGGTGATAATGGCTCTTCGCGCGAGGTTTACGAATGCGCGGAGGATTACTTGCTTTTACTGCGGTTTGGCCAGCGGAGGTACCCAGTATTTTTCGGCGGGCGCGTTCACTTGTCCAGCCAGCGCCGTCCATGAGTCGATCAATACTTGCTTGGTCTTCAGGAGAGATATCCTCTTCAGGCTGGTCAGGGTTATCTACCTCATCAAGCGGTAACGTATTCATCATATACTGAAAATCCTCGAATGGCACGCCGCCATCACTTGCGACAATAACATTCAAGTATCGTGACAATTCCATACCTTCAACCATTGGATGGTGTGGGTTGGCCATGATCGCTTCGTTAATCAATTGCACGTAGTGTTTTGTCATGCCTGAAACAGTGACGTGGTCGCCACCAAGAGAAAGCATCCGATAAGGCTGTTCCTCTTCGAATGATTGTGGTTCAGTATGTTCGGTATTTGTCATGAGATACTAAAACTATAGCATAAGTACTATGATATGTCAACAGAGGTCGACCCCTTGTCAACTTCGCTAGATTCTTTCTGTAACTTCAAGATATCCATGTGCTCGAAAATTGCCGCAAGCATTTCTTCTTTTTTGGACCTTGGTCGAGATTCAACCGATGGGGCTTCGCTGGCTTGCGCGACAGGCGATTCGAGCGTTGCACTGTTAGCCAGTAAGAAGTTGTGATAGCGTCGTAATACCTCGCGATCGTTATCACTCAATGCAGCAATCAGTCGTTGCTCGATTGCCGGATTAAATGTTTCTGTGTCTCTTATTTTCGCAACTTCGTCTTCGGACGGTAATGTTCCAATTAAACGATACGCTGCCCACATCAAATGTCTCAGTGGCTCTGATTTTGCTATGTGGAAGTTAACATCCTTGTCATTTACTTGGTGAGCTTTCCAAACAAAAGGATCTCGTTCGTCTGTGACGACATATTCATAGGTACCGCCTAGCTGTTGGTTTTCAGCATGAAACCGAGTAACACGCGCTGATAAACTGTCGTGCTTTTTGGGGAGAGGGTCTTCTGACTGTGGAACTTCAGGCATAATAATGTTAAATACTATAGCATAAATATACTATGCGGTCAATCTACTCCCATCGGAAGACTCGAAAAGCGATGATATAAATAACGACAATCCAAGCACCCGTCAGACCGATTTGCGGAAGTATGTCGATGAAGTGCTTGCCCTCGGTAGCAATCAGACGGATACCGTCAATAATCGGTGTAAGCGGAAGGAATGCCGAGATATTCTGCAACCATTCAGGCATAAGAAAGCGTGGAAAGAAGGTTCCTGACAGGAACATCATAGGAAATACGATGATATTCGACAGAGGCGCTGCCTGACGTTCATTTTTAGCCCATCCACCTAACGCGAGACCTATCCCTAGCATAGTAATCATACCGAATATCAGGAATACGGTCAGTTCCGCCCAATTCCCTACCACCTGTAAGTTAAATACGAGTATGGCAACGATAAACATGGCCGCAAAGCCCAGTAGCCCGACCAGTGCCTGCCCTATCATTGTTGAAAGGAAATACTGCCACACGCGAAGCGGCGTCGTACTAAGGCGACGCAGAATGCCCATCTTTTTTAGTTCAGGAAAGACATTCATTGGACCAAAGATACCCATACCGATTAACGAGAACCCGAGTAGCCCAGCGAAGGTGTAATCAAATGCTGAAAGACTTCGCTCGTTGAGCTCCTCGCCTGTGACAGTAAATGGCGTAACTGTGGTGACAAATTGGCTATTGATCACCTTGAACTGTTGATCGAGGATTGAGGTTAACGCCGAAGCGGACTGTTGATTGTTTTGAGTGTACACGATCTTCGCCTCGCCCGTTGGGTACGTTCCACCTGTCGGCGTCTGTCCAAAATTTTCCGGCAAGACGATGGCGGCATCAAGTTCTGATCGACTCATTTTTTCTTTGGCGGCATCGAGTGTAGTGATCTCTTTGTTTACTTTGAGTATTTTACCCTCTTCGGCTTGTTTAACGAAATCAGTTGCGAACTGTGATTGAGACTCGTTGATAATCGCCACATTAAACGAAATGTCTCCGCTGCCACTGTTCAGGCTTCCAAAAACGAATAGGAAGATTAACGGGAAGACAATCGTGAAGAAGACAGCGAGACGATCGCGGAAAAAGCGCTTGGTGTTAACACGAACAAAGACGGCGACGGTAAATAGTTGTTTACGAAGGGTTTGTTTCATTATGATTCCTCTCGCAGACCTTTGCCGGTCAAATCAATAAAGACGTCTTCGAGATTTGCCTGTTGGACTTCTTGAGATTTCTTAAACCCACGCTTTAAGAGCTGCTTAATGAGATTCTGCGGCGTATCAATAGCGACTATCTTACCATTATCCATGACGGCAATGCGGTCACACAAGATTTCGGCTTCGTCCATGTAGTGGGTGGTCATGATGACGCTAATTCCACGGTCACGAACTTTTTCGATCAATTCCCACAGATTACGACGTGCTTGAGGATCAAGCCCTGTGGTAGGTTCATCCAGAAAGAAGACCTTTGGACCATGAACAAGGGCGGTGGTAATACTGAGGCGTTGTTTTTGTCCTCCTGAAAGATTTTCGACGTAGCTTTTAGCTTTTTCTTCGAGGCCAACGTCGCGAAGAAATGCCATGGCATCGACTTTTTCACCGTAGGCCGCAGCGAACATTTCGACGACTTCAGTCAGGCGAGTCTTGTCCTGGAAGGCTGGCGACTGTGGCTGAACACCGATGAGATACTTAATTGTTTGAGGGTCTTTTTTGACATCAATACCATCAATTTTGACGCTCCCCGAATCGATCGGACGCAAAGTTTCCATCATTTCAAGCGTTGTTGTTTTTCCTGCACCATTTGGTCCAAGGATGCCAAAAATTTCGCCTTTTTCAACTGAAAAACTAACCCCATCTACGGCCTGTTTATCCCCGTATCTCTTTTTGAGGTTCTTCACCTCAATCATCTTTACCATATAAACTTATTGTACTCCCACCCCTGTTATATAGCTAGTAGAAAAACAACAAAAAATGCCCCCGGGGAGGGGGCAATTTTGGCACCTGTTTGTTTGGCCTTAGTATATGGCCAAACAGCTTATGGTGCAATAGGTTCTTCTGACTATTTCTTCTTTGAAACAGTAAGGAAACCGTTACGTGGGTTCTCTTTGACAACGCGGTCTTCTGGTAGTTCTACCGGAACACCCTTTGCGTTCTTTTCTACCTTCGCAAAGAAGTAGATTGTTTGTGGTTTACCACCACGAAGGGTTACTTCAGTACTGTGTAGGTAGTAAGTAACGCCTTTTGAGTTTGTGTGACTGTAAGCCATGATAGATTCCTATACCTCCTATTAGTGCTATACGAGAGTAAGCGTACAGCTTCACTAGGGGTGCTGTCAACATCAAACGTTACGGTAGTGTCGACGAAGCAATAACTTGAGCACCCCAAGACTGATCAAACGTACCAGAATCATAAGGATAAGAACGATAGATATCAACACCGACCAGCCAGCAAAATCGGGTGACCAGAGGGGTGACGCGTAGACGTGCAGGTAGCTGTCAGCGGAGGGGAGTTTGACCGCACCAATCAAGTCACTTGCAGCGGGATATTTTGCTAATTCATTAGTGGTGCACTGGAGGTAAGCGGACGAATAACCTGAAAACTTTGGGGCACACACTTCCTGGGCTTTTTTGTAGATATTGCCATTTGGATTCTGGTCACCCGAAGCAGCATCGAGAATTTTTTGGCTGTCCCTTTTATAGCTGGCTTCGAGATAGACACCCTTGCCCATATCGGTGTTCATATGAGCCGTTACGTACTGTTGTAGATCATACAATCTTCGGATTAAATCTTCTGGACTATTCGCCTGATCGGCGTTGATAACCGCAGTCCGTCGTTCGACCATCCCAATGTTGTTGAGGCGTAAAAATGTCGCCGCAATGAAGCCGACAAGGATCAGCATTATCAAGAGCTGCCACGTTTTGATACGTTGCAGGTCTTTGATGCTTCGTCGAACTTGCCTTTTTTCCGCCACTACCTTAGAGGTTTCCCACCTTATTACTAGGCTTTATTGTATCATGAACTACTTGCGGTACAGAGGGAACCGAGCGGTTGCGATGAGAAGGACGATCCCTGCAGCAATATAGAAGAAATATTCCATTCCTCGAGCATCACTAAACATGAAAACGACGAGTGCTAATAACAGAGCCCCAAAACAGGCACCAAGATTTGATACCGCCTCAACCAGGGCAATATAGGTAGTACGATGGCCAGACAGATCAGCATTATCGAAGTTACCACGAGTTACGGTCATCGAGTATCCGGCTGTCGCCGCCTCGTTCGCAACGTTCAGCCCAGCTACAGCAACAGGTGACCCGATGAATGGCCTCATGAAATGAGTTATTGCATTAGCGATCGCTGCAAACCGTAACAGCTCCCCTCCTCTCCGTCGATCAATCAAACGACCGTACATATACGATGCACTTAGCGCAGCAAGTAGTACGACGGACAGAAGTATACCGTTCTCGATATAGATTTGATTGCTCGAACTCACTCCTAGAATGGTAATCGCGTAAAACAGGGTCCATACAGTGCCCGACGTAAATACATCGACACCGATGCTCATTTGAGCAGCAATGTTACGGGTGACAAGTTTCCAGGGAAAACCAGAGAAAGAGAGTTTTTGATTTGGAAGTTCCACTTCACCAGTCTTGAAGAGCGGCATTGCCGATACTGCAAACAAAATAGCTCCGATAACCATAATGGACTGCGGGCCTAACAAGTAGGCGATTATTCCTCCAATCAATGGGCTAAGGCCGGTCGTCACCTTTTCGACGATATTCATATAGGCGATCTCTTTTCCGGCGTGATCAACACTCTTTACCTTTGAGAAATCGATCGCATAGGCAATCTGGTAAAGCATCGCTGATGCCCCTTGGAAGACAACCATGACCGCAAGCGCCATCACCCCAAAGTAAGGCACGACCGCAAGCGCTATCATTGCGGGAATAAACAAAAAGTTCGAGACAAGGATTGCATGTTTTGGACCGATCCTGGCGATTATGGCGGCCATTGGAATAGCAATAAAGAATTTATAGGCGAAGAAGATCGCCCATAATATGGCGATGAAAAACACATCGAATCCCGTTTGGTACAAATAGATCGACGTGAATGCTGTCGTCATGTTCAGTGCCAACATACGGAGCATGCGCGAGGCATACAGTTCCGCAATCTCGCTAAACGTAGCAACCCGCCAGAAATGCCGACGCTTGAGAATGTTCTGGATTATTTTTTGAATCATGTTTATTTAATGCCCACTTATGCTTTCTCTATTACACCACACTCTTACCCGAGGTCCAAGTGCTATACTAAAGGCTATGAATATTTACTTTTCAGGGCTTGGCGGGGTTGGCATTGGACCACTCGTCGAGATCGCGCGTGACCTTGGTCATAGTGTTATGGGCTCTGATCTTGTCGAGTCCCTTGTCACTGATGAACTCCGTTCCCAAAGTGTTACTGTGAACATCGGTCAAGACGGAACGTTCCTTCGGGCTTGCCACGAAGCCTCGCCAATCGATTGGTTCGTCTACACTGCTGCCCTCCCTGAAGATCATCCTGAACTGCTTCTTGCGCGCGAGCTAGGTATGCGGGTTGGTAAGCGTGATGAGTTCCTCGCCTATGTTATTCAAGAAAAAGATCTTAAATTGGTTGCGATTGCAGGAACGCACGGCAAGACAACGACGACCGGCATGCTCGTCTGGACCATGCAACAACTTGGCATTCCTATTAGCTATTCTGTCGGAACGACACTTTCATTCGGGCCAAGCGGTAAATACGATCCAAAAAGTGAGTATTTTATTTACGAATGTGATGAATACGACCGCAACTTCCTTCATTTTCAACCCGCCCTCTCACTCATCACTTCGATTGATTACGACCACCCCGACACCTATCCTCAAGAATCAGAATATACTGCTGCTTTTAACACCTTTATTAATCAATCGAAGCAGGCTATTTTGTGGGACACCGATGCCGACTACATCGATGCCGACACGACACGTGCTTGGGTACTAAGCGAGCCACTTGCACTTCCCCTGGCCGGTGAACATAATCGCCGAAACGCAACGCTCGTCGCTAAAGCTATCGAGTACTTACATCTTGCAAAAGAGGACGATACAACCGCCGCAATCGGTTCATTCCCCGGCACCGATCGTCGATTCCAGAAATTAGCCGACAACTTGTATACCGACTATGGTCACCACCCTATGGAAATCGCTGCGACGCTACAAATGGCGCGCGAACTATCTGATCATGTCGTATTAGTATATCAACCACATCAAAACCGTCGTCAACACCGAATTAAAGGTATGTATACTGACCAGTTCGAACTGGCTGAGACAATTTATTGGTTACCCACGTATCTATCACGCGAAGACCCCGACGAGACCATACTGCAGCCTAGTGATTTGATTGAGCAAGTAACTAATCGAGATTCTGTTGTCATTGCCGAACTGAACGACGAGCTGTGGCAAAACATCCAAGCAGCCAAGGCAAGTGGCGCGCTGGTACTGTGTATGGGTGCCGGCACGATCGATAACTGGATACGAGAAAAACTTCAGAACTAGCGGTTATCGCCACTGCCACTAATCGTTCCGCGTTCGAGTCGACTAGCAAGTTTGTCGATATTCTTTTTTCCGATTTCATCTAATTCAATATCGAAGTAGTCGGCCAAGATGGCGATATACCAAAGGATATCCCCGAGTTCTTTTTTCAGGTCGTCTTTGGCGAGCTTGTCGAAGTCACTCGCATTATCACGAACTATCTTTTTCATTTTCTCGGCAATCTCACCTGACTCACCCATCAGGCCAAGCACCAGATGGAACAATTCATTTTTTTTATCTTTTGGAGCAGCTGTACGCTTTGCCAGTTTCTGATATTCGTTCAAATTCATAGCTTAATTGTACCAGTCAACATCATACTCTTCGAAAAAGAAGGGATCTTTAAAAAACCCACGAGCCACGATTGACTCAACCGCCGGCGCTAATCGGTACTGGTCAAGTTTATGTGGTCGCGCCCAGACGATCTCTTCACTTATTTCGATATCGTCACGATTAAAGCTAAACACGTGTGCCAAAGTCGTCGAAAGAATACCCTCGACTGTTTTAACTCGTATATAGCAGTCACCGACATGCTTTAGTTCTTGGTCCACGAGACCCAACTTTTCCTTTGCTTCGCGCTGGGCAGCCTGCTTCAAGGTACCATCGTCAATGTGCAATTTTCCATACGGCAATGTCCACATATTTATATATGGTTGTTTATTCCGCTTTTGAAGCAATACGTCCCCATCGCTGTTTTGAATCAACAGCATGTTAATAATTTTCGGCTGTGTACGAATGGCTTTCTTTTCAGTACTCACCCGGTCCACATAGGATAGTCCTTCAATACTTAGTGTATAGCCACCCTCTACTTTTGATACCATTCCTGTTTTTACGAGGGTATTTAAATGATAGGTGAATAGATTTGTGTCAGTTTTTGGCGGACGGAGGTCACGAAACCTGGCGACCTCTTGGAACATCAACACGTCAATAATGTGGCGCTGGATGTGATGATTTAAAGATGTAGACTCAACCATATTTGACTCAAATTATACTTTCTATCGCTAACCTACTATCTAAAATACCATGAAAATGTCTCTGTAAATAATAATCACAGCGACAAGGAGGGTAACTCATGGAAAGATTATCAACTGTAAGTCTTGAGCAACTACCAATCATCGAGGGGGTCGGTGTAGAGGGTGACCAAGATATCAGACAACGCGTCGCAGCGACTGCCTTACACCTCGCAGGGGTCAGTATGGAATTTGCCCGGGTTGAACGTGTACCACGGTATGCAGATAGCCGACACGAAAGTGATGTCGAACACAGTTTTATGTTGTCGATGATCGCTTCCGAACTGGCAGTTGCGCTGTATCCGCAACTCGATCCAGGATTAGTTCACCAATACGGCGGCGTTCATGACCTGATCGAACTCATCACTGACGACGTGGCGACATTTTCGATTAGCGCCGAAGAGCTGGCTGCAAAAGAGAAAGCTGAACACGATGCACTCGCTGGCCTCGTCGCTAGTTTGCCACCCTATACCGGTCGTCTGCTGATGGCGTACGAGGCACAAGCTGACAAGGAATCGCGCTTCGTTCGAGCCGTTGATAAACTGATGCCTGTTCTGGTCGACATCCTTGGTGATGGCATTACTATGCTCAAAGTTGATTACGGCGTCCATGACAGCGACGCGCTACTACAGTCTCACATCGCACTTCACGCACGAATCCGTGCCAAATACGGTGAATTCCCTGAAATTGTCGATGCACAGGCGCTCTTGTTTGAATTATTCGAAGAGGAAGCCGAACTTGCGTTTGCAAACCTCAACGCTTAAGCTTTCAGTTCCCCAGATTTAACTTACAATAGGAGATGTTATGGTTACACCAGATACGCAAATTCCAGGTGCTGAACGTCAAGCGCCCGCTACTCCACCTGAAAACTCAGCTGAAGTAGAGTTAAAGTTTCTCATCGATCCAGCGCTTTTACCACCACTTCCCGAAGAACTCGCCGTTACAATTGATCAGGTATACGTTGCGATTGGTAAAAATAAGTCCGAACTCAGACTCCGTCGCATTGAAGACACTAGTGGAAACGTTTCTCATACAATGAATATGAAAACGGGCGAAGGATTCGTTCGTGACGAACCTATCAACGAGCGACCCATACCAGAAGATCTTTTCGATGCCTACCTCGAACAACACCCCGACTCTGACATGCTCAAAAAAATCCGTATCGATATTCCTTTCGGACAATATAAAATTTCAGTGGATCACTACATCGACGAAGCAAACGCTGGACTAATTGTTGCAGAGGTTGAATTCTACGGCGACAGTTTGGAAGAAAAGTTACAAGCAGCCGCAGACTTTACCCCACCTGAGTGGTTTGGACGCGATGTCACGAAAGATCCTGAATTTAAAAACCAAGCTCTTGCATTAAAACGACGAAAACTGGCCGAAGCAAGCGTCAGACGTGCCCTTGGCACTAGTATCGTTAGATCGAGTAATTAGACCTACTCGGTGGCGCCAACACCAAACTCGAGTACCTCGGGATTGAGCGGATCACCGTTAAAGGCATCTACAGCTTTGGCTTTCGCAGCTTGAGCGTCATACAGTTTCGTAAATTCGTCGATCGTCGTTTTATTTACTGGCCCCGACGCGTCATAGCCATCAATGTTGTCGGTACGATTCACCTGACTACTCACCGACGTGTACCCAGGGCGGCTAAGGTCCAGCTGGGCCGAACCACTGACGTTATAAATGACCAGGCTAATGACGACGAGGATAACCGCAACCACGATAGTCACACCAACGAGTAGCATGAATCGATGCTGACCCCAGAACGTCAACTCGTCATCGGCTTGAGTGGCATCAGGCTCGTTGTTCATGACTTGCCTCCAGAAGTGCGTTCAAAATTAATTAAGAAATCACTGACACCCGAGCGATAATCGTCGATATATCGGTGTAACCGTAAGACATCCGTATGCAGTGTCGTGCGCTTTGCCCTCGCTTCTTGAATAGCGGCATGAAATTCTGAAGGTTGCTTGTTGCAATCAATCTTGATCGCAACCGAAAGTTTCGATTCATATTCTCGATAGTCACTACGAAAGGTATCAAGAGCTGTCTGATACCCCGATGTAACCGCCTGAAGACCTTTGGCATCCTTGCCATTACTCGTTAATCGGCTATTAAAATTATTCATGAGTTTCGTGCCCATTGCATCGTAGATTTGGCCACGATTCACCCTAAGAAGGGCGTCGCTGACATGAAGCTGATTCAGTGTATTTTTGATAGATAAACAGTTCGCGCTGATACGTTGCAACTGTTCTTCGGTCAAGATTGTCTGCGCCGAGACTCCGTGAAAAGAAATCATCGAAAACACCACTGCGGCAATCGCTCCAATAATAACCAGTCGGCCAGGCATTTTCATCTCTGACTATTATACCGTTTATCGCTGTAAATGTAATTGTTCAGACGTCTTTGTAACAAGCCCTTCGGAAAATAATGCCACAAGAGCTACGTCGAACCGTTCGTCATTAGGCATTAATGCGCGTAGCGCCTCTTCTGTCAGCGGTCCTTTCGCCAGCGTCTTTACAATACTGCCCCGCACTTCGCGAAGACTCCCCTCTAGTGGTGTTTGCTTTTTGTAATGCCGGCTTTGATCAATCCTTCCCAAGCCTTGTTTTTTCAAGAATGCGCCGTAGTCCATCATCGCCCAATACCACTCACGTGGATGTTCGTAATCAAGGGTAGATTCAACGACTTCGCGTACAGCATTATCACTTACCTCTATCTGATCATCAAAAAAGTGATGGAAATAAACCGTTCGGATATTGGTTTCGATAAATACGGCCGGCTGATTAAATCCATAAGCCAGGATTGCCCCGGCCGTATTCGGGCCAACACCAGATAAACTAACGAGATCTTCTGCTGTATGCGGAATCGTACCATGGAAATCTGTCATAACTTTCTGTGCCGTTGCGTGCAGGAATTTTGCTCGACGATTATATCCAAGTCCACTCCATGCTATAAGCACCTCTGCGAGCTTTGCCTCTGCAAGTGCTTCGATGGTTGGGAATTTCGTTACGAAATCATTGAACTTTGGAATGACCCGATCGACTTGAGTTTGTTGCAACATTAATTCACTCACCAATATAAAATATGGGCCAGTTGTATCGCGCCAAGGCATTGGTCGGTATAATTCGCGTGCCTTTTGCCAGATTAATTCTTGGAAGTCAGCTTTTTCCATACTTGTTCAGGAATCTCACCAGTCACCGTAGGATACATCGTACTTCCCGCATTCACGATATGATCAATCTTGTTGCCTTTAAATGTGTACTTGATAGTTTCACCGGGTGAGTAATAGCTGTTTGTGTGAACGATCTTCAATGTTGATTTGTCGACGTATTCAAGTGGTTCGGTTTCCTCGAACACTTGCCACCAATTCGGCCACAAAAGAACAAGTTCATTACCCTTTACAACGACCTCAAGAAACGATCCGAAATCGGCAAATCGGCCTTCGAATTTAAGTAATGACTTCTTTGGTTCGGGTTCACCAAAATTATCGATGACCGCCGTGATAGCCTTTGCCATTGATCCAGATTCCCCAGCACTACAATTTACCATGACGGATACAACGTACTCATCATCAGTATGTGCCATCGTTCGCGAACCGTAACCAGGAAATCCTCCACTGTGTCCAAACATGGAACGATCACCGTATCTATCAAGTTCAAAACCAAGTCCATAGCTACCTTCGTGCTCGGGCTCGGCGATCCGTTGCATACGTTGCATCTCGCGTTTTGATTCATCGCTCAAAAGCTTCCCAGAGCCTACCATTTGCGCTGACATGTATAGACAGAGGTCCTCAGCAGTCGAACAAAAACCAGTAGCAGCAGCAAGAGCATTCGTCGTAACTTGAGGCAATCTTATTGACTCGTTTCTTTGGTTATTCCGGCTATATCCGCTGGTCATCTGGCTACGAATTGATTCATTAAATTCAGGGTATGTTCGCTTTAAACCAAGAGGCTTAATGATGCGCCTTGTAACGTAGTCGACGTACGATTCATTACTGAGACGCTCAATAATTTCACCCAGCAGTCCATACCCGTAATTCGAATATTTCAGTTTCACATTTGGATCAAGTATCAGTTTTGATTCCAGGACAGCATCGTGAAGTTCGCCCGTTTCAGGGAATGGTCTTACCAGTTGCCAATAGTCAGCGTCCGCTCCATCACGGATAATTCCGGCTCCATGAGAAAGTAATTGGCGAATAGTAACTGTTTTCCAACGAGAGTCCTTATGCTTTTTGAGCCAGTCGAGGTAATCAACCACGTGATCATCAATGCGAAGCTTGCCGGCTTCTGCCAGTTGCATAATTGCTGTTGCGGTAAATGTTTTAGAATGCGAGGCCACGCGAAAGATATGCTGTGGAGTCAGTTTTTGGCCAGACTCTTTATCGGCAACTCCGTATGATTTACTAAAGACGATCTTGCCCTTTTTGGCGATCGCAATACTATACCCAGGGACGTTTACCCAACCCCGACGGAACTCTAGCCATGAATCAAGGAATGCAAAAGTGTGTTTAGGAATTGTCTTCATGGGCCCATTATAACTCTTACGAGGTATAATTAGTGTATGACAACGTATGTGTTAGCTGGAGGATGTTTTTGGTGCCTCGATGCGATCTATCGTCGATTGAAAGGCGTTGAAAAAGTATATAGCGGCTACGCCGGAGGAGAAGCACCCGATCCCACCTACTCTGAAGTAGCTAGTGGTAGTACCGGACACGCCGAGACTGTCCAAATCACTTTCGATGAATCGATGATACCCAGTGACGTTATCCTCGACCTTTTCTTTTTGATCCACGACCCGACGACACTAAATCGCCAAGGTGCAGACATGGGAACACAGTACCGATCCGCCATGTTCTACAAAGACGATGAACAGCGGGTCGCTTTTGAAGTGGCAGCCGTGCGTGCTCACGAACATTGGGAGGACCCGATCGTTACGCAGATTACTGCCCTCAATGTGTTCTACCCCGCCGAAGCCGAGCATCAAGATTACTTTAACAAAAATCCAGGCAATGGCTACTGTGCGATCGTTATTACACCGAAAATCATTAAAGCACGAAGTGCCTACTCAAAATGGTTTAAAGAAGACTGATGGAACATGCCGCGTCCGAAAGCCTAAAGCACGCTGCCGAATACCTGAAGGGTCATGATCCTATTCTCGGTCCTATTATCGCTGTATCGCCCCTGCCGAACATTACCCCTCACAAGAACTATTACCAAGAGCTTGTTGAGAGTATCGTATCCCAGCAATTAAGTGTCAAAGCCGCGCGAACGATCATGAATCGATTCCTCGGGTTATTCCCGAATGACAACTTCCCGATCCCAGGTATGATTCTGGAAAAAGATGTAGAAGAGCTTCGTTCCGTGGGTCTGTCCCGACAAAAAGCGACCTACATTCAGGACCTCGCTGTCAAAGTTATCGAAGGAACCGTCCAGTTTGATCACCTCGACACACTGTCAAATAATGAGGTAATCGCTGAGCTGACGCAAATTAAAGGGGTCGGTGTCTGGACCGTGCATATGTTCCTCCTATTTTGCATGGGACGACTCGATGTCCTGCCAACAGGCGACCTAGGGATTAAAAATGGTATCTTTAAGCTCTACAATTTGAAGGAAAAACCATCACCCGAAGACATAGAAAAAATAGCCAAGAAATATAAATGGCACCCGTACGAGTCAGTTGCGAGTTGGTACGTGTGGCACTCGCTCGATAACCAGCCAGTGGTGTAACTACTGGTTAAGGAGGTCGTCGATTTGACTTTGATCGACCCCGCCACCCTGAAGCTGATCGAGGTTAAGACCACCTGGTAAACCAGTACCGTCCTGTAGACCGGTGATCAATTGTGTTACTCCGTAAATAACAAGCAGACCATTAACCAACACGACCAAGCCCAGGGCTAACGCGAAGAATAGTACTGTTTTACCAGCGAACTTCTTGTACTCGGCAACTTGCAACATTTCTCGTCCTTGCTTGTCTTTCAAGGCGCCCATATAGATGATAGCGAAATCCACTATCGTCCATAATCCTAATCCACCAAATGTAAGCAACTTGAGGATACCAGTGCCCCAATAGCCCATATACATACGATCAACACCAAATGAACCCCACATGAAACTAAGGAAGAACGCTGCCAAATAGTGCCTTTGCCTAGGCAGTTTCTTACTCGTCTTAGGCGCCTCTGGTTGAGTGATAGGTGTTTGGGGCTCTGTTTGTGTTTGTTCGGCTGGTTGCATAAGCATTATTATACGCTTGTTACGGTTAAGTATGTTCGTTCGGACATTATGGCGTCAATCGGTTAATGTCGCGCGGGAAAAGGCTTGCTTCCTTAATGTTGCTAAGTCCGATGACTTTCTGGGTAAGACGCTCCAGTCCTAAACCAAAGCCGCCATGTGCCGGCAAACCGTATTGGAACGCCTGCAGATAGTACTTGAATCCTTCAGCTTCAGGATCACCGCCAGCAATTGTTTTCAACTGCTCAACTAGTACGTCGTAGCGATGTTCGCGCATACTGATGGTAGCGATTTCAACGCCACGGAAAATCAAGTCAGCACGCTCGGCAATTTCTGGGTTTTCTTCAGAAATCTTGTGATAAAACTTCATCTCGCTAGTTGGCCAATGTGTCACAAAGACCGCTTCGCTGCCAAGGTTTTTCTTTGCATACTCAGTGATCCAGCGCTCTTCGTCAGGGCGCATGTCTTTTTCACCACGACTGTCTTCGCCGGTCGCCTTGCTGTATAGATCGTGAATTTCTTCCAACGCCAGTTGCGGGATACTGTCAGATAAGGTCACCGGCTGAGCGTTCCATGTTTTTAGCTCCCGCTCGTTAGTTTCCCAGATGCTGGTCGTGACTGATTTTAATAATCCACCAACTAGATCGAGTAGTCCTTGAAAGTCAACAAATCCCATTTCGGCATCGACGTGAATAAACTCAGTCATGTGACGAGTCGTTGCTGATGGTTCAGCACGGTAGGTTGGATTGATTTCGTAGGCACGTTCAAAAACACCTACCATCATTTGTTTGTAGAATTGTGCGCTTTGCGCCAAGGTAGCTTCTTTACCAAAGTAGTCGAGAGTAAATACCTCAGCACCACCTTCGGTTGCGGCTGGTAAAAGCTTTGGTGAGTTAAACTCGGTAAACTCTTGGCTGCGCAAGTATTGTCGAACTGCTTCTTTGATACCGGCCTGGATCTTGAATATACCCGTTTCTTGTAGGTTACGAAGGCCGACTACTCGATGTTCAAATAACGTATCGAGGTTTTCTGACTTGTGATCAAGTGGTTTATCAATTTCAATTGGTGACTCGTCGGTAACTGGTACCATCACCTCTACCGTAACGTTGTGGAGTTCAGCACCACCTGGAGCACGTTCGTCCGCCGTGACGACTCCGGTCAGTGCAAGGATTGTCCCAATTTGCAGGCCACGAAGTTTTTCAAGTTCGTCCTTGTTATCAACCAAACTTTGGGCAATACCCGATCGGTCGCGAAGTGTGATGAAGTTTAAGCCACCTAATAGTCGTTTTTTATGAAGCCAACCTTGGATAGTAACGGTCTCGCCCGCCTTTGACGCCAAGTCGCGTATGATTGTTCGTGTCATTATAGAATCCTCATTAGTAGTGTTGTGTGTGGCTTAGTAAGGGTCGATGGCACTAAAAACTCGCTCCGGCTTTCAGCCGACCCGCGAATTATTATCATTGTTTGCCATCCATGTCATCTTGGAAATCATTTTACCACCTCTGACGCCTGTGGGCTAGAGGTCGACGTGATCTCCGGGCTGATTATTGCTTTCGGCCTTTTTAGCAGCGACTGCCCGAAGGTCTTCGTGATTATCGTCCTCGTCAACGATCTTGTGCCCGATCAGTGCCTCGAGGACATCTTCAATAGTTAAGATTCCGACGGTTTCGCGAAGATCATTAATGACAATAAATAGATGATGGTGTGTTTTCAAGAAGGCGGCTAAAGCGTGTTCCAACGTATCGTCCTGATGTATGTAGTAGACTTTGGGATCCATTGCTTTTTCAGCCGTTACTGATCGTTTGATATCGAGTGAGAGCAAGTCATTCAAGTGAAGGATACCGACGACATGATCGATGTCATTACTGATAACCGGAAGGCGGCTGTGACCGAGTTGATGCAGTTCGTCCAGAACCAATGGACCAAGAAATTCAGATTTTTTAATGGTACTGACCACGCTTTTCGGCGTCATAACACTGCGAACTTCTTTAACACTAAATGCCAAGCCATTTACTATCAGACTACGCTCATTGGACGAGAGAATATCGCCTGAATTATTTACGAGTTGCTGTAACTCTTCACGAGAATCAAATCGGTGATGATCTTCGGTGTCATGACCGGAAACTCCTCGAAAAAATACAAATACACCACTCGACTTTTCGACAAAACGCAGTAGCGACGGTTCGAGATGTTCATATAAACCATGGCTCACCTTCATTAGCGGGCCAAACCGAGAAATAACTGCGTATTGTAGTGCCACAGCAAAGCCTACGATGGTACCTATGACCCATCCAAAGGTCACTATAGAAAGGAGTACTACCGCAACAAGCAATATACTCACTATTATCCGCTGTAGTACTAAGACATCCGGAAGTAACCGTTCGCGTCGTAGCGCTGACCTTGCTTCTTTATTCGCCCTACTGGCCCGACGATCTAATTCAAAACGGCTAATAATATCAGGAACCGGTCGCATACTCGTTATGACTACCAAAAGTACGAACAGGAGTGACACAACAATGACTAAGAAAGTAAACATCCTTCTCATATTGTACTCTAGTTCCCGTTCTCGACCACTGCTAATGTCTGCTACAATAGGCATTGGTAAATTTGGAGGTCTACGTACAGTGAATAAAGTTGGATGGATTATTTTTGGTGTCGCTATCATTGGATTACTTGGTGGATTGGTTGCGTATTCACGACTGAGCAGCCCATCTGCGGATGTTAGTTCAGTCGATACAAATGCAATTGTTTCGGCCAGCGACCAGAACGGACAGATAGACGATCACGTGATCGGTAATACTGACAGTAACGTTATCCTCATCGAATACGGGGATTTCCAGTGCCCTGGTTGTGGCGGCGCTCACCCACAAATCAAAGAAGTCACCGAAGAATACAAAGACAAGGTGCTCTTTATCTTCCGTAACTTCCCACTCACCACCATCCACCCGAACGCCCGTGCGGCATCGGCTGCGGTCGAAGCAGCAGGTCTGCAAGGAAAGTACTGGGAAATGCATGATCTCGTATTCGAAAACCAAGGTGAATGGGAAAGTCTAAATGGAACCGAACGGACTGATATGTTCACTAGCTATGTTGTCGACTTAGGGCTGAACAAAGACACCTTCTTAAAAGATATCGCTAGTACAAAAGTTAATCAGAAGATTTCATTCGACCAAGCGCTTGGTAAAAAGTTAAATGTCGATTCGACACCGTCATTCTATCTGAACGGTAAGCCGCTGGATGATGCGGTCTCAAGCTCAATCGTACAAGGAAGTACCACCGAACTTAAAGCACTCCTTGACGAGGCTCTGGGACAATAAGGACATAGACTTAGAAAACGAAAAACACCCCGGTGCCTTGGGGTGTTTTTCTTTTTTTGATAGCAGTTCTATATACGAACTGTTAGTGTGCGATAAATATTCGCCATTCGGCGGGCACCACATCCACTGCGATCTTTTTGCGCCGTGAAGGCACAAATTCGATGGCTATTGGCATGTGATTGATTCACTCCTTGTACTATGTACAGTCCCTCGTACTCCGACCTTTACATTATAGTTTTGACGAGGAACACATCATCTATAATATCAACTCACTGGAAAACAGTCAAGAATGCGTCCGATAAAACGCTACTGTTTTAATCTTAAGACAACAATTCAAACAGCACAAGCTTTTTCAATAAAATCAACCCAAAGAATGTAAATTATACTACAGTTTATAGTTCACTGGGCGTTTCAGTTGGCCGCGCAGTCTTGAGTACTCGTTCCTTTAGCATAAAGATCAGCACGGTTGCTACGGCCATCAGAACACTGGCGACGATAAAGATTCGTTGCAAACTGCCCGAGAAAGCATGTGTCACCGCACTTGAGAAGTTCTGTTGGTTCTCGACGAACTTTGTCTTGGCAACCTCTGCAACCGGCGCAGGGAGGGTCTGGAAGCTCTTTTCAGCCCCAGCAGTGATCTCTTTCTTCACGCTTGGCATATTAAGTGTCAGGATTGTATTCGCATCATTAATATCACCTAGTTTCGATACATGCGGACTGCTGCTAAGTGTCTGTATGTACGGTGTTGACTGAATATTTCCGATGCTTGAGAGGATACCTGCCGTTAGTAATGCTCCGAAAATTGCCGTTCCCAAGGTTGAACCTAGGCTTCGGAAAAGTTGATTCGAACTGGTTGCGACACCCAACTGGTGTTGTTCGAACTCGTTCTGAACCGCAAGGTTAAGGGTTGGCATTGCTACACCCATACCCATGCCTATAAAGAACATAATGATCGCCTCTTGCATATAGGCAGATTCTGGGGTCAGCGTCGTTAAGGCAATCATCCCTAGTGTTGCCATGGTGAATCCGATCTGCATGAATATTTTATACTTACCGATACGCGAAATAAGTTGACCCGAGGCAACACTAGTAATCATCAGTCCCCCGACGAGTGGAAGAAGCATCAAACCGGATGCGGTCGGCGTTGCGCCGAACACCTGTTGATTGAACTGCGTCAGATACAGAATCGAACCCATAAAGGCGGCTCCGAATAACGCAGCGACCGAGATTAATATGACAAAGTTCTTCTTTTTAAAGAATTCCATTGGAAGGATAGGCTCTTTAACACGTCGTTCAACCATCACAAAGGCAATACCCGCTGCGAGGACGATACTGTACATAATGATACGCAGCCCAAGTAATGAAAGGCCCGTTACCTCAAGCAGTCCAGCAAAAATAGCTGCCGTATTATCAACTGCCAGAATTAATACACCAAGGAATACAGTGAGGAGCGCCGCTCCAGCAAAGTCGATTTTTGACTTTTTTGCATGTTTTAAGGCCGGAGCAAAGATTGCAATCAGTACAAAGGCAGCGATACCGATAGGAACATTGATAAAGAATGTCCAGCGCCAATCGGTCGTCAGTCCAAAAATGTTCTGACTATCAGTCAGCCAACCACCCAACAGCGGACCCACAACCGAACTTAATCCAAAGACTGCACCAATCAGGCCCTGCCAGCGACCACGCTCACGAGCGGCGAACAAGTCTCCGACGATAGTAAAGGCATTTGCCGTGATAATACCAGCACCAATACCCTGGAAGGCTCGCCACAGGACTAGCTGGACTACATCACCACTCATACCACCCATCAACGAACCGACCACAAAGATAGCGACACCGACCAAAAGGACATTGCGTCGACCGAAAAGGTCAGACAACTTTCCGGCAATCGGAACCGTAATCGTCGTCGTTAACAAATACGACGTAACTATCCAGCTAAGCGAATCATAGGCGTTAAACTGTTCGACGATCTTGCCAAGAGCGGTCGAGATAATCGTCTGATCCAGCGCAACCAAAAATAGGCTGGCCATAACAGACAACATAATAATAATTTTACTTCTAAGAGTCAGGTGGTGATGCATTGAATGTCCCTATTTACTGTCTATGTTTTCAAGATACGAACGATACTGTTCGATATTGTTTGTCAGAGATTCGACAAGTACGCGCAATTGATCTTCTTTTAAAAACCCTACCCATTGTGCTTTTTCAGAACCAACCACGTACAAGCGATCTCCGGTTTTAATATCCAGCGCCTCGCGTGCATCAGCAGGTATCACTACCTGTCCTTTTGTTCCCACGGTTGCTGTACCGAAAAGTTTCTTATCGTGCATACAGTCAATTGTAGTATATGTATGAAAAGTATGTCAAGTATACCCTTTCTTTATTTCACCCAAACGCTTGTAAAGAGACTGACATCCCGACCCGATTTGCTATACTAAAAGCATTAGAGGAATACACCAAAAAGCATAATCATGAACTCTTTTCAAAAAGTCGCGCAATCTTTGCATAATCACGCCCTTTCGTGGTGGCTCCTAGGTATATCATTTGTTATTAGCAGTGTGGTCGTCTCGCTCGTCATTGTTACCTATGCCGGCGCAGCTGCACTTATTTCTCAAAGTTATTCGACGACCGATGATTTAGCCCTCGCCTCGCTTGTTAGCCTGAAAGATAACTCATCTGATGAGGTGGTCGCTGCAAACCATACGAACGTTGATAATTTACTGGGTGTAGTCGTGACGCCGAATAGTTCATCGCTCTCACTTACCAATAGCTCAGGCAACCAGGTGCAAGTTGCCACCAGTGGCACATTGCAGGTTCTCGTATCTGATATTAACGGAGCTATCGAGCGGGGTGACTATATTACCGCTTCACCTATCACTGGTGTGGGTATGAAAGCGACTGATAATGCTCGCATTATTGGTGTTGCTCAGGGAAAGATCGAGGGATCAACCACACAAGCAATTAAAAATGGTTCAGGCAAAGAACAAGTGGTGACGATCGGTGAAGTACCCGTTTTAGTGAACGTATCATCATATTTTAAACAGCCAGAAAAAACCCTTATCCCTTCATCAATTCAAAACCTTGCTAACGCCTTTGCTGGTCGTAATGTCAGTTCACTTCCTATCATCGTCAGTGCTGGTATTTTTGTCGTCACGCTGATTATCGTCGTTATCATTATCTATTCAATGATTCGTAACGCCATTATTTCCGTTGGTCGCAATCCACTGTCTCAGTCAGCTGTCTATCGTAACGTTATTCAAATGTCCGGATTAGTTCTGGCTATTTTGGCTGCCGCATTCGTCGCAATTTATTTGGTACTCACAAAACTATGACCTTACTTGAAATATTCCTCCTATTTAACGCAGTGGTCGTCGGCATCGTCGCAACGCTTGCTATTCAGCATGCTATTGCCCACTTCAGACCACGCAAAGAAACGAAAAAGGCAGCTGATACGAGCGCTCACCTGCCTACTGCCATACGCGATCAATTACTGGCTGATGCACAAAAGAAATACCAGACAATGCTCGATCAAGCAGCATCTGACCTACAAAAGGACCTCTCAAAGACATCAAGCGAACTAACTTCGCAACTACACGATATTGGTTCAAAGATCGTCAATGACGAGCTTGAACAATATAAAAATACATTAAAAGACATGCACGTTCAGGCCGATGAAGCGATTAACGGTGGTCGCAAAAATATCGAAGCGTACCAAAAAGAAATGAAGGATAAGCTAGTCGCCGAAATGGAGACAGAGAAACAGCGCTTGATCGCCCAGATCGATACCAAACTTTCTGATGCTGTCGTATCCTTCCTTATCGAGACCCTGCAACACGATGTCGATCTAGGTGCGCAAAGTGCCTATTTGACAAAAGTCCTTGAAGAGCACAAAGAAGAGTTTAAAAAAGGCGTCAGCGATGAAAGCTAAGCAACTTAGCCTACCAGAAACAATTGCCTCTCCTCAGGATCTGATGCAAATGTCCATGGAAATAAAAGCGTACGCAAAGTGGTATGCTCATGAATCGATCCTTCGACGTGTCAGTAGCAAAAAAGGTGCAGACGCCCCAAACCTATCGCCTGCTGCGCGCCAAGTAATTAATGACTGGTCAGAAATAAGCCCATTATCAACCAAGAGCCTCGCGACGTTGATCACCACGCTTGAATCGTATAGTCGTAATACCGACACGATTACTATCACCCTTGCCGCGCCTGTTACGAATTCGATAAAAACGACCCTCGTTGCCTGGTGTCGAAAAAACGTTTCACCATCAGTATTTGTATCGTTTCAATTTAACTCAACACTGCTAGGTGGCATGGTGGTCAGACATGGCAGTCGTGTATTCGATTGGTCATTTAAACGCCAGTTACTGGCATCAAGTGGCGCTTTTCCAGAGGTACTACGCCGTGTTTGATAATCATCAATTTCAAAAGTTAGTCGAAGCCGATAACTTGACCGGTGAGGTCGTGGCCGTAAATAGCTTCCTCATCGAAGTCCGTGGCCTAGAGGGTATCCGCCTAGGTGCGAGGGTACTATTTGAAGACGGACAGCATGGATTGGTTCGCGAAGCATATGGTGACAAAGTCATACTTTTTAACCTTGATTCAGAAGCGATGAGTATCGGCACGTTAGCTGTACAACAAGAAGAACTCTTAACCATTCCCGTCGGAAAGCAACTGGTCGGACGAGTGGTCAATCCGTTGGGTGAACCTCTCGACGGCAAGGGCCCTCTTAAAACAATCACGACATCGGGCATATTCAACGCGGCACCAGGCATTATGGATCGTAGTGCGCTGAACGAACAGCTCGCAACTGGGGTTACTTCCGTTGACATGTTCTTCCCTGTCGTTTTAGGCCAACGTATTGCCATTCTGGGTGATAGCAAGTCAGGAAAAAGCACCTTACTTAGCCAACTAAGTGCCAGTCAAGACGGGACCGATCGCATCGTTGTGTATGTTCTGGTTGGAAAACGTAAGGTCGACATTGAAAACCTATTAGCGGGTCTGCGCGCATCAGGTGCGATGAGTCACACTATCGTCGTTTTGGCTGATATTTTTGACGCTCTGACCCTCTCGTATTTAGCCCCCTATTCTGGTTGTGCGATTGCCGAACACCTTTGGTACGGCGGCAAAGACGTAGTCATTATTTACGACGACCTTAGTAGTCATGCCGAGGCCTACCGTCAACTATCACTACTGCAAGAAGTCGACCCTGGGCGAGATTCGTATCCTGGCGACATGTTCTATGCTCACTCTAGTCTGCTAGAGCGAGCGGGGAAACTACTCAAAAATGGCAGGACCCTCACCTCGCTACCTGTCGTACTAACGCCAAATGATGATATTACCGCCTACCTTTCGACAAGTATTATGTCGATTACTGATGGTCAGATTATTTTGGACCTTGGGGTATTCCGATCGGGTATTCGCCCTGCCGTTAACGCCGGACTGTCCGTCTCACGTGTCGGTGGTAACGCCCAGACTGTCCGTCAAAAGCGATTATCCAGTACCCTATTCAAAACCCTCGCACGTTATAAACAAGCCGAGGAATTCTCGCACTTTGGTTCAAGCCTTTCAAAAGAAGCTCAAATAGACCTGACACTCGGTCATCAAATTTATGCCGCCCTACAACAATCGGCTACTGAAATTCATGGACTGGTTGAACAGCAATTGATGCTTGAAACTATCCTACTGGGTGGTGGCGAGGGCGATATTGACGTTCCTGGTTTGAAAGAGGCAGCAAAGAAAGCCAGTTCAAAGGTTAAACATGAAGAAGATTTCGACAAAATCGAAAAAGAACTGCTCCATCAGTTTGGTACCAAAGCAAAAGAGGTGGTGACAGATGCGAAGGCCTAGTACGATCGAGTACGAGATGGTACAGATGAGTACCCTTGAGGACCTGACTGGAGTATTCGAGAGCCTTGCGAGTACGCAGGTGGCAAAAGTGAAAGGCAAAGTCGAACTGTCTAAAGATTTCTTCCAGCTCCTCTGGTCACGATATGTATCGATTCGTATTGATCCGGCATCACGTATTACGAACCGAGAGGCCGGTGATGGCCAAAGTGACACTGTCTTTATTATCATTTCAGCCGAGGCAGGATTAAATGGAAACATTGACCAACGATTGATTGAAACCATGTTGGTTGATTACGATCCAAAAACGACCGATATCGTCGTGTTGGGTACCCACGGAGCTAACCAACTCAAACAACGCGGTGTCGGATTCACCCACTACTTCCAAGTCCCGCCTACTGATAAATATATCGATGTGAGCCCGGTTATTAATGTCATCATGCCCTACAACCACATAGTAGTGTATTACGAAGAGTACGTCTCGCTGGGTGATCAAGAAATCAAGAAAATTGACCTCATCTCAACAATGAAAGAACTTAGTGGGGACGAAGGCGAAGAAGTTATCGCCATCGAAGATACGATTTTCGAGCCGTCACTCGATGAAATTGCTGATGCGATGGAAGTGACGATGATGACCTTGACCCTTAGCCAAACAGTCCTGGAGTCGAGCCTAGCCCAGGCCGCTAGTCGCTTTAATGCTATGATCATTGCAAAGAAACGAGCCGGCGAACTGCTCGGTGATTATCGACTGGAATTCCACCGTGCAAAACGTTCTGAAAGCGACCGCGCCCTACGTGAAGTCATGACAACACTCAAGAAAAAGCAGAAACTAAGAAGGGCCGCGTCATGAAAACAATCCCTACCTCCCACGAAAACGTCGGCGTTGTTTCATCCTTGAAAGGCTTGATGGTAGAGATCCAGATAGTTGGTGAACGACCCGATGCAAAGGAACTTCTCGCCGTCGAGGGACACCCTGAAGTATTCCTAGAGGTTAACTTTTTCAAAGCAGACGTGGCGGTCTGTATCAACCTAACCAACAGCCAGGTACTGCAGTGCGGTATGAATGTTTCACGGACACACAAGAAAGTTACCGTTCCGGTCGGACCAAAGACGATGGGCCGCGTCTTTAACGCACTCGGCGAACCGCTCGATAAAGGGCCCGAAATTAACGAAAACCGACGTCCGATTAATGTAGCCAGCGGTATCAAAAAATATCGTGATTCCGAGAAACTCGAACTACTTGAAACTGGACTGAAAGTCATCGACTTCCTGACTCCATTCGTCAAAGGTCGCAAGATTGGCATTATCGGTGGTGCCGGTGTTGGTAAGACAGTCCTTACAACTGAAATGATTAATAACGTCGCGAGTAAAAGTGGCGGTCTGTCTATCTACTGCGGTGTTGGTGAGCGTATTCGTGAAGGTAACGAACTGTATGAAACACTGAAGGAAACCAATGTATTGAAAAATACGGTAATGTTCTTTGGACAAATGGACGCGACTCCGGCAATCCGTTCAATGGTGGGACCAGCGGCGGCAACCGCCGCAGAGTATTTCCGTGACGAGGAAGGCAAAGACGTCCTGTTCTTTGTGGACAACATCTACCGTCACATCCAAGCCCTTACCGAATTATCGACCAACCTTGGATTGATTCCATCAGAAGGTGGTTACTCGCCAACCGTGTTTGCCGAATTACGTCGATTAGAAGATCGTCTTAGCTCGACTGCTAAGGGATCTATCACTTCCGTCCAGGCTATCTATGTTCCGGCCGACGACTTATCTGACCCGGCTGTGCAGGCAATCTCGCAACAGCTCGACTCGGTCCTTGTGCTTTCTCGTTCGGTCGCTGAAAGTGGTATCCGACCTGCCGTTGACCTGCTTAAGACTACTTCATCCCTGCTCACCCCGCAAATTGTTGGCGAACGACACTATAAATTGGCCGGCAAAGTTCAAGCGATCATGCAAAAGTACGACTCACTTAAGAACATTATCGCTATTGTCGGTGAAAACGAGTTGTCACCAGTCGACCGAGCCGACTATCAAAAGGCTCAGAAGTTGATTCAGTTCTTCTCGCAGGACTTTACGGTTGCCGAACACCTTTCAGGAAAACCTGGCCAGTACTTTACGCTCGAACAAACGCTCGCCGGAATTGAAGATATCGTCGAAGAAAAACCTCCGAAAGAAGAGAAGGGGGAAGAACAAACTCCAGAACCCGATACCGAGCCAAAAAACGAAGAAAAGCCAGCTAAGAAAAAATGAAACAACCGATTAATACGTCATTAACCGTCATCGCTCGCTCACCATTCCACGTTTACTACGAAGGTGAAGCGATATCACTATCAGCTTTTAACAAAGTCGGGCCATTTGATATCTTGGCTGGTCACGCCGACTTCTTTTCGATGCTCGTTCCCTGCGAAATAACAATCGACAACGGCAAAGACAAAGAACCGATCAGTTTTGAAATTCGAAACGGCATCTTAACCGTTCGTGACGACAAAGTCATGCTATTCGCAAATATCTAATTATTGCATCACGATATAGTCAAAAGCGTATCCACCCGGAGATAGACCGTTCGCTACATAGATATTAAAGCCACCGGCCGAACGGGTAATATAGAAGCTTCCTACTGGTCCACCGACTGGCGTAACCACAACGTGAGGTATCGATGGATACGGGCTCCTGAAGGCTACTTGAGCTAACAAACCGTTACCCGCACTGGTGCCTGCGTTGATTGCGACAGTACCAGAAGTGTCATTCCCACTAATAGAGACTGAACCGTTTGTTCCGGTTGCCGCCCCACGGCCAACATTCGGTGCTGATCCGGCAGTAATAATGTGTCCCCCGATAGTTAATGAATTTTCAGATATAAGATTATTAGCCTGAAAAGTACGCGCTGTTAACGTCCCTCCGACTGCTAGATTCCCGATGACACTCGCATTATTGTTTACCGTCAGTAACTGCCCGACCGTCACGGCACCTTGCAGACGAGTCGCCCCTGCAACCGATAGATCACTACGTACATTTATATTAGTCGCCGTCAGGTCACCATTAACACCGAGTGACTGTAAGGATGTAACCCCTGCCTGAAGTGTCGTCACACTCACATCTTGAGCTGATAACTTGTTATTGAGCGTTAATTCGCCGCCAATACTCGTGTTTCCACTCACTAATATAGTGCCGCCGAATTTTGTGTTTGGGCCGATTGATAATTCTTCTTTTGAATTTCCGACTACTGCACGACTCACCCCTAGTTTATCGAGAGTTTCGGAACTTAGTGTGACAGCGTTAGCACTGGTATCAGCTTTCTTTTCTTCCTGACCGCTTAGAACGTAGGCAATAATCCCACCGTTAAGCGCAAGGACTCCGACAACTACTGCTAGACCAATAAATGTTGCCTTGTGACTAGGTCGATATGTCACTCTTCGCTTCTGATTACTGGCTCGCCTCGCAATAGTGGTTGAAGCGACCTGTGGCGCCTGTGAACCATCTTCGCTTTGCACCTTTAACACTTCCGGTGCCGGAAGTTCGTCAGACGATGATTTACTTGTCGATGTTGCCATAGTTTTTATTTCGGTATGATTGAGTAATAGTATACCGTTTACGCTTCAGATCCGCAAACCGCCTATGCCTACCGTTGCAAAATATGCACATATTCATAACAATAGGGATATGGTGCGGAGGGTTTTTCACGGAGTGCGATATATTTTGATTGCTACATTAGTAGTTGGTCTCTTGGCATCGCCTGCGTTTGCCGACCCTCAATCGACTAATTACCGACTAAGTGAAAGCAGTATCGGCTCGGGCAGTACCGTACAATCTAACTCTGCAAGCTACCGAGCCAGTGATGCCGCTGGCGACATTTCAATCGGTAACTCAGCGTCGTCTAACTTTCAGGTAAACTCGGGTACAAAGACACCAGTCGATCCTAATCTGACCGTTACTATTACTTCTGGCGCAATTGCCTTTCCTACCTTTAGTGCCAGTACGCCTTCCGTGACTACTGCAACCTTTTCGGTATTAAACTATACCAGTTACGGATACGTCGTGCAGATTGTCGGAACTCCACCGACAAACGGGGCAAAAACAATCGGCCCAATGGCAACAACCGGCCCCTCAATAGTCGGCACTGAACAGTTTGGCATTAACCTTGTCGCAAACACGTCACCAAGCTCGTTTGGTTCCAACCCTAACAACGGATCATATGGCTTTGGTAGCGCATCTGGTAACTATGGAACGCCCAACTCCTTCCGTTATGTCAGTGGTGAAACCATCGCGCTTGCGTCAAAAAGTTCGGGGATCACCAACTACACTATTAGTTATCTCGTAAACGTTGCTGGGCTGACACCAGGTGGTCAATATACGAGCAACCAAACCCTAATCATCACGGGTACGTACTAGAGTTATCCCCAGTTTTAATTTGCAAGGAAAGAATCTACTGATTTTTGTTGACAGCGTATACCGCTAATGCTACTATCTAATCAACATCCACCATAAAACAAACAAAAAGAGATTAAAAAAATGACAATACAAAAACGTACCTTTGCACCTCTCGTTGGGTTATTGGTTCTGTTAACTGCATTCGTCGTGCAAGCAGCACTCCCTGTCGCAACATACGCGGCGCAGATCACTACTCGTAGCCTGACTTTGCAAGCTGGCACCACTGATGGTGGTTCAAAGCCTGGCGGTGTTGTAAACCATAAGTTTGATTTCACCGTCCCTACTACTGCTAGCGTCGGCTCAATTAGATTCCAGTATTGTACGACTGCATCTGGTGGCTGTACGACTCCTGCCGGCCTTTCAACAACATCGGCAGCCCTTAATGCCCAAACTGGTGCCACTGGTTTTACCATTAACAACACAACGAACGGCTCACCGTACCTAACCCGTACTGCCGCATCTATTACTGGACCACAGGCACTGTCATACACACTTGGAACAGTGACTAACCCTACTACTGCTAACTACACTTTCTTTATCCGAATCTCTACCTTCGCCTCGACTGACACCACTGGTTCGGCAATTGACACTGGAAATGTCACCGCGGCAACAGCGACGCAAATTCTACTAAGTGGTACTATGCCTGAATCACTCGTCTTTTGTACAGGCGAAAGTATCGGTCTTACCTCAAGCGTGCCAGACTGTACAACCGCAACTGCTGGCGCGATCTTATTCGATCAACTCTTCTCGCCTGTCGATACTGCAACGGCGCAATCACAAATGTCCGCTTCTACCAACGCTGGCTCGGGATATGCTATCACTGTTAACGGCCCAACCTTGACCTCTGGTGGAAATACTGTCACTGCTATGGGTTCACCTGCTGTAGTCGCCCGTGGGGTGAGTCAATTCGGTCTTAACTTG
Source organism: Candidatus Microsaccharimonas sp. (assembly GCA_049276535.1). Lineage (GTDB taxonomy): Bacteria > Patescibacteriota > Saccharimonadia > Saccharimonadales > Saccharimonadaceae > Microsaccharimonas. The sequence goes on from JBASWP010000001.1 coordinate 437,803, forward strand.
AAAGCAAACACCCTCGTGACTGCGTCAAAACCAGCAGGATTCGGCATCGAAGTCGCGGTTGCATCGAACGGAACAAATTACCGTGGTCAGGCAACGACCGGTTACAACACAGCTGACACCTACAAGTTCACCAGCGGTGACGTCGTCGCCGATAGTGCAAACGGTGGTGCCGGTGGAACCGACGCCCAAATCTTCACCGTAAGTTACATTGTGAACGTTCCTGGTAGCCAACCTGCCGGTACCTACACCACGACACTAACCTATATCTGTACACCTACCTTCTAGTAAAAACCGTAAGCAAATTTCATTGACGGTATCTTAACGCTCATGCTACAATCTCGACATGAGATTGAGCCGAGGTTTACTGTTAAGTGCACTATTATTGTCTGCGCTAGTCGTATCTGTATTTAGTTCAGAAAGCACATACGCTGCACAAATTACTGCTCGTAGTCTGACACTCGTTGCTGGTGCAACCGATGGGGGCTCAAAGCCTGGTGGCGTTGTTAATCACAAGTTTGACTTTACAATTCCTAGCACAACAGCTATCGGTTCGGTTAAGTTTGAATATTGTACAACTGCGTCAGGTACTTGTACGATGCCTACCGGACTTGTCACGACCTCGGCCACGCTAAATGCCGGTGCAACAGGATATGCCAGCGGTACAACATTGAACAACACGACCAACGGTGCGCCATATATTACCAAAACCGCAACCAATGGCTCGGGTGTAGTATCTGTTCAGTTGAACAGTATTACCAACCCTACCACTACCAACTACACTTTCTTTGTCCGTATTTCAACCTTTGTCGCAACTAACGCAACTGGTGGTGCCATCGATGCAGGTACCGTTGCCGCCAGTACTGCAACCCAAGTTGTCTTGACTGGGACCATGCCCGAATCACTTATCTTCTGTGTCGGTGAAACTATCAGTACAACTAGTGGTATTCCCGACTGTACGACAGCGACGGCTGGAGCAATCACTTTCAACCAGTTATTCTCACCAACTGATACGGCGACGGCTCGTTCACAATTCTCTGCCTCTACTAACGCTGCATCTGGTTATAGCGTAACTGTTAACGGCCCGACTTTAACCTCTGGTGGAAATACTATTCCAGCGATGGCAACTTCAGGTATTGGTGTTCGTGGAACTGGACAATTTGGTATGAACCTCAAGCTCAACACTACCGCGACATCGACCGTTGCTGTCGGTCTGGAAGTTGCCGTTGCCGCTGATGGTACAAACTTCCGTGGACAGGCTGCTGCTGGATATAACACGGTTGATAACTTCAAATTCGTATCCGGTGACATCATCGCAAACAGTGCCAACGGTGGTGCTGGGCCAACCAATGCTCAAATTTTTACTGCTTCATACATCGTCAACGTGGCTGGTAACCAGGCATCCGGTACCTACACATCAACCTTGACTTACATTTGCACGGCAACTTTCTAGTATGATTCGTACGAAGAAATTCCTCTCACTCGCAAGCGTATTTATTACCGCATTTGCTTTACTTAGTCCTTCTGGCGCTGCGTTAGCACAATCAACCGGTGGTGGTCAGGCACTCGAGATCGGCCCTCCTGTCGTCAGTATTACCGGAAACCCAGGCCAGACTGTCGAAGCAACGATTAGCCTCCGTGATGTATCAACGACCGATCTGTACATTACAGGCCAGATAAACGATTTCGAAGCAAATGGCGAGGATGGTACTCCAAAAGTTATCCTCGATGACAAGACAACTCCATATTCATTCAAGAGCTGGGTAAAGCCGATTGATCCTCTGACGCTTAAACCCAAGCAGATTAAAACAATCAAAGTAAGTATCTCTATTCCAGCAAACGCATCACCGGGTGGCTACTACGGCATCGTACGTTTCACTGGTGTACCACCCGAACTAAAAGGCTCAGGTGTATCGCTCAACGCCAGTCTTGGCTCACTGATCTTTCTAAAGGTGAGTGGTCAAGCAAAGGAAGAACTGACCCTTACCGAATTCTCGGCAAATACCGGAGGTAACGCTTCATCACTACTTGAAGGGGCCCCGTTGAATTTTGTCCAACGTGTCAAAAATACTGGTAACACCTTTGAGCAACCAGTCGGGCTGGTGACGGTAAAGGACATGTTCGGAAAAGTAGTTGCAACTCTTCCTATCAATGAGGGAAAGCGATTGATCTTGTCAGATAGTACCCGAAAGTTTGAACAGAAACTTGACAGTACAGTTATCGGTGACAAGATTCTGTTTGGTAAATATACAGCCGAACTAGTCATGACCTATGGAACGAGCAACACCGAGATCAAGAAGGAGATAACCATCTGGATCATCCCTTACAAGCTTATTGGTGGTGCGGTCATTGCCCTCATTATCATCTTCTTTATCCTTAGATTCCTCGTTCGTCGCTACAACCATATGATCGTGGGACGAGCCACAGGTACTAAAAAAACCAAAAAATCACGTCATCATAAATAGTCGACGACACGATTACTAAAAATCTCTATGATATAATATTGCTTATGTTACAAGGCCTGAAGCTTATTCATCACGACCACAGTGGCAAGCTACGGTCACACAAGTATACCTCTTATCTCCCCTTGGTTATTTTGCTACTACTGACCGCTATCCCACTATCGGCCTATACGGCATTCGCCCTTAGTCCTGGGCCGGAATCGCAATCCATATCACTAAGCGGAACTGTAGCTGGCGAACCCCCAACCGACCCTGCGGTCATCAAAGAACCAGCCAACCAACAACGTTTCAGCACCTCACCCGTCACAGTTGCCGGTTCGTGTCCAGCCGATACTCTCGTCGAGATATTTAAGAATGATATCTTCGCAGGATCTATGATCTGTAGTAGCGAAGGTGCCTTTTCCTTGGAAGTTGATTTACTATTCGGTCAAAACGTCTTAGTTGCGAGAGTATACGATGCCCTCAACCAGGCTGGCCCAGATTCGAATATAGTGACCGTATTCTACGACTTGCTCCCTGCCCAATCGAGCTCTATTACCCCACTCGACTTTGGTGGTCCACAACTTATCTTGAATACCGATGCTGTCTTTAGGGGAACGTTCCCCGGTCAAGAGCTGACGATGCCAATTACACTTCTTGGTGGTGTCGCTCCGTTTGCACTCAATATTCAATGGGGTGATGGCAGTAACAAGGTCGTCTCGCGCAATAACAACACTGTGTTCTCAACCGCTCACGTATTCCAAAAGCCCGGTACCTACCAAATGAGCATTCAAGCAACCGACGCAAATGGTCGAGTCGCTTTCCTCTCAGTAGCAGCGATTGTCAACGGGCAACCAGAGGTCGTAGCTGGATCAGGAGGTGGAGAGGGAGGTGACAATTCAATGCTAAATAGCCTACTTGCATTATGGCCATTGTATGTCAGTGTCGTCGCGATTGTGTTAAGTTTCTGGTTTGGTGAAATACGTGAAAAACGCATGTTAGCAAAAGCTTCATAACGCCCTGAAATTTCTTCAAATAACAGAGGTTATTTCCTTGTAAAATACCCCTTAAAACGTTATGCTTATAATAGGTGAAAACACCGAGAGTACACCAGCTCGTACTTGAGAGGTAAAAAGAGAGAAAAATGTTTTCATTTGTGCGGAGGGCACCAAAAAGAATCGTTTCGTACGGCCTATTAGTAGGTGTCTTTTTATCTTCGTTTATTCTTATGGCTCCTAGGACCGAGGCCGTCACTGGCATCAACCAACAGATCAACTTCCAAGGACGACTTTATACAGCTTCTGGTGCGACCGTCCCTGACGGAAACTATAATATCCAATTCAAAATCTACCAAGACGGCGATGGACTGAGCGTCGGCAATACAACCGGTTCTCCAGCCGGTACTTTAATGTGGACAGAGAGTTACCTCAACTCTGCTACTCAGGGCGTGTCGATCGTGAATGGATTTATGTCAGTACAGCTTGGATCGATTACCCCATTCGGCACTAGTATCGACTGGAACCAAGACACGTTGTGGCTATCGATGAATATCGGCAGCACCAATGGTAGCTGTACGCCATTTACTTCATGTACGCCTGATGGCGAAATGGTACCAATGAAACGTTTGTCGGCGACTCCTTACTCACTCAACAGTAACCGCCTCAACGGGTTGACGAGTAGCAACTTCGTACAGCTCGCACAGGGCGTTCAAGCCGACGCTTCAAATAACACCAGTAGCGTCTTCCTGAACAAAACCGGTACAGCCGGTAACTTTTTACAGCTTCAATCAACAGCTGTTGACGTCTTTACGTTAACCAGCGCTGGTGATATCACGTTCGGTGCCAATGCTGACCATACAATCGGTACTGCAACATCAGCGGCCTCTACTGTCGGTAGAAATATTACCGTGACCGCTGGCACGGGCGGAAGCGGAGCGGGTAGCGTCGGAGGTAACTTGGTACTGCAAGGCGGTACGGCTGGCGGAACAAATGCTAATGGTGGAAACGTTTCTATTGATTCTGGCGCAAAAACAGGCACGGGTACAGACGGATCAATCCAAATCGGCACCAGTCGTGCAAGTACGATCCAGATTGGTAGTACTACCCTCGCGTCAGGAACACAAACCGTCGCAATCGGCAACAATAACACCGCTGGCGGTACGACCAATGTGACTATTGGTGCAGGCTCGTCGGCAACGGCCGGAACAACCGCACTCCAGTCTAAAAACAATACGACAATCAGCACTAATGGCGTTGTTCGTGGAACATTCGATACCTCTGGTGCTCTGTACTTAGGAAATGGTGTCACCGCGGCCGCCCCAAGTAACTTTACGATCAGTGGAACGGGCAGTACAACCACCGCAGTTGCTGGTGGCGCGCTGGTAATTCAGGGTGGTAACGCAACGGTTGGAAATGCTAACGGTGGTAACCTCACCTTAACGGGCGGTACTGGATTTGGCACAGGGGCCAGCGGACTAGTCGTCTTTAGCACTCCAACCTTCTCAACTACATCGAATGATGCTAACTGTTATACAGGCGGTGCCCTGGTTGCGGCAACCTGTACAATCACCGCGGCATCAGTCAATAACTCTTCGGCTATCATCGTCGGATTCAGCGTCTCTGGTCAATCTGCATCGTTGCCCGACCCGACAATCCTAACAGCAGGTCGTGTTGTATACTTGACAGCAGCAAATGGATCACAAGACTTCACCTTGAACGTTAATGGTGGCGGAACGGGCAACTCAATCGCGATGCGCCAAAACACCACGGCAACAATGATTTGGAATGGTACTGACTGGACTGCTGCCGGTGCGTCGAGCTCAACAACTCTCCAATCTGCATACGATAACACGTTGCAATCTGCTGGTGGCGCTGAACTTATCGTCAGTAAGACTTCAACAACAAATGGATTCACTATCCGCGATAGTTCAACCGCACCCGTAAATGGAACTCTGCTTAGTGTGCAGACGGCATCAGCTGCTGGACTGTTCTCGGTCAACAGTAACGTTACCGAGTACGCAACAAACGCCGGTGCCGAGACAATCGGATCTGGTGGAGTAACGAGCTTCCCTGCCAACACATGGAGCGCCCTGACCGGATCAACAGTAACTCGTTACTCGACAGCCGGTAACTACATTGCGACAGGACAAGGTTCAGTTTCGACCGTCACAACCGCTCTTGCAAATACCGGTGTGAAAAATACGCTTAGCACGACACTTAACGCAAATATGAACTACAACGTTTCATTCACTACTCGCCTTTTGAGTGGCACTTTCACCGACATGAATGTTTACTACTCAATTAATGGAACGACTGCATCAGTTCCTTGTGCGATCACTAAAACATCGACAACAAGTGTTTGGACAAAAGTAAACTGTACCTTTGCCGCACCAGCATCGGGCATTACCTCATCAAACGCTATTCTCATTCGTCAAACGACGGGTGTTGTCCGCACCTTCTATGTTGATAACTTGAGCGTCACTATCGCCGCAGACTATAACTACGCAACAGATGGAAGCGTCAATGATTCAGGGACATTTGCGACGAACTGGGTAACTGCCGGTCTGGGGACAGTTGGTGTCACTCGAAATACTACTGACGGATTTGATGCTAGCGACAGTGCCCAAGCAGCAATTACCACTGGCGCTGCTAACGCTGGTATCCGCAATAAGCTTTCAATTAACCCAATCGCTAGTACGCTTTATCGAATCTCGGTCTATGCAAAATTATCGAGTGGAACATTCACCGACTTTAAAGTCCGTTACTCACGAGATGGCAGCACTACGGCAGGTGGCAACTACGTTGACTGTGTCGACTACAATACACAGACCGTAACGACAACCGGCTGGACACAGATTACCTGTTATATCAACACAGACGCGACTACCCCAACTAACCCATATGTGTACTTTGTCGAAACTGCATCCGCAACGCGCACTTTCATGGTCGACGGGTTCTCGATGACTCTGTCTTCAAACACTGCACCAAATGTTCAAATTGGTGGTGGTGCAAATGGTGGACCGACTACTCTCTTGACTCTCGACAAAGGAGCATCGGCACCGATTGCAAGTGACAACGATGCACTACTTGGCTCGATGTATTACGACACAACCCTAGGAAAGCTGCAGTGTTACGAGGCGGATGGTTGGGGAGCTTGTGGTTCTTCACCTGATAACATCATTACCATTTCGCCAGAATATACGAACGCCGTCCTACACGGAAGTGGCGTTGGAACAATGATTTCGGATATCTGTTCGGACACGCTCGACATTAACGACGGAACATCAAGTCAGCCTACAATTTGTGGTGCGAACGAAACCTATAACTTCTACAAATGGACATCGCCACAACCAACCGCGCAGACCTATAGTATCTATGTCACCTATCAGCTGCCTGGATCGTTCAAGAGTTTCGCGTCAGGACAAACATCAATCAAGGGCCGTACCGACAGTACCAACTCGACAGTACAGTACCAGGTCTACCGTAATGATGCGACATCGGGACTAAGTGCCTGTGGACCAACGGTTGCGGTTTCAACTGGTAGCGTATCGTCATGGCAAACCGGAGTTGCAAATGGAGCGGCTGATCCATCGACCTGTGGATTCTTACCAGGTAACAGTATTGTATTTAAAATCAACGTAACTGCGAGTTCAAACGCAAACGCATATGTCGGTAACTTGAACTTTACCTTCTCTAACAGGTAACCTATGCGAAACATCCTTACCACCATGCGTAAAAAAACCAAGAAACTATTGCGAAAACTTCCCAAAGTTAACTACCGACTTATTATCGTTGCGGCTGCAATCGTCGTCTCTGATCTTGGCATCGTATTGCAACCATTCTTTGAAACAAAGTCTTACGCATTAGGAAGTGCCGAATCACTATTACCAAAAAAGAATCCGACACTGTCGAGCAAACTTTCTTATGACACAGGTAAGCGCTTATTTAGTTTTTCGAGTGCGAAAGTGCCAGGATCAGAATCGGCTAACATCATCGAATCCACAGGTATCAAAGCAACCCTCAACGAAGACGTCTCGAAAGGCGTCACTGTTATCGATCCTATTAATAACGTTGACTTCGGAATCAAACCCCTCGATAAACATACCGTCGGAAGACAAGACGGCAACCGTGTCGTCTACCCTTTCCAAAATGGAAGAGGTTGGACAGTATATACCACACAAGCAAACGGCATCAAAGAAGACGTCATCCTCACCTCATCAGAAACTGACATGATGACCGTGTCGTATGAACTATCCCTGGGCGATGGATTAGAAGCGCGACTAGAAAACGACGGAAGTATCGGCGTGTACGGCAATACGTTGCTTAGTGGTTCAGTTACGGCTGCCAGCGAATCCGACGCAAAGTTACTAGAAGCCGCACGAAAAAATGCCGAGAAAGATACACTCCTTTTTAACATCCCAAAGCCGATCGTCATCGAAGCCGACAAAGAAGTTTCTGAAGTCCAAGCAAAATACATTCTAGACGGTAACAAGCTTGATATCGCTGTTAGTGGATTATCGAATGCAACCTACCCACTTTCGATTGACCCGACGATTTTTGTGGCAACGGCTCAACAATTTATGGCCGGAAACAACGAAACAAATATTAACTTCAACGTCAGCGAAGAACTTATTGAAAAAGGACGGACTACCGGTGCTCGTTTCGATGCTTGGAACGCAACGACCAGTCTTCCCTCTGCGTCTTGGGCGAGTGGTGCGACAGTCGCCGGTGGATATACGTATTCGGTCGGGGGTATCATGTTCCCTGGCCAGATTTTTAACTCTCAAGGTACTGATACCTTTGTTGTCCCGTCCGGTGTAACCAGTCTTACTCTTAAACTTTGGGGAGCTGGAGGCGGCGGTGGTGGCGGCGCTGCCACAGCAGGTGGAGGTGCGGGTGGAGGTGCGGGCTACACCCTCTCTACAATCGCCGTTACTCCTGGAGAAACATTGAGTGTCTACGTAGGCGGAGGTGGTGCAGGCGGATCATACAACAACGGAGGAAATGATGCCGGTGGTGGTGGTGGTGGTGGTGGATTCACTAGTATCTACCGTGGCGCAACTGCACTTGCCATTGCCGCTGGTGGTGGAGGTGGTGGTGGTGGCCGAAACGCAACCGCCGGAGGTGCAGGCGGAGCTGGTGGAGGAACCACTGGTGTTGCTGGGACGACCGTCGGAGCTGGTGGCGGTGGTGCGGGTACCCCTTCTGCTGGTGGTGCGGGCGGTACGAGTACTAACAACCCTGGAACTGCCGGTGCATCACTAAGTGGTGGCGCAGGGGCCGATGGGCGAAACGGCGCCGGGGCCGATGGTTCTGGAGCAGCCGGAGGTTTAGCAACCGGTGGAAACGGCGGAAGCCCAAATATTACCAATACCCGTGCCGGTGGTGGTGGAGGTGGTGCAGGTTACTTTGGTGGTGGTGGAGGTGGTGCTACCGCCAGTACTAATGGTCAAGCCGGTGGTGGTGGAGGTGGTGCTTCTAGCTTCACCGCAGTTGGTTCAACAGGCGTAACTAATACTGCCGGAAGTGGCACCAACCCAGGAAACTCGAGTGATACATCAAGAAACGGAGCCGGTAATGGTGGCGCCGGAGGTGCTGCACTAGGGAACGGATCGGTAGGTACTGGTGGTATTGCACTCCTCACCTATGGTTCAGGCTCTACGACAACCGCAGCCGTAAACTGGGCACAGTTCAATGCCTCGACTGGAACTATCGACAGTGCCAACCCAGGCAGTGGTAGCTGTAGTGGCTGGTGTACCAACAGCGCCTACAACTTACCTTCTGCTCGCTCAAACTTCTCGCTCGTTGCCTACAGCGGCTACTTATATGCATTCGGGGGTATTGATTCAGCCGGAACTCGTCAAAATACCGTCTATATCGCAAAGCTCGGTGCTAACGGCGAACCTCGACTGTGGCACCCGACCGATACAAACCCAAGTAACTGGGTGTACTGGTATCAAGACGCTAACCTAAGCTCGAGTAGATCGGACATGGGTGTTGCGGCATATAACAACCGTATGTACCTAGTCGGCGGACGAACAGGAACATCTGCCTATACCAATACGGTTGAAATCGCCGATATTAATCCGAACGGGACACTTGGAACATGGGCGACTGGTACTGCATTATCGGCAAACGTGTACGGTCATAGCCTTAAGATTTATAACGATCGTATGTATGTCATCGGAGGAGCCGCTTCAATAGCCGGCTCGCCTCTTGCGACGATTCAGTACACAAAGATTAACAGCAACGGCACGATCAATAGCTGGGTCAGTGCCAATAATATGCCTTCTGGACGTATGAATACTGGCGGTGACTTTGCCACCGTATGGGGTGCATATATCTATATATCTGGAGGATGTACCACGACTAACGCAAGCGGCTATTGTACATCGATTCAATCCAATACCCAGGTTGCTAGTATCAATGCTGACGGCAGCTTGGATACATGGAGCACTATGGCAGGCGTTACTGATACACGGACCGGTGGAACACTTCTGTCTTGGCGTGATCGAGTTTACGAAGTGGGAGGCTGTTCGTCACAGAACACAACAACCGGTGACTGTAATACTTCAATGCTCGACAGCATAAATTATGGTTCCATCAATCAAGATGGCGATGCCTCGACCGTCGATCAATCGGTAGCAAGTGGTACGGCACCGTGTAGCGGAGGAGCTCCTGTTGAATGTAATCTTCCAGGTACTGCCAATATCGGGAATATGCTCAACAGCTCGTTCATTTCCAACGGATATCTCTATATCGTCGGTGGGTGTACGAATAATACCTGTTCAACGACGTCGGGAAACCTGGCGTACGTCGCAATTTCGTCGACCGGGCAAATGAGCCAGCCGGCAGTTTGTACAGGCGGAACCTACCAAGGTGGTACATGGTGCGTCAATACCACCAATGCAATCGTCGGTGGTCTCGCAGCGGCCAGTCCTGTCGTGTTTAACAACCGCGTGTACTTAGTCGGTGGCCTCGATGGCAGTGCAAATACAAATGATATTCACCGTGCCGATATTAACAATGACGGGAGTTTGAGTGCATGGTCAACCCAGACGATGACCGGCCTTGGCATGACGTCAGTCTCTTACCTATTTGCTTATGCCCGTTCGAATCCAGCCTCGGCCGGCACCAACCCCGGTAACCTGTACGTATTCGGTGGGTGTTCAACCTCATCGGCCGCAGGTTGTACCGCGTATAGTCAGCAAGTCTATAAATGTAGCATCCAGGTCGCTGGTACCCTCACCGGCTGTACTACAAGTGGACAACTTCAGATCGGGATTATCCCAGGCGACACGGCGACTGGACTAGGTATTATGAGCGGTACAGTATACGCTAACTACATCTACCTCATCGGCGGTGTCTCACCCAATCAAGTAGACCTCAAGACGGTGCGTTATGCAAAGTTTGATGATTCAAATAATGTCGTTACCGCTGGAACTGGCTGGGTCGAATCACCGAACCTCATGGCCGTGGGTCGTCGTCGTGCTGCCGCATTTGGCTACAACGGCTACCTTTACGTTGTTGGTGGATACGAGGCAACTAGTGGTGTCCTCGCCGATATTGAGTTTATTAAAATCAACGTGAGTGACGGAAGCATTGGTTCAGCGACCGATCCATTCGAGGTCTCGTCAGTCAGTATTAGTCAACGATGGGGACTAAGTGTACCGGTTTCTAACTCGTTCGCCTACGTTATCGGGGGCTGTACCGCCGGTGCCAGCCCGGGTGGTTGTAGCACCAGAACAGATATTATTCAGACCTTCCAAATATATAACAATGACAGTGGCGCACCAGCCGGTTATTCGACTTCGGCGAATACGTTCGGTACCTCACCAAACCGGATTGGTGCAAGCAGTACGGTACTGAACGGTTATATATATAATGCCGGAGGCTGTACCAGTACGACCGACTGTACGACAGCAATTGACACAGTATCTTATGCTCCTATCGATGTGAACGGTGTCGTCGGTACGTGGTCAAACACGACAGCAAACTTACCAGCGGTTCGAGCATTTGGGAAGTTAAGGTCGGCCGGAGGGTCATTGTATTACATGGGTGGGCAAAGCAGTACGGCAACTGATTATCGTACCGAAGTATATTACGCAGCCCCATCTAGCGGTAATGTGACCACTTGGAACACCGCCTCAAACGGGCTCCCCACTGGTAGATCAGATTTCGGAGCAACCACTTGGAATAACCGACTGTATGTTATTGGCGGAAAAGGAACAGGAACTGGCTGTACCGGAAGTAACGTCTGTAACACTATCTACGTCAGCCCTCAACTAACTGCGGGTGGAAATATAGGTTCGGCTTGGTCAACCAGTAGCACTTCATTCGATGTCGCTCGTAGCGGTGGTACGGCAGTTGCTTATGCGAACAACCTGTACCTCATGGGGGGCAACGATGGAACGAATTACCTAAGCGATGTACAGTACAGCAAAATCGATCCGACGAACGGAACTGCAGGAACCTGGATATTCACTGCCAGCCTGCCGGGACCACTCGCAGGATCGGATGGGTTTGCCGCCAATGGCTACCTATATCTTATCGGGGGGCGGTCATCGGCTACCGTCTGTGATCCTGTGACTCTTGTTGCTCCGATCAGTGCAAACACAACTATTGCCTCGGGGAATAACCCAACTGGAATCGGTGAGTGGTATGAAACCAATCAACGTTATACCGGTGCTCGCTATGGTGGCTCTGCCGTCTATTACGAGGGTAAGGCATACGTCGTCGGTGGTGCCTGTGGCTCAACCCTCACCTACGCCAGTCCTGTCATTCAACAAACGACATTACTCGCTCAACCACAAGTTGCGAAATACTCCTACGCTATCGACACCGACTCTGATGTCTACCCAGCCTACTGGCTACTCAATGGTGTCGACAATGCGATTGGTGCAAAATGGCAACTTCGCTATCGATCAATGACCAACCCTATCACGACACTCTGTACCAGCCCTGCCATGACCACATGGGGACAAGAGACTGTCTTTGGTGACGTGACGCTTGGATTACCTGGTGCATACACGCCAAAGAACGGCGCCGGCACCAATACAAACTGTGCACGTTACTATTACTTCAATGTTACTGTCGATAGTTCACAAGCCTTTGGGTATCCTGACGATGTCACCCGTGGACCAACAATCACCGACCTGACATTGCAGTTCACTGCCGATCCTAGTAAACGGCTCCTCCATGGCCGAACCTTTACCGGTGGTCTACAGCAGCCTATTGATACGCCGCTGTATTCGTTCTAATCCTCATGAATTGGTATACTAAAGAATAATGAAGAACGAGGATAAAAAAACTACCGAGATTCGTATTACGATTCCTCAATCCCTCACTCCAGCGGTTGTTCATCGCGTCAAACATCGCTATCAATCATTAACGCCAAGGAAGAAACGAGCAACAAAGGTCACTGGCACCATATTCTTTGTCGCTGTCGTTGCTACCTTGAGTGTTTTCGTTCTTGGTTCGCTATACCAAAAGAGCACCCTCACCTCAGAAAATGACTTTAGTTCGTCCAGCACACAAAAAACACCTGACTATGCGACGATACTTCCTGAAGGTAAGACGATCGAACAGCTCGGAGGCTGGACACGAGTCAGCCCCCCAGATCGTAATCCAGTATTCGCCTACATCGATACGATCAATGGCAAGACAATAAATATCTCTCAGCAACCGCTTCCTGCTGAATTTAAACAAGATACCAACAGTCAAATTGAACAACTTGCCTCGGGCTACAAGGCAACCGAGAAAGTAACCGTCGGCGAAGTCACTGTCTTTATTGGCTCTTCAGCAAAGGGTCCACAATCAGTTATTTTTACAAAAAATAACTTACTTATTTTGATAAAGTCGAGTGTGCCATTGACCGAAGATGAGTGGGCCGGTTACGTTAAAAGTTTAATCTAATCTATTCTTCTTCAATAGTATTCGTAACGATTAGATCACCGATCACAACAGCAGTTTTTTTGTTATATTCACAGGTAACCGTTACTGGCCACTTACCTACAGGTACAGTAGCTTCGACTGTCCAAGACCAGGTGACGACGCCGAACTCATCCGTCGGTTTACGTATCAAGCCAGAATCTTTACTAGGAATTTTATTGTACTCAACCACTATCGTACAGGTTGAACCTGGGTTGCCTTTTACTGATACCGATGCATTGTCGCCGGGCATCACCGGCGTTGTCAGTGATTGTATAGATGCATTCGCATTGGCGTTTTCTGCAACTTTGACATGAGTTATTGTACCCTCTTTTTCAACAGGCGCTGGGGCAGAAACGGTCGGTGCTGCATCGTACTGGCTCATATACCATGTATAGCCGACCCCAGCACCGATCAAGACAAGCAGAAGGACAACTGCACTAATGGCAATATTACGAACCTTCTTTAACACTGTCTTTTTAGTTACCACGTTATGCTACTGTTTACGATAATTTTCGATCGACTGCGAGACGCGTCCATCAGATTTCAGGTTCTCGTAGAACAATACCTGATCCCGATTAATAACCATTTCGTCCTCAGGGCCGTGAATCTCACTGCCTAGTTTGATCAACTCGACATTGTTTTCGTCAGCTGATGCATTTTGAATGCTATCTGTACCGCTTGCTGTTTTTGTTTGCAGATAAAAGACATCTGTCAGACGAAGATAGTCGCCATTCGAATTCTCTAGCTTGCCAAAGTACACCTGACCGCTCGTTAGGAATACGGCTTGGTACTTACTGCCATCAATAGCACCACCTTTAATTTGTTGAATCATCGATAGACCACCAAAAACAAGTCCAGCGAGAACAACCACGACAATGACCGACAAGAGTATCGCTTTTACTGGTCGCTTTTTTGGTTTAGGGCTATGATTCAAGCCTCTGCCGTCTTGTGGCTTGTGACCGTGTTCATTTATACGTACAGGAACGTTTTCCATCAGACTCGCCTCTCACAATTACTTCGTTACTACAATCCTACCATAAGAGGTATAGGCATATCAATGTCGTGCGTCGCGCCGTATCTAATAGCCAATAAAATAGTCGGTCTTGATACGTCGAACACCTAACCTTTTCAAAGCCTTTTTTGTGCCGTCTATCATGAATGGCGGGCCTGATATATACACCTGTCGCTTTGCAATATCATCAATCGTATCTCGTAGTACTTCTTCTGTAATGCGCGCTTCGTTCACTAATGTCCATGCCTTGTGAGTAAGTGCGGTATCTGACTTAGTGACGACGATGACAGTGACATCCATAGCCTCAAGCTCATCCTTGTATGCTAAGTCCTGCGTACTACTCACTGCGTACACCAATACTATGTCACGTTTTTCGTGACGCTTTTTTAATAAGCGTAGCTGACTCATAAACGGCGTAATCCCGATGCCTCCGGCGATGAACAATAGCGGCTTGGCTGCGTCTTTAGGAAGAGTGAAGCTACCATTAATACTTGTTGCCGTGATCGTCGTACCTTCCGCTAGTGAGCCGAGTGCTTTTTTGAAACTACTCGATGGATCGTAGAACTTTATACCGAGTTTCACGTCTTTATCAGTTGGTGATGAAGTGATACTGAACGATCGTCGCTCCCCACGAAGGTCCGTACCTTTATGCGGCAATGACAGTTCGACGTATTGCCCTGCTTCAAAAGCGATTTTCTTTGCTGAAGTAAATGTTAACTCACGAGACATTGGCGTCAGTTGGCTGAAGCCCTTGAACTTTAGATAGATCGCCTGTCGCCTGCTAAAGCCAAAGGCGATAATATTACCGACGACTAACGCAAAGGTTAAGTTTGAGTGGAACGGACCAATGGTAAACGGTACGGCAAACAATATCGCAACGATAATAACTTCGAATACTTGCTGCCATTTTTTAGGGGGCAATGTTTGCGGCTCGGTCAGCATGAATGCCGAGAAGTAGAATATCGGCCATGACAATAATAAGTAAAAAGCTTCTGGTAATGTACTGCCATAGCCCAGTTGCGTAATAACGAGAAGCGGAATCGTAATCCCAAGAAATATTCCGCCCGTTAAAAAACGTCTCGTCTTTTGTATAATTAAAAATCCAAAGAGCAATGTAAAGATGAATAACGGAGGTGTCGCCACCCACCACGTTGCGACGCCAAGGCCGGTCAATCCAATGATAAAAGCAGCGATGACTGCTGGGTTAAAGATATGTCGACCCTTATATACCAATACAAATTTTGAGGCAGCAGCGATCAAAGCGCCAAGCGCTAACGTCGCCAAGCCACCCACCTGCAATGTCGGTGTAAAAATAAAGAAAAGAATGAACGCTGTAATATACGAGGATTCTGTATGAACCTTGACGCCAAATAACAAACCGAAGAGTAGACTTGCGAGGAAGACGACCGTTCCCAATACGCCAATACTTGCAACCATCGCAAGCGGTGAATAGCTAATAATGCCAAAGAAAGAAAAGATTAATGCGATAACCCAGAGGCTCGTCAATGTAATCGAGAGTACCTTATACATCGAGAACCGATTAAGCAGACTATCGATCATTGAAATATTTCTCCTTTAAAGTTACGACTATGGTCGACACTACCATCACTATGCATCCGAACATAGGAAAAATCAAACGCTTTCGCCAATTTAAGGAACTCAGTAAAAAAGTGTTTTACTTTTTTAGTATAACCGTATTATAATGAATTATGGAACAACCGCTAGTTGTAGTCACCCCAAGAATTGATCCAACATTTATTACCCCTGACCATGTCAGGGGTTTGTCTTTAGGAAGAGTTTCCGAAGATTTCGGTACGGCGGGCCTATACGTAAGAACTAAGGATACCCTTGAACGTCTCGGTTTTGGTGAGCACGAGATGATCCAGTTGAGCCTTGAGTTAGGATTGGCACTCCATGCAGATGACCCGCGCACAAACGGGCACTACACCGATCACCTCATGCGCGTCATGCTCCACGTCATGGAGAGCTTTGGTATTCGTGATCCAAACATTATTGCCGCCGCTCCCCTTCACGACACATTCGAAGACCATCCAAAAGATCTCGTGCTAGCACTAACCGGTGAAAGAATCGAAAACAGAGATGAGGCACTAATCGTTGGCCGTGCCGCACTTGCCAGGTTCACTAACGATGAAGTCGCCTCAATTGTCGGAGTCCTGACTAACCCACCTGTCGCCGAAGGTGAGGATAAAATTGATAGCTACACCCATCACACAACCGACCTTGTACTGCACCATCCAAAGCCACGCGTCGTCAAAGTTGGCGACTTTATCGAGAATGCTGGCGGTAATCACGCCACACTCGGCGAAAAACAACATCAACTCGACCTAAAATACATCCGGCAGTACCGTATTCACAAAATGGGGCTCTTCCTCCCAGACAGTCTGATTGTGGGACCAGAACGCCAACGAGCACTTCACCTGCTATCGAGAGGACATACTCGAGCACTCGGTAGACTGGCTAATTACGAAGCACAGCACCAACTAGCGGGATAACTACACTGAACGCTCTTCATTCGTGCCTCCGCCGTTGTCACCTTTGTGACAAATCTGATTTAATTGTACAATAGTATAAACAACAAGCAACTAACTACTCTTGGTAGAGTAAGGAAACCTATGACGAAAGTAACACTCGACGATATTGTATCGTTGTCAAAACGCCGCGGATTTGTGTATATGAGCAGTGACATCTACGGTGGATTTGCTGGTGTCTACGATTACGGGCCTTACGGAGTTGAACTTGCCAACAATCTAAAAGCTGCTTGGTGGAAGTATATGGTGCAACTGCGTCCCGACATTGTCGGACTAGACAGTGGTATTTTTATGCATCCTTCAATCTGGAAAGCCAGCGGACACGTCGATGGTTTCTCTGACCCATTAGCGGAATGCCGAAACTGTCATCACCGAATTCGTGTAGATCATGCACTCGAAGCATTATGCGAACAGGCCGACGAGAAGATGTCCGATGAAGAAATCGGTAAACTTTTTGATAAACACCGCGACGAAATTAAATGTCCGAACTGTGGCAAAAAAGATTTCACCGAACCAAAAAGCTTTAACCTCCTTGTGAAATCAAACCTCGGTAACTTTTCAGAGGACTGGATTGATGACGCTGCTTATCTTCGCGGCGAGACGTGCCAAGGTATTTACGTTAATTATCCAAACGTTCTTGCAAGTAGTCGCGTCAGTATTCCCTTCGGCATTGCCCAAATTGGAAAAGCATTCCGTAACGAAATTAGTCCGCGACAATTCATCTTCCGTACCCGCGAGCTTGAACAAATGGAGATGCAGTATTTCGTCACGCCTGATTCAGAAATGGAAGAATACGAAAAACTCCGCGAATATCGATGGAATTTTTACAAGACGATTGGTATTAGCGAGGATAATTTGAAGTGGCACAAGCACGAAAACCTAGTGTTCTACGCACGAGAGGCCTACGACATTGAATATAACTATCCGTTCGGTTTTAAAGAGCTCGAAGGTGTCCATGCGCGTGGTAATTACGATCTTACACAACATTCGAAAGGGAGTGGGAAAGACCTTAGCTATCGAGACCCACGAACAAACGAAACTTACCTTCCGCATATCATTGAATCCTCAATTGGTGTTGGGCGATTGATGCTCGCTGTTTTGACCGAGGCATACACAGAAGAAAAAATTAACGATGAAGAACGTCTGGTACTAAAAATTCACCCTTCTCTTGCCCCTATCAAAGTTGCCGTCTTCCCACTTCTCCGTAACAAACCAGAGTTAGTTGAAAAAGCAAAGACTGTGTACGAAGCGTTGTCTCAAAGCTTTATGTGTGAATTTGATGATAACGGTAATATCGGTAAACGTTACCGTCGCCAAGATGAAATCGGTACACCATACTGTGTCACTATCGATTTCGATACACTCGAAGACGACACGGTCACGATTCGTGACCGAGATAGCGCCCAACAACGACGCGTTAGTATCGACGACTTAATTGCAGAAATTAAACTCTAACTATCCTACGAAACAGTAATGTCCGCAGTCAGTGCTCGGTGATCTGACAATCCATCACCTGAAATGGTTACATCTCCAAACGTACATGACTCTGGAATAAGGAAATAATCAATCCGCTCATTCGTACTTGGGAATGATATATACTCAACCTGATTCGATGCGTGGTATTGTTCTTGCCATAATGGAGCACAGGCATCAAGATCATTCATATTAAAGTCACCTGCGATGATCCTTTGCTCACCTCGACTCGCCAATATTTCCAGAGTTTCCTGCAGATGGGGTGTCGCAAAGTCGGCTATGTTCATTAGTGAAAAATGTATGTTAGCGATTTTGATGGTACCCTCGTCGGTTGTAACATCGAGTAATTGAATAATTCGATTATGTTCATCACCTTCCGCTCTTTTCAAAATAATTGTATCGGTCGTGGTAATAGGATATTTACTCAGCACGCCTAGGCCTTCGCGGAATACCTCATAATGACTGCTCGCTTGTAGTCGAGTAATGGCTGTGTGTATCGTTGGATACTCTAGCTGTTTGTTTAGTAGTTGTACTTGGTTATGCGGTGATATAGAAGGAATGTAGACAACTTCTTGAAATAATAGGATGTCTGAATCCATTTCTTGCAGGTATTTTAGAATAAAGGGCTCACGTCGTTGCCAGTTATTGAAACCCTCGAGATTGAGTGTGGTTATCCTCATAC
Organism: Candidatus Microsaccharimonas sp.; assembly: GCA_049276535.1. Taxonomy (GTDB): domain Bacteria; phylum Patescibacteriota; class Saccharimonadia; order Saccharimonadales; family Saccharimonadaceae; genus Microsaccharimonas. The sequence goes on from JBASWP010000001.1 coordinate 456,888, forward strand.
TTACCAGTCTAACAGCTTAGAATGATTTGCTATTGAAAGAAAAAGACTGACACCATCATTGGCGTCTGGAAAATAATCCATAGGGTTTGAGCCCAAATGATTGGTGTTAGTTTGTGTCTCAATCCATACATTAACAGCACAACACTTGCCACGTTAAAGCTCGCCCACATAAACAGTGACACGCTTGATGCATCGTGCGTACTATATACCATGTATATCTGCGGTATGGTCGACAGTGGCTGAAGAATACCAACAACCAATGCAATGGTGTCGATTCCGCCCTTATTCTTTATCTTATGTTTTGGATGGAAGGTGTGTTTCATATTTAGCCTAAACTAATAATAACAAAAGAATGTTAAACATAAGTGTCTTATAATAGAAGTATGCCTCTATTTACATCTAAGATTCCTGGTGGCACTGTCCATAACATGCCTACTGATCTGAAAAAGGCATTAATCACACATCCTAAGGCACTGGAAAAATGGAACGATATCACCCCCTTGGCACGCAACGAATGGATTTGTTGGGTTGAAGGCGCCAAACTGATCGAAACAAGGTCACGCAGGGTTGAACGAACTCACAAAGAGCTAGTTGAAGGTATGCGTCGCCCTTGTTGCTGGCCGGGCTGTATGCACCGTGAACGAAACGGTAAGTAGCCTGTCTAAATAACGCGCTTGCGCTTTAGAATGACATACGCCAACACGAGAACTAATGCAATCAGGCCGAACATGCCAATAAAAGCCCAGCGTTCATGAGCAAACGGCAGTTCAATATTCATACCGTACATACTAAAGAAAATATTCGGCAGCGTAATCATAACGGTGACAATGGTGAGGATCTTAATCGAACGGTTTAGATTGTTCGAACTAATTGAACTATACGCCTGACGAATATTAATGATCGATTTTGTATTTGATCGACACGCTTCAATCGACTGCGTAATACTCAACTCGAGGTCCTCAATCAAGTCTCTATCATCTTCGTGAAGGGTAATACTTCTCCCTAGTGTCATCCTTCGGAGCGTCGCACCCACTGGAATGAGCGCTGAAAGAAATTCATTAATCTCGTCCTCGATCGTCACAAAATCGATAAAGTCTTTATTTCGAATTTCATGACCTCGTAGTCGGTTTCGTATCGCCTTGATTTGTTTACTCGTAATCGTAATGTATTTATCGTACTGTTCAGCAATCTCATTAATAATCTGCAGCATAAAGCGTGTACGTTGAGTGGTGGTGAATTCAAGTTTGTTTGTAAAGAATGGCGCAAAATGTGGCAACTTGCGACGACTAATTGTTATCACCGAATCCGTTCCGTACACAATTAATAGTGGCAGGGTATCAAAAGCACCGTCGGGTAAGGCAATCGCCGCCCTGATGTAAACGTATACTAAATCACCATCACGCTCTAGACGAGGCATTTCGTCTTCGTCTAAGGCGTCAGCGACTAACCCTTCGTCAAGATTATGGGTTTTAATCAGTGTCGCGATCTCGCCCTCTGAAGGATTTTCGGCATACACCCATGCTCCCTTTTGGAACTTTTCCCGCTCTTCAAGCTTCTCAGACCTAATAGTCTTGTAGTAGTATTTGAGCATCATGTTTCTCCGTTGTTTATATGTGTCTACTACTAGTCTACGGTGTATGCGCCGATACCACCACCTCTTACTACAAAAATCTGTCTAAAATTGTTGCGTATCAATTGCGAGGAATGTTCGTTCGTCTGGAACGTTACCGATACTTCGTGCCCTTTCGCGACGTAAGGGTCTCGTTGGATCTCCTAATGAAATATCGAATGTTCCGTCATAAACGTCAGTTTGAGGACCAACGTCTCGAAGTGTCGTCGAGACAATCTCGGCAGCCTTTGTTCGCGTTGCAATCGTTGTAATCCTAGGGTAGTTAAACGCTATCCTCGCAAGGGTAACACCCCTGTCTCGTAGATTCCCCGAGGGGCTCTTTTGTCGGTTTGCAAACGTATCATCAATCCAAACGAAATCGCGTGGTAATGTCGCATCAATCCACCCCTCCATCGCAGGTACAGCACTGTATTTGCGCTCAAACAAAGCCGCCCTCGTTAGCGGGTGTGCGATGGTTGCGCGAATGGCTTCATTTTCTTCATTTACCGCAAGTTCAAAAATAGCGTCTTCTTCTTGTAGTTTCTTTGCCCACTCGGCATAGAGTTGTTCTGGGGTGTAGGCAGGTCCCAGTGCCGTGCCACATATTGAACAGGCAGTTCCAATTTCAGATGGGCTGAAATGCATATCACAATCACCATTATCACATCGACTTTTCTCGTCCCAAGGCGGACCAGCAAATGCCTCGATATAGCTTTCAGCAAGACTCTCTTGGAATTGCTCAAATTCAGAGGCATTGTGTGCAGTAATGATTTCTATTCGTGACATATATTTTTCCAAATCTGAAATAGACGTACAGTTATTAGTAAGATTCCCTGTCAGGCGGGCGGAACAATGAAGTCCGCCCGCCCGACTCGCAGGAGAGAGTGAGAGAGTCCTTGCGAGAAGGAAGGCCCTTGCTTCCTCCTAGCGAACAGAGATGAGCTGCACCGCAGCCTCGACAGTTCCGGTGCTCTCGCTCCGGGCGGCCATGTCCTTGACGGTCACGGTCCCTGCCTGGGCTTCGGCTTCGCCGACCAGCACCACGTAGGCGAAGCCCATGCGGTTGGCGTAGCGCAGCTTGTCTTTGAGGGAGTCCGGCTCGGTGTAGAGCATCGTGGCGATGCCCGCATTCCGGAGCGTCGCCGCCACCGAAACGCCGTAGCCATTCTGTGCATCGTTGATCGGCATGACCACGACGTCCGCGGGGCTCTGACGAGTTGTCTGGATCAGACCAGGCACCTCGACGAGCTTCGAAAACAGTCGCGACAGGCCGATCGAGATGCCGACACCCGGAAGAGCGGTCTTCGTGTAGTAGCCGGCGAGGTCGTCGTAACGGCCGCCGGAACACACGCTTCCCACTTCGGGGTAGTCGTTCAGGATGGTCTCGTACACGGTGCCCGTGTAGTAGTCCAACCCTCGAGCGATCTTGAGGTCGATCTGGAACCTCGACTCGGGCACGCCCATCACGCGGAGTGCATCAATCAGCACCCCGAGCTTGGTAACGCCGTCATCGAAGTGCTCCGACTCGATACCCAGCCCCTTGAGGGCGGCCAGGATGTCGTCGTTGCTACCAGCGATGGCCGTGAAGTCCAGCACCTGTTCGACCTGACTCGCGTCGAGGCCGATCGAGGTGAGCTCTGCGACCAGTTCCTCGCGCGTGATCTTCTCCATCTTGTCGATGGTACGGAGGACGTCTCGGGACACCGACGCGAGGCCGATACCTTCGAAGAACCCGTTGAGGATGAGTCGGTTGTTCAGGCGAATCGTGAACTCGCCAAAACCGAACTCCTCGAAGATCTCGTTGATGATCGCGGGGAACTCGGCATCGATGATAGGGCTGTAGGACCCGATCACATCGATGTCGTTCTGCTCGAACTCACGGAAGCGACCCTTCTGCTGCCGTTCGGCGCGGTACACCTTGCCCTGGTGGAACCGCTTGAACGGGAAGACCAGGTCGCTCTCGTTCTGGGCAACGTACCGGGCGAGGGGCACGGTCAAGTCGTAGCGCATGGTCAGACTGGTGTCCGAACCCTGCCGCTTGAACGTATACACCTGCTGCTCGGTCTCACCGCCGCCCTTGGCGAGAAGTACTTCCGTCAACTCCAAGACCGGAGTATCGAGCGGCGTGTAGCCGTACTTCTCGTACTTGGCGCGGATGATGTCCCGCAACCGGTTGTACGCGAGTTGCTGTCCCGGGAGGTATTCGTTGAATCCTCCCGGCCTTCGTGGTGTGACCAATGTCATTGTCTCTGCTCTCTCTAGTTCTCAATCTCTTGCGACGGACCACTGGGGATCCATAACAAGATGATAGTTTGAATTTGATATATTGTCAATCCGATATCTTAATCTGCATTACGGAGTGCACTTACCTCTTAACTATACCGTAAAATCTGTCGATCGCCAGTCTTATTTGCATGAAATTACGTTTTATGGTAATGTACAAAAAAGCAGAGGTTGGTCATGAGTAAAGAGTTTGGCGAAACAGATCTTGCACAGGCAGCGACGCATCATGGAGTAAATTTCGTGAGCGCGATTCGCAGCTATGGGAATCTGGGGCCATTTCGACCAGTTGATCGCGAATTCTTTAAAGGCATTCGAATCTTCGATTTACTTCTTCGACCCAATCAAACGATTCACGGATCTACTATCAAACCACTCACCCCTTCAAATCTTTACGGAAACTGGGGAATTGTTGTCACCAAAGGCAAGATCTTACAGTCGTATCCTTACGATGCGGTATCAACTGTCGAAAACGGTGTACCGAAGAGTCCTTACGAAGGTCGTATACAACACCTATCAGCCGATGAGCAGCTAGCACAGGCCATCACCGCTCGTAAAGGTCATAACGAAGTAAACATCTCGCTCGCCACTCGGGGTATCGCTGGCACCTACTATCTTCTTGACGGTCAAGAAGACGGAGTGGATGATGCGAGTTTTCCATCCAGTGCCGTTGAATCTGCACTCGAGCCCCTTCATCTTCCCTCGTATTGGTTAAAGGACGGGATACTATTCCCTCGTACTGACCAAAACGACCTTCCCCCTGGAACTGATCCTGTATCAATAGAAGATCTTGAGACAAGAGCTTTTGCGCCCGATAGCGACCAAGAGGAGTATATGAGAGCATTTATTACTAATCGTGTAGTACTTCCCCCTCGAAATCCTATATCTGCGGGTGTTGCGAGGGGTGAATTTGCCTATCAGTATCGACGGGCAATAGGTACAGACAGTCACGGCGAATTCTTTAACGAAGTAACCCACCACCTTGATCAACCTGCCCTTCATTCAAGATTATATGGTTCTATCGCGTTCCATTCGTTCATGGAACAGGCACAAGCCCTAGGCGATACAGTTAGCCCACTACCTTCTTTAGTACAGCGCGTGATGGAACAAACCAGCCCTGAAGCGTTCCACGAATTCAAATCTCGCGTTCAAGATGACGGTCAACTGAGGGTGGTGCGAACTGATATCGATCACTACGTCTCAACGAATACTCTTCCCGAATATCTCGGACCTATTTAGTTACACTTCGATTCGATGAACAATATCACGAAGCTCGGCGATATACTTCGTCAGCTCGACACTACTGTCTGGCACAGCGAACTGAATATCAGGACGAGCAAGTGAGGTATACGGAGTACCGAAACCGTGTAACGCAAGCGAGCCAATCGTAACAGGTTCACCGTTCACCCGTTCAAGCACCGAAACGAATGCTTCGTTATAATCCAGCAGATCAAGTGACGCTTGTTTCCACTGACTTTTTTCTCCAAGGATACTAATTAACGGTTCACTAAACGGGAGGAAGTAAGGGACCGACTGGCCCTCTTGATTACCGATTTTTCCCCCTAACACCGTAAGGTCACGTGAGGTTGGCACTGCCATACCTCTTGTCTTGCCTTCGATAAGCTCACTCGCCCGAACAGTTGTTAGCGCAGTTACTTCGATACCGGCCTCCTGCGCTACTTCTATTCCTCGCCAGACTCCACCGGTCGCGGCAATTCCCGCGAGTATCCGTATCTTTGGTTGGTTACCGCTAAGCGTTTCTCGAATAGTTGCGGCAATCCCACTTACCGTATCGCCGAATGCAAGTACATCATCGACAAGCACTATTTCTTCTAACTGTCGCTTGGAAGCCCATTCAACCATTCCTAGTACCTGTTCTTCAGCGGTGAGTTGAACACCTCTTCGCGATACAATATTGTTATTAGTTGACCGCGAAAGGTCTAGACGTAACTCTCTTTCACCTAGTACTTGGTGAGCAGCAATATCCTTATCCATATAAACGACGCCGACCCGACGATCTGTTCGGTCACGTTCATTAGCCGCACTTTGTTCAAGATCACGATAGAGCGTTGCCGCGTCAATACTGTAAAAGGTTGAACCTTCCGGTGCATACCGCTTTTTGATCGTTAACAGCTCATCTTCAAGAGAGTCTGCCTGTTCATCAGTAAGATCAGGCACTAGCTCCCTCGAAGTTACCCCTAAGTCTTGGAGGGATAGGTAAGGATAAGGGGTGTCAATTATTTCGGGTCGTCTCATCAAAATGGTCTCTGGTTACTTTCCTCATGTTATAACACAATATGTTAATATAGTCATTCTTTAAGAGATATGGGTAAAGCAAGTCTCGGCACCGGTGTGGCAACAGACGCCCTCTCCTTCGATAGTAACTTTGAAAAGGAATGTATCATCATCGCAATCCACATACGACTCGATCACCTTTAATTTATTTCCCGATGTCTCGCCCTTCATCCATAGCGCCTGACGAGTACGACTCCAGAAATATACATACCCAGTTTCTTTTGTACGTTCGTAGGCTTCAGGACTCATAAATCCTAACATCAACACCTTATCAGTGTTCACATCTTGGATTATGGCAGGAACCAGACCGCCCATTTTACTAAAATTAATAGTTTTCAAAACACTTTCTCCGTTGTTAATAATTATTGGCACTTAGTACGTTAGATTTTTGCAATTATTGCTAACCTGTTGTATTGAGACATTGGTGTTGTATAATCCAGTTATACAGATTATGAGTGAGAAAATCCATATCCGCAACGAGAGCTCCGAACTCTTACGATACAGGGAAGAGGTTGATGAGGTTGTCAAGAAATTCATGCAGGACAATGGTATTCAGGCCGTCATCGGACTCTCTGGTGATGCGAGCTCGTCTTCAGAGGACGAAGTGACAAAAATCGTCAGGGATCTCATAGCAAATATGAAGGATCTGCCTTATGCGATACTCACTGGTGGAACGCAGGGTGGGGTACCCGAGCTTGGTATTCAGCTTGCAAAGGAAGCCAAGGTACCGACTATTGGTGTCTATCCCGAGCAAGGTCGTAAAAAATCCCTAGGCGAGGCGCTCGATCTCGAGATTGAAGCCTCTCCTCCGATGTACGGACCGGGGAAATACGGTAGTGAAACCCCAACATTTGTTAATCTTCTCGGCGGCGCGGCCGTTATTGGTGGCGGATTCGGAACGTTGACCGAAGTATCCACTCTGCTAAAGATTAACAAGATGCGCCTCGATAGTGATGAAACACCTATCTTTCTTTCCCCTATATCAGGCACAGGCGGTGTCGCTGATGCCGTTTACACCTTGCCTGGTATTGAAAAGGTGGCACCGTCCCTTCCTACCCAGCCGGTCACAACCGGTAGCGAAGCTGCGTCATTTTTAAAGAACAAACTCGATCTCTCGACGGCTGAATAACTAGGCGTATTTCTCGCGGTAGCCAGCTGCTTCTCGAAAAGCGATCTCGACTGCCTCTTCAGGCGTCTTGGCGGCGAATGTCATGCGTCGTTCGCGACCATCAATATACTCACCTGCCAGTTTTTCACTCCATCCGCCAACGCCTGTGAGTGCAACCATTGGAATATCTGCTTGATAGGCGATTGCCAGTTCGGTTAATGTGCCTGAACCACCACTGATGGCAATAACCGCGTCACAGGCAAGCACCAGCACCAACTCGCGCCCACCACCTCTTTCGAGTCCAGAAGGAATAATGACGTCCGCGTCTTTTTCCCAGATATCCTTACCCTTGCCGTATGTCACGCCAACCGTTAGGCCATTCGCTTTCTTTGCTCCACGGCACGCAGCGGTCGATAGCGAGTCACTATCCTTCTCGGCACCAAACACAAGGATGCCGTTTTTTTCTGCAACCAACTGACCAATCCTCTCGGCCAATACCTCAATCTCTTTTGAATATTTCAGATCCGCTGCCGAACCCATCACTCCGATTTGAAACTTCCTCATCACTTTACCTCTCTTATGTTTGTACTTGATAACTTTGTATGTCGCTGCGCTAACAATTGTTGAATATCTGTCGGTGATATATCTTTTAGATTCATGAGAACCTGTAGATGGTAGATAAGGTCGGCCATTTCTCCGATCAATAGTTCTTTATCGTCGTTTTTCGAAGCGATCACCACTTCGACTGCTTCTTCGCCTACCTTCTGGGCAACTCTATCGATCCCTTCGTTAGTCAGTGATGCAGTATATGAACCTTCCGGCGAGCTCTTCGCTCGTTCTTGAATAATTGCGTAAAGTTCTTCGAATGTCATAGTACGATCTTTTCTATCGGGAGGACCAAAATGCCCTCGGCGCCGAGTTTCTTTAGTTGTGGTACGACCTGCCAAAATTTATCTTCATCAATCACCGCGTGAATAGCAATCCAGCCCGATCGTGCTAGTTCTGTTACAGTTGGTGCATTCAAGCCTGGGGTAATCTGTTTAATTGCTTCGAGGCTTGTCTTTGGCGCATTCATCATCACATATTTTAGACTTCGAGCCGCAATGACACCTTCAAGACGGGTCAGCATTTGATCGAGTAGTTCTTGCTTTTCATTAGAAAGCTTTTTCGGACCAGCAACAATAACTGCTTCGGTTTCAAGAATCGTGTCGATTGGACGAAGGTCATTAAGGATCATGGTGCTGCCCGTTGCAGTGATATCGGCAATCGCATCGGCAACGCCCAGCGCAGGAGTAATTTCAACCGCACCAGCAATTTGCACTATCTTTACGTTAATACCCTTCTCGTCAAAGTACTGCTTTGTTGTCGTTGGAAATGACGTCGCAATGCTCTTTCCTTCCAGATCTTCGATTGATTGGATCGTAGATTCTTTTGGTACCGCGACCATCAGTCGGCAATAGCCAAACCCAGGCTTCATCAATTCGCTAAGTTCAGATTTTTCTTCAATAATGATGTTCTTGCCGACAATACCGAGGTCCGCAACGCCACTTTCGACGTAACCAGGAATGTCGTCATCGCGACAAAACAATACCTCAACAGGAAAGTTACGACAAGTTGCGAATAGTCGTCTGCCGTATGTTTCAAGGTCCAGGCCCATTAATTTTAGTACTTTGAGTGACTCTTCGGTCAATCGCCCATCTTTTTGAATCGCAATCTTGAGATTCTCTTTTTTCAAGGTCTTTTCCATATATCTATGCTCCTTAGAATAATAGGTTGTTCTTTCTAAGGAACGAAAGGTAAATAAAAAAGACCTTCCGCGGTCCCATCCTTATTCCAAATCGTATTACTACAACTTAGCACTTGGCACCGGCTCTACATGACTGCGATTTCGGTTGCACGATTTTACGGTTCTGCTTCCGTAGCGTATTTTGACGCTCAGCTCGTTCCGTCGTGACTGGAACTCAAACGCTTGTACTATCTAATGATAAGTGGTGTTGTATGATGTGTCAAGACTCTTCTACTCGGATGTCCATTGCTCGCGCGTGGGCATCCAGACCTTCAGCTTTTGCCATGGTCGTCACTGTATGCGCCAAACCTTTGGCTCCTGCTTCGGTTATCGACTGAAATGTCACGTACTTGCAAAAACTCTCGAGTGATAAGCCGCTATACGACCGAGCCCAGCTATTAGTAGGCAGTGTGTGGTTAGTGCCCGATGCATAATCCCCTGCACTTTCAGGTGTGTAATTGCCAAGGAACACCGAGCCTGCATTATGCACTCTTGAAGTCTTACCTTCGACATCCTTGATACTAAGTATCAGATGTTCTGGTGAGTACGTATTAGCAAAGTCGATCGCTGTATCAATGTCATCAAATACTATATTGAGTGAATTCTTGAGCGCCACAGCAGCGATATCTTTTCGAGGCAATAATGAAAGTTGTCTTTCTACTTCTGCATCAACTTGCTTGGCAATTCGATCGTCGGTGGTCAATAACACTACTTGGCTATCAGGCCCATGTTCCGCCTGACTTAATAAATCTGCCGCGACAAAGTCAGGCCTTGCCGACTCATCGGCTATCACCATAACTTCTGATGGTCCAGCTGGCATATCGATTGCAACACCAAAATTACCTGCAAAGAACTTGGCGGCAACTACGTACTGGTTACCTGGGCCAAAGACTTTATCGACCTTCGGTACAGATTCTGTTCCTACCGCCATAGCAGCGATTGCTTGGGCACCCCCAACCCTAAATACTTTCGTAATACCCGCAACTTTGGCTGCATAGCATATAGCTGCGTTAATCGATTCATCTGCCTGAGGAGGCGTACACAGTATTACCTCTTTACATCCTGCAATCTGGGCAGGAACACCCAACATTAAGACGGTTGAGAAAAGCGGCGCACTTCCTCCGGGAATGTACAGACCTACTCGCTCGATCGGTCGTGATTCTCGCCAACATACGACACCGGGCTGTGTTTCGACCCTGATCATCTCAAGGCTTCCTAACTGCGCAGTATGAAAAGCCGTGATATTTGCATGTGCCGCATCAATTGCCTGTTTTAAATCTTCCGGAACCGATTCAGCCCAATTTTCAATATCGGACGGGTCAACTAACACACTAGAGATAGGTACTTTATCAAATTTCATCGTTAGATCAACCAAAGCCTGATCACCACCTGATTGAATCTGTGAAAACACGTCGGCAATCGTCGCCTCTAAATTCTCACTTTCCAATGCCGGACGCTCGGTCAGCTCTGACCACTGCGATTGTGCGGGGTTTTGGTAGGTCTTCATATCTTATTTGATAGTATAACAAAATACCGGTATATCATTCAGCTTGGCACGCATACCATTACTTTACACTAAAGTAATTTCTCTAGAAATCAGCGATTACCAATTTTTTCATTTCCATCAACTTTGCGAAAGCTTGAGGTTTTTTCATCAGTTCGCCCATATCCTCGGGAACGATTTGCCAACTCAGACCATACTTGTCTTTACACCAACCGCACTGTTCAGATTCAGGCACACTTGATAACTTTTCCCAGTAGTAATCGATTTCGGCCTGATCCTTGCAGCTCACCGCAAACGAAACGGATTCATTGAACTTAAATTCTGGTCCGGCGTTAATGGCGACGAACGGCAGGCCGTTTAGTTCAAACTCGATCGTTAACACTTTCCCCGCCATGTCCTGTTGAAAATCTGCCAGGCCTTCCTCGGTGGTCTGCGGATAGTACTCGGTCGAGATTATCTTTGAATCCGGGAAAACGGATACGTAGTAGTCAACCGCTTCTTGAGCGTTTCCATCGAACCATAAATTTGGGGTGATCTTTGCTGTCATATGTTGGCCTCCGAAATTAAATTGGTTTACTGCTATTTGCCCTTAAGGTACTTCCCGGCAATGCTTAACGCAAATGCAGGCAATATAACAAAGACATTTACTGCTAGGAGTTTCATGAGTATTTCAGTGAGAAAAGAGTCCGGAGTGTCCGGCCCTGAAGCCGTCAGTACTACTAATATACCTAAGATACCGAAAGTGATTGAGGCGTAAATGAATACTCGTGTGGCTATTTTTTGCATACATCTATTATAGCAAGATTTAAACACTCTCTTTTCAGAGCGTGCTTAGAGTTAGTGAGCCCGAAGCTATTAACGTGAAAATATTTCCTCGGCTATTTCTGCCTGATCAATATCTTTTTCTTGCTCATCTTTGTGTAATTGTTCAAACGGTACGTCTAATTCCGTCCCCTCCGCCCACTCATTTCGATCTAACCAAGCTTCGTGGATTTCTTCACCAATTTCAGATCGAATGGATGGGTCATCGAGATCAGGAAATTCGCTGTACGTAACTAGTTCACTGACGAGAAATTCTGCAGCCGCCTTATTCTCGGTTTGCCAATCAACTGGTAGATCGGCGTATGTCGTATTAGCAATATCTACCTGATCTGTGCCATGTCGCTCAATCCAAGACTCGTCTGTGGTCGATTTAAGTCGTGGCCTATAGGTGCCATCTTCACTACGTCGTGCGTCGCGCCATTCTTCGTGAAATTCACTTGCAAGTGCTGCTATTGCAGCAGTTCTTGCCTCGGGTGATGGACTGTTTATTTCTAGCTTTTTTGGTGCTTCAGATGTTTTTGTTTCAGGTGACTGCATTCTATATAAACATTAGCATAATAATGCTAACTAGTCAATAATGGTACATAGTATATCAAAGAAGCAGTAGGAACGTCCCAGTAATAACGATCAAAACCGAGACTATTTTCTGAACCATATGTTTTCGCGACACATTCTCTTTGCCGTACTTCGGAATGAGCAATGCGAGTAGCGTACCTATAACGAGCACAAATATGGACTGCGAACCTTGGACCAACTGAACAAGCGCTAATGGTGCAAGCAGGAGTGAAAAATTAAACGCCAGCCGGCCGCCCATGTTTATCATTTCGTTTGTAATCGCACCGAAGAAGACTTTTTTACCGCCTTCTTTATTCACTGTCTTGAAGTCTTGTCGATATCTTTCACTGACGATGATGATGAACAAACCCGCAACTGCCGTTCCTAGGTATTGATAGAAGGACGCTTCCCAGAATCCAAAATTGCCCCCAACGAACTTGAAGGTAATCGATTCCAACATAAACAATAAGCACGACAGGGCAATCAGCCCGAATATAACTCCTTTGAACTTGCGTCGATTGTCGAGGTCGAGGTTTATCAATACCGCACCGGAAACAATGATAATACCTGCCAGTATTTGTGTCAGTGAGAGTGTTTCATGAAACAGGGCAACTCCGAACGTATACGCGAGGACTGGTTGTATCTGAAAGATCGGGATTACTCGCGACGCCTCTTCCAAACTTAGCGCCCGTATATACGGCATGATCGCGAGGAAATAGATAATTCCAGCCGTGAACATCAGCCCTGCATCAAACAACGGAACGCTAAGGACGCTTGGTTTTAATAGGACAATCGCAATGGTAATCAGTGCACTGGCGATAGCGGTGTAAATAAGAAGAGTGGTCGATCGTACCTTGGTAAAGTATCGTCCCAACAAGATCTTGTCGACATGATTAGTCAACGCGAATAAAAACGGAGCAAGGAGGGCAAAGAATAGCCAAGTCATAGGTTAATCATACCCTTTTTCGTGCAAGAAACGCTGCGGTTTTCTGGGCTGCATACCGACCAGCAGATTCTGGATCTTCTGTTTCGCTAAGCGCCGCCACATAGTAAGCAAAGAAAGTGTCTCCTGCGCCTACCGTGTCAGGTAAATCAACTACTACTTCCGCAGGAATAATGAACTCCTGACCTTTGAAATAGACCGTTGCCCCTTCTTCACCCCGTGTTACTACTAGCATACGGTGGGCTTTTTGATCTTCAACCAAGTCGTGAGGAATGTAGCCCACTTCTTCGTCAGTTCCCTTTAGACAGAAGATTTGTTTGGTAACTTCGGCATCGAATGGCCATGCTTGCTTGCGACCGAATGCCGACCCATCACGAACATAGCCCTGAATATCAACCATCAATCGTTCTGGAATATCCCCATCAATCTTCCACTCATCTAGTAGTGTTGATACTAATGAATAACGCGTCGTACTCACCTCGCCTAGACGGCGATACAATGAAGGAGCGGGGATTCGTCCATATTCACCGTCGTCATGAACCTCAATCTCGACGGTCAGGCGCTCACCTTCGTGCGATACGAATGGTACGCCGGCATCTTTAAGTGCGGCCTCGATAAAGAGTACTGGCCCGCCTTCTACTGTATTAATAACCGTCCCGTCAGGACGCATCAGAACATCCGTTGCTCGGCTAGAGATAACGGTGATATCTTTTTCGCTACTCATCGTTTCTCACTAATCGATACCAATACTCATGTGATACATCTGGGTTTTGTGACGATGGCATGCGAATGCCTGTCCTTTCATAATCAAACTTCCTAGCGACAGCAATGATGGCAGCATTATCATCACGCATACGTGTGAGCATTAGCGCCGCATGAGCAGTTGTCGTCGCGACAGTGTGCAAGAACTCACCGCGCAGCTGCGTCGCCAGTCCTTGACCTTGAAAGTCTGGACTCACTACTACTTCACGCTCCCAAACAATGCCCCCGGCATCTTCCCTGTCCAATGTGATCGCAGCAAAGTCCGCCAGATCTGCCCCACGCTCAAGGCTTAATTGGTCAAGAGAAGGGGTATCGTACCACAAGCCAGCGGCAACCACGCCACTTTGCCCAAGTGCAAGGATCGCCTCGAATCCAGGCTTTTGTATGTATGACTCGATGCGAGCTAAAGCCTCTTGTTCGGTAAGGTCCTCAAACCACGGTGCTCCAGCGAAACTCTGACGTAAAAGCTCGGCCATTTCGCCGCGTCGTTCTATAAACTTTTCTGTTTGCAGTGTCGGTGCAGTTACTTCTTCGGGCTGATGATCATGTGCCATGATGTTGCTCCGTTTAGACTAATACAATGTCACTCGCAGCTATTTTATTCATTTTGTAGCATACAATACCACCATATTCGTTCCCTGACAAGAAGGGGTAAAATGACTCGCCGGCCCTCGTCGCCATCACAAAGTCCTCGAGCAACGGATCGTGCTCGCCCGGTAGCTTACCAAATACGTTATAAAACTCAACCTCTCCTTCGCCCTTTACTGCTACGTCTTCACGATTTGCTTCGATAAATCGACGTACCGCTTTGTATGTAAGGTCAAATGCTTTGTCGGTGTCTCTTGGTCCGCACTCAAACTCGATCGCCGGAATAGACATGTGCTGCACCAATGGTCCGGCTACATTTGATTCTTTCGAGTACCAAATAACGTTACGTTCTAAACCTGTCGATTGCGCTAGCGCGACATTTTGTTTTGTTGGATAGGGAATGATTGTCACCATACCGCTATCAGTTTTTGTACCATGTAGGTCAATAACGATGTCGTAGTTTTTGCTGATTTCAATAATTTCCGCCGCACGTCGTACTTCATATACTGGGCTGTTGATGTCACCTGGCGCACTGCGATTCAAGTCTTGTTCGACGAAACGTTCATTGATGGCATACGCCTTTTCATTGGCGATAATCCAATCGTACCCGTAGTCTTCTTTCGGTAATTCTTGCTCGAGGCGTTGCATGACTTTAGTGCCGTCTTGCTCGTTACCGTGAGTTGCCGTGATAAATAAAATTTTGCGCATACTGTCTATAATACCAAGAATGTTCGATTAAATGACCCTTCGAGATTATCTATACCAACAGGTCAGTAAAAATAACTAATCGTTCTGAATATGTCTGCGCTGAATTATTCCACGAACCTTGGCAAGTAATGAGATTAAGATGCGCTTTCCCATCGTCTGATTTGAAGACATCGGTAGCGTCTTGGTTCGGAGTGTAGACAGCTGTACGCGTGACGATAAATGTCTTTTCTTTTCCATCGTCACCAATACTGGTGATTTTATCCCCTTTTACTAATTTATTTAGATCATTAAATACAGATGGCACACCATTCTTCCAGCCATAGTGGCCAGCCAGAACCGCACTTCCTTCTTCGCCAGGCTTGGGGCCAAGTTTGTACCAGGCGATTCCCTCTGGATTATCATCGATATCCATGTCGCCCGAATCGGTCAGACCAACGGGCTCGACGGATGCCGACACGTTGATGCTCGCTATTTTTAGTTGAGATGGTACAGGAGTGTAAACCGCGGGAATTGCTTCGTGAACGATCGCTGGAGTTTGCTTAACTCCTACTAATGGAGTGTGAGACGGTAGAAAAAAGTAAAGGTACAGAAAGGTCGCACTTAACGAGATGAGCGGCACAACGACAATAACAGGCAGCTTAGGCGCGTTGCTTTTCCATAGACGGTACACGCTATGTCTTACGAAGACTGTTTCTTATAGACAACGTATGCGAACAATGAACCGATCGCAACGAGAAGTGTCGAGACGGCTATCCACAGCAAATACTGTATATTTCGTTCGCCCGTGTTTGGTAGTCCAGGAGTGACATCTGCCGTATCGTTGCCGGCACATATTGATACGGTGATAGTGTCATTAATCAATGTAACGTTTCCGTTACGAGCAAGTAATCGTCCATTAATTGTCGCTCCGTTAGCCACCGTGATTGAATTCAAGGCAAGGATAGTACCGACAAAGGTTGCCGTCGTATCAATAGCAGCCGTGTCGACTCGCCAAAAAATGTTACATGCCTGTGCGCCATTTATAAGCGAAACTGTACTTCCCGATCCAACGTTCAGGCCCGTTCCACTAAAGGGTGCTTGAAAAATAAATACTGATGATGAATCACCCTGACCATCAAGTACCAGCGCGCCTGCGCCTGCGGTAATACCGAATGTCGTCGATGATGAATCGTAAACACCAGCGACAAGTGTCGTTCCGCCAAGTTCCGTAGGAACAGTCGTAACTGGGGTACGTCCAGCGGCATCATTATATGCTGTGGTGAGATTATTCTTTGCTGTAAGAAGTAGTGGAGCGTCATTAACTCTACAAGGTAATGGGCCTGTCGAGTCTACAGAATAAATTGTTCCCGTAACCTGTGAACACACAAGTCCTATGCCAGCTCCAGTAGCCGGACTAAGGCCAACATTACCATTAATAACGGAGGCGTTCCCGGCATCGGTAATGTTTGGCGTTCCCGCTATGATCGCAAACGGTGAAGCTGTGCGCAGATTAACTGTCGGCTGTGCTGCGTGAACGAATTGGCTATTAATAACTATAGTGATGAATACAGTGAAAATCGCTAAAAAAGCGATCGATAACAGTGGTCTAGTTTGAGTATTTTGCATGTCTGCCCTTTTATTTGTTTAGTTTGTTGCTGAACGTACTGTTCATCAAATCCAACCTGAAACTTTGAAAGGGTTGACTGATATTTTCCTCTGAAATCGTGATTTCGCTAGAGGTGCATCGTGTCTACGCTTATAGTACCATTGTGACTACTAATGAGCAAACTAAAAGACTATCTTGCGAGATAGTCTTTAGATACTGTTGCGAACAGAATATTACGAAGCAATAGCCAGTATCTCGAGAGAAATTAATCTCTCACAACAATACCTTGGTCTACTTTCTCGAAAAAATTGTTCTAAGTGAAAGTGGATTCTGGAATTCAAGTGCCCCTTTTGGAAAGACTCTGACGACAAGCCATAAAATAACGAAGGCAGATACGGCCATAATCGCAAGACTCAATACTGCCTCGCCAGCAGGTATATTACCGACCGTATTACGCAAGAGACTGGTCGATGGCGCTGTGATAGGGAAATACGTAATAAACTGGATGACTGGATTCGAAGGGTCGGTCAGCACTAGCCAGCTAAGCCATGAAGGTGCAAAAGGAAGGATATAGAAAAGTGCAGAGAAGTTTGCCGCTTGCTTTGCTGGCAACAGTACCGCAATGAAGGCCATCGACGCAGCAAACAGAATGAATCCAACTATCAAAAAGCCCAGCCCGAAAAGCACCGACACTGGATCGAATGGAATCGCAGACAGATCGAAGTTGCTTGGAAATTGAACGAAATTTGTATTCACTGCTATTAACAGTGCAATCGTCGCCAAAGCCGCAAAGAATAGTAACTGTGTTAGGGTGATTAAAACAACCCCTATCAATTTACCGATGATTAAGGTTCTCGGACTGAGGTAGGTTAACGCCATCTCCATCGAGCGGTTCTCTTTTTCCTCCGAGATACTCGTCAGAACATATCCAATCGAGAACATCAGGATAATAATAAACATCGCCGTAATGACACCTGGCACAATGAATCGAGTGAATCCGACACTCGTTGTACCATTCGCATAGGTCGTTGTCGTTCCATCCGCACCATGTTGAGCGAGCCGTATCTTCTCTTCAGACCCAATCGCCGAATAAAGACTGGTTTGCAATAACGCCCCTCCGACTCCACTCACCGACGAGCTAAAGCTAAAATCAACTCCTGAAACATATATGTCATATTGAGCGGTTTGCAATAAATCGGCCGGATAATAAATCAATCCCTTACGCTCGCCCGACTCGACTTCCTGGCGAAGCGTTTCGTATTCGGAAACAGGATATAGGGTCTGCCCGCTTTTCGCGATCACCTCTTTCGAGACTAGTCCACTCGCATCAATGACTGCCACATCTTGTAGATCACCGGCAATCTTTTCGAGTGAGGTATTATCAACTCGTCCCGCTAGTCCAACCAGGACGAAGATGATTAGAAAGACCAGAGGAAGCGTAATCATGTACGCCCAAAAGCCCTTTTGTTTCACAACAGTGAAGTATTCATGGCGAACAACAGATCGTAGCTTAGACATTATTTACCAACTTTCAGTGGTTCATCACTATATATTGCGACAAATACATCTTCGATCGTTACCGCCTTAAACTTCTTCTTCACTTCTTTGACAGTTCCGTAGGCTTCTGCACGCCCATTTTTAATAATAAGTACTCTGTCGGCTAAACGCTCAACCTCTTCCATCAAGTGGGTGATATAGATAACGGACGCACCCTGCTCTCTGTGCTTTTCGACAATATCCAGTAGTAGTTTACGATTCACTGGGTCGAGTCCTTTTGTCGGCTCATCTAGGATAAGAAGGCTAGGGTTTCCCAGAACCGCAACACCAAGCTGCACCTTTTGTTGCTGTCCTCCTGAAAGTTTTTTTAGTTTTAGATTTGCTTTATCTGCCAGTCCAACCTCGGCTAGGAAAGCCATACCGGCCTGACGGGCATCGCTTCGAGTCATGCCCTTCATTTCGCCAAAATAGATCAAGTTGTCGATTGCCGAAACGCGCGTATAAAGGCCTCTCTCCTCTGGGAGATATCCGACACTGCTGGCGTCGTTTGATGTATACTTGCGACCATTTACATGAAGTTTACCGCTCGTCGCTTCGTACAGACCTAAAAGTGCTCGAATCGTGCTCGTTTTACCAGACCCGTTTGCCCCAAGGAAGGCAAACACCTCGCCTGGTTGCACCTGAAAGCTTAATTTATGCACAATTTCTGTGTTGCCCAGGGTGAGCGAAAAGTCTTTAACGTTTACAGTTGGTATGATCATGTCTCCCAATTATCGCGTATCAATAACATTTATTATAGCAAATACGAGAGACCTGCTATCAGGAGGCTTGTTTCGTATAATCTCCTGGTTTAGCATCACGGTCTTTAACTTAGTAATTATCATTACTAAACAAACCCAAAACAAACATTTGGTGTTATATTTATAATGCTACGTGATGAAAAATCTAAATATAAAACTTCTGCTCGCAGTATCGATTGTGTCATTCCTGATTCTAGCCGCAGGAACTATTACTATTATCAACGACCCTTATTCACATCAGTCACTATATAACTTAACGTTTTTCATCTTTGGTATTCTCAACTCTATTATCGCCATCTTCTCACTCGCGACGATCATAAAAGATCTACAAGTAGAGCAAAAAGACGATAGGGAAATAAAGCGTAAACTCAACGAACTCATTCGACTTGAGAAGCGAAAGAAAAAATCTCGGAAGTAAACCAAGTTGTTCGTTATGACGTGTGAGATAATCGAGTCATGATCGAAGTTCTAAAATCATCAGAACATCCGGCACACTTTGAGACACACCACGAAAACGGTGAGACCATTATATGCGTGTCATCTAGTGGTGAGTGTAAGATTTTGGTTGAAATTACTCCGGGATACACAGCCGAGGAAGAAATGCTCATCACCCAATCAACTGAAAATGCCTTGCAAGCAATAGACAGGTTGCTTGGCGGTAAGTCGGGGGATATTTTTGCCGGTCTTCATATCAAAATTGGTGAAGATATAACCGAAGGTGGTGGTAAGGCAATCGCCGAAGAAAATACCGTACTCTTAAACGGACGGAAAATGCTCCTCAGTATTGACGAAATGCGTGAGATAAGCGGAGCCTATGACGATGCCGAACTTGCTGGCTTTGCAGATACTCAGCGCCCAGGTGGTACTTTAGAGTACACTCTGACACATGAGATGGGTCATATCCTTGACGGTCAAACAGAGGCTGGGGACCAGTACCACCGTGTAAGTGCCGCTGAAAGTCCGACGCGTTATGGCAGAGACGCAGACGAATGGAACGACGACAATAAAGACCACGAAGCATTTGCCGAAGGGTTCGCTCACTTAGCCTATGGTATGCCCGTAAGTTCTTCTCTCGAGGCATCAGTTCGCGATACTATACAGTCAAGACTAGCGGAAGTGTCAGCCTAGGGCTTCAAGCTACAAACTACTATCTTTAAACCCGTTACTGGACGTTCTTCGCAATTTTGGTTTAAGTTGCATCTACGCTATTTGAATGTCTACCGTCACTGCCCGATGATCCGAAAGCTCATCCGTCGATGTGGAAATATCGAGGAATGAGTTAGATTTTGGTATAAGAACGTAGTCAACGCGCTTATTCATCGCAGGAAAAGAAACGTAATTTTTATCCGTCGAAGATCGATACCCTTCTTTCCAGATATCCGAAAGGTCTTCAAGATGATTTATATTAAAATCACCGGCAATAATTCGTTCTTCACCACGCGCAGCCAGTATGCCTAGAGTTTCTTGGAGATGAGCGGTAGCGTAATCGATCGTGTCGGTCAGCGAGAAGTGAACATTGACTATTTTAAGTACACTCTCCCCCATAGACACATCGAGCAACTGTACAATACGATCGTGTTCGTCTCCCGGAGCTTTTTTGAGAACAATCGTATCTGTCTCTATGACAGGATGTTTACTCAAAGCTGCGAGGCCTTCTCGATAAGTTTCATGGTGTTCGCTCGGCTGCAGTCTCGTGACAGAACTATGTACATGAGGATAGTTCAAGGTTTGATTTAGGATCTGAACCTGGTTATATAGCGCGATGATCGGTAAGTACACTACTTCTTGAAACAGAACAACATCGGAATCAACCCGGCGTAGATATTCAGTGATGGCGGGTTCTCGGGTTTCCCAGTTATCGAAGCCTTGTAGGTTAAGAGTCGTTAACTTCATATGGTTCAGCTTAACATGAGACTTGCTGAACAGCTTATAATAAACACAAACACCATGACTGGATCATAGTGTTTATGCTTGGCTCAGCAACACGGTCTTGAACCCTGATATTACAGGGTGAAGCAATGCAAACAGAACTGATATGGGCTATACTTAAGGTTAGATACTTGTAATGAGTTGGGTAAAGCATCGACCGTGTAACTAGGAGGTATGTAATGACTAAGATATATGTAACGCAGTTTGATTATGACAGATTGATAAAGCTGCTCGATGACAAAAAGCCGCATGACGACTTTGACAAAGCTTTGCTCTACGAGCTGAAAAGGTGCGAGATCGTCGATCAAAAAAGCATCCCAGGCGACGTCATCACTATGAATAGCCATGTTTTATTCACTGACGAGAGCGGTGAGGATTTGGATTATTGGCTTGTTTTTCCAGAAGATGCAGAGCTTCCTAATAATAAAATATCTATTCTATCACCCGTTGGTTGCGCCCTGTTAGGCTACAAGGTCGGCGAAACAGTTACTTTGCACACACCAAATAAAGGTCGGCGAAATTTAGTAGTTAAGGACGTACTCAGTCAGCCTGAACGTGAAGGTAAATTCACCATATGATCACGTTTGTCGTGTTTGACGAGAGACATACGGGTTACCTTCAATAAAAAATCGTCGGTGAACATCACGAGCTTTTGAAATACCGATCCGCCGCGAAGAAATAATGGTCTCATCCGGTCGAAGAGATCCTGTGATCAGTCTGATTGGTGATGTACGTAAGTTATGACCATTCATGCGAAGATCTATCCCAAGAGCGCTACAGGTCTTGCCAGGTCCATTAGTCGCATTGTATCCCACGACCCCTCTGCGATTTTCAATGAGCTCCTTGCCGATGACAGGCTCGACGGCTCTGATTAAAACCCCCGATCCATAGCCGGCTGGGCCGGTCACGACATTGCAACAGTAGTGTATTCCATAAATAAAATATACGTAAAGATGGCCTGCCTCTTTGAACATCGTGGAATTTCGTATACGCTCTCCGCCAAACGCGTGGCTGGCTTCATCATCCTCATCATAACTTTCAGTTTCAATAATACGGACTTTTATGATTTGTTTGTCGATTTCTCTTTCAAGCTCACATCCCAAAAGTTTTTTCGCCACCACGTCGACTGGATCATTAAGAAAATCCGGGAAACTACCCTCCACTGATCTCGCCTGCTGGGTAAGATATGCGCGTACCATCTGCCACCGCAAATGGCGTTAAGGTATGGTCTTTCGTTTGTGTTTCACTCATGATATCGCGGACCCTTATATCACGCACGAGCAACGCGTCACCAACAAGCGAACGGTGACAGCGCCATGGTACTGCTTCGGCGCACATGATCGCGGTTGGTTCTTCTGAAGCCAACCGGATTAGTTCTTCGATCCCGTCAACAAAATCTCCGCTTTGCATATAGTCCGCGTAGTTACGGAAGGACTGGTTATGCCACCCCATATTTACTGAGTTACTGACTTTTGGCCGTAAGCCACCTAGCTCCTTCATGTACGCGTAGGTTATTCCGTGGCCCGGCAGTGACTCTTCCAGAGCTGTTTGCTCAAACTGCGGATTATGACGCGAGCGAGGAATGGTGCGAATATCCACTAATCGTTTCACTCCGTTTGCTCTTAATATTTCTATAAACTCTTCAATCGGCCGAGTGGAGTGTCCGATCGTGAATACCTCAGTCATACCTCTAGTTTATCAAACAAAAACACTCTCCTTTCGGAAAGTGATTTTGCTTGGCTCCCTTTGATTGGGCTGTTGCGAACGAAATACTACAGAGAGGTTATTAACATCTCAAAGGAAATTATCATAGCTCATCAGTATCTCAACGCAATATCGTGACGCATATGCTTGCATCTGGACAGTGCTTAATATGTAATACTGTCATGACTGAACAATCACAAGGCACCCCAAGAGATCCAAGCGATAGTAGCGACTCAACGATTATGCACGGACTGAGTCAAAAACAGGTTGAGCAACTATTCGGTGAGCAAGGTCAATTTGATTCTCTTAATGATGCGTGGGATGTTTTGTGGCAAAAAGCTCAATACGCAGCTCAATGGCTCAGTAGTTACTGGACTGCTGACATCCCGGAAGAAGTAATCGCAGCTCGAAAAAAGGAAGAAAAACGAGTTGCAGACTTTCACGCCGAATTACAAATTGAGGATCCCGAGACTTATCGAGAACTTGTTGCCTGGAACGAAAATACTTTACAAGAACAAGCTCAAGACGAAAGCATAGTCAAAGATTGGCATCCGCTTGCTGGCTACGTCATGACCGCAACATCCCTTCCTAATTTCAACGAAAGATATCAGTTATCACAAGATGTTTATAAGAGTGTCTGCGAAGCCGCACGCCTGAGTGTTGCTGACGGAAGCGATGATGACAAGTCTATGGTTGAGTACGCAATCGCCGTTCTTGAGGAATATGGTGAAGCAAATTGGTCATCTAACAACAAGGAAGGTGCTATCACTCGCGTTAAGTTTCCTGCTGTAATTCAGAGATACCTAGGTAGGGCTGCTTTCTACCCTTCAGGGGAAAGATTGTTTTAGCTTTCAAGAGCACTAGACTCGAACAAGTCTAATAGGGGTTACCTTACTTCAAAAATAAAAGTAGGCCAGTTTCGAAACTCGCCTACCCCTCGTAGTGTTCACTTGGCTCACCACAATAGAGGATGTTATAACTGCAGCTAAGAAGGATTAGTACTAATTGTACTGTAGCTAGTGGACATACTGTAACCGTCAACTGGCCAAACACCAGAAGCTGATAAGTCTCGACAATACGCAATTAATAGGACTGGCCAAATAACCAAACAGTTTTTGTTGGGTTTCCAGTATAAAAGTCGACACCATCAGATTCTTCTTCTAGGCGGCAACGGCTCGATGCCTTTGTCTCTTCTTTGATCTTCGCTTCAATCTCAGCGTTATCTTCCCAGTGAACTTTGACAAATCCCTTGTGTTCTTTGAGACATTCTTTGAATTCTTCGTAAGTTGAAACTTCGCGAGTATTCGCATCACGATAGGCAATTGATTCTTGGAGCATGTCGTGCTGAATTGTTTCAAGAAGCGTTGCTACTTGTGTTGCAGTCTCGTCGCCACCAAATGAACCATCCTCGAGTGTATCGCGACGACGGTAGCTGACGGTTTTAGCGTCAACTTCTTTATCGCCGATCTTAAGAATGACCGGTACGCCCTTTACTTCCCATTTGTTCAACTTGAAACCAAATGATTCATCATCACGATCATCAAGCTGCACGCGAACACCTTGTTGCTTTAATGTATCAACCAGCGCTGCGCTATAGTCGAGCGCACTACCTTCAGGTTTCACAGGGACAACAATAACTTGAATAGGAGCGATCTTTGGAGGAAGGCGAAGTCCATTGTCATCACCATGACCAAGAATTAATCCACCGATTGAACGTGTACTAAATCCCCAACTTGTTTGCCATACCTTTGCGTTATTACCGTCTTGGTCCTGGAAGGAGATATCAAATACTTCTGAGAAATGTTGGCCAAGGTCATGTGAAGTACATGACTGCAGCACCTTGCCGCTTGGCATCAACTGTTCAAAAGTAAGAGTATTCGCAGCGCCGGCGAATCGCTCTGATTGAGATTTGTAGCCTTCGAAACCATCAAGAGCAAAATACTCTCGGTAGATATCGACATACTGATCCATCGCCCATTTCTGAAGCTCGATTGCTTCTTCGTGAGTTGCGTGAGCAGTGTGACCCTCTTGCCACAAGAATTCGCTTGTGCGAAGGAATGGTGTTGTTCGTTTTTCCCAACGAACCACATTGTTCCACTGATTCATCATCAAAGGAAGGTCGCGCCATGACTGAATCCACTGCGCGTATGAGTTATACATAATTGTTTCGCTCGTTGGGCGAACGACGAGCGTTTCTTCGAGCTTCTCGCCACCACCATGAGTCACGACAGCGAGCTCGGGTGCAAAGCCTTCAATATGATCCTTTTCTTTTTCAAGAAATGACATTGGAATGAGGAGTGGAAAATAGCTATTACCAACACCGCGAGCTTTGATTCGCTCATTCAAGGCTTCTTGAACCAATTCCCAAATCGCATAACCATAAGGCTTGATAATCATTGTTCCCTTTGCCGGACCATAATCAACCAGATCAGCTAATCGGATAACGGTGGTGTACCAGTCGGAAGGATGTTCGGACTTTTTTGGGAGTTGGTTCTTTGACATGAGGTTTATTATAACAGAGATAGGAGCCTGGTGTTAACAGCTTGAGATTATAGTGAATTTGTCAGCTATCTTTAGTAGGATTTTGCGAAGATAGCAGCTCGCCCAGACTCACCAGTGAGTGGGTCGCGTCCGTCTTCGTACCCATCCGGGTGAATGCGAATAGTAATGCCCGTTTCGTCTTTCAGGCGCTGTTCAGCCTGGGCGTCGCCAGCCCAACCCGCGACCACCATCTTCCCGGCTTCGACAGCTTCAACAACCTTGTCGATGCCACCATTTTCAAAAACCATTGCAGCTACTTGTTTTTCACGAGAGCTTTGGAGTAACTCGCTTGCAACACGACCCAAAAGTCGCGGTGCTTCAGTATCAAGTGTATCGAGGTTCAGAGTACCCGTTTCACCACTGTGGCGAAGTTTGTAACTTGCTGTATTAGAATCAATTTCACGCTGGCCAACGATAAGCTGTAGCGGACTTCCTGTCCGCTCAGTAGCATATCGCACAGCACCAAGTCGATCACCAAGTTCACGACGAGCAACAACGGCCCTTGAGCCTAAGTTCGCTGCGATACGGTGAGAAAAGTCATCAACAACAGATCGGTCTTCTTCATTACGCCATGCAGGAATAACCGTTACTTGCTCGGGCGCGATTTGAGGAGGAAGCACGATACCACCGTCATCTCCATGTCCCATAACAAGAGCGCCAATTAACCGAGTGGTAGACCCCCAGCTTGTTTGGTATACCGGCTTCAACGCACCATCCTGGTCACTAAATACAATGTTGTGGCTTAATGCAAAGTTGTTTCCAAGATTGTGTGAGGTTGCAAGCTGTAAAGCGCGTCCACCAAATTGTCCTTCAAGGGCGTACGTTGCGACAGCACCGGGGAAACGCTCGTTATCAGATTTTTCACCAGGAATGGCAGCAAGAGATAGTTCATCTTCCATAAATTGCTTGTAGAATTCAGCCATGCGTCGAGCGTGCTCATCGGCATCTTCAGGGGTTGCATGGGCAGAGTGTCCTTCTTGCCAAAGGAATTCAGTGGTTCGCAAAAACGGTCGCGGTCGCTTTTCGGCCCGGAAAGCACTCGTCCACTGATTAATCATATAAGGAAGATCTCGATAACTTTCGATTTCATCACGCATCAATTCAGAAACAACAACCTCGGAGGTAGGTCGAACCACAAGTGGGTCTTCTAGTTCTTTAGATCCCGCCTTTGTAACAGTAAAGACTTCGGGCGCAAAACCATCAACATGTTCTGCTTCTTGCTCAAGAAGAGACATAGGAAAAAGAGTTGGCATGGTGACTTCATTTACACCGATAGCATTCATACCCTCTGTCATCCCATGACGAATAGTATTCCATATCCGGTTAGAACGTGGCATTAGAGTCCAAACACCACGTGTTGGACTTTCTTTGATCAAATTAGCCTCACGGATTACGCGGTTGTACCAACCAGAGTAATCTTCTTGCATTGAAGATGGTTTCTCGCTCACCTCTGATGTTTCCTAACACTATCGTTTAGTAATAGATACTATAATAGCAGAAAATGGTATTTTAGTCAATTATATTTGCGACTATCCACCCTGTTCTAGCATAACTCCATTTTCAATCGTCATATACCGCTCACACATCGCTTCAATTACCGTCATATCATGCGAAATAATGATATACGCAAATCCAAACTGTTTTGACAGTGTCTTTATAAACTGGAGTGTTTTCTTCTGACTTGAAGCGTCTAATGCCGAGGTTGGTTCATCAAAAATAATTATGTCTGGTTGAGATAGCAGTGCTCGAGCAATCACGACCCTTTGTCGCTGACCCCCGCTAATATCCACTACTTTTTTCGATAGTATCGATCGAGGCAGGTTCATTATTTTAATCTGTGCATGAAGCTCTTTATCTGTTAATAACGGTTGGCGAGTAATCATACGGAATTCATTCAACACCGCCCTGACCGTGTGATAGGGGCTAACGGATGCCTCGGTATCCTGAAGGACGAGCTCAACACGACTTCCGTCGCGCACCTCAACCCTCCCCTTACTCGGAGCTTCGTATCCAGCGATCACTTTTGCCAGAGTTGATTTACCGCCACCGCTTTCTCCGACGATACCAATTCTATCATGTTCCAAGATTGATAAGCTAATGTCTTCAATAACCTTCTGATCATCATAAAATTTTGATACCCGAGATATTCGTGCCAATTCATTACTATCATTACCAAAAGATGTTTTATCGGCGGCAAAAAGCCGTGAATCACTCATTAACTGTTTTGATGTTTCGTTAAGGAAGATGAGATCGTTTGATGTTCGCTTCACTCTTTCAATCACCTTACCCGCTTTCAACACGACTACCCTATCGGCGATTTCCCTTACAGTGTTCAAGTCGTGGGTAACAAACAGGATCGAGAGCTGTCTTCGTTTTCTGATGTCTTCCAAAAGACTCAGTATCGAAGCTCTCCTTGCGTAATCAAGGGATGCTGTCGGCTCATCCAAAAGCAAGATGGCAGGATCCTTTATCAGTGACAGGGCAATATTAATACGTTGGCACATTCCACCGCTCAACTCTGCTGGTCTCTTCTTTAATACTCGATATGGTCCCGTGATTTTTACTTCTCGTAACAAACGGATCGTTTCTTTTTTAACCTCGTCATTCGAAAGTTGCACAGAATAAGATTTTTCTCTGAGTAAGATTTCGAATTGTCGTGCGATAGTAAGGGTAGGGTTCAATGATGCGTAGGGATCCTGAAAGACAACAGATATGGTATCGCCCCAGAGTGATTGTATCGAATCCTTGTTGGCGGCTGTTCCATTGATGACTATTCTGCCACTTTCTTGACGCAGATCAGTAGGCAACAATCCTACTATCGCACGAAGGAACGTCGTCTTCCCGCTCCCAGAATCACCAATCACACACAGACACTCGCCGGTGCGAAGCGAGATACTCACATCATCCAAAATAAGCCGATCGTTGGGTTGAGCATGACCAACCGTTAAGCCAAAGACTGATAAAACGATACTCATCGAGCACGCTCCGTCTTTTCTTTCTTCTGTTTGAGCAAATGTCCTCCCAGCGCAAAGATCTGCGCCAAGATAACAAGAAAGATCATCGGGAAGAACAAAACGTGTGGGTAAGAACGAAAAACGACAGACCCTTCACTAATCATCTTCCCAAGATTTGCCTCGGGCGGCTGAAAGCCAACACCAATAAATCCAAGGAAGGCGCTAATAAGAATCAAAGAAGGAACTTTCTGAATCGCAATGATGAGCAGGTTATCTTTAAGTAACGGGACAAGATGGAATTTGGTTATGTGCCACCAACCAGCACCATTCGCAGCGGCATATCGGATATAGCCTCGGGACATTTGCTGTGAGGTTTCATTTGCAACAATACGTGCAATTGGTGTCCACGACACAAGAACAGCGACAATGAATAATCCCGCCATGCTTCCGATACCCGGAATCGTCGCGAACAGGAGCAACAAAGCAATCGCCAAAAGAAAGTCTGGGATACTATCAAAGATATTCAACCCACTGAGCAATAGCCGTTTCGCCATACCGCCCTTATACCCCGCGTAACACCCATACAAGAAACCAGCAGCTGTTCCCACCACAACTGCAGCCAGTATCGTTACCGCGCTCGTTAACGTTGCCCGCACTACTCGTGAAAAGAGATCTCGACCCAGATAATCAGTACCGAAAACGTACTGCCAAGACGGCGGAAGATACTTCGCAGCGATAATCTCATTTGGGTCGTATGGAAGGAATAAAAATCCAAGCAAAGCAAGTAGCACCACGGCTACAATAACAATGAATTTTATCCTCATCGTTTCACCCTCTTTACATTCAAGCTCGGATCGACCTTAAATCTACGATTGAGGATGTTCACCATAATAGACGCGAAGGCATTAATGCCAATTATAAGTATCGAATAGAATACGGTCAAACCTGCGATCACTGGATAATCCCGATTTGTAATCGCTGTAACGAAATAGCGGCCAAGTCCAGGTATGTTAAAGATCGATTCAACCACAAAACTTCCTGCCAGTATTGTTGCCGCGATCGGAGCAAGATACGTTAACGTCGTTGTCAGACTATTTCGCAGAATATATTCGAAGAGTATCGTGTCGTGGTCCACACCACGTACCCTTGCGGCCTGAACGTAGAGACTCGATGTTGTTTTTCTCATATCGGCCATCAACACCTGAGCGATAATAATCATAGGGACGATACTGAGCACAACTACCGGTAAAATAAAGCTTGCAATATAAGTGATGCCGTACACAGGCAGCCATCCAAGTTGTACAGCAATCACGTACTGCAGTAAAATTGCGATAATAAACACAGGGGTACTCAGAACAACAAGACCGATGATGTCGAAGGCCCTCGTCATTTTTTTTCGTTGAAATAAAAGTATACTCCAACAAAGTCCCGCGCCTATCGCCACAATTAACGACACAGCACCAATTAAGAACGAGACAGGGGCGTGTTGCTTAATAATCTCATTCACAGACCTTCCAGCGTCGACATATGACTGACCAAAGTTGAGAGTCAGTAGTCCGCCCAGTCCTTTGATATAACGACTAAAAGGGTCTTCATCAAGTCCATACTTCACCACAATATTCTCAATAGCTTGGTCATTCCTTGCAACATCCGTGTCATAAAAGCGACCCGGCATCAACTCAAACACAACAAATGTTACTGAATACACAATGATCAAAGACGCAAAGATTAGTGCCACATTCTGCAACACTAGTCTAACAGTTGGATGACTGAAACTATTTTTCAGATGTAAAGTAGGCATTCCTGAGAACCAAGCTTCCCGTCGAATCTTGGTAATAGCCTGTGAAATTACCGTCAACTATATATGCGTCAGGTTGGTAGTATAGAGGGAATACAGAATAACTATTCAACAAAAGGTCTTCAGCTTGGTGTGCAATTTCGTACTTTTTCGCACCTTCTTGTTCAGACACGAGAGACTTGTAAAGTGCATCGTATTCGCTGTTCTTGAAACCAGGGTAGTTGTTTGAGTCGGTTGAAGTAAATTCGTACAAGTAGCTTGAAATGTCTGGGTATTCTGCTGCCCACGAAGCCGCAACGAGATCAAACTTCTTTTCTTTACGGTAAGTGTTAAATACCTTGCTCTCGTAAGCCTGAATTTCAACTTCAACATTTGCCTTCTTCAACTGTTCTTTGACGACTTCGGCAAGTGCCACATTGGCACCGGATGTATTGGTGAGGTAAGTGAGCTTCAAAGGATTACTTTCGTTGTACCCTTTTTGTGCGAGAAGCTTCTTTGCTTCATCAATATTACTTGATGAGTCTAGGTACGCTTCCTTGTTCCCATCTTTACGAAAATCAACTTTCTCTGCAGTATTAGTGAAGCCTTGAGGAATAAATGAGAGGAGCGGTTCACTGTCGCCTACCGTTGTGGCAATTTCTTGGCGGTCAAGTGCGATACTTAACGCCTTACGAACATCCTGATCTTTCAGTGCTGCACTACTCAGATTTGGCGAAAGGAACTTTGTGTAAGCAAAGTTTGAATTCTTTAGTTCACTCACCTGCTTCATCTGTTCAGAAGGGATTACTTTCCCAACATAGGTCAACTCACCACTCTCGAATGCACTGGTGACAACCGCTGGCTCAGAGAATAATTTGAAATCGATCTGAGCAAGATAGACTTTAGAACGGTTCCAATACTCTTCACTTCGGACAACAACAATTTGGCTATCGTGGTCCCAGCGAGAAAGCTTGAACGCACCGTTACTAATATAGGTTTCAGGCTTTGTTGCCCAGGCTTCAGGATCAGCTGTAACCACAGATTCTTTAACTGGGAAGTACGGTTGCAGCGCAGTCATCGCTCCGAAGAATGAATTAGCGCTTGCAAGTGTCACTTTTAGGTTTCGGTCATCTACAACTTCGATACCAACCTGCTCGGCAGATGCAGTACCATCGTTGTATTCTTGCGCGCCCTTAATGTAATACAAGAAGCTCGCCCATCCAGATGCCGTATCTGGATTCAGAACCCTCACCCATGAATACTTAAAGTCGTTAGCCGTTAACGGTGTGCCATCAGACCACACTGCGTTATCGCGAAGCGTGAATGTGTATTCGGTTTTATCGTCATTCGTTGACCAGTTGTCAGCAACTCCTGGTTTCAAAGTTCCATCTTCAGCGATATTCGTAAGGCCTTCGTACATATTAGAGATGTACGACCTTGCATCGATGGTGAGACTAATTGCCGGATCAAGCGATGAGGGCTCTTGCCCAAGTGCGATAGACGCCGTGCGGGTCGTATCAATTCGTGGCTGCAACGCAATCGCGACTATCAAGCCAGCGACGAGCAATAAGATTACGGTTGGTATTAGGTACCACTTCTTAAAAACAAACCTCTTCTTCATGAGTACAGTATAAGAGGAGTTTTATAATTTACAAGGGGTTAAGTCAAAATGATACATCTGGCTACTGTTTCCAAATACAGCAGCCGAGCATTGCTTCGCGCTACGGTTGCTGGCCGAGGACCAAATGTCCGGACAAAGAAAAACGCCAGACCATAAGGTCTGACGATTTTCTTGGCTCCCCATACAGGTCACGGAACTATTACAGGGGTAGGAGGACACAAAACGGGACAAATGAGACACGCAACGCATATATTTGAAGTGTCTCGTTTTTAGTAGGATTTAGTGGGGCTTTACGAACAAATCCCGCACTTGATTGCCTATACTAGGCGTATTTTGCGCCCACGACTATCTTTACGAACCTTTGCAATTTTCTTATCTTCACCAAACTTAAAATCATAGTTTTGGATGAACTTTGGCACTGAATCGTCGTTATCTCGCATAGGTATGAATACTCTAAGTAATGGGTTCATTTCTCCATGCAATACTGGTATGCTTGTTGGCTTAACGATACCGCTCTTGAGTGTGATCTCGGCAGGTACGCTACCTAGCATCAGTTTATCAAAATAGACGAGGACTGATTCACGCATATCACGGTTATAGAACTCGTCTTTTGGCTTGGTTGCTGATACTGTTGGTTCTTTAGGCTCTGCTTTCGGAACATAGCCATTCTTCATGCGTTGCTCGACTAGTTTCCGTATTTCTTCTTCACTTTCGTAGGCTCGCAAGCTTCCTGATAAGAATCCAAGCCTGTAACTTACACCAGCACTCATTAATCGCCAGTTAGTATCCTCCAGCACCTTCTCTATGGCCTTATGCAGGTCTTTCTTGCTTTGGTACTCTTCACGGTCGTCTTTAGTATCAAGGCAGCTGAATTCAAGTGACACTTCACGACCAATCTGCGGATCACCAAGTTTGAAGTCGCTATAGCCCTCTTTAGTGAAGACTGGCTCAAGTAATTCCTTGAGTTGGACGATTCTGAGCTTCTTTACCTGTTTAATACCGTCATGCACATCAACATGCTGTACTTTATCCTCTGCAGTGGCGTGAAGTTTCGCCATTCTTTCAAAATGTCTCAGCTTTTGATCGTATTTAAACATCATATCTTTGTCGAAAACGAAGCGTTTACGGTCTAACTCTAGATATGGATCGACAGGTTCAGGCTCTTTTTTATCAGAAGATAGATCAAGTGTATCGGTTTTAAAGTGCTTACATTTCTCACAGGTCTCAGTCCATGTGATAACACTGAACTCTTTGGTGGTCTTTGAGGTCGTATCGCCACCGCATTTCTCACATTCATGCTTAGCACCCTCCCACTGCGTGCCGTCTTCCCAAAGAGCCAAACGTTTATTGCACTCTACGCACTCAAACATGATAAGGATGTCATCATCTTTGCGGTTATCTCGGTGCATGTAGTCTTTGCTGATAACTCGCATGTCTTTACCGCAACTACGACAATAGGTTCCGCCAGAGATATGTGCTGAGGCTAGACGGTCGTCTTTCTTCTGATCTTCTTCCATCCACTTGGCAATTGTAGCATCTCGGTTTTCGGCTCGTGCGGCAGCTGCTGATTCAACGAACCAAAAGTAGATAAACATTTTTATGTCACCAAAACCCTACTAAATCATTACAAGATCGACCGAGATCTTGATAACCCATTCGTTGAGTATTCAAGATACATACTTGCGAGCGGTACGGAGGGCGATAGGATCAGATTCGCCTCTG
Organism: Candidatus Microsaccharimonas sp.; assembly: GCA_049276535.1. Lineage (GTDB taxonomy): Bacteria > Patescibacteriota > Saccharimonadia > Saccharimonadales > Saccharimonadaceae > Microsaccharimonas. The sequence goes on from JBASWP010000001.1 coordinate 489,978, forward strand.
GGATCAAGACAAAGCTCCAAATACGGCACGGTGAACTTGAATTCTACGCATAAGCGCGTATACTTTTTTATTTTGTTCTATTTATGTAGTTAGCGCACCTTGACTTACTTAGAAATCGAACAAATCTCCTAAGAATGATTCTTTGCGCTTTTTGCGTGGATAACTTTGGTTAGAGCCGCTCTGATTACCGTGCTTGTCATATTGCTGCGATGGGTAGTTTGGTTCCTGGTAAGGTTGCTGCGCCTGAGCTGCTGGAGCCTGAGCAGTACCTCGTTCAATGATTTTGTCTAATTCACCACGATCAAGCCATACGCCTCGACACTTTGGGCAATAATCGATTTCGACACCTTGTCGGTCAGTCATAACTAAATCTGTTTTATCTATTGGACATTGCATATATTTTCTCCCTTACTTTTTAATTATAGCAACTTCGTTACCGCCAGCATTGAATAGCCTTAGGCCGTTGAGCACTACTAGCATAGCCATAATTGCGTCAACTGCCACGGCTACACTCAGCCCGATGACTCCTGCGATACCGAGTACCAAGATGATCCCCTTTACGATGAGTGACCCATAGACATTTTGGCGCACAACCCTGAAGGTTTGCTGACCAACCCCTAACAGGTATGGGATAGTGCCGATAGCATCGTTCATCAGCGTCACGTCGGCCGTTTCAATGGCTACATCTGATCCTCCACCCCCCATGGCAATACCAACGTCAGCCCGGGCTAGTGAAGGTGCATCATTGACGCCGTCACCTACCATGGCGACCCGTCCATAACGAGATTGTAGCTTGATGATTAGCTCAGACTTTTGCTCGGGTAGCAAAGCTCCATAGGCTTCGCTGATACCAACCTTTTCTGCGATATAATTTGCCGCCCTTTGATTGTCACCTGTTAGCATCACTGGTGTGACTTTCAGCTTCTTTAGGGCATCAATAACGCCTTTTGAATCACTCCGAAGCTCGTCTGTAATACCGATAATACCAATCACTTTTTTATCTTCGCTGACCAGCACGGCGGTCATACCCATTCCTTCAAGACGCTCAACCTCAGGTAGTACATGGTCGCAGGTATCAGCGCTGGCACCAATATGTTGCAAGTTGCCTATTGCATGTTCTTTTGAATCGCACACCATGCAGTTAGCATTACCGCCACGTCCAGCGACATTCTTGAATTTATCCATCTTGTGCGGCATGATGCCTTTTTGTTTTGCATAATCCTCAATAGCCTTAGCTAGTGGATGCGACGAGAACTTTTCAATACCGGCGGCATCACCTATAACATCTTCTTCTGTGGCGCCGTGCAGAAGTACCACCTCCGCAACTACTGGCGTACCAACAGTCAACGTTTTTGTTTTATCGAATGCTATCGCCCTAGTCTTACTTAAAACTTCCAGGAAGCGGCCACCTTTAATGAGTACACCCCTCTTTGAAGCGCCACCGATAGCTGCCGCCACCGCAACTGGAGCAGATACAACCAGTGCGTCTGGACACGCTAATACCAATAAAATGAGTGCCCTGGTAAACCAATCGCTAAACGGCTCGCCGAAAAAGACGGGCGGAATAATAGCCACCAAAATAGCGAGGCCTATCGCAGCTGGAATGTAGTATCCAGCAAACTTGTCCAAGAATTCCTGAACTTCTGGACGGGATCTTTGGGCTTCTTCAATTAACGTGACTATTTTCTGCAGCGTACTGTCGGCGGCTATTTTAGTAACTTTGACCTCCAGATAACCACTTTGGTTCATCGTTCCGGCGTAAACCGTCTCACCCTTGTACTTTTCTTTGGGTACGCTTTCGCCGGTAATTGTCGCCTCGTCGATTGACGATTCGCCGTCAATAACTACTCCGTCGAGCGGCACCATGTCGCCAGGTCTGACTTTAAATATTTCGCCCTCTTTGACTTCTTCGACTGGAACTTCGCGCCCGTCTTGCATCCTGGCGATCTTTGGAGACTTTTCAAGTAAGGCGGCCACGGCCTTTTGTGACCTCGCCTCGCCGAACTCCTCAAAAGCCTCGGCAAGCGCGAAAAAGAACATGACGGCGGCGGCCTCTGCGAACTGCCCAAGATATAATGCCCCGAGGGCGGCAATGGTGACCAGCAAACTAATGGAAATCTTTCGCTTCAGGACTTTACGAACAGCCGATATTGCAACTGGTATTCCACCAGTTGCCAATGAGACGAGATATAGTGCTTCGGCTCCGGGTAGTTTGAGTAGACTAAAAGCTAACCCTCCAATAAAACTGACGGCTGCCGCCACAGTTAAAACTTTATTCAAGCGTTCTTGCTTGGAATCTTGATGTTCAGCACTCATCTAACTATTTCCGCCTGTTATATATTGTAGTGGGTTAGCAGTAACCTGCTTCCACAAAGCATTAATAAAATCGAGAGCATAGTTCCACAGCGATGTGATGATATTTCCGATATTTTGCCCAATGTTAGTATCGGCTTGGCCAAGCAGTGCATTAATAATAGCTACGATGATAACTCCTACAATTACTAATATCACAAGCAATATAATACCGACGAGCAGTAAAGCAATGAATAATTTCCTTTTATTCTTGCCCCTAAACATATCTAACTTATATCCGTGTCCCATTAGTGTCCTCTTTTGATTTTATTCATGTTCGCCACCCCTAATGTGATCGGCTTGGGTAAAAGCATGTTCGATCAGGTGTAATACGTGTTCGTTTTCTGCCTTATAGAATATTTTTGTACCCTCGCGCCGCATGCTTACCATATGCGATGTCCGTAGTTTGGCGAGATGCTGCGAAACAACAGATGGTTGCATACCCACTTCATCCGCAAGCTCTCCAACTGAATGTTCGCCGTGCAGTAATGACCACAGTATTTTAAGTCGTGTCGGGTCGCTAACTAGCTTAAACATAGCAGTAGCTACAGCGATTTGTTCATTAGAAACTTCTTTGCGTATATGCGCAGGCATGCATATATTATATCAGATTTAGTCTTTTTTTAGCATCGTGTTATTTTATAAAGTTGTTTACGAAGCTTTAAAATAGGGGCAGGTCTAGGGAACGGGTCAGCCTTTTGGCTGCTTGCTCGCTCAAGACGGGAGGGGCTGGGCTAGAACTAGATTACAGGGGTGAAATGAAAGAACCGCCATTTCTGACGGTTCCAACATTTCGTACTTTGTAATCAGTACCTTGTTTCTTGGCGGACCAAGGAGAGAAGTTAACGCAGGTCTAGGAACTAGGTCTGCACTTTTCTCTGCTTGGTCTGGCTCCGACGGCTGGACTCGAACCAGCAACCTCGAAGTTAACAGCTTCTTGCTCCACCATTGAGCTACGTCGGAATACAAAGCGTATTATACCGCTACCCCTGTAGAATAGTCAACGCCTTAGTTGGTTTAGGCGAGCTTTTGTTGCCTCGTGGGCGTCGTCCAGACCAAGGATCTTCAACGTTCCAATCAGGACATACAGTTCGTCCATTGTCATCTGTTTACGAGTGTTTTCGTATTCACTAAACCGTTGATTGATCGCATCAACAATCCACTTTTCTTGAGATGCGGTGGGGCCTTTGGCAATGGGTGCGGTATTTTTCAGCTGCGTCGTGACAACCTCTAACGACCTAGCCGAATGGTCACGTTTTCGTAAATACCCCTTTGAAATCAGCCCGTCGATATGGATGGCGACGGTCGAGACTGACTTGTAGCCGAGTGCTGTCATGACCTCACGATAACTCGGTCCATAGCCGTGTTCAGCAATAAAAGCGTCGACGTAATCAAGCAGTTCTTTTTGACGTTTTGTTGAGCGGTCGCTCATATAAACCTCCTAATGCTATTGCCGCTAATCCCCACCATATAATAGCTACTGTATCATCAACCCAGACCGGTAGTAAGAGGCCTATCAGCGCCAAGCCAACTCCACTTGCTAATACACCAAGCGCTAGCCAATCCTTTCGTCGTTGCCACAACCCCCTATATATCTTGTATGAAATGTAGAGGAATAGCCCCAGCCCGATCCAGCCCACTTCGTGCGCAATGAATAGATACTGATTCTCGATAATCAGTGGCTGATCACTATATAACGACGCCGATCCCGTGCTACCGATACCTCCGCCCAATGGTTGGTGGACCATCCGGTTTACCCCGTCACTCAGCGAATCGATATGCCCTTCGTTCGAACTGATGCTAGCACCTGTCGTCGGATTCTCGTGTAGGATAACGTTCGAAACGAAATCTGTATTACGTGCTGCAATCAGTCCGCCACCAACCGCCATCACCAAAACGATCACACTCACCCATGCCCATTTCGACAGGCGGCGACCGACGGTCAGCAACAACACCAAAACGATCGCAACAATTGCCCCGACCAGCGCACTTCGTGAATAACTAGTCCATAGTGCAACAACACTTCCAACTCCTAATAGCGCAACGATGAATACTGGGCGCTTAAACTGTCTGTAATTACCACGCATACCAAAGGCAAATAATAAGGTCAGGACAATCGCCGCATAGGCGCCCAGTGGATTAGGCCCCCGCAGTGTACTACTAATACGAACATAGTCTGGATTCTCGTCCACCGTTAAGTAAGGCATGATCGAACTCTCGCCGTAGCCAATGTACTTTAACGTATCATTTGGTAGTACCGTCACCTGCAAGAGGGCGAATCCTACCACCACCATTACACCCGCAACAAACACTTTCAGGAATGTCCGACGAAGACTCGGATACATCGATATCGCCAGATACACCAAGACAAAGAAGACCAAATAGCGCAGGTCGATCAGCAAGCCAGCAGCGGCGGGTAATACGCCATTCCACTCGAGCGGTAATAGTACGAGATGAAGTGCACTATAGGCAGCAATCAACAGAATCAGCGGTTGTCTTAAAAGGGCGGTTTGTTTGCGCCTCACCAAAACAGCAATACCAACCGGTATCGCAATGATTAGCAAGATCTCTTTCCAGGATTTAATCACCATCTCGGCAGATGGAAATAGAGCGCTAAAACCCACACTCAGCGGTGCATGAAGGACTATGCCGCCGAAAATAACCAGTAACAGACCGACAAATACCTTATCCAATAATCCTAATTTTGGTTGCTTTGTAGCCATTCGTACCTCTTAGTGTACCGTAAAAAGTGCTATGTAAACATAACACTTCCTCGCTCGCTATCCGAGTGCACGCACTCTGATAGTCTCACTTCGTCATGTTATAATAAACATCACTTATGCCACACCGAAATAGCAAGCTATATAGCTTCATCCTGATCCTGATCGACGCACTGGTCCTTATCACTACCTTTATTCTGGCTTACGTTGCCCGGGTGCAATACGACCCTCGCCCGCTTCTTCAGAATATATATGCCTACGATTATTTGTTATCGTTCCTACTCATCGTTCCGTTCTGGATCTTTATCTTTGCGGTTATCGGATTATATCGGCCCGATACCTACAATCGCCGCCTTGTTGAGTGGGCAAAAATCGCGATCGGTTCACTCATTGGTATCCTTTTCGTCATCGGTTGGGAATACATTAGCGACAAAAGTATCTTCCCAGCACGATTGGTCGCCGCTTATGCCCTGATCGGTTCGTTCTTCCTGATCGTTTTTGAACGGGAAATCATGCGCTTGATTCGAACGATTCGTTACCGCTACGGCAAAGGAACCAAGCGTGTCCTACTAATCGGATCATCCGGTGCGACCAGTGATATCGCTCGAACTCTTGCCGATACAGCTCGTAGCGGCTATGAAGTTATCGCGATCGCTGGGCCAAAGAAGATCCTGCCAGACGAATTCAACGCTCACCACTACTCGCGGGTTGAAGAAGCTTTAAAAAATATTGAACTCGACAATATTACCGCGATTATTCAGACCGACTTGTACGAATCGGCTGAACGTAACCAAAAGATCCTGACGACAGCCCAGCAGCATCACATCGATTACAGTTTCGTCCCATCAGAATCTGAATTCTATTCAGGTAAAAATACCGTCGACGTATTCTTGGGCTATCCTATGATCACCGTCTATCAAACTCCGCTGGTCGGCTGGGGTGCCATCCTCAAACGGATCTTTGATTTCACCGTCAGTTTGATTTTGGTCATTCTACTGTCGCCACTTTTCCTTGTTATCACTATCCTGCAAAAAATCCTTAACCCAGGAACAATCTTTTATCGAAACGAACGCTTGTCTCAATTCTCGAAACCAGTCGAGCTGTTGAAGTTTCGTTCAATGACCCATATCAAAGGGTTTGATTCAAAGAACGTTGACGACGCCGCTGAATTCCGCGCCATGGGCCGAGACGACCTGGCCGAGGAATACGAACGTGAACACAAAGTATCAGTGGACCCGCGCGTGAATGGATTCGGTCGCTTCCTGCGCCGTACCTCAATTGACGAACTACCAGGTATATTCAACGTCCTAAAAGGCGACCTTAGTCTGGTTGGTCCCCGCCCTATCCTTCCCCAAGAAGTAAAGTTCGGTAAGAGTCGCGCTGCCCTCCTGCACAGTGTCCGTTCAGGCGTGACGGGGCTATGGCAGGTATCCGGTCGTAGTGAACTAAGTTTTGACGAACGTATCGAACTAGAACTGTTCTATGCCCAGAACTGGACATTCTGGCTAGATATTAAGATCTTGTTTAAAACTGTCCTCGTCGTCCTAAAGGGTCGCGGAGCAAAGTAGTCGATGGCTAAACCAAAGATTGCGATCGTCACCGACTGGCTCACTAACTATGGTGGTGCCGAGCGTGTCGTCACAACCCTCCACGAGGCCTTCCCTGATGCTCCAATCTACAGTTCCGTCTACCAGCCAGATAAGAACCTCGCACAGGTCATGGATGGCCTAGACATCCGTACAACTTGGATACAACGCTTTCCTAAGTTCCTCCGTCGCTTTCATAAGTGGTTTCCGGTTATTCGCGTTTGGGCCTTTCGTGCCCTCGACCTTAGCGAATACGACGTCATTATCGTCAGCAGTATCGCTGAATCAAAGCATATTCGTAAATCTCGCCCCGATCAGGTCATTATTTGTTATTGCCATACGCCGGTTCGTTACTACTGGAGCCACTACGATGAGTACAAAAAAGATCCTGGTTTTGGAAAGCTCAACTGGTTAGTACGGATTCTCATCCCTATCTTTATGCCCCACCAGCGAAAACTCGACTACAAAGCCGCCCAGAACATGGACGTCATGATCGCTAACAGTACCGAAGTCCAAAAACGCATCAAGAAGTATTACGACAGAGCCTCGACGATTATCCACCCGCCAATCGATGTTAAACGATTCGACCCAGCCCGTACCCGTGACGATTACTACGTGACAGTTGGGCGACAGGTTCCCTATAAACGAATTGATCTTGCTGTAGCGGCAGCGACAAAACTCGGCGTCAAACTACGCGTCTTTGGTGACGGCAGCCAGCACCAGCAACTACTCGAGATAGCCGGTCCAACGATTGAATTCCACACCGACCGTATGACGACTGCTTCGGACAAAGCAGTTAATGAAGCGTTGAATCATGCCAAAGGATTTATCTTCACCGCAACTGACGAAGATTTTGGTATCGTCCAAGCCGAGGCACTTGCCGCTGGCGCACCCGTTATCGCCCTCGGTCGCGGTGGCGCACTCGATATAGTAGAAGACGGTGTCAGCGGCGTATTCTATGACAAACAATCCGTCGATTCAGTTGTCGACGCAATTAAGAAAGCCGAGACACAGACATTCTTGCCTGCAACGTTACGCCGCAAAGCAACCCGATTTGATAAAGGGTTGTTTATCTCTAAAATCCGCAAAATCGTTTTAGATCATACTGACAAGTAGCTATTCAACAGTCACACTTTTTGCTAAGTTGCGCGGTTGATCAACGTTATTTCCCTTCGCCACTGCAACATAGTAGGCAAATAATTGTTGAATAACATTTAGCACAATCGGTGCCAACATATCCAAATCCGTCTTAACTCGAATCACTGTTTCAGCATCAACGTCCTTGTCACTATTGGTAATCGCCAGTATATGTCCACCACGCGCATTCACCTCTGACAGCCCGCTAATTGATTTATCAAATAGCCAATCATCAAGGACCAAGAATACTTCAAAGAATCGATCATCAACAAGTGCGAGTGTGCCATGTTTCAATTCACCCGTCGGATAACCGTCGGCATGGATATATGAAATTTCTTTTAATTTCAGTGCGCCTTCAAGCGCAACTGGAAATGCAGTATCCCGACCCAGATACAATGCGTGATCATAGGTGGCGTACTTTTTAGCAACGGCCTTTGTTTCATCTTGGTGGGTGTCGAGTACCTTTTGAATTTCATCAGGCAGCATAGCTAGTTCTTCAACGTATTTCGATGTTACTTCTAGACTAACGCCCTTTGATTGGGCAACCTGCAAGCCAAACATAATCATGGCTGAAACTTGAGAAGTAAACGCCTTAGTACTGGCGACAGATATCTCTGGGCCAGCGTGGACATACACTCCACCATCAACTTCCCTCGCAATTGTCGAACCGACTGCGTTCACAATTCCCAGCACTCGTACACCTCGCTCCTTTATCTCGCGTAGGCAGGCGAGTGTGTCGGCCGTTTCCCCTGACTGTGAAACGATTAGTGCGACAGACTTTTCGGGAAGATGGAATGATCGGTATCTAAATTCAGATGCAATAACCACGTCTACCGTCAGGCCATCGACTATCTTCTCTAGATAATACGATGCTAACATTCCAGCATAGTAGGCGGTTCCGCATCCAACAATCACAACGTGTTCGATATCGCGCAGTTCGTCGGGCGTCATGTTTAACCCGCCCAGCTTAATTTTTTTCTCATCCAACAGCACGCGGCCACTCAATGTCGAGCGGAGCGTCGTTGGTTGTTCATTAATTTCTTTCAACAAGAAGTGGTCGTAGCCTTGCTTTTGAATCGCTTGCATATCAACTTCGATCGATTCAACTTTTGCCGAGATCGGTTGCGAGGCGAGATCGCGCAGTTCAACGCCATCTGCGGTACAGATTGCCAGTTCACCATCATTTAAATATATGGCTTGTTGAGTGTGCCCGACCAGGGCCGATGCGTCACTGGCGATAATAGTTTCATCATCACCGACACCAATAATAAGTGGGCTACCAGCACGGGCAACTACAATTTCACCTGGTTTTCTCGTTGAGATAACAGCTATGCCGTACGTCCCAGCAACGACTTTCAGCGCCTGTGACACCGCATCAATAAGTTCGGTCTTTTCATCGTATAAGGAATTGATGAGCGCAGCCAGCACCTCGGTATCGGTGTCGCTCTTGAATATATGATTCTTTAACTCGGCCTTGATCTCTTTGTAATTTTCGATAATACCGTTATGGACCAGATAGATGTCTCCCGCCTTATGCGGATGAGCATTCTTTACGGAAGGTTCACCGTGAGTGGCCCAGCGTGTATGACCAATGCCTACCATGTCTGTTTTTTTGGATTTCTGAAGTAATCCATCGAGTTCGGATACTTTGCCTTTAGCCCGTAGCAAGGTAGGCTCACCGCGCGCACTTAGGGTAATGACTCCAGCAGAGTCATAACCACGGTACTCTAAGCGCCGTAACCCGCCCGTAAGGATTCCTTGTGCTTCTCTATTACCGACGTATCCGACTATTCCACACATCTATGTACTTATTCTAGCATTTAATAACATAGTGATATGTTTCAATTTGACAACATCAATCGTGTCGTATAATTAGTCCATGAATAAAGAAATCCTAGAAAAAATCTTCAAAGCCTATGATATCAGAGGTAAAGTGGGAACCGAACTGACCCCAGAACTGGTTAACGCAATTGGAAAAGTCTTTGCCGACTGGCTCCCTACCGAAGGCGTTGTCGCCGTTGGTCGCGACATGCGTCCTGATTCAGCTCAGCTAGCCGAAGCGCTCATAGAAGGTCTCCGTACCCAAGGACGAGATGTTTGGGACATCGGTCAGGTGACCAGCGATATGATCTACTTCGCCGTTGGTAAATGGAATCTTGCTGGTGGTGCTGTTGTGACCGCCAGCCACAACCCGGGTGCAGACAATGGGATTAAATTGTACCGAGACCAGGTGGTAGCCGTCGGCCTCGACGCAGGCCTGGGTGAGATTCGTGACAAAGCCCTTGCGCGTAATTTCAAGCCAGCCGCTACTACACCGGGAACCATCACTCCAAAAACGATTACCGAAGAATGGGTAGAACACAGCCTGACATTTGTGAATGACCTGAAACCTTTCCACATCGCCATCGATGCCGGCAATGGTATGGCTGGGGCTATCTTACCCTCTATCCTGCCAAAACTACCTATTAAGGTTGAGGAGATGTACTTCGAATTAGATGGTACCTTCCCTAACCACGAAGCCAACCCACAGAAACCTGAAAACCTCGCCGACCTTGCAAAACGAGTCCTGGAAAATGGCCTCGACTTTGGTATTGCCTTTGATGGCGACGGTGACCGCGCTGGCTTTGTTGACGATAAAGGTCGCCCAGTCCTAGGGACCGACCTCCTTAGCCTTGAAGCAAAACTCTATCTAGAGAAGTATCCAAGAGCAAAGATCGTTCACGATGTTCGCACCAGTAAAGCTACTGAAGAGTTGATCGCTGAATGGGGTGGTGAAGCCGTCCGAACAAAGGCTGGCCGCGTTAACATCGGCACAGTCATGCGCCAAGTCGGTGCACCATTTGGTGGCGAAACAACTGGTCACATCTTCTTTAAGGAAAACTACGATGCTGACTCGGGACTACTTGCAGCCCTCGTTGCCATGCAAGCTATTTCAGACAGTGGCAAGAAACTATCTGAACTGGTCGACGAATACCGTCGCTATGCGATGGCACCAGAAATTAACTTCACCGTTCACGAGGACAAATCGGTTATATTCGATCGCCTGAAACAAACCTTCGCTGGTGCAAAGACCGACGAATTAGATGGTCTAACCATTTGGCTCGATAATGGCTGGTTCAATCTACGCGCCAGTAACACCGAGCCGGTGATGCGGTTGAATGCCGAGGCGGATGATCAGGCAACTCTCGATCGGCTCATTAAGGACATCCAGGCCGTGATCAATAACTAGTTTGGTTTGGTTCGCGCTCAAGTGCTTAATTGATTCAGTAAGCCCGTTAATGCCGTACATCATGTATGAAAATAATGGCACTTTCCTCATCGGTTTAATTTGCCATATCTCTCCTTCTGTCGTATGATATATAGGAAAGTATAAGCAGAAATAAACAATGAAACTACAGTCGAAAAAACAACCAAAAAAGCTGTCAAAGTTACCCTTTCTTTTGACGTTGGCCGGACTCGTACTGCTTGGTGTTTTGTCGTTGACCTACGTATATGTATTTAATGGAAGTATCTTCGGGTGGAATAACCGAAACACTCCCACAAATGAAATGCCCTTAACCAATCTCGAGACGCCGACTGATGAACAGATTCAGGCTGGAGACGATATTAAAAAAGGAAACTTGGACAACCCCGACGGTAGTTCAGGCGCACCGACCACGCCCACCCCTCAACCCGGGAGTGCCAAACAGAGTGTCGAAGTTATCATAACAGCGACAAACCAAAATAACGGCATCCTACAGGTACGTACACAGATTTCCAGAGTCGTAAACACCGGGCAGTGCACCGTGACCCTAACAAAGTCAGGTAATACTGTTACTAAAACTGCCGACACGCAGGCACTAGCAAGCACCTCCACCTGCAAAGGATTTGATATTCCCGTTTCAGAACTATCAGCTGGTTCATGGAACATGACACTTACCTACGAAAGCGACACCCTGTTAGGTACCAATTCAAAAGTAATAACGATACAATAGAAATAGGATGAAGGCAAAACAAGCGGCACGCAAATTTTATCAGCGAAACCGACTCGTTCTCACGGCATTCCTCTTTGTTATCTCTTTAATCGGCGTTAGTTCTTTCAACTCGGTTCTTGTACAAGCCGCGCCAGTTGTCGGTTTTAATCCGGGCAGGATCATTGATGACACTGTCTTCACAAACGCAAACTCTATGAGCGCAGAGCAGATTCAGACCTTCCTGAATAGTAAGATGCCGAACTGTGAAACATGGCACGCCCCAGGGTATGGCCAAAACCCTCCATTTATTTGCTTAAAGGATTACACCGAAAATGGACGCAGTGCAGCACAAATAATCTACGATACAGCCCAGCAATACCAAATAAACCCCCAAGTATTAATTGTATTACTTCAAAAAGAACAAAGTCTCGTCACCGACACATGGCCGCTGAATACTCAGTATAGAAGTGCGACAGGTTATGGATGCCCTGACACCGCCCCGTGCGATAGTCAGTACTACGGACTCACCAATCAGCTGAAGTGGTCAGGCACGATGTTCCGTGCCATTATGAATGACAGTTCCACATGGTACACACCCTATGTGCTTGGCAATAACACCGTTTATTTCAATCCGGGGCCATATGACAACGCCAACAATAGGTACTTTGGAAGGTTCGGGGATCGACGAGACATTGAATACTGTGGTAGCACAGTGGTCAACATACAGAACCGCGCAACCAAAGCACTATACAACTACACCCCATACCAACCGAATCAAGCTTCGCTTAATGCAGGTTATGGATCTGCCGGTGTATGTGGTGCTTATGGAAATAGAAACTTCTTCCTTTACTTCACAGATTGGTTTGGACCAACAACGCGAAACCTCGTCACGACAACAGGGAATGGTGTGTATCAGGTTGAAAATGGGGTAAAACGGGCATTCCCTGACGAGATAACATTTCTCAGCCACGGCTACAATTGGTCAGAAGTTCTATCTATTAGTGACACCGAGTTCAACCAACTACCTTACGGTTCAGTAATGCCATACAACGCCAACTACCGTAACGGGCAGCTTGTTACGACAGACGGTAATAGCATCTATCTTATTGCCGATGGCAAAAAAAGAAACGTCCCGAACGAATCAGTGTTCCTAAGTAATTCATGGCAATGGTCGTACGTCAGGACGATAAACTCTGTGGAGTTTAGCCAGATCCCCGACGGAACACCCATGCCATACAACGCCAACTACCGTAACGGGCAGCTCATCACAGCAGACAGCAATAGTATTTATCTCATCGCTGACGGTAAAAAGAGGAATATCCCGAACGAATCGACATTCCTTAGTCATTCATGGAAGTGGTCATATATTCAAACGATAGGTTCTGTGGAGTTTAGCCAGATCCCCGACGGAACAGCGGTACCATACAACGCCAACTACCGTAACGGGCAGCTTGTTACGACAGACGGTAATAGCATCTATCTTATTGCCGATGGCAAAAAAAGAAACGTCCCAAGTGAAGCAGTATTCCTGAGCTATTCATGGAAGTGGTCATATATTCAAACGATAGGTTCTGTGGAGTTTAGCCAGATCCCTCTTGGTAACCCCGTACCCCAAAACACTACTAATTAATTTTAGACCTTAATTTTCTATAGGACTTTTTGACAAGTACTTTTAGAGTGTATACCCCACCGTGTGACCTTAAACTATTATCTAGTCGGTCAATTGCAACACTTAGTCGGTTACCGTGTTGCACTGTCGGTGGCTCTTGGTACATGGCAAGTTTGTCGGAAACATCTATATACCTACGAACCGTCGTGTCGAGCAAGTGCCTGTATTCAGTTACCAGTTTCTTATCCTTCTCCGATATCGTACCTCCCGGAAGAAGCGAACTATCAATAACGGCGTCGTTAACGAGGTTTTTTAATAGAGTCTTCCATTTCTCAATAAACACTTCTTCGCGGTACATATGAGCAGTATCTAGCGCGTTTTTAGAGTAGACAGCATAGTCAGACTTATTCTGTACTATGTCTACGATTTTTCGGGCAAGTCCTGCATGATCGTCCTGCTCGGCCACAACCCCGTTTTTACCATCCCTGACAATCTCTTCTAGTCCAACGTAGTCAAAGCACGCACACGGAATTCCCCTCGCCATAGCCTCAACAAGAACGAGAGCAAAGCCTTCAAGGTCTGATGTCATTAACAGTATATCCGCCTTGTCGTAAAATTTCTTGACGTTCTTCTGGTCGCCGTGTATGACAATCCTATCCTCGGGTATCCCTAGCTTCTTAATATAATCACCGAGTCGAATATAGTTTTCGTGAATGAGTGGGATATCTAAGTTACAGTATCCGACGATATCCAGTGAGTAATCTGGGTCAACTTTTATGATCTCACTAAATACTTTAATTATCCTGTCTATTCTCTTTAGCTCATCTTCGCCGAACCTTCCGACTGCGAGGATCCTTTTACCGGGGGCCTTTCTGGGCTTAACGACGCCTTGATCAACGCGGACGGGATTTGGAATTAACACTCCGTTGTCATGATCGAGGTTATATACGTTACAGGCAACTTGGCTGATCCACACTACCGCATTGGCAGTGTCAAAAGAGACTGGTTGTTTTAATGCAACCGGCAAAAGCCTTTCCATCATATACGGCAACATAAAGTGTGTGTGATTATAGGCTATTGATTTCGTGTGCGTGCCCTCTAAGCTAGGGTAGATATCTAAGAAGTCTTTATCAAAGTTTGGATTACCCACAAAAATATCTATATTAAAGAGTGCGGTGACGTTCATAATTTCGTGCATCAGGCTGTGATTGTTCAGTTTTATAACTTGCACGTTTTTTGGTATCGGAAAGCCTTCGTTAATCTCAATCCCATCGTCGTTGATGGCAAGAAATATATCATAGTCCTGCTTCAGTGCCTCGAAGAGGTAGGAGATAACCCTTTCGACACCGCCCATTCTCCAGACATTACTATAAAATAATATCTTCTTCCTATCGTCTCGCGGCGACTTCGGAGGGTCAATCCTACCAATCTCACTGAGAAGGAGTTCTTTATGTCTCTCGTCGCTATGCTTTCGGTAATACGCCAATATGTTGCGCAAGATCATTGACGAGGTTCTCACAAAGTTAGCGTTCTTGTATATAGTGAACTCTTGCCAAACTTTTTCTTCACCCCCATTGCTCATAAAATCATGGAATCGATCCATATCTATCGCACGTAAAAAATCGTAGTGAAGCCTATCGCCAGCCTCTAGCATAAGATTTTGTTTTGTGACGCTATCCTGCCCTTCGTGTCGGCGAGATATCACAAGACTCTTATCAAGCAGTACAAAGTTATAGTGTTTATTCAGCCTAAACCATAGGTCATAGTCCTGCGTAACAGGTAGGTTGGTATCAAAACCTCCTACCTTTTCGAATGCAGCTTTAGGAATTAATAGTGAACACCCATTTACCCCTATATCCCCGGCAATTGCTAAGAAGATATCAAAATAACTAAATAGTTTGGCGTCAATTTTATCCTTCTTCGTCACACCACTATCAAAAAGAACCTTTGCCTCACAAGCAACGATAGTCTTCTCTGAATCATACCCTGAGAGGAATTTCATCTGCTCTTCTATTTTTTTCTTCTCGTACATGTCGTCATGGCTAAGCCACGAGAAATACTCGCCAGTCATCTTTTCAATGCCATAATTTAGAGCCGTGGCCACTCCGCCATTTGGTTTCTCGTAATACTTAATTTGCTTACCGTATGATCGAGCGATACTTGCGGTAGCTCCATCGTCATTTGAGCCGTCGTTCACTACAACAACTTCTGTATTCTTATACGTTTGAGCAAGTGCGCTATCGATTGCTTCACGCAGAAAGTTTGATCCGTTATAAACCGGGATAACGATAGATACTTTTTTTAAATCGGCCATTATTGGACTATCTTTTCCTCAGAATTGATTCTGTTTTTTTGTAAACCTTCTTTGCGATCTTACGAGATGTAATATAGGCGCCATCCCGCCTGACACTGCGGACAGTCTTGCCGAGCAATCGACGTGCTTTAGCTGCGGCGTTCTTATCAATCACCACCATCCGACTAATTGGATCGATTTGATAGTGCTTCTTCATTCGCTGTAATAGGTCACTATCAGCTTGCGAGATAGAGAAGTCTGCAATAGTCTGACGATACAAATCGTCGATTGCTTTCGTGTAGTCAGTTTTGTCGTGATTCTTCTTGACGTATTCAACGGACAAAGCGGCACGGTTCTCTCGTTCGGTAGTATTGTCGATATAGTATTTCACCGCTTCGTAATATTTATGCATATCCCTTTCGGTTGAGACACCGTGGATCGGCGCATCTACTGCGTCTGGGAGTGACGTGCCATCAATAACAATCGGGAGTGTTCCACAGGCCATCGCCTCAACCGCCATCATACCGAAGTACTCACGACGAGAAGGCATCAAGAACAAATCTGATAATGAATATAGGTCGGATAACAAATTATCGTCTTTTATCCATCCGTATGTCGTCACCTTCACAATTTTTGCCAAGTCATCAAGATCACCCGCACTACCCACTACAATCAGGTGAATATTATCGTACTCGTTGGCTAGGCGTTCTACGGCATACTTAACATAGTCCGATCCCTTGCGACTACCACCGCTGCCGCGCGCCATCAAAACAATATCAGAACTCTTTACCTTGTATTTTTTTCTTGTCTTTATCTTGTCTTTTTTTGTAAAGGTATTGAGGTCAATACCAAAGGGTATGTAGTGAATCTTCTTACCCTTAAACATGGCTGATTTTTCGAGCATGGTTTTGGTGTAGTTGGAGTTAGCGATGTAGGTAATATCAGACTTCTCAAGAGCGTCTTTCTTTAGATCGTAACTAACCGCCATGTCCTTTATTTCATCCGAGAAGAAGTATCCTTCGTCGTCTCCTTCGATAGGGTCACCCCCAACAATCCAGCTATCATGAATGGTCCATACTATAGGCTTAAGTCGAGACG
Source organism: Candidatus Microsaccharimonas sp. (assembly GCA_049276535.1). Lineage (GTDB taxonomy): Bacteria > Patescibacteriota > Saccharimonadia > Saccharimonadales > Saccharimonadaceae > Microsaccharimonas. Next base: position 506,726 of record JBASWP010000001.1, read on the forward strand.
CGAGGGGAAGAACAGAAAAATCAAGAAGGCCATTATGCATAAGGTGGAAATGAGCAATGTCCGCATCGAGAAACAGTTTATTATACACAACTTCGTACATTACATGATTATTAATATAGTCTAGCTTATATCGACTCCTCAGGAGTGTTGACGCGTTACGATAATAATCGCGATCATTATCTTGACCTGCAATAATGTAGGTGTTCGGATCATTCGACTCCTTGTTCCATACAAGATGACTAGAATCAACATCAAGCTTGCGAAGGTTGATATGCAGATCATGGCCGTTAAACTTATTTCCGATGAGGTCATTATCGCCAACCTGAAGATTTGAATAGTTCGGCATAGGCAGTGCCGCTTTTTGCTTAAAGTACGTCGCTCTGCTCACCTTATCAGGTGCATTGCTTGTCTCCATTAAATGCGCAAGGTATTTGTATATTCCAGTCCTTGTGACTGATTCGAGTTCCTTAACTTTTGCAGGCATATCTTTTTTCGCGAAGAACTCGTCAAGCCATCGAACTACCTCGTCGGCTGATTTATACCTATCCGCCGAAATACCGCCAGCGTGAGAGCGCCAAGCCCCCAAGTACTGAGGAATGTATAAGAACTCACCTTCGAGCGCCATATCCCAGAGCATTTTTATATCATTGATATACTTGTAGCTACTATCTTTGATTTTTGCTCTATTTTTGAATGCACTCTTCCTAATAAAAGCACCTGGAGTTGCGGCATAACAATTAAATTTTGGAAGATCCGAAAGTAAATCAAACTTTTCATTTAAAACACTTTCGATTATCTTACCGTTCGCGTTGATGATATGAAAGCCCGAGTAGCCGATGACGTGCTTTTTATTCTTGTCCAGACCGGCAACCATCTCTTCAAGCAAATTCGGCATAGCCGTATCGTCAGAGTTAATTTGAGTGAAGTATTCGCTATTACAAATTTTCCAGCCAATATTCACCGTCTCTGCTTCGCCTACATTTTCATGATATAAGTAAAAGAAATTGGGCTTGTCTTTAATAAAGTTTGCAACTATCTTGCCTGAGTTATCGTGCGAACCGTCATCGAGAATAATATAAACAAAATCAGAGTAAGTTTGAGCGTCGATGCTCTTCATAGTCTCTACCATGTAATGTTTGTTGTTGTAGAGTGGTGTAATAACCGTCACTTTTGCTTTTTGCTGCTGTATCGAATTAACCGTGTCCAATTCAATTCGTCGAATTTTTCGAGCGAGATACTCTTTCGTTCTCTCTAGGTCTGATGACTTGAAATGAATCCGGCTCTGAATCAGGAAATTATATTCAGAACCCTCAATTTCTTCCATTCTCTCGACGCTTATAGTTTTCAAAAGTGTCAGCACAAGGGCATCAAACTCACCCAGACGCTCACCTTCTGTATCCTCTTGAACAACATTGCGTTTGCTAACCATAATGCCATCGACAACATGGATATTGCGTTTTTCGGCTACCGCATAACCAACAACTCCGTATGAGAAGAGTAAAGCGCTGACCTTTTTTGATAATTCTAGCGCTTGATCACGATTGCAAAAAACAAACGAGCTGTTGATAGCGCCTCGTAAGATAAGACTTTCAATACTATGATCTGATTTAGCTGGTTGATGATTATTATCTGTGTTTGATGAATGTACAGCAACGCCAATTGATAGCCTATTACGATCTTTTCGAGAGGTCCGCACTATCCTACTAGTTGCAAACGACTGCAACACCTCTCCGCTGCGGATCCAAGCGACATATTCACCGATTGCATACTGGACACCATACGAAGCATCTTCGGCGACATCATCGTGAGGGCTGTGGTGGTATTGTATTTTTGATGACTTATATTTGTGGATGAGCTTATCGAAGCGATGCTTATAGTTACCGATAATAATGGTCTGAATATTGAGATATTTTTGTGACAATATGCTGTCGACAGTCTTTTCTGTCTGACTCTTGTTTTTTTCCGTAGCCAATACTATGTAGGTTACCTTCGGCAGTGGATTAATCATTCGTCCAACCTCGGAGTATTCTATGCTTTACCTCAGCGAGCTTCGCTGTGTATCTCCATCGCTTACTTGAATATACAGCAGACAACTCATTAAGCAGTCTTGCGTATTCAAGCTTGAGCTTCTGTATATCATCGCTCAACTTTATGTTTTGATGGCGATGCTCTATCTCCTTACTCACAGGATTTAGTTTGTTCAATAAACTAGAGTATTTCTTTCGATCTATAGTCTTATTTTTCTTAACTCTCAGAATTGTCATAAATTCTTGAGTATTCTCTTGTGTTTCATAAAATTCATCAATCTCAAACGCGGAAAGTTGCGCCCTGTCTAGATCATACAAAAACTTTACGAACTGATAATCGGCAAAGGGCCAGAAGTGGACGTCATCTGGCAGCTCATCTTTCTTGGCATTTTTGTAAGCCTGTATTGTCTTACTGAAATCTGTTGTTGGCAGAATATCATTTTGGGATTTGTCATTCCAAAAATATTTTGGATCATTTTCATGTACCACATTATTAACAAAGTCAAAAACAGCACTATAATTCATCCGTTTTTCAACGTAGGCACTGTATGCGTCAACAAAGGTAGTACCATTTCTAAAATGATCAAAACAGTAACGGACGTCGGGATATATGATGACTAGCTTCCCATTTTTCTTTAGCAAACCAGTAACTTCTTGGAAAAAATTCACAATATCTGGTATGTGCTCGATGACATGCGACATTACAATAACGTCAAATTTCTCTACGCCCTTAAACGAGTCTTTGTAGGTACCTTTTATTACATAATCTATGTCAACAATCGTATCTATATCTATACGAATGCCCGTAGATTCGAGGTAATCATTACCTGTGTAGAGCTTCTTGATATCATCGCTGTTCCGTATATCTGCATAATAGGTGTTTGGATGATCGGATTTCTTGACCATTGGCCAGTTCAAAGGTCCAAACTCAAGTATTCGGTCGGTTTTCTTTATAACTTTTGTTCGTGCGTATTCCCTGAAATCCATCCAGTCGCTCATCTTTAGCTTTTCTTCCAAACTGTCCTGTTAATATAGCCTGTGTAACTCAGTATTATTCGTACGACTTTCTGTGCTACCTTATCAGCATCGTAGTCCTTTACTATCGGCATTCGCTCGGAGGTCACTACTTTAATCGAGTCTAGGATCGTATCCTTCTCGAGACCAGTCATGATAAGCACTCCCTCGTCCATACCTTCAGGTCGTTCGTGAGCCTGACGAACTGTAATAGCAGGGAAGCCAAGTAGTGAAGACTCTTCGGCGATAGTACCACTGTCAGAAATGACACAGAATGCGTTTTGTTGTAAGTGTACGTAGTCAGCAAAGCCAAGCGGTTTCATCGTACGCACTAACTCGTGTAACTGGACACCAGTCTTATCAATAAGCTTTTGTGTCCTTGGGTGGACCGAAAAAATTACCGGGTACTGGTACGTTTCACATATAGCGTTGATTGATTCGATAAGATCTTTGAAGTTCTTTTCATTATCGACATTTTCCTCACGATGAACACTAAGTAAGAAATATTCTTTCTGCGTTAGTTCAAGCTGTTCGAGGGCCTTGCTCTCATCAATCTTTTGCTTATTGTTTGCCAAGACTTCTTTCATGTTAGAGCCGACTTTCATGACTGTCTCGGCCGGTATACCTTCGGCGATGAGGTAACGCCGTGCATGTTCAGTGATAGTCATATTTATATCGCTCAAGTGGTCAACCACCTTGCGATTGAGCTCTTCTGGAACCCTCTGGTCAAAGCACCTGTTGCCGGCTTCCATATGAAAGACTGGTATTTTATTTCGTTTTGCAGAGATAACCGCCAGGCACGAGTTAGTATCGCCATATAGCAACACCGCATCTGGTTTATGTTCTTTAAAGAGTTCATCAGATTTGATAATGACGTTGCCAATTGTCTCAGCCGCGTCCTTACCTGCTGCACTCATAAAGATATCGGGTTTTCTAATACCCATACCGTCGAAGAATATTTCGTTCAATTCGTAGTCATAGTTTTGTCCTGTATGGACGAGTGTGTGTTCGGTAAATTTATCTAGTTCGGGAATCACGGCAGATAGCTTAATGATCTCGGGACGGGTACCGACAATTGTCATGACTTTCATACTAAGCAACCCTCTGACTTTCCGAGTACAGCTCTGAGTGTTCGGTGACCCATTCGCTCATTTCACTCACCATTTGGTCGTAGCTTGGAACCTCAAAATCAAAGTCAGTCGTTCGCATTAAGCTCTTGTTACTCACGTAATCGCTTTTTCGTTCTATTTCAATATTCTTATTGAAGTGTGTTTTGAATAGAGAAAGTAGGCTATACTTATCGATCACTTCGTTGTTTACGACATGTCGAAGCCCTGTAAGATTGTGTTCGATGGCTTTTTCGATGGCCTTTGCGAATTCTAGCGTTGTGACACCCGTCCAAATAACCTTATCAAATCCGCCAGCTTTCTCCTCTTGGTTCATAAACCATTGGAACAACCCTATGCCGTTTTTATTCATATCCGGACCAACAATCGAGGTGCGGAGTGTGACACTTGAATCGTTATCAAGCTCTCCAAGTCCCTTGGATCGACCGTAAAAATCAGTTGCATCCCTGAGACTCTCTTCTGTGTATCCTCCGTTGCCTTTGCCGTTAAATACACAGTCTGTGGATATGTGCACAAACTTCACGCCCTTTTCTTGGCACAGTGTGTCGGCATAGTGAGGTAAGTAACTATTGATCATGACCGCGAGAGGCTTGTTCTCTTCGGCTACTTTATTCAGAACACCTATACAATTGATAACGACTTCTGGCTTGAAGTCGTCAATAAAACCCGCAAGGTCCTCAATGTTTTCCATTGCATCAAAGGCGTAGTTTTCGTCGCTAGCCGTACGCGAGGTACCTCTTACTGTATGACCCTTGCTTTGGAAATATCGCCGCACAACATGACCGAGCATTCCTTCAGAGCCTAAAACGAGTACGTTCATCCCTCAACCTGACCCATCTTAACAAGCAATTCGATAATCTCGTCTTTATTGATCCGCCTTGTCTTATCTGAACTATATTCTTCGTAAGTAACAACTTCGCCATCACCGCCTGGATAGAAGTTGTTGTAGTTCATGTCGCGGTTGTCCATTGGAATACGGAAGAAGTCCTTAAGGTCTTCAGCCTTTGACATCTCTTCACGCGTCACGAGCACTTCGTGAGCTTTTTCACCGTGGCGAGTACCAATTATGACCACTTCTGCATCTGATTTTTTGAGCTTCTTGATGGCTTCAGCTAACTCTCCTACTTCAGCGGCTGGCGCTTTCTGCACAAATAGATCACCTTGATTTCCGTGCTTGAAAGCAAACTTAACCAAGTCTACCGCATCAGCGAGAGTCATCATGTAGCGAGTCATGTGTGGGTCCGTGATTGTTAGTGGTTTTTTCTCAGCAATCAAATTGTAGAACAAAGGAATAACCGATCCACGAGAACCCATAACATTGCCGTATCGCGTCAGACAAATCGTTGTCGCACTATCATTTCCTAGCTGTCGTGCTTTTGCAACAATAACCTTCTCCATCATTGCCTTACTAATACCCATGGCATTAATAGGATAGGCCGCCTTATCAGTACTAAGACAAATAACTTTCGTGACGCCATTTTTTATTGCAGAATTTAGAACGTTATCTGTACCTAAAACATTTGTCTTTACAGCTTCAAGAGGGAAAAATTCACATGATGGAACTTGTTTCAGTGCGGCAGCATGAAACACATAATCCGCACCCGCCATAGCAATATCGATTGTTGAAGCGTCCCGTACATCTCCGATATAGAATTGTAGTTTAGGATGATTATATCGTTTTCGCATATCATCCTGTTTCTTTTCGTCGCGTGAAAAAATACGAATCTCTTTGATATCAGTATCGAGAAACCCCTTAAGAACCTCGTTTCCAAAAGAGCCTGTCCCACCAGTAATAAGCAGTGTTTTATCTTTAAACATTAGTCCTCCGTCATGACTCTGTGCCGCATTTAACTTGATAGTTTTATTATACAACTTTTCCACCACACTCAACAGGCGTTATTAGCTGTTAATTGCTAACTTTATTTCTTTTTGGAGTGGTATATTTAAATTCCATCCTTGTCAGCCCACCGATCATGGGATCGTAGTCGCTGTAAACCGTAAAGGTAGCAATTCTCTCGTGTGACTCTAGAAGGTTACCGTCTAAGTCTTTGATTGCAGCAGTTAAATAATAGTCGCCTGGACCAAGGTTGAGGTCAACGTCATAATCTATACTATTTCCTGTCATCTCGATAATGCCCGTATTCGTACCGAACAGATACTCGCCGTTTATACCACTTATGGACACACCCGCCCATGCCACGTTTTGACTTTTCGGCCAACTTAAAGTGACTTTCATCGGTTCACCCATTTTATAAGCTGGGTCGTTTCCAGAAATACTTATCAGATTTTTGCTGACTTTTTTTAGCCCATCCTTGTCGACACTGGTATCAAGTGGAAGGTTGCTCTTCTGGTAAGCCCTGGCAACCTTTTTAACATCACCGATTGTCACTACTTTTCCATCCTCTAGCATGAGGGCGCGATTACACAATGTTATGACATTTTCCATGCTATGGGTCACCAATACGATTGTCTGTTTGTTCTTTTTATACTCGCGGAATACCGCCATGCATTTCTTTTGAAAAGCCTCATCACCTACGGCAAGTACTTCATCAAAAATTAAGATGTCGTTCTTTGCCTTGATGGCTATCGAGAAGGCCAAACGAACCTGCATCCCTGAAGAATAGTTCTTTAACTTTTTGTCCATGTGCTCTTCGATTTCAGCAAATTCGACAATATCGTCATACATAGCTTCCATCTGTTTCCTTGTGTAGCCTAGTAAAGCACCGTTCAGAAACACGTTATCTCGTCCAGAAAGTTCTTGATTGAATCCCACACCAAGCTCGATGAAAGGCGTTAAGCCACCATTTACCTCAATACTTCCGCCTGCTGGTGAGTACACACCCGCAATCAACTTCAGGAGTGTGCTTTTACCAGATCCGTTTCGGCCAACAATTCCAAAAAAATCTCCTTTATGGATATCAAAACTGACACCATCGAGCACTTTCTGTGTCGTGATATTGTTCTTACGTACAATGTTTACCGCAGCCTGTTTAAGCGAAGTGCTTTTAAGCTGAGGTAGAATGAAGCTCTTGTGAATATCCTTCACTGAAATTGCGATTTCTTTGCTGTTCATATCTACACATCCTCCGCAAAGTACTTAGACCGAGATTTAAAATAGTAAAATCCAAATGCACACACAAGTATTATGAGGATGAAAGGAACGGCGCCCATAATAAGACTTTGTGCCGTGTTCCAGATCGTGATATTATCGGCAGTAGATATGAGTAGAGCTCTGGCATCCTGAAGTATTTGAACAATTGGATTGAAGAAAAACCACTGTCTTAGGTATTCAGGCACGACCTGTATCGGGATAAGCACCATGCTGGCATAGAACCCTGCCTGTAATAGCACTTCCCAGATATACGTGATGTCTCGGAATTTTACATAGAGAGCCGATAATCCAAATGCGATTCCTAGTGCAAAAATATATAACTCGAATATCACGAGTGGTATAAGGAGCCACCATACGCTCGGAAAAACACCATTGAAAATAGCGAAAATGACCACCACGATCATACTCAGACAAAGGTTAATCAGTGCCGATACGGAACTTGCAACAACAACGAGATATCGTGGAATGCTTATTTTACGAATCAAATCACCGTTAGCTACGATGGATGTCGTCCCTATCATCGTTGTCTCAGAGAAGAAGTTCCAGAAAACAATTCCCAGGAGAAGGCTAATACCGAAATGCGGAACGTCCTTACCGATAGGTGCAATATATACAAACAATACGTAGAGCACTGCAAACACAAAGAGCGGTTTTAAAATAGCCCAAAAATACCCGAGAACAGACCCCTGGTAACGTACTTTGAAACTAGTGCTGACCATTTCTCTTAAAATGGAGCGGTTTTTAACGGAAAGGTATCTCATATACTCAAGCGATTATACCATCTTTGTGGCCTACAGATACACACTCGCACTGTAAATATCCTGATCCCGAGAAGCGATTTAACCTACTTGTATCTTCCTTCTGGTTCGATTCTATGCAATTTGCCATCGTCAACCCAGAGACTGTACACTATATGGATGAAACGAGTTGCACTCATACGAAACTCTTACTCTTTTGACGTCGGAGGTGCCGAGATCTTTCCCGTAAATCTAGGGAAGTTATTGGTCTCTCACAGCTATGAGCCGTTTGTTCTATCAGCAAATAAAAGAACCCTCGCCATGTCATCGACGGCAGGTTTGAACGTGGTAAGCTCACCCTGGTGGTCGTTTCAAAACTTTAGCGGTGTGAGGACTTTGCTGTTTCCCCTTTATTTATTGTGGCAACTTGTCCTGACGCTATGGTACTTTCTGTACTTCCTGAAAAATCACATAGATGTCGTTCATCCTCAAAGCCGCGATGACTTTATAGCCTCTACCGTTGCAGCAAAACTACTTCGCAAGAGAATCATTTGGACGGATCACGCTGACCTTAAATACGTATATATGAATCACAAGAAGTGGTACAAGAATCCTGTCGGCAAATTAGTATATATGGTTAGTAAGCTTGCCGACAAAATTGTAGTTGAGAGTCACAGTGAGAAGAAGTTAATCGAAGTCTCTTTAAACAAAAAATTACCCAGCAATTATGTGGTCATACATCTCGGCGTAGTAGATAGTTACAAACCCTCCAACCGAGAACGTGATGCGCTAGTCCTCGTTTCTACCTCAAGATTGGTCAAGGCAAAGGGTATCGGAGAATTAATTAAGGCCTTCAAACTAATCGACAGTACGAATGTTATTTTAAAATTATGCGGAGACGGACCAGACGCCGGTTACTTTAAATCGCTAGCCCGTGGGGTCAAGAATGTTGAATTTTTAGGACATGTTGACGATGTAATCCAGATCTTACAGAATGCTGATGTATTAATACACCCTAGTTATCACGAGGGGTTCGGTTTGTCTTTAGTAGAGGCAGAGATGTGCAGTCTTCCAATAATAGCTTGTAACGTAGGGAGCATACCCGAAATTGTTAATGATGGTACCAGCGGTATATTAGTAAATCCAAGGAATGTAAAAGACTTAGCATCAGCCATGACTCTTTTAGTCGAGAATGCCAAACTGAGAGTCGCTATGGGCAAAGCCGGTCGCCAAATTTTCTTAGACAACTTCCAATTCGATATAATTGTTGAAGAGAAGTTTTTGCCATTATATGAAGGGGGATGATATGAAAATCCGCATCGAAGTAAACAGTCTCGCTACAAAAAACCTCTCCGGTGTTGGTTACTTCACGAAGCGCCTCGCTGAATCATTTATACAAAAAAAGAATGTCGACGTGAGTGTATTCTCGTTTAACTTTCTCGGCCGTCAGCCAACCCCAAGTATCATCGGTGAAGGATCACAAGAAGTAAACTATCTCTTCCCACTTCGCATATATGCTAAACTTCAGAGCTATAAACTCGCATTTCCGTTTGATATTGGCCTGAAGCCTACCGACTTAACAATCTTTACAAACTATGCTCGCTTGCCGTCAATAAAATCTCGTTATACTGCAACGGTAATTCATGATCTCACTTTTGTTAAATACCCCGAACTCATGGAAGAGAAGAATCTTGCTCATTTAAATCGGGTGGTGAAGAGGTCTATCGACGCAAGTGATTTTATCATTACAGTTTCCGAGGCAGTTAAAGCCGAGCTCGTACAGGAGTATTCACTAAACCCCGATAACGTAATTGCCACCCCCGTACCGCCAGATGAGATATTCTACAAAAAGAATAATAATGAGATACACAAAAAGTATAACATCCCTACAAAAAACTACTTGTTCTTCATAAGCACAATCGAACCGCGCAAGAATATCCCAATCCTTGTCGACGCTTACACGCGCCTCCCAAGAACTATACAGGCTAAATATAGCCTAGTGATCTCGGGCGGTATGGGTTGGAAAAGTGAAGAGACTACAGCTGTACTAAAAAAAGCACATGAAGAAGGGCTTAATGTCATCCACACCGGTTATATCGACGAGCAAGATAAGTCGGCGCTGTATCAACAATCGAGTGCTTTTGTCTTTCCTTCGATTTACGAAGGTTTTGGCATGCCTATACTAGAGGCTGCTGCAAGCAAAACACCTATTATCACCGCAGATATCCCAGTATTACGAGAAGCGGCTGGAGACGGCGCATTATACTTTAATCCGAACGATAGTTCATCGCTCGTACTCGCAATACAGAAAATACTCGGTGATAAAGTACTCCGAAGAGACCTCACTACGAAAGCCTCTAAACATCTTAAGACCTTTTCTTGGAGTGATAATGCCGAAAAAATTATCGATAAAATCAGTGAACTAGAGCGATCACATAAAAATCGGCGATGAAACTCCTCGAATACGAAGCCAAGCACCTATTGGATGAATGTGACATCCCCGTTCCCGAGTCTTTCGATCAACATAGTCTTACCCTGCCAGCCGTCTTTAAATCCCAAGTGCCTGTCGGCGGCCGGGGTAAAGCGGGGGGTATCGTCGTTGTCAGCGAAAAAAATCAGGTTAAACCGACGATCGAAAAACTTATCAAACTAGATATCAAAGGCTTCACTCCAAAGACAATCCTGATTGAAGAAAAACTCGGCATCAAGCAAGAACTCTACCTTAGCCTACTCATCGACCGCGACACGCAGGGCATTAAATTGATGGCGCATAAAAACGGTGGTGTCGAGGTGGAAGACAATCATGACTTTAAGATTTGGAACTTGGAATATGATCGATTCAATGTCGATGTTATCGGGCAAGAGCTGGCTGATTATTATGACCTAGCAAACCAGACGTTCGCCCTGCAGGACCTCCTCGAAAATCTTTACACCTGTTTCGTAAAAAATGACGCCACATTAATCGAGATCAATCCCCTCATCCTCACCGACAAAAACGAACTGGTTGCTGGTGATTGTAAGATAACTCTCGACGATGCAGCGGCCTTTCGCCACAGCTGGACATTCGAAGAACAACCAGCCGAAGTAAACTTTGTCACCATTGATCCAAAAGGAACGATCGCCACCATTGCCAACGGCGCCGGCCTAGCAATGGCGACCGTTGATGCAGTATATGACGCCGGAATGACCCCAGCTAACTTTCTAGATATAGGGGGTGGTGCTAACACGGACACACTTCTGAAAGCTTTTGGACGACTAGTCGAATACCGGAACGTGAAGGCAATCGTCATTAATATATTCGCAGGTATTACGAGGGCAGACGAAGTCGCCTACGCTATCATCGCCGCTCATCAAAACATGACCGCTCTTCCTCCGCTTTTCATACGACTCGCCGGAACAAACTACGATGAAGCTGCTCGCCTGTTGAACGCTGCGCATATTACTATACAACCAAGTCTCGAAGCCTGCCTAAGCGCAGCCAAAGAGGTAGCTCATGACTAATTTGTTTCTCGGCAAGAATATTATTGTCCAAGGGATTACTGGCGCTCACGGTAGTTTCCAAACCAAAGCAATGATCACAGCAGGAACAAATGTTGTAGCTGGTACATCACCTGGCAAAGCCGGCCAAGAGGTTGAAGGGGTGAAGGTGTATGATTCGATCGAAGCAATCCAGAACGATTCAATCGTTATAGATACCACCGTTGTCTTTGTTCCCGCTCCGCACGCCAAAGGTGCGATCCTTGAGGCAATCGAAGCCGACATCCCCCTCATTGTCTGTATCACCGAAGGTATTCCCGTTCACGATATGCTCGTTATCAACAAACGCCTGAAAGATTCCGACAGCACGCTCCTCGGCCCTAACTCGCCTGGCGCCCTGATCCCAGGCATCAATAAGCTAGGTATCATCCCAGCCGCCATGTCAAAACCCGGTCACACGGCAATAGTTAGTCGTTCTGGTACCCTCACCTACGAAGCAATGTCAGGCCTGACAGACAAAGGTATTGGTCAGCGCTATGTTATTGGTATCGGTGGTGATCAGATTCATGGTATGGGGTATATCGAGTGCCTACAACTGTTCGAGCAAGACCCCAAAGTCACACAGATTGTTCTGATCGGCGAGATCGGTGGCCAAGACGAAATCGCGGCGGCACAGTTCATTAAGGAATCTGTCACTAAACCCGTCTATGCCTATATCGCTGGCCATCATGCGCCTACTGGGGTTCAGCTGGGTCATGCTGGGGCGATCCTTGCCTCGGACCAAGAATCGGCGAGTGCGAAAACGAAGGCCCTAGAGGATACGGGCGCAATAACTGCAAATAGTATCAGTAGGCTTATCGAACGTATAGCAACCGGTAGTTAGATAGCGAGATGATTCTCGATACCCGATACTCGTTGTTCGATGCCGGATACTCTTTGCTCTATACCAAAAACTCTTTCCTCGATGCCGGACACTCTTTGCTCAATACGAGATACTCTTTTTTCAATACCTGATACCCTTTTTTCGATACCGGATACCCTTTTCTCAAGCCCACCTAACCTTGCCTCAATTCGATCTGTTTTACTGATGAGTGCAGTCAGCTCGAGGTTAAACGTATCCAACCTCTCGGCAAATCCATCGAGTATAGTAAATACTTGATCAAATCGTTTGTCTACCTCTTCAAAGCGACGATCAATAGCAGCGAAGCTATCTTGCATGTACGTAAATAGTTTCGTGAATTGATCTTGGGTCATATATCTATACTAGCACCGACTTATTAAATAAATATTAGCTTTATCGACAACAATCACGACCTGTCACCCCGAGAGATAAATGATATACTAATAGCAATGAAAAAAATCAGTATTCTGATCCCCGCTTATAATGAGCAAGCTGTTCTAGAGAAGCTTTTCGTTCGCCTGACGAGGCTTGCGAATGACATAAAAAACTATGAGTTTGAGTTCTTATTCGTCAACGATGGTAGCAAGGACAACACTCTAGAGATCATCAAAGATTACGCCGAAAAAGACGACCGTGTCGCCTATGTCAGTTTTTCTCGTAACTTTGGTAAAGAGATAGCTATGATCGCTGGCTTTGACCACGTCACTGGTGATGCAACAGTAGTTATTGATGCCGACCTTCAGGATCCACCAGAACTCATCTCTCAAATGATTAAGTTCTGGGAAGATGGGTACGACGACGTGTATGCAAAACGAAAAAGTCGCCAAGGTGAATCGTGGTTCAAGAAAACTACCTCGAAAGTCTATTACCGACTGCTTGAACAGGTGAGTCATGTTCCAATTCAAAAGGATACTGGTGATTTTCGCCTGCTCGATCGTCAAGCTGTTGAGGCTCTAAAACAATTCCGTGAATCACAGCGCTACACCAAAGGTATGTTCAGTTGGATTGGATTCAATAAAAAAGAAATCCTCTACGACCGCGACGAACGGGTTGCGGGTACGACGAAATGGAATTATCGAAAACTCACCGACTTTGCGATCGATGGCATCACCTCATTTACTACCGCTCCGCTTCGTATTTCAACCTACATCGGGTTTATCGTCTCGCTGATCGCCTTTATCTACCTTGTCGTGTTAATTGTTCGAACGCTTCTTTTTGGTACTGACCTAGGTGGCTATCCTTCAACCATGGCAGTTATTCTGTTTCTTGGTGGTGTTCAACTACTTTCCCTCGGTATCATTGGTGAATATATTGGAAGAATATTTAACGAAACTAAGCAGCGTCCGCTGTATTTAGTTCAGGAGTATCATGCACGAGCTAATAAAAAAACACGCTGAAAAAATTCGTTTCGGAATTGTCGGTGGCGCCAATACAGCCCTCGACTTTCTATTGCTATTCATCCTCGTTGGATTTGGTCTAGACAAGATTCCCGCTAACTATATATCAACATCGGTCGCGCTGATGTTCAGCTTTTTCGTCAACCGATCATTTACCTTCAAAAACAAGGCTGGCAGTGCTAAGAAGCAACTTATCCAATTAGCCTTATTTATTGGCATTACCCTTGTCGGTCTGTGGATTATCCAACCACTCATTATCTTTGGTATCGGCTCTCTGCTCACCTCGACCGGTTGGCCTGAAAGTTTGATTCTGCTCATCGCGAAACTAATCGCAACCGTCGCCTCGTTAATTTGGAATTATATTTTCTATTCTCGCCTCGTATTCAAAAAATTCAAAGATACGGAAGTCTAGAATGCACATCGCTATTGACGCGCGTATTATCAGCTCAAGCACTGGACGTTACGTTGAAGCACTGCTCGACAACTTAGAAAAGATCGACACTACTAATACGTATACCGTTATGGTGTTAAAAAAAGACGCCAAGTTTTGGAAACCCTCAAACAAAAACTTTAAAGTTGTAGTGGCTGATTTCCCCAACTACAGTATCGCCGAGCAAACTAAGTACAAACAATTCCTCGACAAGCTCCACCTTGACCTTGTCCACTTCTGCATGCCACAACAGCCACTACTGTACCAAGGCAAGCGCGTTACTACCGTCCACGACCTTACTTTAGTTCATTACGACAATATCGACATGAACCCGCTGATATATAAGGTTCGAAAACAAATCTTTATTAACCTACTAAAAAACGTTATTTGGCGCAGTAAGGTCATTTTTACTCCTACTGAATATGTCCGCCAAGACGTTATTAAGTTCTCTTCCGAAACATACGCATCAAAAATAACCACCACACTCCTTGGTTGGGATGTAGTTGCTAATAAAACCGAGGTGGTGCCAGAATTAAAAGATAAGGATTTCGTGTTCTTCGTGGGCAATGCTTTCCCATATAAAAATGTAGGAACAATTGTTCGCGCCTTTGCGCAGTTATACCAAAAATACCCAAACCTACACCTTGGTTTAGCAGGTAAAAAAGATTTCTTTTACGAACAAATTCAAAAAGAAGTTGAAAAGCTGGGAATTGGGGACCGTGTGTATTTCCTTGGTTTCATTTCCGAAGGACAGAAACGTTGGATGTTCCAAAACGGTAAGGCATATATTATTGCGTCATTATCGGAAGGCTTTCACATCCCTGGCCTAGAGGCTATGTCCGAAGATTGCCCTGTTATTAGCAGTAATGCCACTTGTTTACCCGAGGTCTATCAAAAGGCAGCTTATTATTTCGATCCGCACAAGACCGAAGAATTAGTCGAAGCAATCGATCAAATACTAACAAACAAGAATCTACGCGACACACTCATTAAAGAGGGTCGCAAGCAACTAGCGACCTTCTCGTGGGAACGAGCCGCAAAGCTCACTCATGATGGCTATATGGCCGCGCTTAAGAACTAGTCTGTGCGATAGTAATACGTCGCTCTGGGCCTTCGCCTTCAGAAAACGTACGAATGTCAGAGTATTCAGTAGCGACTTGATGAACAATGCGACGATCAGCTGCGTTCAGGTTGGCAACATGCGAGCTACCGGTCTTGCGAACTTCTTCGATCCACTCACGAGTTTGTTTTGCGATTCGCTCGGCACGCTGCTTTTTGTAATCAGCAATGTCGATATTTACACGGGTAAGTGTCGCATCTTTGTTACGAAGTACTGTTGAAACCAGGTACTGCAGACTACGGAGCGTTTCGGCGTTTCGGCCGATTAATAGGCTGTTGAGGTCGGTTGAAGGTACGGCGAGTTCAATAATGTCATCCTCGGTGGTAGCAACGACATCGACATTCACTCCAAAAAACGATAGTAGGTCTGCTAAATAGGTACATGCAAATTCAATTGACTGTTCTTTGTTCATGATCCGTCCTTATTAGTTTTTCGAGGGGTATCTTTTGCACTGATTCGAGTGATATTCGTCTTTGTGACGTTTGCCTCACGAGCAATCTTCGCCCGTGCCTTTGCGGTAGCTTTCTTGCCCGGTGCTTTTATCACTTCGTCAGCGATCTTGTCCATTTCGTCAGCATCCTTCTTTAATAGGTAGTGCTGTTGAATTGCTGCAAAGATGTTTGATGTCGCGTAGTAGAGCGCCAATGCACCCGGCAGGCTAAGCATAATGAAGAACATGAAGAAGGGAAGGATTTTCACCATCTTGCTCATCATCACCGCATTCAATTCAGATTGATCGGCTTGCTTACCCTCAGCCGCCTCAGCCATGACATCACGGAATCGCTTCGTTGAACTGCCTTGCGGAGAGGTTTGTTTCGAAATAATATATTGTGTTCCAGCTGCAACAATAGCTAGGAAAATGAGGAAGATATTGAATCCTCCCTGACCACCTATCGCGTAGGTTGTCAGGTCAACCAGCCCAAGGAGTTTTTCATTGAATTGTTCTGGATTATCGATGAGTGCACGAATGGGACCGATATTTTCCATGAAATCGTAGGTAAATTTTCCTACTTGATCACGGTTAATGGTAAAGATCTGGATTACCTGGTACAAGGCGATGAAGATAGGGAGTTGAATTAATAACATGAGAATCGAACGGAACGGTTTTACGTCATGCTTTTTGTACAGCTCAAGCATTTGCATGCTTTCAAGTTGGCGATTTCCCTTGGTGGCTTTTTTGATTTTCGCCAGTTCTGGCTGTAGCTTTCGCATCGCTTTTACTTGATGAAGTTGACGAACCACTAGTGGCCACAGTGCAAAACGGATCAAGATCGTAAAGATGATTAAGGCGATGCCAAAGTCATGGCCGGGGATAATACTATACAGACCAATCAGCAGGTTAAAGATTGGTTGGACAATAATCGTCTCAAAAATATTCATAGTCTAATATAGTCTCGCAGGGGGTTATTTACCTGTTATTATATCAGTTTTACGAGGTTTTATATAGTTCGCCGCGCTCGAGTAGTTGATCGAGTTGATTCGATAGCTCACTATAGGGCATATCGCGAAGCTCGGCAGAGGTCACGATAATAACAATGTCGTAGGTTGCATTCAGGCGCTCAAGGTTCAAACGGACATACTCATACACACGCCTACGAATACGGTTTCGACCGATCGCGCCTTTGATAACTTTTTTACTTACCACTACAGACACTCGCGACATGGATCGGTGGGTATTAGGGGTCGATTTAATAGTAATCGCCTGTGAACGAATGGCTTTGCCGTTCGCATACACATAGCGAAGGCTGTTGTGTCCATGAAATCGAAACGAGGCGGGGATCATAGTCACTATTATAAGCTATAAAAAATCGCCGCGTATATAACGCGGCGAATTTATTAAACCGTCAGTTTTGCGCGGCCCTTAATGCGGCGGCGCTTTAGGACGAGACGTCCAGCTTTGCTCGCAATACGCGCGCGAAACCCGTGCGTACGTGCACGGTGACGGGTGTGTGGTTGGAACGTTCGTTTTGGCATATCTCAACCATTTTACCCTATTCACCTCTATTAATCAATCTCTTGATTTGATTTTTTGTCATATGGTTTCTTAGTATATAAAACTTATCCCCTTTATTGACTGCTTTTTCCACACATTAACAGAGGGGGTTCGTAAATGTGTATAACTCGAACACCTTACTCCCCTCTTTTTTATTGATGTTCTTTATGGTTGTGGAAAACTCTGTTTTTGGCGTATAGTAAGGGGTAACAGAAGTTCAAAGGTACATAAAGGGAGTTGATCACATATGAACGCGCTTTGGCAAAGTGTCCTTGGTGAAATCGAACTGTCGGTTTCTCATGCGACGTTTACCACGTGGTATAAAAATACCGAACTCATCAGCCAGTCTGATGACGAGGTGGTGATTGCCGTGCCTAATATCTTTGCCAAGAAACAATTTGAGGTTAAGTTTAACGAACAAATCAAAAAGGTTCTTGCCGGTAATGGGGTAAATCCTGAAAAAATTACCTACACTATAATCGTTGCAGGCAAAAAGACCCGAGTGAACCGTGAAACAACCGAAGACACTATGTCTGTATCGAATTCATCATCCCCTCGCCTTTCAATGCGCGCCCCAACTTCGACATTATCTGCTCGTGGGAACCTCAACCCTCGTTACACATTTGATAACTTTATTGTTGGTTCAAGTAATGACCTTGCTTATACCGCCAGCCAAGCTGTCGCCGCTAACCCTGGTGTAAAATATAACCCTATTTATCTTTATGGTGGTGTTGGACTGGGTAAAACTCACCTTATGCAGGCTATTGGTAATGAAATTATTAAAAAAAACGCCGACACCCAAGTGTTGTATGTCAGTTCTGAAACATTTGTTAATGAGTTCCTCGACTATATTCGTTTCAAGAAAAAAGGTTTTTCAGATAAATATCGTAATGTTGATGTTTTGATCGTCGATGATATGCAATTTATTGCTGGTAAAGAAAAGACTCAAGAAGAGTTCTTTCATACTTTTAATTTCCTTCATCAGAATAATAAACAAATTATTATTAGTAGCGATAAACCGCCTCGAAGCATCCCTACCCTTACTGAACGTTTAAGAAGTCGGTTTGAAATGGGTATGGCGATTGATGTCCAAATGCCTGACTTTGAAACCCGTTGCGCGATTTTAACCGCAAAAGCTTCCCTGTCAGGTATCGAATTAAACCGTGAGACGGTCGAATACCTCGCAACTAATATAAAGACAAATGTCCGTGAACTTGAGGGTGCTCTTAATCAACTCCTCGCTTACGCAGAAATGCGCGGTATCGAGCCGGATATCTCAACCGCTGAAGGCCTACTAGGTAATGTTCGTCATTCTCGTCCTCAACATTTAACCAGTAAGCAAATTCTTGATCGCACTGCTAAACACTTCCAGTTACCGGTCGAAGAGATGTGTGGTGAAAAGCGTGATAAGCACATTGTTGTTCCCCGCCAAATCGCTATGTATTTACTTCGAAGTGAATTACACCTTAGTTTTCCTAAGATCGCGGGTGAATTGGGTCGAAAAGACCACACTACTGCTATTCACTCGGTAGAAAAAATTGAGAAAGCAATTAAGTTAGATTTCGTCATCCGTGAGCAAGTCGCTTCAATACGGGAGAAACTTTATGCTTAACACCTTATCCCTAGCCTGGGTAAAAAATGTGTACAGCCTGGGCATCCAGACAGGTATAAAGAGTGGTGTGTCGTCCCCACTATCTACCAATAACCTTATTATTAGTTCATTGCCTGTTAACAACCAAGGTGTTGTACGCAGGTTTTTCCCTATATATACCCTACTGTTATCCACGTTATTTTTCGGTTATTCACCGCTGTTAAATCAAGAGTTATACCTTGTTTCCACAGTACCTACTATTAAGAAGAAAAAGAAAAGTTAAGAAAGGAATAAGAAATGGAACTTACCGTAACACAAGAGAATTTCGCCCGAGCATTGTCAGCTGTTGGACGTGTCGCAAGTACTAAAACTCAACTCCCTATTCTTAGTAACATTCTTTTAAGAACAGATGGAAATCGTTTACTTATTGCCGCGACAAACTTAGAGATGGCAACCACTCAATATATTGGTGCAAAGATCGCCAAGCCTGGATCTATTACCGTCCCCGCCCGCCTCATTTCAGAGTTTGTGAGCAGCCTCCCGAAAGAATCAATTGAACTAAAGGTGGTAAATAATAATATTCACCTTGTTTCAGGTAATTATTCATCTGTTATTAACGGTGTTATCGCTGACGACTTCCCTGAACTACCGACAATCAACGAAAAATCATCGATTAACTACAGTATTAATGTAGATGACTTTAAGCAAGCAATCTCGCAAACAATTATTACTGCCAGTTCTGACTCAACCCGACCAGTCCTCACAGGCGTATATTGGCACTCACACGACGGTCAACTGTACCTCGCAGCAACTGATGGTTATCGCCTATCAGAACGACGACTAGTCGAGACAACAAGTGAAGTTTCGGCGATTATTCCGGTTCAAACTCTCCAGGAGGTTTTGAGGACGATTGTCGATGATTCCGATACGGTTGATGTATTGTTTGATGAGACCCAAGTACGGTTTCGAATTAACGAAGCGGAAATTATTAGTCGACTTATCGATGGTAACTTCCCTGACTACCGTCAACTTATTCCTAAAAAATCCGATATTACCGCCACACTTGATAAGCAAGAGTTTGTCCGTGTTACGAAAATTGCCGGTTTGTTTGCCCGTGAATCAGGCGGAAGTGTTACTCTTACTGTCGATGCTGATAAAAAGTCAGTTTCCCTTCACTCGATCGCTTCGGAAATGGGCGAAAACACCTCTGAACTTACAGGTGATATTAAAGGAAGTGGTCAAGTTACCCTTAACTCGCGCTACTTATCTGAATCTCTATCGGTTATCGACGATGACACTCTTGAATTTAGTTTCAGTGGGAAACTCTCACCATGTATTTTAAAGTCTGTTAAAAAAGATACCAACTATTACCACGTGATCATGCCACTAAAGAGTTGATATGGCAGCTATTCTTCGACTTGCGGTACAAAATATTCGTTCGCATGATCGTTTTACGGTTGAATTATCCCCAGGCGTCACCGTTATTACCGGTGCTAATGGCAGTGGAAAAACAACCCTTCTTGAATCACTATATATAGCCCTCCAAGGATCGTCGTTCAAAGGTGGTGATAATGATGTACTGCGTGCCGGCAGTCCTTGGTGGAAAATTGATGTCGTATTTGACGATCAGCAAAAACGGACAATCAAGTTTGACCCCTCAAAACAGACTAGTCGAAAGCAATTTAATGTCGACAGTCGAAATATGTACCGCTTGGTACCAAAGTATAAATACCCGATCGTATTATTCGAACCAGAAGACCTTCGTCTACTTCACGGTTCGCCTACCCGTCGTCGGCAGTTTATAGACCGCTTCATTAGCCAACTAAACCCTCTGTACGGCGTTGCGCTCCGAAAGTACGATCGCGCATTGCGTCAACGCAATAACCTACTGAAACGGCGCGACACGCCAACTGATCAGTTTTTTGCGTGGGATATCGCACTTAGTGAACATGGTGCGTATATTATCGAGCAACGCATCGTATTTATCGAGCAAATAAATAGTCGACTGAACGATGCGTATCACGAGATCGCCGAAACAAAAGACGAGGTATCAGTACACTACTCACACACTTTTGTTGGTGATATAAAACAAAAGCTACTCGCCGAATTACATGCCCGCACCGAACGCGATTTAATAGTCGGTAGTACGTCTATCGGACCGCATCGTCACGACGTAGTGTTCGAGTTTAACCATTCCTCTGCTTTATCGACTGCATCGCGAGGTGAAGCGCGTACGATCATACTAGCGCTAAAGTTTCTAGAGGTCGATATCATCGAACAACTATCAGGCAAAAAACCCCTTATCCTCCTAGACGATGTATTTTCAGAACTCGACATTACTCGTCAAAAAGCACTAAGCAATACAATCCGCTCACACCAAATTGTTATCACCAGTACCCATACCCTATCGAGTGGCGATACATTTCATCACATCACACTCGGTAAATAGAATTAACTTGCTTCGTAGTTGTCGTCGTTTTCGGGTTGATATGAAGAGTCAATAATAATAATCTCGTAATCTTCGAGTTTGAAACCACGACTCGTGATTTCATCAAGTGCTGACTGCCTGGCTTCGGGATTGTATAGTTTAATACACACCGCAACCTTTGATGTATCGTCAGGGTATTTTTCTGATGAACAAGGAAGAATAGTATAATACTTATCGTTAATAGGAAGAACGCCAAGTATTGGATATTTCTCGTTTGCCTGTTCGGTTGCCTTTTGAAGCTCTCTTCCTGTACGCTGCTCCATAACTTGCTGAGATTCTGGTGTTTGGAGTAATGCTCGTGCCGCATCTGTTTGTGCACTTAGGATAACGATAATATTATACGTTTCACCGTTTTTTATGGTAATTTTTTGTGTATCATCTGCAAATTCGGAACGTGAAGTAATAATAGTAAGCTCACCAGGACTCACGGTTACGGATTGTTGATTCTTGATCCCTTGTTTTTTACCGTTAATCGATACGGTTGCTTCTGACGGGGCAAGAGAAAATATAATTGTTGCCCGTGGAGTAATGGCATTAATAATCACAATAATCACAATGACGACAAATGCTAGTGCAATACCGATAGGTAATAGTAACTGCTTGTTCATTGTGCTTTAGCCCCCGCTCCAGCACCATCACCTACTGCTGGTGCACCGTCCACTTGACCAATAAAGGTAGCAACCATATTATTTGTTTGATCAAGCATCCATTTTGCACTAAACGAATTACGAACAGAAGGGACTCTTTCACCTAATGATGCATCAACGCTTGGATATGTTGCCTCCCCCGTATACATGGTTGTGTGTCCCCAAGTTGATCCATCAGGGTTTGTTCCCCAGGCAAATAAAATATCCCCCGGCTTTAAATCAGTTAACGAAGCATTATAATTAACCTTATATTTTTCAGGGCTAGCAAGTATATATTCGCGCTGGCTAGTCGTGAGGAGTTTCACATAGTCTTTATCAACACCACTTGCAATCATGATGGTTGCGGTAAACGCTCCGCAGTCAGACCAATCACCTTTTTCGTTATATTTCGCTTTTTCATTTTGATAGGTTATTTTTGCATCAGACTTAGAAGCTTTACCATTTTCAACCGGTGCGTCTAATGCAAAATAGAGAGCTGTCTTTACTAGATTACCCGAGACAATCCCACTTGATTTTGTACAACTCGCTTTATTAGAAATACCTCCGTATATACTAAAAATCGATATAGCCGCGCCTTCACGCCTATCATCACGGGCGAGGTTGACATCAGCACGCTCGAACACAACACGGAAACGGATCGCTGCCACTGCTGGTTCGGTTGTATTTATAAACTCACTGTCGCTGAAAATTGCTTTCTCGGTTGATTCAAACTCTTTCTGCAAGAATTGGAGTTGAGTATTAACATTCGTCCAATCGGTGCCTTTAGAGGTAGCAAATTGCTCGAGTCCATTCGGACCACTCCAGCGACCGAATGTCCACTGGACCAACCCATGTCCTTTTTGTTCCCTTGAGGTCTGTTCGATACTCGCTGGATTAAATCCAGATTCAGCATACATATTACCCATCACACCTGCGGCTTGAGCATCGGTTAAAGGCTTGTTATTATTTGTTGAAATATTTGTCGTTGTTAAGAATTTAAAGATCGCATCAGTTGTCTCAGATTTACTGATCTTGACAATATTTTCATTTTTTGTTGTTTTCGATGCCGTACCACTTTTACAACGAACTGCACTTTTATCATACAAGTAAATATTATTACGCATATAAAAGTCTTCATTTTCACCAAAAGCACTGGCTGGTGCAGATTGTGTAACAAACGAAACGACAAATAATAGTAATAGAGAAATAATTCTGAATGTTTGAGGACTAAATTTCATACGGCGTATCATTGATTAAACTCATGTTTTCCTTCACCTGTTGACCAGTGCCACGCCTCACCTGCTATGTTTTGGAACCCATACTCCTTGGCATTTGCGTCCAACCAACGTACGGCTACACCAGCTGGACCGGGATTACTTCGACAAGCCTTTGCTATAGATAAATCTCCCCCCTCAACCCAACAAAAGCTATTATTACCATTTTCTCTAGAACCCAGGTCAAATGCGATACCGGCTGAATGACGGGATTGCGGACTGTAATATTTATCACCCGCCCTCCTCAAGCCCTCGGCCATAAAGAACGTAATACCATCTTTCTTAGCGGCTTCGTACATATTCATAAAGTTTGTTGAAACAACAGATGAGATATCAGTTTTTATACCAGCGATTTTTGTGTCACAGACACGAATGGTGAATTTGCGATCAGGATTAGTATAGGTTCCCTTATCGGTTGTGCGAGGATCACAGGCATAGTTAGAATAATCGACTCCTGGTCGTAGATTCCATCCATTCCCGAAATCATCAGTATCTGCTGGACGACCAATCAAAACGCCCGCGCTCATATCACTATAGTCATATACCTTGTCTGTAATGTTTATAGTCGAAACATCAAGTGTGTAGATGCGGAAGTAACTGTACGGTGCACCTTCTAGGCGACAGTTAGCACCAGTTTGCCATGCTTCGCTGACGTTATTTGTGTTGAGTCCATATACCTCACCGTACGGTAACGCACGGTATGCACAAAAGTCCAAGAAGCGCATATAGTCATTAACATCACCACTAAGCTTGGTACTATCACCAGTAACACCATATACACTGCTATAAAGCGAATTTGGTTTTCCGGCGATAGAGTCGTCAGCGAACTGCTGTGCTGCCTCGGCGTTAGATGGGAAATATCCACCAGGTAGACCAGTTGTGGTGTCTTCTTGGACACACGGTGATCCTCCGCACGCATTTGTTTCCATAGCTTCCTGTACATCATAAGTATCTAACGCAAGGTCTGCATCTGGCATGACGTAACGGACATTACATTGAATGTCTGCGCTAATACCGATACTAGTATACTTAACGTCGTCGCATTGTTCGTAGCGAGCTGGATCGATCGATGCTGCATAGGTAGAAGCCGGTTTTACAATGCTTGCTAAGCTACCACCAACAACAGATCCGATATTCTTTAACGAACTCGAGACTGACAGCGACGAGTTTGTCATTGATGCTAATGTCAAAACGAACGAACCAACGAATGAATAGCGACTATTTGGGTCGAACGGACTGGTGTCTTGTTGTTCAATAGCGATATAGTCTTGTTTGCTTTGTTGAGATGTTTTTTGGTAGGCGACAATTTGTTCACTATTACCACTTAACATACCCCGACCAGCTGCTGTCGTTCCAAATAACCCGCTATAACCCGTCCAAATAAGCGACCCGGCGTCGACCGGCGACTTGTCGGTGTCTTTGGGAATGACGGTGTTCGCGAGCGAGCTATTAATCATATGATCCAGCATTAACATACTGCTATACAGGCTGACAAAAACAGGAACCTTAATAGCGAGGGTACCAACACCACTCACTATTAGTGGCAGTCCTGCTAAAATACCAAGGCCTTGACCAAGCGGGCTTTGAACGAAATCACACAGTGAATTATCGCTACTACCACCAACGTTATTTACTGCGTCAATAACGTCCTGCTCGCCAGTAATTCCTGCAAAAAGAGACTTCTGACCAATCCCGACAGCATATTGTTTTTCCGAAGCTGTTCGCTTGAGATTTATGTTTTTATCAAGAGATGCTTTTACGAGGGGAGAATCCAAGAGCGACTTTCCGTAGTTCGGGTTATCGATCATAATATCTGCACTTGGATCAGGAACGATTTTACCATCTTCGCCAACCAAACTCTTCTCAAAAGCTTTTTCTGGTGCAGTAATCTTTTTGCGCTGATCGGTTTTATTAAATATCTCTGTCAGTACCGCACCTTCGTCTGCGGTGATGTCACCTGCCTTTGCCTTGTAGGCAAGAGAAGCGATCTCCATCGCATAGTTACTGGCTGCGCGTTGGTTTGCTATCTTTGTCGCCGTTGACGCTGCACTCAGCTTCGCCTTGACACTGCAGGCAAGATCCCAATATCCAAAGGCACTCACGCTATTAATAGCAAGATCACCTAGTCGACTAGGTTGGATAGTATCACCCGTGGCACTAGAACCATCACTACGATTAAAAAGTTTACTAACGTTTTCTTGTTGGTCACCCGTCAACTCCGGGCCCAGCTTACTGCCACCAAAGCGACCAAGTGTGTTGCCAACGAAGGTTTTATCACTCAGGCCAAGTACCTTCATATTAAAAGCACGTTTATATGCCTGTCTAACTGTATCATCGCTTTGTACGGCATCTGAAAATTCCTTAGGTGTGTACGTCTTTGTGTCGTAGGTATAGCTGGTTGGGTCGAGGCGCTCACCTATTTCTTTTCCAGTAACGCTAATATTCGCTTTGGCTAGACGGTTGACTTGAGTCTTTGATAACGTACGGGTCCGACACTTAATTGATTCAGTTGATGTGTCACATGAGCTTAAGGCTGCAGCACTCTTAGCTCCAACGCTTGATGCAAGCATTCCAGCATTTCGGATATCAAGAGATGCGACTTGATCATTCAAATCGTCAGCGAGTGTGTCAAAGAAAGCGATCGGCGCCAGCAGTCCACCAATAACAAGCCCAAAAAAACCACCAACAACGACGAGAATACCGATAATCGCGATAGGAATAATTCGTTTTAGTTGATGGGCAGCTACTGGAATCAAGCCAAGAATGTTAATGATATTCTTTGGATTAAGCGCACCTAGACCTTCACTACCAACAACTTCGACAATTGACTCGGCCGCCTTGGCAGTTTTCTTGAGATCTGTCTTCCATTCGTTCTTTTTTTCGGCTGAACGGAGGGCCTTGCTAGCTTCACTGTGTTTGTCTTTTAACTCTTCTTCACGGGTCGGTCCACCCTCGGTACTGCGATCAGGGACATGGTCGAGCGCTTTAGAGTACCGAGGAGTACCACCAGGCCCACTTGGCTTCTTGGGAATCTTAGGCGGAGTGAAACTAGGCATAATTACCCTTAATTATACTACACACCAGAAGTGTCACCATCACTTTGCTGCCCGGCCTGTTGAATGATTGCTTGAGGGTTTGTGGTGATGAGTTGTGCCTCGGTTGGACTGGCTTGAATTTGGATGTGGACGTGATTTTGTCCAGCAAAGAATAACCCCTGCCCTACTGGGAAGTTCGCAAGACGTTTTTGTTCTTCTTCGGTCAGTTTAAAGACATCAGACAGGACATCAACCGCACTCGAAGATTGTTTCAGTAGGAGCTGCATCGAGCTGTTGGCGACGATCGCGCGTCCCATTTTGCTACTCATAAAGTCTTCGACGTCTTGAGTAATCGTCGTCAGGCCAAGGTAGTATTTACGGGCGCGTTTTGCAAGGCTGAATAGGAAGTTCGCTGAGTCTTCATATTTCATCAACTGCCACGCCTCGTCAACGATCAACATACGCTTCTTTTGTTGGGTACGGGTGATGTTCCAGATGTGTGAAAGCACGATATACATAGCAACTGGCCGAAGCTCATCCTCGAGGTCGCGAATATTAAAGACGACCATAGGGTTATTGATATCGATATTTGATTGCTGACTAAAGATACCTGCGAATGTTCCGGTAGTATATTTGCGAAGTCGTTGCGCCAGTTGTGGACCAGTTCCACCCATATGGAGGAGTGTGTCGTATAGATCGCTGATTGTTGGCGGTGTCGAGTTATGTGTTAGTGGGTCGCTGGTAATACCAACGCGGGCATACGTGTCGATCAAAGCCTGATCGAGATCAGCTTCCTCTACTGGTGACAACGCAGAAACTGCCACGCCATTTGCAACTTGACTGCCACCGAGCATCAGGCGGAATAATCCATGGAGCGTAACAAGGTTCGCTCGCAGGGCGTCGTCTACTTCTTCGCTATCAACGACTCGCGGCAAGTCAAATGGATTGATACGGGTTGAGGAGTTAAGACTAAGGCGTATATATGCCCCACCGACGGCATCGGATAGTTTCTGGTACTCGTTCTCCGGGTCGATAATAATAATTTCGCTACCAGTCATCATACTGCGGATAGCTTCGAGCTTCACCGCGAATGACTTACCGGCACCAGACTTTGCGAAAATCACCATGTTAGCGTTTTCCAGACTAAAGCGGTCGAAAATAACCAACCCGTTGTTGTGCATATTTATACCATAGAGGATACCCTTGTCTTGGGTCAGGTCGGCACTGGTGAACGGGAAGCTGGTACTGATCGCACCGGTGTTCATATTGTGTCGAATCTGCAACTGGTCGACCATTTGAGGAATGGTACTGTTCAGGCCCTGTTCTTGCTGGCTGCTAGCAACTTTGCTAAAGATCAATTGTTGACCGAACATAGTCTCGATCTTGTGTTGAACAAAACTAAGTTCATCAAGGCTATCGGCGTAGACGCTGATATACAGACCATAACGAAAGAATCGCTCGGCACCGATCTGCAACTGGTCACGCAGTTCCTCGGCGTCAGAAATAGCTGCCTCCAAGGCTGGGTCACGGGTCTTGCCCTTTTCGTTATTGATCGACGTGCTTGCTTCGAGCTGGGTTACTTTTTTACGAAGGTTGCTAAGGACGACCTGGCTGTCGACAGGATAGACGAACATACTGACGTCGAGCACTTCGTCGATGTTAATGAGGTTACTTAACCACCCTGTGTAGATCTGACGAGGATAGCCGTATACATATAACGTTCGTCCATATTTTGTACCTAATCGGAAGTATGAACTGTTAATTTCAATACTGCTTGGGGCGATCAAATCTCGAAGCGTCGTGACGCCTTTTAAGAAAGCCTGTTCTACTTCGGCCTGTTCGCGGGCTTGTTGTTGAGCTGCCAGCTCGGCTGCGGTAAGTTTACGTGCCATTAGAAACCACCTGCTGGTGGGGGTTGTATCCCTGGTTGAT
Source organism: Candidatus Microsaccharimonas sp. (assembly GCA_049276535.1). Taxonomy (GTDB): domain Bacteria; phylum Patescibacteriota; class Saccharimonadia; order Saccharimonadales; family Saccharimonadaceae; genus Microsaccharimonas. Next base: position 535,007 of record JBASWP010000001.1, read on the forward strand.
TAGTTCCCTTTGTGTACATACTCGTTACCGCATCAAAGTTGCCTAGGGGTTGTCGTACAGCAGTATCAGGGTTATAGAAGTTGTAATACAACTCACCAAGTTCTTTGGTATTGAGCTGTACGCTTTGGACGCCGATTTGGAAAAGGCCCGACATAACCAGCTCGACGCGTTTACCAAGCTCGTCCTTTGCCTTTTGGTAACTAACCGTATCGATTTTTGTGACGACCCGCGGTTTTGGAAAGAGCTTACCAAAGAAGCCTTTGCCTGCCTCGACAAAGTTCGTCGCCTCACCCAAGGGATAATACGGCACTGTTATATAAAAAGACTTCTCCATGATGTTCGCTTCTTGTGATAGAACATCGATGAAATTAATATAGTCGTCCATTAGCACCCCAAGAAGCATATTATCTTGGGCGTTACGCAGCCCTACCAGTTGATCAATATACGGTGCAATGTCGACGCGTTCAGAACGAATGGTGATTTGCATTGGAAAGTTGAGTGAGTTAAGGAAGTTCTGATAGCTGTATTCGACCGCTTCGCGTTCACGGTTGCTCATTAGGTCGAAGTTGATCGAACGACATGAAATAACTGCCCGAAATGTTCCGTCAGCCATAATAACCATGTTGTCTCTTAGCTCGGACAACTGTAGAGTGTTTTGGGTCGAGTTTGGGTTTCGAACCGCTTGTTTCGTAGGTTTAGCTGGTCCTGAGCCAACCGCCGCCGCAGGTTGAGGAGTGCCGATAGGAGTTGGCCCGACAGGCGTGGGTTGCGCTGAACCAGGCGACGTCGGAGTCGTTGATGGTGTCGTGAAAAATGGATTATTAGGCGGCATAACTTATGGAACGTCCCACTCCGGTTAGTTTCCGATCTATCGTAGAGATATAACCACCTCATCCTGCATATCCTGCTTGTCTTTGATGCGGTTCGCTTCGCGAGCGATGGTCTCGATTGAAAAATCGGTATTTGTTGCAAGGTTCATTATATCAGCACTCACTACTGGATTACTAGTAGGTTCAGCCGGTGCGACAGGGGGTGTTGAAACCGGTGCTGGTTGAGTAATAGCTTGTCGATTTGCATCGAGTGGCTGAACGATGCCCTGTTGAATTGTTGGGTAGGGATTATAGATTGGCTGCGTCGGTAGTGCTTGTGGTTGAGCTACCGCGGGGCTAGGGGTTGGTGCGGGTGCTGCAGCGGCTTGCTCTCGCATTCGGGCGACCATTTCTTCACGTCGCTTGTCGTCACTTTGCGAGATTAACGAGTTAAGTGATTGACCAATCGAGTTATTTGAATCGAGCAAATCTTGCGCGCCTTGTGCTTCTAGATACAAGTCGTTATTTAACGGGCCCTTATTTCCCACTCCCCTAATCGCCCACCCTTGCGAGTCGACAATATTCGCCAGATAGCCGAAACGTTGCTCGGCTTCACCTTGTGACAGGTCTTTGGTTCGTGGTGAGCTGTCGTCTAATGTTTTTGGCACGGTAATTTCAACCAACGAATCAAGGCCGTCTGGGTCCCATAGTCGACGATGAGGCTTTAAATAGAATGCGATAATAGCTGCAAGGTAAATTTCCATAGGCTGATCCTTACGTAAAGGAAGTGCCAGAGCACCAAACAACAAAATAATCGGCAGTGGAATAATCGCCAAACCGACGAATAGCTGAGCAAGCCCCCACGCTGCCGCACCGGCGAGCGCGACGATAATCAAATAGATAAACTGACGGAAACTAAACGGTCCGATTAACTTATCATCCGCCTCAACGTCTTGAGGAACTTTGTACTCTGCCATAATGCTTACAGTATAGCAATTAATAACTGATTGAGTAAGGGGGTGTCCTAGCCACCAAACTGGCTATGGTAATCATCAGCATCCTCGGGCGCGATACTGTTTGGTGTTTGGCGACCCTGACCATCAACATAGAAACCTGTTTGGTTGCCTGGATCAGCTGCTTGGCGAGCTTCGAGGTCGCCTGGTTGAGAGGCACGGCGACTTGGTCGTGGTGCCGCTGCGGGCACTGCTGGAGCGTCGTCATGAGATATAGACAGGTCTGTTGTTTCTGGCGCCGGTGGTGTGGAACTAGACGCATCGACGGGTCCAGATGTGGTAACGCGCCTTCCTCCGTTCGCATTCGTTGTTGTTGTGGTTGTTGTCGGAGGCGTACCCGCAGGGGTTTGTGCTGCTCCTTGGATGACCTGTGTCCATGTACTGGCTGGTGGTGTTGGTGTTGCGACGGGCGCCCCACCTCCTGTTGGTGGTGGCCCTTGAGGAGCGCTGGCACGCCTTCCCCCACCGGCGGTTGGGGCCGGTGCCGGTGCTGGTGCTGGACCAGGTCTCGGCGACCCAGTCGGAGGTGGCAATCCCGCAGGCGATCCAGCCGGAGGAGGTCCTGCTGCTGGTGTACCACCACCCGGTATCGTTGCATTTTGTGGCGGTATAACCCCTGATTGAGCCCACTGTCGCACAGCCGGTGTGTATTTAGCGTACAATACTGGATCGGTGGCCGCTTGTCTAATAGTGTCAGCAAATGCCGCACTCGAGCTAATACCTTGGAACATAGCTTGATCTTTAAGATCGTATGTTTCAGTTGCCTTCATATTACCCCAACCAATTTGGTTGTGTGCCATAACGGCCCCGGGGTTTTTCGATTTTAATCCCGAGTAGTGTGGTGCAACGGCACGGTCTAGACTAGAGAGTGCGAACGAATTGTTAGCATGGTGCGCACGTAGATTCGACAATTCATTGGCGTCACCCTTTTCTGCCAAAGCTGCCATAGCGGCCCGACCCTCGGCTGAATGTGGCCTATCTCTAGCGATGCTCTCTAGTGCACTAGAGTTATGGTATGTTCCCGCCTTGTCGCGTTTCCAACCCTCGATAATATTCTTGTTCGTTTCACTTTCGTGTGCGGCGCCCATGGCACTAAAGCCACGCTGACCTCTACCCGAAATTAACCCACCAAGCCTTCGTCCGCCCTTGCTGCTTCCAAATTTTGAGTTGGCCATTCGTCCAAGTCCTTCATTAAAGCCACGCTTTGCAAGTGCCCTGGTTCCTGCTTTGGCAGCCCCACTGACTGCTTTACCAGCACTCTGGGCTTTGTTGCCAAGTGCAGCCATCGCGCCACCGATCGCGCCCATACCGCCCATCAATTTCTTGAGTGCGAATGGGACGAAGAAGAGTGGTAGGAGTTGAATGGCCATGCCGATAATCGGTACTATAACTTGATCAACCGCGGCGATATTGCTAATAGAGAACGATGTGGTAATAATCGCAGCCGTAAGACTACCGAGTCCAAATACTAATGATACCAACGGAAACATCATTAATAGTGCAAAGTATAATTTTGCCCATTGGTTAAAGACGTTTTTAGTATTCGGTAACATAAACGCTACAAATGCCAGCGGCGACAGGACGGTCAAGATGATAATAAGTGGCAGACGGCCGATCAGCATCAGAACGGTCATTATGATAGCTATCAACGCAGCGATCATCACTACCAAAAATAAAATGAGCGCAGCATTCATCAGCATTATTGATCCACCACCGGCGAGTGTTCCTATTGCGAAAACACCGATCAACATACTAGCGAAGTCAATACTCTTGGTATCGGGATCAACAGCGGTTGCGGTTGTTTTGATCGTTTGACCAGTTGATTCAAGGACGTCTTTCAGCGAGTATCCAAGTATGTTTGAAAGGTCTACCCCGATCTGACAGATAAAGAACGACAGGTTTACTAGTAGGGCTGCAATTACTAATCGAGGCAACATCTTTTTTACCCCGTAATTAGATATACCCGCCGAGGTCATCTGTGAGAATATAATAATGAGAAATACAATAACAAACGAGATATTAGCCAGGTTCCTCATCACCGACCAGGTGGCATACACGGCTCCGGGTTTCGTTGGATCGGCGGGGTTGGTTTGAGATAGTAGCTTCGGGTCAACTTTTAACAAGGTATCGGCCAAGAGTGAAAAAACAGCGTCACTCATGCTCGATAACCAACTAAATGCCGGACAAAGTAGCCAACCAATCACACCTTCTAGACCACAAGAAACAGTACCGGCACCTGTGATACAGTCTAAGGTCGCCATCGGGTTAAGTGCATCAAAGCCACAATTTACTTTCTTGATACCCGCCGCCGGCATAGTGGCTTCTTCAGAAGGGTGTTCTCTTCTGTATATTGAGTAGTCGAGATAGTATTCATTCATCCTGTCTACCATTGTTTGGCAGTACACAGTCTGAACCGCTAAATTATCTCGATCGACATATACAGGGCGCTGTTGGTCTGTCCCGACCCCACTAAATGAATCGGTTGTGTAAGCCCCATCATCTGCAACGATAGGAACGTTGTTATAGATTGCCCCGCTTGACCCACTGACGCCATCCGCCCTTGCTTCACAGCCATTTATAAAGGCTTGTTTATATAGTAGGTACCTCCCTGGGTAGCCTTTTGAACCGTCTGAAAATGTCTCGTAAAGACTAGGTGTCTGACCACTGTAGATGCGGGTTTTGATTGCATTATAGAATGCATCGGCATCCCCTGCGTCATCAACACCCTTAACGAAGCGTTCGAAACTACCAGTACCTCCCTTACAAGGTGATCCGTCTGCTCGTGTATCGACAAAATCACAGAGCATATCAAAGCTACTCGGGTACCCCCATAGTATTGATGCTACCGAAACGACATCATTACATGGTACGGCACCAGACAAAGGGTTCACGTTACTCGCTAGATAGCTTGCTGGTACAGATGCGCCTGCTTGGAACCATTTTCCAGCGATAGCATTGGGTTCTGAGATTCCGTTACCTTGACCATCAATAAGGGCAAACGGGATCTTACTTGTACACCATCGGATAGCATTAAGATACGCATACGACTGGACTCTCTTAACTAGATTATAAGAACTACCGACCGATGCTACGGGTGTACATTTTTTAGTCGTATCATTCCATGAATACCCAACTCTTAACGCACAGGTCGTCGCGGTCGCCCCCGGAATACTACCATCACTACTACCCGGGTCTAGTAGTTGAGCAGATGCAGGGGTAGACAGTACGACACTCGCAATACCTGTGGTGAGAATTGATGCGACGAACATCAAAACAGTAAGCCCTACGAGGGCAGCCCGGCGCATATTGCTCGGTTTCTTAAACAAAGTAAGGCAAGCCCGAACAGGGCCTGCCTTTACAAGTGTCTCTATTGAGCGGTGAAGCCAATAGGAAGGTTTCTTGTTGTACTGCATGCTTACATTAATTGAAGCACAAGCAGTATAAACTGTCGAGATAGAAAGGTGGTGAGGATCTTACGTTTATATTAAGGCGTACGAACTCTACTGAGAGTAACGGACGCTAATAAATGCACTTGTCACCTGTTCGTGACCATCAACTGTTTCGAAGGTCGTGTCTATACGGTGCCATGGTGTTTCGATCGGCTCGACCGTGTTCATTTCGTCGTTATAGTCTTCGGTGAAGTCAATAACCAATCCGCGCTGGCCTTCGGGTGCTTCAACCAACGTTACGTTATCAAAAATGAAGTCAGTCTTAAAGCCTTCGACATTCTCGGGGACTTCATCACCATTCCAAGCTGTACTAACGTACGCTTTGAGTACGAGGAAATTGTAAGCAATGCTTGAGTCAACATATGTGCGAAGATTTTCATCGTCACGCCAGTTCGCAGGTAGAAGAGCCGCGGTGAACACTTCGGCATTCTTAGTCGCTTCCTGAAGAAGGAAGTCGTCCCAAGAGAGGTTTGCTTCAGCACTTTCTCGTGGAAGTGTATCTCGCTTACCGTAGTTTGCCCACGCCTCTTGGCGCTCAAGCATTACTTTTGCGAGTTCTTCGTCACTAAGCCCTTCGGGAATACGAAGACTTTCGACTTGTTGCTCAAACTCGGATTGCTCGTTGTTTGGGTTTGGAGTTGCGGTTTCAGAAGTAGGTTTTGGATCAGGAGAAGGACCTGCATTAACAATAGGTGCGCATCCGGCCAAGCCGTAGGCGCCAAATGATAAAACTAGACCTGCGGCGGCAGTGCGGGCGGCTAGTTCGGCTTTTGACATGTGTCGTTCTGACATTATTGTTCTCTTATTCCTTAAACTAATAATTATTTGACGTTTATGTAACCTTATGTGCTTGTTTGTCTAAATACTACCACAAAATGCACGAAAAAGCAATACCCCTCGTGCTAACCTATGGAAACCACTTGCCTCATCAATAACTATGTCGTATCGTATATATAGTTATGCGTATAAAACAAACAATCAAACAGATTATCACGGCAACTTTCCTAATGTTCGGTGTAACCTTTTTTCTCTTTACTCCGTTGAATGCGGCACCAACCTGTACTCCGAGTGCAACGCAGAAATGTTGTGGTGGTGTGGCCACGGGTGTTCTGGGCTGCGCGCAGACAGGTGGTGACGGTGAGCTCGAGAATACGGGCCTATGGGGCATACTACTTCTTGTTATTAATATTCTTACCGCTGGTGTGGGTGTCGTTGCTGTCGGGGGTATTGTGTACGCGTCTATTCTGTATACTTCTGCCGGTGGTAATCAAGAGCAGCTGAAGAAGGCTTACAAGATCATAACTGACGTGGTTATAGGGGTGATCGCTTTTGCCCTCATGTATGCTGGCCTTAACTTCTTAATTCCAGGAGGATTGTTTACTTAATATGTTACGTATTAAAACCCTAGTATCACGGTGGATACTGGCAATTAGTGTGGTTGCTGTGTTGGGCGGCCTGGTCTCTACGATAACTCTTACTCCTTCAGATGTTGGTGCTAAGACTATCACCAAAGCCTCTGATTGTTCCGCGAATTTACTCACCTTCCCTACATGGTATCGAGGGTTGATTAAGTTCGACCCTGCTATTTCTGGGTCTGAATGTGTCATTATCTCACCAGGTCAGACACCTGATGGAGACACCCAACCGCTTGAGCTTCAGGGCTATATTTGGCGTATCGCGCTTAATGTCATTGAAATCGGGCTACAGCTTGTTGCCTACATTGCGTTTGGTTTTATATTATTTGGCGGTTTCCAGTATCTGACGGGTGGATCAGAGGCGGCAATGATAGAAAAAGCACGCAAGACCCTGCTAAATGCCGTAATTGGTCTAGCTATTTCAATGGCATCAATCGCAGTCGTTAACTTAGTGTTCACGCTATTAGGATAAAAAATGAAATACATGCTCATTCAATTTGCACAAAAACTTACCCCTGGGACTAATCCTGACACACAGGTGAACATCCCTACTGTCACTGGAGACGATTTGCTTACGAACGGATTAAATATTGTCTATTTCCTAGCAGGTTTAATTGCGGTGATTGTTATTATCGTCGGTGGTATTACCTACGCTACCTCTAGGGGTGAAGCGGCAAAATTAACAAACGCCAAACACCTTATTCTGTATGCGATCGTCGGTTTAGGTGTAATACTGGCCGCATTTACGATAACAAACTTTGTCATGGGAGCTTTCTAATATGATGCAACGAATAAAACAAACGCTGATGGCCTTTGCGCTTGTCTTTGGCCTGGGGTTGATACTGGTTCCGGCGACGAATGTTGGAGCGGTTGAAGCCTTGGGTGATGCTTGCGCAGCCAATCCCAACTCGGTCCTGTGTAAAAACAAGGGCGATAGCGCCGGCGATGTCGTAAAGACCGTCGTCAATGTGCTACTGTACATCATCGGTGTGATATCGGTCCTAATGATTATTATCGGCGGTATTATGTATTCGACATCAGCTGGTGAAGCGGGACGTATCAAGACGGCGAAGGACACGATACTGTATGCGATCGTCGGTCTGGCAGTCGCCTTCTTCGCCTTCGCAATCGTCAACTGGGTGTTGACGCAGTTTTAGACTAAGAACACTTAACAAACGAACCGAAATCTGCTATAACTAACGGTAGATTCTACAAGAAAGGAATATTTTAATGAAAAAATTAACAAGAAACGCAATCGGAAGCCTGATCATAGGATCCGTTTTTGCACTAGTGGCTGTCTTTAGTCCACTTACCCCGTCTGCTTCAGCTCAAGGTACTTGTAGTGGTGGTTTGACCGCAGCTAATGGTGTCGACTGTGCAAAGGGTAACGATGTTCCTGACACACTATTCGGTACAGGTTCAATCTTTACAAACATCGTAAACGTACTACTGTTCGTTATTGGTGCCATCAGCGTTATCATGCTGATCATCGGTGGTATTCGTTATACGATCTCGGCTGGTGACAGCGGAAATGTGACCGCAGCCAAAAATACTATTATGTACGCGCTCATTGGTCTTGCAGTTGCCTTCCTAGCCTTCGCGATCGTCAACTGGGTACTTACGGCAATCACCCCAGGCGCGACACCTTAAGCCAAGTATCCTTTCTTGAAACATTCATCCCGGCCAGAGCGCCGGGATTTTTGTATGGCGTAGACCGACGCGCTAGTATATAAAAACTCCCGATTGCTCGGGAGTCTTTATATACGTGAACCGTTGCCCTATTGGACTTGGATCTTCTTCGCTTGTTCCTGTCGGATCTTGTTAAAGGTAACAGTCAGAACGCCGTCTTTCAGGACTGCTTCTACTTCGTCTTCCTTTACGCTGACAGGTAGTGCGAGTGTTCGGTTGAATTCACCCCAGTAACATTCCTGAATATGCCAGTTAGTTGCTTCGGTGTCGTCACCACTACTTAGCGTACCGCTAATAGTAAGGATGCCATCACTGATGCTCACATCGAGCTCTTCTTTGTTCACGCCTGCGGTGCGGGCTTTTACAACGAGTTTGTCGTCTGTTTCGTATACGTCGACGGCTAGCTGTCCAGGGAATTCTTCTTCCGAGTCGTCCCAGTCGTTGTCTGTCGCTACTGGCACGGGTGCGTCAGCTGATGATAGGTCGTCGTCACTTAAGAACGCTGCGGCCAGTTCATCTTCAATTAGTAAGTCTTCGTTTTGCTTGCGGGCCATGATATCCTCCACTTTCTCTAGGCTCATTTGACAAATAGTCTTTCGTATTATAACGGGCATATGCGGTATAATCAACTAAATGGGTGGTCTAAACGTAAAAAACACAATGGTCGACAGACTGCTTGGTATCGTGGCTCCACACCTCTGTTCTGGATGTAGTCAAATCGGCACCCTGCTGTGTGATAATTGTAAATATAACATCACTAGTCAAGTATTTTCTGGCTGTATTTTGTGTAATCGGGCGTCGATTGAAGGTATATGTCAGCACCATAAAGTTGCCTTCCAGCAAATATGGGTGGTTGGTGAGCGTTCCGGTACGTTACAACGGTTAATCGGTAGTTTTAAGTTCCAGAATATGAAGATAGCCTCGCGGAGCTTGGCAGAGCTCCTTGATACACGTATACCACCATTACCTCACTCAACGATTATTATCCCCGTCCCTACTGCATCGACCCATATACGTGAACGAGGCTACGACCACACCCTGTTGATTGCTCAGCATTTTGCGCATCTACGAGGCTTACAGATGAATAGTAAGCTGGTTGGGCGACGTCACACCAAAACACAGCACTCGGCTAATCGAGCTGATAGGATTCGTCAGGCAGTATCGGCGTTTCAGCTTCAAGATAAGGTCGATCGAAGTGTCCCCTATTTGATTATTGATGATGTTGTTACGACCGGATCGACGATCCAAGGGGTCGCGCGACTGTTGAGCGGCGCGGGTGTGGGCAGAGTGTGGGTCGGTGCTTTGGCCCGGCAACCTCTCGACTGATCAGTCTGTATCTGTTAAAATAACCAAGCTACTCCCTGGAGGGGTCGCATAGTGGTTTAGTGCACCGGTCTTGAAAACCGGAGTGGGGCAACTCACCGAGAGTTCGAATCTCTCCCCCTCCGCCATAATAAAAAGACGACCTGTATGGCCGTCGTTTTATTTAGACGTTGGTATAGCCACTTCCACTAGACCCAGGGGCCAGATTAGCAAGAACGAAATTAACCGCTGCATATGCCAGAAAGGCGATAACTACCCCCACTAGGGCGTAGAGAATAGTGTTCTTTGCAGCGGTGACATTCGTTGAGTTACCGCCCGATACGACATATCGTAACCCGCCGATGATGATCATAATGACGCTAAGTGCCCCAACGACGAACAAAAGTGTGTTTGTAACGGTAGTTAGTACACCGCCAGCGCCAAATAAGTCAGTCGGTTGCCCATCGCCCCGCGCTGCGTTTACCCCATCTTGGACACTTTGGGCTGAGGTAGGATTAACAAATCCAACAGAACTTGATACAACAAAAATAATCGCCCACAACACCGCTTGAATTGTCTTGGTTATCTTTGCCATGTAACTCCAAAAATTATTAGATAACTATAATCATATTATAGCAAATAGACGGCTAGAACGCTAGTCTTGGCCTCTGTTTTATGCTACAATCGGTCAAGTTGCAAGCGCAGGTTGCGCAGGCTGCGCTCGGAGGAGTACCCAAGTGGCTGAAGGGGATGGTTTGCTAAATCATTAGTCTGGGGAGACCTGGAGCGGGAGTTCGAATCTCCCCTCCTCCGCCAAGAAATGAGTCCCATATCTGGGGCTCTTTTTTATGCTCATGCTATACTAAAATCAAGATGAAATCCGATGATCAAGAGAAAGATTGGGGTCAGGATCCCGACACCGAGTTTGATGACACTTCAGTAGACGATGTGTCTCAAGAAGACATGATTGATGACAGTGAACAAGGAAGAACGATAACTTGGACGGCTAAAGAATATATTCACTCTGATCGCAGTCCTACCTGGTTCGTGATTTTTGCCATTATTATCATTAGCTTGATTGCTGTCGATATTTTTTTACTAAAGTCATATACCTTTTCAGGGCTGGTGATCGTTATGACGGTGGCCTTGATTATTTACACACGTCGCCCACCCCGCACACTTACTTATGGACTAAGCTCTAACCAAGGGCTGTACGTTGGTGAAAAATTGTATCATTTCGATGACTTTAAAGCCTTCGGCGTTATTAAAGACGGTCCGCACCACTCGATCATGCTGATCCCTATTAAACGATTCTCTCCGGGCGTTTCAGTCTACTTTCCAGACGAATCAGGGGAAGAGATTGTTGATATCCTCGGTCAACAATTGCCGATGGAAGACCTAAAGCTCGACATAATCGACATCGTTGTTCGCAAGCTTCGTCTGTAAGGATGGATCGGTGCCACTTCTTGTGGTACAATAGCCTTTGTTCGCTCGCTTGGCGGGCCGAAAGCACCTTCTAGTTACAAAGATATGGCCCGTTGTTCTTAAGACAACGGGTTATATCATATGCACCCGTAGCTCAGCTGGATAGAGCGTTGGCTTGCGGAGCCAAAGGTCGTGCGTTCGAATCGCGCCGGGTGTACCAAGCAAAATGACTCACATATGTGAGTCTTTTTGTTTTATGATTATCCTATGCAACATCTTGGACTCATCGCCTTAATACCAATACTTCCAATGGCGATAATTATTGCCGCAAAGTTCCCTCTCGTTTCTCGCCTTTCAGCAAGTGAAAATATTGCGCGTAACCGATATTCGCAATTACTGTTTAGTACTGTATTTACACCGGTAACTGTTCTGTATTATTCATTTCTTGTAGGGTGGCTCGGCCCTCATTATGGCGTGTCGTGGGTATTCTATCTATTAACGGTGATTGCATTTTTTGCGCAGCTTATCGTAACGTGGGTACCTGCGCGAGGAAAGCGTGCGTTAAAAGTGCATACAGGGGCTGCATATGTTGTTGCATTGGTGATGCCTAGCATAATTGGACTTATCCTGGCCTCAATCAAAGGGGTAAGTCTCGTAGGTGCTATAGCGTCTATTACATTTTTGCTAATTACGTTGGTGATAATTGTCTTATTCTTCTTCGTTCCAAAGGCACGAAACCGTTTCACTCACTTTGAGCTTGGATATTTTGTGAGTTTCTGGGTAGTTATCATTCTGCTAACTTACTTGTAGTACTGTTCTGATTGCCTTGAAATCTGGACATGACTTTCAGGGTGATGCTCGACAGTTACTTATCGAAGCACTACGACCTATTCTTTAGCCGCCTGATATACTCAAAATATGAATATCACGAAACTTGTCCACTCATGTCTAATCGTCGAATCAAACGGTAAGCGTATAGTGACCGACCCCGGCAACTACAGCTGGCAAAGCGGTGTCGTTATGCCCGAGTTACTAATTGGTATTGATACTGTGGTTGTCACTCATGCTCACCCCGATCACTTGTATGAAGAGTTTGCGAAAGCTATTAAACAAGCCTCGCCCGACGCGAAGTGGTACGGCCCGACAGAGGTTGTTGAGCAACTTAGCAATTGGGACATACAGGGTTCAACGGCTAGCGATACCGAGGATGTCCGATTCATCGAGTCGCAACACGCCGACCTAGCCCCTTGGTTCAAGGTTCAGCCTGAACACACAAGCTTCGTCGTATTCGAGGAGCTACTTATTGGAGGCGACTGTCATACATTGACTGAATCTCACGGCGCGCGCGTTTTTGCTGCAGCCGTCAACGGAGGTCCGTGGGGTGCGATTGTCGGGTTTACTCGGATGATAGAATCGATGACCGATCGTCCTGAAGTGGTTATCCCTCTTCATGACTGGCACTTTAATGACGATGCTCGCCAAGGGATCTATACTCGACTTCCCCAGGTATTGTCAGAATTTGATGTTCAGTTTGTTCCGTTAGAAAATGGTGTCGCGAAACAAATATAGGCTACTGTTACAGCGTAGTATTTCGTATAAATACTTATGTTAAACTGTGGTTATGACTCACAAAAAACATCATTCACGGCGACATCGAAACTCTACAAAATACGCTCTTATTGTTGCAATCATTTCTTCATTTGCACTTTCATTCCTTATCCCGAGTACGAGTGGAAATGCTTTTGTGTATAACGCACTGACGTTTATCGGTATACTATTCGCAATCTTGGTAGGATTTTTTATAACCGACCTATACACACGCTATGTCTATATTCGTCAGAATGCCGCGGCTGACTCGAGCAACTTATCATCGTTTTACTATCTCGCAAGTATTCTTGCAGACGAGACTGGCGATAAGGCATGGCTTGAGCGAACGAAGCAACGCATCAAGAAGTATGTCCATGTTTTTATGCCTCTTCCGTGGGAGAATTATAGTGAAACCGAAGCGGTCTTTAACGAATTAGGTGAATCGTTAAAGGAAATACAAATTTCAACCCCAAAGGCCGTCGAAACGTATCGGACAGTGCTCACAGTATATAGCCAACACTCTACATCACGAGAGGCGTTGGTTATGTTCGGAAGGGATAAACTGTCTCTTGGTGAATGGCTAACGCTTGGTGTGCTAGGATCGCTACTCGTATCGGCACTATTTCTTACGAAGGGTCCAGACCTTGCGTCGATTCTCTTTACGGGCGGCATTATGTCGGCAGTTCTTATCTTGTTTATTCTTTTGAAAGATCTTAATAATCTCAACTTTGGCGAGAGCGCTGTCTCGGTCGAGCCGTACGAAAGGGTCCTTGAGAATATTGGTGAAGATCGTTACTACTCGGAAAAAGGTAAACATACCCTCTAATAAACAAAACCGCCCCGTGAAAGGGCGGTTTACTAGTGTAGACTTTAAGATTAAGACTCTGAGCTTTGCTTTACCCTTGGCCCAAATCCGAGTGCTCGTTCGCCAATTTGAATACCGTACCTACGCCCTCTAAAGGTTCGTGGCTCAACTCCAGGAGCTTTCCCACCGACTCCGATGGTTAGCTTCGGTCCTCGTCCTGTTTCGCGGTCAACGGCACTAATACTTACTCCATATTGACGTCCAGCAAAGTTCGGGCTATCTGGAGAAATCTTACTTGTGTCGATGTTTCGGTAGAATCGGTCAATTGCATCGTCTGGTTTCGATTCTGCACCATCCTGTGCAGTATTAAGAGCAATAGTTAAAGCATCCATCGGAGAAGAACCTCCTTGGAGAGCTTGATAGAAATTATGCTTGGCAAGTAACCACGTCCCACCATCTTTTGCGTAGCCGGTAAGGGCTTCAGAGATAGCTTTATCTAGACTTTTATCCGCATCAAAATGTTCGGGTAAGTTTTCTTGTGGCTGTTCTGGTTGATCTTGCTCTGTCATATTTTTGTCTTTATTTCCATCACTTTGTTTAGAATGAACTTGAAATAAATATAACACACTTATGCTTATTCGTCAAGCTAGTCCTGATTAGTATTGGATTAAAGATCGTATGTATTCTATCTAGATAGCGAGTGTAAACACGAGGTCTTGTGACTTACCCGCCTTTAGATCGTAGACAGTAGTTTCGTATTGGAGCTTGAGGTCGGTTGCGCCCTTAGTAACTTCGAATACTATATTTCCGGTGACTGACGCTCCAGCAGAAACGTCACCACTCTTTAGTGCTGGGCTGACATCATAGAACGACGAGGTGTTAGATACACCGTCCTCACTAATCTTTAGGTCGTAGCCTGAAAGGTACTTGCTGTCATCACCAACGTTCTTTGCTGTAACATTAACAACGATATATTCCATACCTTCATCAGGTGTGACATAGCTGTCGCTTCCGGTAAAGACGTAGTCTCGTTTGACCGAGTTGACCTTGACTTCAAATTGACCGAAGGTAGCGGTTTCGCCCTTTTTGTAGTCTTTCTTGGCATCGATCAAGGCTTTATTCTCGGCGTTGTAACTATCATATGCCTTGTTTAGCTCGTCGATAGCCTTTCCACCAGCAACACCGGTCGGAGCAGTGGCTACCATCGCGATGATAAAGATGACGGTAATGAACAGGCTCCATAGAACAGCTAGTCCACCTGTGATTAGTCCGGCAATACCCATACCTTTTACGCCAGGCTTTTTGAGTGAAATGATACCGAGGACAACAGCCGTTGCTCCTGCGAGGAACCCAAAGAACGGTACCCATCCGAAGACAAATGCAACGATACCAAGGATCATCGCAGCAATACCAAGACCGTTAGTTGGTTGTGGCTGAATCGGGGCGGCGCCAGGAGCTGCGTGGGCAGCTGGTGTTGATGCCGCAGCAGCTGCTGCTGGTCCGTCGTTTAACGATACGTGCACCTCTTTTGGTGCGGGATGTGCTTCCGGATGTTGAGCTGCGTGTGACGCGGCAACTGGTGTCTTCTTTTCTTCTGCCATGGAACCTCCTACTTAAACTAAGTAAAATTATAGCGCATCAGCCGAATTTCAGACAATCCCATTGGCGTGCTCAATCTGTTACAATAGAGCGATTGGAGAGGTGCAGGAGTGGTTGAACTGGCCGCTCTCGAAAAGCGGTATGGGGCAACCCATCGAGGGTTCGAATCCCTCCCTCTCCGCCATAATGCGAGGTATATCATATGCAAGATTCAATTTTTACAAAAATTATTAAGGGTGAAATTCCTTCGCACAAGATTTACGAAGACGATAAGACGTTGGCGTTTTTGAGTATTTATCCCTCTGTTGCCGGCCATACGCTGGTCGTTCCGAAAGTTCAGGTTGAATCGCTATGGGATCTTGAAGATGATGATTATCAAGCGGTTATGGCGACAGCTAAAAAAGTCGCACTAAGGCTAAAAGAAGTATTAGGCGTTGAACGTGTCGGTGAGAAAGTCATTGGCTTGGATGTCCCGCATGCTCATGTTCATCTAGTGCCGTTCACCACACCCCAGCAATACTACGCATCTGAAACTAAGGATGAACCAGATCACGCCGCACTTGCGACATTAGCCGAAACCCTAAGGTTTTAAATGCCCCTACGAATTATTGCGGTCGGTAAAAAACACGAATCCTGGGTCGACGAAGGAATCGAACGCTATCAAAAGCGCTTGAAAGCACCATTTTTAGTGGAATGGGTGCTGATGGCACATTCGCCCCATGGCGGCGACAGAGCGCGTCAGGAAGAGTCAGAACGCATACTTTCTGGTCTATCTGCTCATGCTTTCGTCGTCGTACTTGATGAACGGGGGATATTACTCGATTCACCGCAACTAGCAAAGACGCTTCAAGAACAGCTAGACCGATCAGTTGAAGTTGTGTTGGTTATTGGTGGAGCATATGGCGTTGACGATCGTTTAAGGAGCCGAGCTAACCTCGTCTGGTCACTTTCGCCCCTCGTATTTCCTCATCAGTTAGTACGGCTCATCTTGATCGAGCAGTTATACCGTGCCCAACAGATCACTACTGGTAGTCAGTATCATCACGAATAGCTTATATTGACAGTTTGTAAAGCTTATGCTAGAGTAGTATCTGTAAACGTACTCAAATACAAACATGTTCTCAATAATCATTAACCCCATTCCCCTGCTGTTTACCATCGCCACCACGTTTGGCGTACTGATTCACGATACTCAGCTCGATCGAGCCGCAAAGGTGGCCCTGACGATGCCGGTTGCGTTCGCAACCTATGCAGCAGCTGATGTGGCAATAAAAAGTAGCGAGCAAATTCATGTTGAACGTATTTCGGTTGCTTCAAATCTTGCGTCGCTTCGTTCGACTGCTCCACGATTGCAGCCTCGGGACGACGATTATCGCTACGGCGAATCGAAAAAACTCCACTACAGTGGTGGTGACAACGGTTACGCGTGGCCATCTATTTAACGAAGTACTTCGAGTTCTTGTACAAGACGAATAACTAGTACCTGCTTGTCCGCAAGCAGTTTTTTAGATTCCTCAACAAGTTTTGCAGGGGCTTTTTCAACGTAGCTTCGGTTCGATAGCCGCCCTTCGAGAGCTTGGATATCACGATGGGTAGCCGCTAAGCGTTCCTCTAGGTTTGTTTGATGTTCATTCAAAGTCTTTTCAGAGACATCTAACCAAGCATCACGGCCAGATGCGGGCAGACGAAGTCCCTTGGCGGATTCAGTAAGTGAGACATCACTTAGCTTGGCAAGGCGCTTGATAAGGTCTTTATTGTCTTCAATCAAACTGTCCTTTTGGTATAACAGAGCGTATTTTTCGTTTCCAGGGAGAGCCGTAATAACGAAACGAGCCTCGGTAACGAGTTGTTGGAGTTGGCCGAATTCACCTGCTGCAATGTCGTTAAAGGCAAGCATTTCTGGCCACGGTTCGTTAATCAGCAGACTATTATGCCACGGCAAGGTTTGCCAGATTGTTTCAGTGACAAAGGGTGCGAACGGATGTGCAAGTTTCAGGCTGGTATCAAGCACCCAGGCAAGTAGGTCTGGGTTGTCCTGGTCTTTTGAAGCCTCGATATACCAGTCTGCGACGCTGTCCCAAATAGCATGGTAAAGGTGATCGCTGGCTTCGGCTAAACGGTAAACGTCGAGAGTTCGCTCAATTGACTCTTTAGCGGTCTTTAGCTCACTAATGATCCAGTGATCAGCGAGTGATGTTGCTTCAGGTGTGCCGGGTTGATAGTTCTCACCGAGTTTATTTTCGGCAAAACGGGCAATATTCCAAAGTTTGTTACAAAAGTTACGTCCTGACACAATTCGGTCGGTGCTAAACGCTTGGTTCTGACCAGGGCTACGGTTTGCGATCAGGCCAAGTCGCAGAGCATCAGAACCATATTCCGCGATCGAATCCATCGGGTTAATAACGTTACCCTTACTTTTGCTCATCTTCTGGGCGTGTTCATCAAGGACCATCCCGTGTAAATAGACGTCCTTGAATGGTATGTCCCCAGTAACGTAGAGACCGAGCATGATCATACGCGCAATCCAGCGATCGAGCAGGTCGGTACCGGTTTCCATAAGAGTTGTTGGGTAGAATCGCTTTAAGTATCCGTCTACAGTGGCGTCAGTAGTGATAAATGGCCACTGACCGCTACTAAACCATGTGTCAAAGGTATCTTCTTCTCGTTTGTATGTTGTGTTGTTAACAACGATAGTCTTTTCGTCGACTCGTTCATCGAAAATCCAATCGGTGGCGTCGTTAAGGTTTTGGAACGCTGGAATAGGGATCCCCCATGGGATTTGTCGCGACAGGTTCCAGTCGTGAACACTACGAAGATATTGCAAAAGAATCTGTTTTTTACTGGCAGGATAAAATGTAATTTTTCCAGCTTCGATTGCTTCGATTGCCTTTGTCGCAAGTGGTTCTATCTTTAGAAACCACTGGTCCTTTATCAGGGGTTGAATCGGCAAACCACTCTTGTAGTCGTACCCGACAGTGTGTTCGTACGGCTGCTCTTTACGTATTAGCTCTTCAGCCTGGAGGGCGGCAAGCGTACGTTTGCGAGCGGTTTCAACGTCGAGGCCCATGAACTGTTGAGGAACGTTGATCATTGTGCCGTCAAAGTCGATAACCTGAATGCGTGGCAGGTCGTGGCGCTTACCTACTTCAAAGTCATTCGGGTCGTGGGCAGGAGTGATCTTTACTGCGCCAGTACCAAATTCAGGATCGACATAGACATCAGCGATGATCGTAATCTCGCGATCGGTGAGGGGTAGTTGCAAGCGTGTACCGATTAAGTCTTTATACCGCGGGTCATTCGGGTTTACGGCGACGGCCGTGTCTCCAAATAGCGTCTCGGGTCGTGACGTAGCGATGACAATCTCACCAATTTTATCGAGCATTGGGTAGGCAATATGCCACAACGTACCTTTTTCAAGCTTGTGGTCGACTTCGATGTCAGCATAACTTGTCTGGTACTTCGTACTGTAATTTACAATACGCTCGCCTCTGTAAATCAGACCATCATCCCATAGTTTTTTAAACGTTTGGTTAACGGTTTTAATCACTTTTTTATCAAGGGTAAAAACTAGGTCGTCCCACGAAGCACTCACGCCAAGTGCGCGTAACTGGAGCTCCATGTTACCTCGTTGCTGGTCAACGAAATCCCATACCTGGGTATAGAGTTGTTCACGACTAAAATCAAAGCGATTCTGTCCCCTCTTTTGTAATTCTTTTTCAAATACAACCCATGTTTCAAAGCCGGCGTGGTCGGCGCCAGGAATAAAGACGGTGTCGTATCCGCGCATACGTTTGTAACGGACCATGATGTCCTTGAGGCCCATATCGAGTGCATGACCGATGTGAAGATTCCCATTCGCGTTTGGTGGTGGCATGACCGTACTGAACGGCTCACCTTCGCCAGAAGGCTTAAAAGCGCCACTTTGTTCCCAAAGGGCGTAGATGTTTGGTTCGTATTGATTTGGTTCGTACGCTTTAGCTAGTTTCACACGAATTCTTAACTTTCTTAATTTGCAATACACACGTGAATTAGTTAATCAGTAATTAAGAATTCACGGCTTTTACTTTGGTTTTCATTATAGCATAGACCCCCGTTGTATAATGGAGGTATGATTGAGCTTCAGAAGTGCGGAGATAAAGAGCAATGGGACGAGTATCAGCTGGAACATGGTGGTCACCCACTGCAGTTATGGGGTTGGGGCCAGGTAAAGGCGGGTCACGGTTGGTCGGCTGAAAGGATTTTTGCTTATGATGAAGATACTATTGTCGGCGCCGCTCAGGTACTGATTCGAAAGCTTCCTCTCCCCTTCCGTTCATTTGCGTATATTCCTAGGGGTCCGATTGTGTCGGCCGAATATAGGGATGAATTTCTTGAAGCATTGGCAAAATTAGTAAAACGCGACTATCGTTCGGTTAGTTTGGCGATTGAACCGAATACGACTGAATTTGAAGCGCCAGAAGGGTGGAGGCGTTCGACAAATAACGTATTGCCGGCGGAAACTATCCTCTTGGATCTTAAGAAAAGTGAGAGCGATCTACTGGCGGATATGGCAAAGAAAACTCGCCAATACATCCGTAAATCAGCCGCCGAAGGTATTACGATCAAGACAGTACGGAGTAAAGAAGAACTCGAAAAGTGTCTGCATATTTACCGACAAACTGCCGAACGGGCTAAGTTTAATCTGCATCAAAGCCAGTATTATTCAGATGTCTTTAATCTGTTAGACGACCACTCCCCTATTTTTGCTGCCTACCTCGACGAACAGCCAATTGCTTTCTTATGGCTAGCTATTAGCGCAGATGTTGCCTACGAATTGTACGGTGGTATGAATGAAGATGGCCAGCAACTCCGTGCGAACTACGCTCTGAAATGGTATGCCATTCGAAAAATGAAAGAATGGGGCTTAATTCAGTACGACTTTGGAGGCCTAGTCGTCGGTGGAGTATCGGTCTTTAAACAGGGGTGGTCATCAGAAGAATTCGTTCACGCCGGCACATTTGAAAAACCGCTGTCCCCTACGTTCTCTCTTTGGAGCAAGGGGTTACCAGCGGCTAAATCAATTCTTCAAAAACTTCGAAGATAATACTATCAGAGATGTCGCTCATTTGCGAGCGTGTGAAGATACGCCAACGTCGACACCTTACCTAGCCGACTGTTCGTATCGAGGTCAGGATCCTCTAGTTCCCTACCGTAGTTTTCGATACCTTTTAAGATCTCGTCATCTGTAATAGGAGGAAACTTCACTTCAATTTGTTGTGGTGCTTGTTCTTCGTGTTGTACGGGGATGGGAGCAGAGAGTGTCATGTTTATTTTCTTTCTTGTTATAAGCTTACATTAGCATAAGCTTTACAAAAAGTCAACAAGTGTATCTATACCCAAGAAGTTTTCGTCATTGAAAGGCTAGGGATAACCTCTAGATCAAATGGTGAGGTAGGTTGCTTTTTTTGCGCATAGAAATATCCGAGTGTAGCGATCATGGCTGCATTATCTGTACATAAACTCATTGGGGCATATTCGATAGGCAAGGGGAGTCGCTCAGACAACTGGCGACGGAGTTCTTGATTGGCGGCAACACCGCCGGCAATAACGACTGAAGCAGGGGAGTGGTCTTTAAATGCAGTCTCGGCTTTGTCAACGAGCGTTTCAATTGCTATGCGCTGGAAGCTAGCAGCAAAGTTAGCCTTTTGAACGTCATTTAAACGTGCTGAAAGGTCACCAGACGGGAAAGATGTGTCCACGCCTACTTCGCGTTGAACTGCCCGTAGAACGGCTGTCTTGAGGCCTGAAAAACTGAAATCGTAGGTGCCTTTTAGTTTTGCTTTTGGCAGGACGTATGCTTTCGGGTCGCCTTGGAGTGCGGCGTGTGCAATCGAAGGACCGCCAGGGTAGGGGAGTCCGAGGATTTTCGCTACTTTATCGAATGCCTCACCGACGGCGTCATCTTGAGTCTGCCCTAATAATTCGTAGTCGCCATGATCTTTAAACAAGACCAGTTGAGAATGTCCACCACTGACGATCAAAGCGAGCATCGGGAAAGCGGGTTGTTTTGTGGGAAGTTCAAGGTTGATTCCGTTCGTCTGATCAGTAATAAAATTAGCATAGACATGAGCTTCGACGTGGTGAATAGGGTAGAGGGGCTTGTTTTTTAGAAGAGCAAGCGTACGTGCTGCCAATGTTCCCACTAGTAGCGAACCGACGAGTCCGGGGGCGTACGTCACTGCGATACCATCAATATCATCCCAACTAAGGTCAGCGTTCTTTAGTGCTTGGTCGATTACGGGGTTAATCACCTCGATATGGCTACGCGCCGCGACTTCTGGGACAACGCCACCGTAGACGGCGTGGATGTCGATTTGTGAGTTAACGACATTGCTTAGTAACAGACGTCCATCTTCTACAATGGACGCAGCGGTTTCGTCGCAACTACTCTCAATTCCTAAAATTCTCATCTGTTATATTCTAACACGCCTCCATTTTTCGTCGAATAACTTGTAGTTTGCTTAGAAAAGGCTTAAAATATTAAGTACAAACACAGCAAATATTCAGGTGGAGGAAATATGAAGACGGCGATATGCGGCGTGCTATTTAGTGTTATCTTGGTGATGGTGTTCGGTGTATCTGTTAACGCATCTAACCACTGGTCATGGATACAAAGTAATCCAACAGTAGTAATGAGTGAACCAGCACAATTCGATACTTATTCACAGTGCCCTTATTATCGAGTAACGCGCAACATTGTTGGGATAAGTAACCCCCAGACAGTTTGCGTACATAGCGAGGGTATGTTTCAGTTCGTTACGTTTTTCTTAGATGGAGGAGAACCAAGGGCTGCTGTTGGATTTGGCTTAGGCAGTGACCTGTATCTTCTCGATGATTTATGTCGAGGATCAACACGTTGCTTGTATATACCGCAAACGGACTCACTTGTGCGGCGTGTATATAGTGGGAACAATAGGTACCAAGGCCTTGTAATGTCACGATTTTCTTTCCAACTTGAGCGAGTCATTCATAGTGATGGTATTGTTGGTTACTCTCTAAAGAATTTAGCTGAAGAAGAGAAGCCACTCGGTAATGAGATGACCCAGCTTTCGATTGGTGCGATAGGGTTGTCCCGAAATGGGCAGTGGGCCGCCATTGAGATACAACAGGGGAGTATTGCTGTAGTGCATATAGCATCCGGTGCCACGAAACAGATCTGGAGTACTGGTCAACAGTACGGCTTTGGACATGATCCAGACATGGAACTAGCCGTCTCAAACAATGGTGAATATGTCGCCGTCATGGGAGAGAACGCCGGTTTCTTGGTTATTCAAAACCAACCAGAGTGTGGAGTTGTTGCATCAATAGTAATGACGGCCGCTCAAAATTGTCCAATTGCGCCCGTACAAACTGATCGTTTCATTCCGTCTTTTCGGTTCGGTTCTCATCCCGAATTTGATGATGAAGGAGGTTCGTTGCAGTTTCTTACCGCTTCATATACTTTGCCCGCTCGCTTTGTTGTTATGCGAGCGTCCGGCTATGAGGGCGGTTCGAGACTTTCCTACCTAGCTTTAGGGGATTCATTTGTAAGTGGGGAGGGCGAAAGCAATGACGCCTTCTATTTAGAAGGAACAAATGACACTTATGAACGATGCCACGTTAGTCGTCGCTCATACCCGTTCCTACTTAGTGATTCTATTACCCAGCCGAAAGGTTTAGTGAGAAGTGTAGCCTGTTCCGGAGCGAAGATAAAAGACATTGTTGGCGATGATACGAATTATTGGGGCCAAGCTAATCGACTCAAGGTAGCGGCAAAGACCGTATCTAATAAGCTAGTCATGCAAACACAGGCGCTTCTTGGTTTTCAACCTGGTCGTATTCACCAGGCGACATTTTATTCATACACATATCCGCGTAAAGCAACAATAGGCATTGGCGGAAACGATGCAGGATTGATGGACAAACTGAAAACTTGTGCGATGCCAGGGCGCTGTGAATGGGTTAAGGACGCTACGGCTCGTTATAAAACAGCACTCGAGATCGAGCGATTATATGACAGTGTACTTGGTTTGCTTCGGAAACTAAAAAATGAAAGTCCTACGACCGCACTTCGAGTTGTTGGGTATCCGCTAGTAATAAGGCCATATGGTGACTGTGATCCTGTTACATCAACGCTTTTTGATAGTGAAGAGCGACTGTTTATGGACCAAGGAATACGTTTACTTAATGACGTTTTAAAACGAGCTGCGATCGCTTCGCAAGTTCCATTTGTTGATATTCAAGACAGTCTTTTAGGTTATCGACTATGCGAACATATCTCGCCTGCTATCAATAGTCTGAGATTAGGGGATGATATCAGCCCAGTTCCTACACTACCTTCGTTTTTGCTTATCGGTGCAGAGTCATTCCACCCTACTCCTGTCGGTCATCAGATGATCGCACGAGCAATAGATCGCGTGACGGCTGATAGTAGCGTACCGGTATCGTGTAGTGAATGTGGTGGTAGTCAATTGTCGGATTATTGGACGTATGGTGCAAATGTCACAGAGGGAGAGTCTCGATATGCGAGCGACTTTCTTGATAATATGACTTTTAGTGACGCAGAAAGAGATATGAAGATCGAGTTCGGAGCACGTAGTTTTCTTCCCAATTCGTCTATTACGGTCGAGGTTCGCTCGGAAAGTAATATACTAGGAAACTTTATGGCAGACGAATCAGGTGCTTTAGGGGTGAGCCTTCGACTTCCTGATGGGATCAGCGAAGGATACCACACAGTACATATCCGCGGGACATCGTTTACCCACCAATCAGTCGATTATTATCAGGTTATATTGTATAAAAACGAGACACAGCCCGACCTAGCTTCTCATGCGACTCCTAGTACGGTTCAACCAGTGTCGTTAGCCTCTGTTATTACATTGCCGAATCAGTATATTAACGAGGTGTTAGGATCCTCTATATCATCTCCGGCTAAGTTGAACTCATCCTACCAAAGCGAGGACTACCAGAATCAATGGCTTGGCGTTTTCGCACTTGGCCTGGGTATATTTGCGGTACTAGGTGGTGCAATGGTTGTGTATAAAATAGTATTTCGTACTCGAGATAGGGGAGGATAGGTATAATGTCTATATGACTAGTATCCGAACAATCGTTAAAAAGCTTATTCCTACCGAACTATTTCACCGCATAGAGCCATACGGCCACATGGCCGAGGCTATACTCATGAACGTTCGTTATGGATTCCCTGCGCGAAAGATGCGTATTATCGGAGTGACTGGTACGAACGGTAAAACCACAACATCGTTTCTGATTCATCGCATGCTTCACGAATCCGGTATAAAGGTTGGGCTGATGACGACGGTTGCGAACGGTATCGGTGACAATATTATTCCGCAGAAAATACACATGACAACGACACAGGCGAGTATTTTGCAGCGTCGCCTACGTGACTATGCTCGCAGCGGAGTTGAATGGGTTGTCGTTGAAACCTCGAGTCATGCCTTGGCGCAGTATCGTGTCTGGGGATTGCCCTACGAGGTCGCCGTGATGACGAATATTACCCATGATCATCTGGATTATCACCGAACATTCAAGAACTATGTCGAAGCAAAACAACGACTTTTCAAGATTGCGAATAAAAACGGCTTACGTTTTGGTGTAGCGAACGCACAAGACCCCAATGGCGCGTTATTCGCTAATACCGTAGCAAATTCGACAACATATGGCATTGGAACAGGAGACTTGGTTGCGAGCCAAGTAAAACTAATGAACGACCATTCGACGTTTAAGGCAACGATCGAAAAGGATAACTATTCTATTCGGGTCAATATTCCAGGTGAGTTTAATGTCAGCAACAGCCTTGCGGCAATTGCAGTGGGGCGAAAGCTAGGTCTAACAAAGATCCAGATCGAGAAGGGCATCGCCGCATTAGAAGGCGTTGAGGGTCGCATGAATATCATTGACGAAGGCCAGAAGTTCAAGGTTATTGTCGATTTCGCGAGTACGCCCGACGGTTTCGAGAAATTCTTCGATAGCATCCGACCGCTTACGAAAGGCAAATTAGTTGCCGTGTTTGGCTCTGCTGGAAGGCGTGATGAGAGCAAGCGTGCTACGCAAGGTGCTATTGCTGGAAAGAGCGCCGATATCGTAATTGCTACCGAAGAGGATGATCGTGATGTTGATGGAAAGCAAATTCTTAAGCAGATCGCGAGTGGTGCAAAAAAAGCAGGCAAGAAAGAAGGTAAGGATCTTTTCTTAATTCATGATCGCGAAGAAGCGATTGGTTTTGCGTTGACGCAAGTTTCAGGCCCAGATGATGTTGTCGTACTGCTGGGTAAGGGTCATGAAAATACAATCGAGCGTGCAGATGGAGTGTACCCTTGGAACGAAGCCGAAGTGGTCAGGGCGGCACTCCAAGAGCTTAAGAAGAACAAGAAGTAATTTCAGTCGAGCGTCAGACTGGTACAGCGGATATAGCCGCCGCCTTTGGCGAGCTCTGATATCTCTGGAGTAATAACGGTGATCCCTCGCGATTCAAGAGAAGCGCGAAGTAGTGGCGCATGAGCACTCATAATCACCGTTTCCCCTGTAGAGACAAGATTTCCAGCAAAGGCATGCTGCGCTTCTTCAAGTGAAATCTCGATTTTGTCGACTGCGTCAAAATTCGCTAAAATCGCTTGGCTTTCAGGCATGAAGGCAGCAGGACAGTAGGCAATGAGTCCGCGTTCGTTTTCGCTAGGGGCTTTGATGATCGAGAGTGCAAGGTCAATATCGTAAAAAAAGCTATCGTTCCAGCCAGATACGGCATTTTTTACTGGTACTCCGTGTTCATCAAGTTCGGGGATTGTTTGCAGTTGGATTCGATCATAGCCAAGTGTTTCGGCGGCAAATACTTGAGCCGCTAGATCACTTCGATAGCCTTGTCCGCAAAACAGATAATTTCCACAGGCCAGCGCATCACCTTGTCCGCTAAACTTTAAACCGTCAGGTACATGGATGACGGTTTTACCTAGTGATACGAGGACTTGTTCGGCGTAGGCTTCTTCGGCCTTTCGTACATCCGGCAGGCGGGCAAGAATGGCTGTGTTACCACGTACAAGTGCCCAGTTCGCTGTGTAAACTCCATCCTGACTATCTGTTGGTGATGGAGTTCGTTCGATAACTACGCCAGCGTCGGACAAAGCTTTGACAATCGATTGATGTTCCTTGCTCGCAACTGATTGATTAACAGACGGATCGCCATAGTATGGGTTGATTGCTTGCTCGGCGCTGAAATGGAGGGCATCGGACATCAGGACGGTTCGGTTAATTCGAGACACGGAATACTCCTTAGTAATAGTAATCTTTCGTTCGCTTGTAATAGTAGTGACGGTACACACGTTCGCCAATTTTTGTCCAAAGCTTATATGACACGGGCTTAATAACGAGGTCGTAGCATCCTATATAATCGACGACATTTTTGCTAAAAGCCATTTTAAAAAGGCCGATTCCGTAATGCGGATGATCTGGATTATCGATGTCGTCACTTGGTGGCGAACCGCAGAAGTCGTGGACTAAAGCGCCTTTTGACTTGGCCCATTTAATTACTTGCCATTGTAAAAAGTGGCTGGCTCCGTAGGCGGTTCGTTTACGAACTGATGCCCCGTCTTTATAGGTGCTCTTTTCGCCCAATACCATCGCGTACGCTCCAGCGACAACTTGGCCCTCAAAGTGAGCGAAGAACATTTGTCCCAAGTCAGCCTTTTCAAACCGTTGCCAGAAAGTTTTGTAGTAATTATAACTACGAATACCAAACTGTCCTTCGGCGGTTTCGCTAAGAAGGTCGTACATCGTTCGGCAGTTTTTGTCCGAAGCGGGTACCTGCGTAACCGTCACGCCGTCACGTTCGGCTCGGCGAATCGCGTGTCGACCCTTTTGGGGTAATTTCATGAGGAGTTCATCATCATTTGGTGAAATAGAGAGTGTGATAGTTGAGGGATTCGGAATGATGGGTGCCGCTTTTTTCAGACTATGACGTTCGAGGATGACTTGCTCTTTGCGAGCAAGTTCGGACTCGATCCTCACAACGAACACGCCTTTTTTTCGTGCTAAGGGGGTGATCGCATCGAGAACGGTAAACAACTGTTTCGTTGAAGTAATATTCGGACCTTTCGGCAGGTACCAAAGCTTTCCTATAGGGGGTGTCTGCTTTTCAAGAACACTGACAGCAATTGTGCCAACAATAACGTAGCGAATAGTGTATCCACCTAATAACTTCTGTTGAAGGTATTCATCGCTCGAAAAAATATTACCGCCATCAGGGTTTGAAATGATGAGTTCGTCCCATTTGGCAATCTCGTCAGCAGTAGCGTAGCGTGCGACCATATGAGACTCATTGTAGCTTATACAGCTCGTCGAGGACATACTTGGCACTCTCATATATCAAGTGCTAAAATATATGCAGATAATAAGGAGGAGATGTAATGACAACACCTATAAAACCATTGGCTGACCGTGTCGTTGCTGTCCGGGAGCAATCGGCATCGAGAACGACGAGCGGTCTCTACCTACCCGAGAATGCAAAAGAGAAACCGGTCACAGCGAAGGTTGTTGCGATTGGACCAGACGTAAAAACACTAAAGATCGGTGACAAGATTGTTTATAAAGAATACTCAACAACCGAACTAAAGGTAAACGACATCGACTACCTCATTGTTAAAGAAGAAGACGTATTGGCAACGGTATAGGAGGATATATGGCAAAGAAAGTATTTTACGATGATGATGCGAGGGCCCGAGTACTTGGTGGTGCAAAGACTCTGTATGATGCAGTGAAGGTTACCTACGGACCGAAAGGTCGTAACGTTGTAATTGGCAAAGGATATGGTGGGCCGACTGTTACACACGACGGGGTGACTGTTGCCGAGGCGATTGATATTCCTGATGTGGACGACGAAACGCTGGGTTATAAAGTCGGTGCTGAACTGATCAAGCAGGCGGCAAAAAACTTAAACAAATCTGCTGGTGATGGAACAACGACCGTCACAGTACTGACGTATAGTATTTTGCGTGAAGCTAATAAATTAATTGCTGCAGGACATAATCCTCAAGAGCTTCGAAAAGGTATAGAATCTGCCGGTGCCGAAGTAGTCGAAGCGATAGGTACATTGGCCGAAAGTGTCGAAGGCAAGTCTGATCGGATCGCAGAAGTCGCCACGATAAGCGCTGGGGATGCTGAAATTGGCAGGTTGATCGCAGAAGTAATCGAAAAGGTTGGTAAAGATGGTGTGGTTACCGTTGAAGCTAGCCAAGGTCTGAAACTAGAGGCCGAGGTCGTCGAAGGATTTACTTTTGATAAGGGCTATGTCAGTCAGTTTTTTGTCACCGACGTTAGTCGACAAGAAGCAATTTACGACAAACCAGCGATCATTATTACCGATCGTAAGATCAGCAACGTTCAGGAGTTTTTGCCACTACTCGAAAAACTAGCCGCTGCTGGTAAAAAAGACGTCATTCTCGTCGCAGACGAGGTCGAGGGCGAAGCATTGAGCATCCTCGTACTCAACAAGCTAAAAGGTGTATTTAATACAGTGGCGGTTAAAGCGCCTTCGTTCGGTGACGCTCGTAAGGAAATCCTTGAAGACATCGCAACCCTCACCGGGGCGACTGTGATCACTGAAGAGCGTGGTTTGTCATTTGAAACGGTCGGCCTAGAGGTCGTTGGCTCGGCACGAAAAGTCATCGTTGGAAAAGACGAGACGACAGTTATCGAAGGGTCTGGCAAGGCCGGTGATGTCGCGGCTCGAGTGAAGCTGATTCAATCCCAAGCCGAACTAGCTACTGGCAACTACGACAAAGAGCAGCTCGAAAAACGAGCCGCTGCCCTAGGGGGCAAGGTCGCTGTTATTAAAGTAGGTGGGGCGACCGAAACCGAAATTGATGAGAAGAAATTCCGTGTTGACGATGCAGTTGCCGCGACCAAAGCAGCCCTTGCTGAAGGAATTGTTGCTGGTGGAGGAGTAACATTAGTAAATATTGCCTCATCGATTAAGGTGAAAGGATCAGATTCAGTGAACGCTGGACGGCAAATCCTCAAAGAAGCCCTTCGTCAGCCATTTATTCAGATTACTCTGAACGCAGGGTTGAATAGTGATGCACTCATCGCCCAAGTTGAAGCGGGCAAGCCAGGGTATGGTATTGACGTGAACAACCCAGACGCTGGTTTGATTGACGTTAAAAAGGCCGGTGTCATTGATCCGGCACGTGTTACTAAAGAAGCAGTCCAAAACGCAGTATCAATTGCCGCAACGGCTGCGACGATGGGAGCATTAGTCGTTGATGTTCCAGAGAAAGACGATAATCTACCAAATGCCGGAAGTCTAGGCTACTAGTTTTGTTCAGCAATTCCATAATAAGCTGGTTTCCCAGAGACGGCAGCAGACAATTGATCGCCAATTCCCCAGTGCCAGAGTTCGGTTGGTGTGACAGTAAACCCTGTCTCAATGCCAAATGCTTCACCGGTCATAATACGGTAGAATGCACGTCGGTTGCGTTGGGCTAACTTCTCATCGGCAGTCTTTGGTTCATTCCTCTCAAAGTAGTCAATGTGTGTCTTTGGACCAGTTTGACCATCGAAATGATCCATCGGTACGGCGACACCATCAACGAATGGACGTGTTCCGTCTTCGTGGGGATGTTGTTTGTAGCGAAGCACTATATCAAAGACGCCTCCCGTAGCGTGAGGTGCTGGACTGTTTGGATCGGTAGTTGGTTCGGCGGCTAGCTGTTTAACACGTTTTTCCACTTCTTCGTCGCTATATTCCGGATGTTGTTCCCTCACGAGTCGAGGCATTGCCTCGTAGAAGAGAACCTTTTGTGTTGAAACAGATCGGAGTCCCTCTTCAACATATAGTTCTACCTCACCACCAAAAAACTCGGTGATGCTAGGGTCGCGTAGGTGTTGGTTTAGTTCGTGGATCTTTAATGCAACGGACCGTCGGAGCCACACATCGCTTTCAACTTCAGGCAGTGGTTCGCCCGTGGCCTCGTTCGGTCGTGAATAGTAAGACTGGCTAGGAATATCGAGGTCTTTCAGACGAACCAAGGGTTCGTTATATTTCTCGTGGGTAGTATCGATAGTTATTTTTGTTCGATAGCCTTCTCGTGCGGCGAGAGCATCCGTCATATCTGGAACGGGTTGGTCAAAACCAAAGACAGCTTCGGCATAGTTATCTGGTCGAGAGAGGAGAAGTAGCTCGTTCTCGGCCTTTACGCGGAGGTCAGTAAGAAAGACAGAATATTTGGCTATTTCATCCTGAACACCTTCGGCCATATGTATATCAAGCTGCCCTTCGTCATTGTAAAAGAGGCGTTCGTCGTTATCTGGACCAGTGGTAATAACATTTTTTCCGAACATTATACCGAAAGATTTTAGTGCGATAGCATTCTGATAATTCTTCCAAGTATCGTGAGATTCAAGAACGATCGTCCCATTTCCTCTTTCGAGAAGTGAGTCGAGCGCAAGGAAGGTTTCTTCGGTATTCGCGCGGTCGGCTTTCTTGCCGCCCTCTAGGTCACGACGTGGATTTATTGGCGCATCTACGACATATACATCTACGACTTGATCACCGATGACTGCAATTCCATGGGCAATTTCACCACGTAAATCTGATGGGCCATAGGGAACGGCTAACGCGTCAGTATCATCAAAACTAATACCAAGTAGGGTCTCGGCAGCGATAACGGCTGATTCATATTCTGTTTTACCAGATGTAACATCGATTGCTTCGATGCGTCCTTGTTCATCTAATGGCACGTTCCGCTCACCCGCAGCAATAATAAGTTTATTCGTTTTGACTCGACCTGACTCGATATCTTGAATACCACGGAACAGACGTTTATGAGTTGAGATACCGGCGGCAGCCGCAACAACCATTGCCTCGACTGGTTCGTCGACACCTTCGAATTGATTTGGTTGGATACCAAGCCATCTTTCCTTCTCGTCGTCGGATTTACCGACGGTGTCGCTGATAAAACCGAGCTCTAGACCTTTCTTCATAACGAGAGGGCGCCAAGTACGTTTTAAGGCACTTAGTTCGGCGCTATCATCCGGAAGAGGATTGTACTTCTCCTTTTCTGTATGGAACTCAACGGCTTTTCGAAGCCCGATGACTTCGTTAGGAAACTCATCGTTATACGAGGGTTCTGGATTGAGTTGCTCAAAGATAGGTACGTCAGGGTCAAAAGGGGTGTTATCTACAGTGGTAAAGATGTCGTGTCGGAGTTGTTGAAAAACCGCAAGTGAGGATTGAATACGTACTAATTCCTTGTCAACGAAATCAATGACACCGACGATTGTTTCGCGTCTATGATGTTCATTAATATCAAATTCGGGTAGACGAGTAGCCATTAAGTATATTATAGCATTTTTATACTAAAATATCAATGTTTATACAGAGGTAAAACTAAGCTGCGGGTGTTTGGTTAGCGCGAGAAAGGTAGTCGATCTCTTTGATGATGTCAAGGAGTGCCTCGGCGCGACGTTTCTCGTCGGTGATCGCTTGTGCTGCGACGTGGGCAGGGCCGATAAGCGATGTGTCGTCGGTACTACGAATTAACATGAGGTAAGTGTCGAATTTTTCTTCCGGTGGAAGGTCGACGTGATCGATTAATGGGCGCAGTTCGCCGAGGGCATCTTTTTTTATAGCGTCCAAATCAGCAGTAGGGTCAGCTGTCGGCGCTGGTGTGACTGGGTCGGGCGTTACGGCAGGTGTAGCGGCTACTGTAGTGGCAGGAGTCTCTTCGAATTGCGTTGCAGGGGTAACAGTACCATTGTCAGTCGTTGGTGCCGGAGCTTCTTCAGGGGCATCAGGCATAACGCCAGCAAGCGCCTTGGCCAGTTCTTGGTCATCGCTCATTGGTTGCTGTGTTGAATCTTGCGGAGTAATATCCATGCCCACCTCTTACTTTTACGCTTATGCTTCTGTTAAGAATACTGTATCATAGACGTATATGGTGGGACAAGACTGATGAGTGACGTACTCGATAACGAAAATATCTTAAAACAACGCGATCCAGAGGGTGCTTTAGGCATTTCGGCTGGGCAATATACTCAAGCGGCGTTTGAGGCTACGGTTAAAGAAGAGAGTCACGATGGACGTGAGATCAAGACTCTCGTGCTAAGTGGTATGGGCGGTTCGGCACTTGCTGCTTTGATCGCAAAAGTCTGGCTAAAGGATGCCCTGACAATTCCCTTTGAGATTGTGCGTGGGTACGACCTCCCGAACTATGTCGATGCGAATACGTTAGTTATTGCCAGTAGCTATTCGGGAAACACTGAAGAAACGCTTAGCTCGTTGCAACAAGCCAAAGAGCGCGGTGCGCAAATTGGTATTATCGCTTCTGGCGGTAAATTGATCGAGGCAGCGAACGAGCACTCGATTGCTCACGCACATATGAGTGTTTCGACGGTCCCGACCGGATTACAGCCACGAATGGCGATGATCTATAACTTGAAAGCACTGACTGCACTGTTAGAAAACTTTGGTATAGTCTCGGGTAAGTCGTCTGAAATAAATGCGTTGAGTGACTGGCTGGAATCCGAAAGTACCCAGTGGGCGGCAACCGTGCCAACCGAACGCAACTACGCCAAACAAATTGCTGAAGAGGCAGTCGGCAAGACCCCAGTTTTTTATGGAGGCGCAATTACTGCTCCGCTGGCCTATAAATGGAAGATCAGTTGGAACGAGACCGGTAAAAATCTCGCATTTTGGAATGAGTTTCCTGAATTTAATCACAATGAATTCATGGGCTGGACCTCGCACCCTGTTGAAAAGCCATTTGTCATCTTTGACCTGATGAGCTCATTTGAACATCCGCAGATTTTGAAGCGATTTGAGATTTCGGATCGTCTGCTAAGTGGTAAACGACCAAAAGCAATCCAGATTCAACTAAAAGGCGACACGCCACTCGCGCAACTGCTATGGGGCGCGATCTTGGCTGACTTTTCGAGTATTTACTTGGCCGTTTTAAACGGTGTCGATCCAACACCTGTTGAGCTTATTGAAAAACTGAAAAAAGAACTGGTTTAATCGTATTGGCGTAGGGCCGAGATAGGGTCTTTTTTCGATGCCCGAATAGCCGGGTAAAGGCCGAAGATGGTACCGATAAACAAAGACAAACCAATAGCGATGGCGGCAATTTCCCAACTAAAGACAGGGTCAAAGGTGAGGAAGGTGCTAATGGCGAACGCCCCAAGGTAGCCAACGATATAGCCAACAATACCGCCACCGATGCTAAGGGTGAGCGACTCGATCAGAAACTGCGCAACGATGTCACCGTTGCTAGCACCGAGGGCCTTTCGAATACCAATTTCACGGGTTCGCTCTGCCACGCTGACCAACATGATGTTCATGATGCCAATGCCACCAACGAGTAGCGAAATGGCAGCAATAGCTGTTGTAGTGCCGGCAATGGCAGAAAACAGACGATTGGTTGGCTGGGCGATTTGGGCACCTGATAAGACGCTAAAATCTGCTTCGCCGAGGTGGGTCTTTAGGAGAGTTTTGTTAATATCAATAATTACTTTATCAAGGCTGGCGACAGAGTCGGTACGGACGTTGATCTGTTGAATTTGTAGCGTCCCTTGATTGATGGCGCGACCACTCTCTTTATTAATAATGATCGCATTATCAAAATCGACACCGTTGTAGTTGATAGGACTGTTCGCTCGTTTCAAAATACCGATGACGGTAAATGGTGTGCCTCGAATCGATACCTGTTTGCCGATAGACTGCTCGGTACCGAATATATTGATCGAGAGTTGGGGGCCGATAACGACGGTATCGGTATTTAAATTGGGATCGAGGAATTGGCCCTCGGCTACTTTTAGATCACTGACCATCTCTAGTTCGGGGGTTGTGGCAACAATCTGCGTATCGGCAGGAGCCGTTGAATTTGCTTTTACCGCACCAGTCAAAACGATAATAGGAGCAATGCCGGTCACATTCTGTATTTGTTGTAGACGAGTGATGTCGGTTTCGGTGAGGGTACTTGCGGAGAAGTTTTGTTGAGTAGGAAACTCGGCCAGATCATTAATCGGAGCGGTTGATACAATACCTGGTCTAATAACGGCTATATTTCCACCGAGGGCATCGACTTGATTACTGATAATTTTGCTAGCACCGCTACTAAGCGAAAGAATTGTTGTAATGCTTGCAACACCAATCGTGACCCCTAACATCGTTAGGGTACTGCGAAGCCGATTGCTTTTCAGCGATTGGCGGGCATTTTGAATGTGACTGATAAGAAGTATGCGCATTATGCCTTTGCCTTTTTACGCTTCGGCCCAAGAGGGCGTTTTATTCTTTTTTTCGCCGGTTTTTTCGTAAGGGTGTCGGTATCAATACGCCCGTCGAGCATCGTGATCACACGGCTTGCGTAGGTGGTAAGTCGCGGATTATGCGTGACCATAATAATAGTATTACCGCGTTTATGCAGGTCGGATAACTCTTCCATAATAATATGACTGGCGTGTGAATCGAGGTTGCCGGTAGGTTCATCTGCAAGGATAATGGACGGTTCGTTAACAAGGGCGCGGGCAATAGCTACGCGCTGTGTTTGGCCCCCGGATAGTTGATGAGGCAGGTAATACTCTCGTTCGCCAAGATGAAAATTATGAAGCATCTTGCTGGCGAGTTTTAAACGGGTCACTTTAGGGATGCCTTTATAGGTGAGGGGAAGGGCGACGTTTTCAATAACACTTAAACGCGATATGAGGTTGAAGCTTTGAAAGATAAAGCCGATTTGCTGACTGCGAATACGAGCCTGCTTGCGGGAACTAAGCGACGCAACGTGTCGTCCGTCCAACTCATAATCACCGTCGATTTCACTATCAAGCAGCCCCAGTATATTAAGGAGCGTTGTTTTACCGCAACCGCTCGGTCCCATGATCGCGATAAACTCACCCTTTTTAATTGTGAGGTCGACGCCGTCGATCGCATAGTGTTCGGCATCGCCAATCCCAAACCGCTTCTTTAGGTCTTTCAGTTCAATAACGGGTGGGGTCTTGGTGAATGCCATTTGCTTTATTATGGAAGCATGGCGCTGCTGATACAACCTCAATTGTGGCGTGGAAATAACAATGATCTATCAGGACTATTAATTGAAGTGGCTATTACCCGAAAAAGTCATACCCCATGCGACTAGTGATAGGATGGTGGCAACGATTGTTATGCCAATAGCGATGAACCCAATAGTTCGTGCAGAACGGATGGGACGGATGACCCCAAGAATAACGAATACTATAGAGGCAGTCGCACCGACCGGCATGGTTATGAGCGCAATAATTCCTATAAACCATACAGCGAGCCCTGCACTATCGTATTACAAGCTACTTGTAGTAGTGACGTACTCGCTAGCAGAGCTGATATGTACAAGTCCTACCAACAAAGTGGCAGATGATACGATCAATGCAACGATGGAGAAAATTAGCCATTTCTTTTGTGAAGTGGGTTGAGGAGGTGGAGTCTGCTTTATTCTGTTTTGTCCATCCATACAAACTTGTCCTTATGATAATGGTGGTAGTATAACAAACATTTTAGGTGCGATATACTGGAGCCGAATGGAGAGGTGGCCGAGTGGTTGAAGGCGCACGCTTGGAAAGCGTGTATAGCGGCAACGTTATCGCAGGTTCGAATCCTGTCCTCTCCGCCAAAAATAAAGTTAGATCCTATCCTAGAGTACCTACTAAACGAGAGGGTCGTTTTCATTTAGTTGAAAGTGTTATGAAGTGAGATTGTTCCGACAGTTTCCGTTCTTTGTGACGATGAAATTCGAACTGGCTTAGTTAAACTTTTTAGGCTTTGGTTTTCGCTCTACATATACCGTGAGATCTTCAGGAGTAGTTCGTTACTTACGTATCTCAGAAGATCTCTTCATCACCTAAGCCATTATTGAGATATGGACAATTCGAGCTTGATTGGGACGCTCGCCATGGATCGCCTTATGTATAAGTCCGCGAACTACATTGAGGTCTTTTATCATTATTCTCTAGTTTAGTCTGTGAGCTGAGTATCATAAGCAGGAACTTTCCATTAGGCGAGATGGTAAAGGCTTGACCGTGGGTGTGCGAATATCTATGTAGTGCCCAGGCTGTGCTCATCCTCTAGTATTGCAAGGCGGGGTATGACTATGGTGCCAAGAGAAACTCTGATCAATTTTTTTGCTTTCATTTTTTGTAATTCGCGGCTGACGGTTTCACGCGTCAATCCAGTCCGGCCGGCCAACTCGGCTGCGGTAACGTCCAGTTTAATCTCACCTCTTGACGACGGTTCGCCAAAACGCTTGGCGGCGATGATAAGCTCTAGCATGACCCGGCTATAGGCACTGGCTCCCATCAGGTGCGTCATCTTGAGCAGTAGACCGTCGGTGCCGCGATACAAACGGCTTAACAGGTTGAATTGAACATCGGGATTGTCGCGAATAAAGTCAACGGTTTCCTGTCGGGGAGCCACCCACAGCTCAACCGGTTCCATGGCTTCAAAGAAATAGACATTGGGGGTTTGGTTAATTGCCCAAGACATCGTGAAAAAAGCCGGGGGTTTAAAGATATTAACTATAACAACCGTACCTTGTTCGGTAATGTCATACTGCCTGACTTTACCGCTCACCACATAGAAGACGCCCGGCGGGTCTTCATCTGCCCGCACCAGCACCTCGCCCTTGCGATACTGCCTATACTGATAGTTCTTAAAAAATGCTTCTACTTTAGCTTTAATCACTTCATCCATGCATCTATTGTGTCACAGAAGTGTCTTTAGGTTAGTTGTGATCTAGATTCCAACTACAGAGTATCCTGTATCACTGTCGTGCTATGCTGCAAGGGTCTATACTGACTGGTATAAACAAGGACATATTTCAAATGATGGAAAATACTATGCACAACGAAGAAACGCCTAGCTATGCCATAGATGTTGTCTGCGGCATGGAAATACCAATTAAAGGCAAGATGATCCGTAGCAAGTACAAGGGTCAGACGTATTACTTCTGTTCACTGCACTGTAAGGAACACTTTGATAACGCACCCGATCGTTACCTGGCAGAATAATTTAAAAAGGGGATTTCAATGAAAAAAGTCGAAACAGCGTACGCGCCAACCAAGGGGAGCGAACATGGCAGTAGCCATGACGGCCACGATCATCACACTCATATGATGAAAGAGGGCAAGATGAGCCTTTGGGCAAAGTTCAAAATGAGCATGAGTATGTCAATGGGTATGGAGCATGGAGGACTGGCTGGGCGCCAGATGGCCAAACTCATGGAACTCGATATCCGCAATAAGTTTTTCTTTGCTTTGATTTTTGCACTGCCGATCATCGCCTATTCGCCGCTTGGTAAAGATGTGATTGGGTTGAGCCTACCGGAACCGATACCGGCTGCCTGGTTACTATTTATACTGACAACTCCCGTCTTTTTCTACTCTGGTTGGATATTTCTTTATTCTTCTTACTTGTCGCTCAAGAAAAAGACGCTGAATATGGCCGTTCTGATTGCCGTTGGTATTTCAGCATCTTACTTCGCTAGTGTCTTGCTGACTTTTCGTGGTAGCTCCGATTCGTATTACGAAGCAGCCGTATTGTTAATCGCATTCGTATTGTTTGGTCACTGGATGGAAATGAAATCTAGGCGTGGTACTACCGATGCTCTTCAAGCGTTGTTTAATTTAGTTCCGCCCCAAGCTAGAGTACTGCGCGCCGGCAAAGAAATGCTAGTCGCGACAAGTGAGATCATAGTTGGTGATACTGTTGTACTAAAGCCTGGCGATAAAGTTCCAGTGGACGGTGAAGTAATAAAAGGCGCTTCAGCCGTAGATGAAGCCCTGGTAACAGGTGAATCAGTACCGGTGACCAAAGAGCCAGGGGCTACGGTTATCGGAGGATCAATCAATGTCTCTGGCACATTACAGTTCAGAGCTACAAAAGTAGGCAGTGATACGGCACTAGCGCAGATCGTGAAGCTAGTAGAAAACGCTCAAAATTCAAAGGCTCCGGGCCAACGTCTGGCCGACCGCTTCGCAGGCTACTTGGTGATCATTGCTGTATCTGCCGGGTTACTAACGTTCTTTATATGGTCAGTAGTAGTAGGTGAGTACTGGTTGACAGCATTGACCTTCGCTATCTCAACTATAGTTATAGCTTGTCCAGATGCCTTAGGGTTGGCTACGCCAACGGCAGTAGCTGTTGGAACGGGAATAGGTGCAAAGCACAACATTCTTATCAAAGATGCGACAACTCTTGAGCAGGCCTCAAAGATAGAAGCAGTGGTACTGGATAAAACAGGTACTCTAACAGAAGGAAAACCTCGAATTACCAACGTCACACCAGCTTCAGGGTTTAGTTCAGACACGCTAGTTCGTTTAACGGCGGCGGCTGAAAGTGGTTCTAGCCACCCGCTTGCCCAGGCCGTCATAGATGAAGTAGTTAGCCGAAATCTGCAGATGCCACTGGATATCAAAGAGTTTAATAATATTGCTGGACATGGCGTGGAAGCTATTGTTGAGAACCGGAAAGTACTCATCGGCACGGCCAAGTTAATGAGGGATCGTAACATCAAGCTTGGCTCATTGGAAAAAGACATTGACGAGCTACTGGCGGAAGGAAAAACACTCATGATAGCCGCTATTGATGGTCGTATTGCAGGTGTGCTGGCTGCCTCAGATCCAGCAAAGGCAACTTCTAAGAAAGCAATTAAGGCCATGCAAGATCTTGGGCTTGAAGTAGCCATGATCACTGGGGATAACCAGCAAACGGCTGATATAGTAGCGAAACAACTTGGTATAACTCGTGTGTTTGCGGAAGTACTACCAGAGGACAAAGCTAATTACGTCAAGAAGCTACAGGATGAGGGCAAATTTACCGCTATGGTCGGCGACGGCGTTAATGACGCACCAGCCTTGGCGCAAGCCGACATCGGTATTGCCATCGGTGCGGGTACGGATGTCGCCATAGAAACAGCCAAGATTGTTCTGATGAAGTCCGACCCGGCTGATATCCTCAGGGCGATAAAACTAAGCAAAGCGACTGTTCGCAAAATGAAACAGAATCTCGGCTGGGCCAGTATATACAATTTGGCTGCAATACCGATAGCAGCAGGTGTTCTTTATCCAGCGTATGGAATTTACTTGAGGCCGGAATTTGCAGCCCTGCTGATGAGCGTGTCATCTATCTTCGTTGCCGTAAATGCCGTCATGCTGAAGCGGGCGGAACGGGAGCTCGTGGAAATCTAATGTTAGCTAATACAGCACATTATAAGCGCTAGGAGGTAATCAATAATGAAAAATCTTACAAAGTCTAAGCTACTACTACTGATAGTCGGTGGACTGGTAGTACTGACCTTACTGTTCTGGGGCGCCATGTGGGTGCATTGCCGATACTTCATGAATATGAACGGCTTCAGCATGAGCCTAACTACTCAACAAAAGCAATCGGCTCTTAAGTCCATGACGGGAGTGGACGATCCTGATCAGCTGCCGCTCAAAACCGCCGCCGATCAGAAGCCACTGGAGCCGAGGATCATGAACGGTACCAAATACTTTACTTTGAACGCTGAACCAGTCCGATGGGAGTACCAGAAGGGCAAGTCTATCGTCGCTTGGGCCTTCAACGGCCAAGTACCAGGGCCGGAAATCCGTGTTACAGAGGGAGACAAGGTCGTAATTACCTTTAATAACAAATTGCCGAAAGGCACGACCATCCACTGGCACGGTCTGGACTTGCCAAACAACATGGACGGAGTACCGGGTATAACGCAGGAGGTTGTTAAAGCCGGCGAAAGCTTTACTTACGAGTTCACGGCAACCCCCGCTGGTACTCGCTTCTACCACACCCACGGATCTATGATGGGCGATGAAGCCCAGCAGTCCGACATGGGGCTATCAGGCGCCTTTATCGTCGAACCAAAAGGCTATCAGAAGCCAGATAAGGAATACACAGTTGTACTGGATGACTGGCAAAAGGGAGAAGGCAGTTTCAACAAAGCTATGACCGATATGAACATGGAAGGCATGGCCATGAATATGGATTACAACTTGTTCACTATGAACGGTTTAGCTTTTCCTGACACAAAGAACATGGAAGTAAAAAAGGGAGATAAGGTTCGCATTAGGTTAATTAACGCCAGTGCATCTACGACACATCCGATGCATTTGCATGGACAACAGTTCAAGATTACAGCTACCGACGGTAATCCTGTGCCGGAAGCAGCACAGCTTACTCGCAACGTGGTGACGCTGAATCCTGGTGAGACGTACGATATAGAGTTTACAGCCAGCAATGAAGGTGTCTGGGCTTTCCATTGTCACGAACTGCATCACGCTGACGCAGGCATGATGACGCTGCTCAAATACGAGGGATTCAATTTGCCTATCAAATCATCCACCAGCTCGCAAGATACGCAGAACATGGAAGGTATGGAGGGAATGTAGATGTCCTACTACCACGATCCACACACGGCGGCCTTACTGCAGCTATCGGTAATCGTTTCAGAGAGGAAGTGGCGTGGATACTACAAAGACCAGTGATTCTGCATCAGAACACCTGCAAGTGCAGGGCTGGGTACGCTGATATCGCACCGCAGGGAACACCAATATGATTTTATGCCTAGCAGGTTTTGGCTACAAAATTACCACCTCTGTCAGCCAACAAAGAATGAGACACGGCTACATACGGGGTGCCGTGTCTCATTTGTCTCACTTTACCCTTAAAAATACTAAAATGCGAGACGCTGGTATAGTTCCAGACCCGTGTGTTCCGCCTGCTGTACATATAAATAAGACAAAGTGCATTCATCCTTTCACGAGTCGGGCTCTTTTTATACTCGTTCAAGAATGAATACGCTTTGTCGACTTAGCTAATATTCAGAGGAAAACCTTACGAGTGCTTTTTGAAGCTATAAAAAGAGCCCGAGCTTCAAAAAGTGCTCGTAAGGTTTTCTATTAAAGTACGCTATATATAGCGTTGTAAATAACAAACACTACGCTATAAGGGGTTAAATACCGCTTATGGTACTTGTGGTGAAAAAAACCTATAAAAATGCTTGAAAAACCATATGTGGGGGCTTATAGTCTAACGTAAGCACTACATATGTAGTACTGACATCAAAATACACATTTAGCAAGAGGTAACAGACGGCCGCTACGCCAGTGTTATACTTGCGCCCCTAAAATCCAGGGGTGTCCGGGGAGGTTAACGTGTATTTAAGGTCACGATAGTAATATAAGAAACGTAGCATAGGGGAACAGTTACATGAGCGCAATCACAGTGGTAAAACGCGATGGCACACGCGAACCATTCGACGCGAACAAGATCAACCTTGCGCTGGTAGAGGCAAGTGAGGGCCTTCCTGACCAGATCAGCAAAGTAGTTCAAGTTGCATCAGAACTTTCATTAACATTATTTGACGGTATTACTTCCGAGCAACTTGATGAAGCGGTTATCAATACCGCACTACAGAACGTAAAAGACGATCCTGATTTCGATACGATTGCAGCCCGTTTGTTACTCAAGAATATCTATAAGAACATTTTAGGTGACTTTAAAACTGAAGCAGAGCTCAAAGCTCTTCACGCTAAGAAATTCCCACAATACCTAAAAGAGAACATTAAGGAAGGTTTGCTGGATGAACGAATGAGCGAAGGCACCTTTGATCTCAAGCGTCTCTCTGCTGCCCTTGATCCGACTCGTGATCGCCTGATGCGCTATCTAGGTGTCATCACCACTCGTAACC
This sequence comes from Candidatus Microsaccharimonas sp., assembly GCA_049276535.1. GTDB lineage: Bacteria > Patescibacteriota > Saccharimonadia > Saccharimonadales > Saccharimonadaceae > Microsaccharimonas. Next base: position 576,838 of record JBASWP010000001.1, read on the forward strand.
GTTACAGCCTTCGCCACAACAGCGGACAGTCAATCGAAGTTCCTCAATTCACGGCTATGCGTATTGCCATGGGGCTTAGTTTACTCGAAAAAGATCCGACTTCTGTCGCGCTTGAGTTCTATGAATACATTAGTAAGCTAGATGCTAACCCAGCCGGTTCGACTCGAATCAATGCTGGTGGTTCTTTCCCTCAGCTATCAAATTGTTTCCTATTTGATATTGAAGACGACATGGACTCTATCGCACGAGGTGTTCGTGATACTATGTGGATCGCAAAAGGAACGGGTGGTATTGGTATCGGTATTACTAAGCTTCGTGCCGCTGGCAGCCCTGTGAAGACGACCAACACCGAAAGTACTGGTCCTATTCCGTTCATCAAGATGCTTGATACTGCACTCTTTGCCGTCAGCCGTAAGGGAAAAAAGCAAGGTGCGGCCGCCATCTTTATGGAAAACTGGCACCTTAATTTTCCTGAATTCCTTGATCTTAAGCAGAACTCGGGTGATCCATACCTTCGTACTCGTATTGCAAACACGGCGGTTGTTTTGAGCGATGAGTTTATGCGACGTGTCGAGAAAGAACAGGATTGGTATCTATTCGACCCAGCAGAAACAAAAGATTTGATCGAATTGTACGGTAACGCCTTTAGCGAACGATACAAAGAATACGTTGCATTGGCGGAAGCCGGCAAGATGCGACAATTCCGCAAAATCCCAGCTCGTCAGCAGTATCGCCAGATTCTTACGACGCTTCAAGCAACAAGTCACCCTTGGCTGACTTGGAAGGATACGATGAATGTTCGCGCACTGAACAATAATACTGGTACGATTCATCACTCTAACTTGTGTACAGAGATTACGCTGCCACAAGACAAAGACAACACGGCTGTATGCAACCTCTCAAGTATCAACTTGTCCGTTCACCTTCGCGAAGACAAGACATGGGACTGGGATCGTCTTGAAAAAGCTGTCCATGTCTCAATCCGCCAATTGGACAATCTCGTTGATCTAACGAATGCCCCAATTGAACAAGCGATGCACTCTAATATTCAGAACCGTGCTGTTGGGCTGGGAGTTATGGGCTTTACCGACGTCATCGAAAAATTAGGATACAGCTATGAGAGCAAAGAAGCTTACGACCTTATCGACCAGCTTCTTGAGTTCATTAGTTACCATTCAATCGACGCCAGCGCTAATCTTGCCAAAGAGCGAGGCAGCTACCCGACATTCAAGGGAAGCGGTTGGAGCAAGGGAATCCTCCCTATCGATACTCTCGACATTCTTGAAAAGGACCGTAAAGTGAAGGTTAATATTTCTCGACACACATCACTTGATTGGGAAAAACTTCGCGCCAAGGTCAAAAAGGGTATGCGTAATGCGACACTGATGGCGATTGCGCCAACTGCGAACAACGCTCACGTTTCTGGAACGACTCCTGGCATCGACCCACAATTTGCACAGATCTTCTCTCGTGCGACATTGAATGGTAAGTTCCTCGAAGTGAACATAAATCTTGTTCGCGACTTGAAGGGACTAGGAATCTGGGATCAAGTCAAAGACCAAGTGCTCATGGCACAAGGCGATATCCAAGGTATTGAACTAATCCCACAACACCTAAAGGAAGTGTACAAGACGAGTTTCCAGTTGAGCCCGTACGCATTCATTGAAGTTTCGGCGCGCGCACAAAAATGGGTAGACCAAGCAATCAGCCGTAATATGTACCTTGAGACTCGTGATATTGATGAGTATGAAAAAATCTACCTAGAAGCCTGGAAGCGTGGCCTCAAGACAACATACTACCTACATGTAAAACCTCGCCACACCGCTGAACAATCGACCGTCAAGGTAAACAAGGCCGAAAGTGGTACCGGACCTCGAAAAGTTGGATTTGGATTTGCTAAAAAGCAAGAGGTCGGCGTATGATAAGCCACAACTGAACTGAACTAAACATAAACATCATTAATAGATAGCATCAGAATAAGGGGATAAAACAATGAACGCATCAACAATCATCAACGACAACATGACACTCGACGAGAAGCTCGCAGCAATCGACGCAGCAATGGCCAACGCCCAGATTCAAGCAAACGAAGATGCAGCTGCGAGTGGCTTTAGTACAGCTGCACCACTTGATCCAGCAGACCTCACGATGTGTGAAGGTTGCCAATAACACTACGTAACAGGGAGAATATACAATGCCAGGAATTTTAGGAACCGGAATTCAAGACGGGCTACTGCTCAAACCCGTTAAATACCAGTGGGCAATGGATCTTTATAATCAAGCAGTTGCCAATACGTGGTTCCCGAACGAAGTCCAATTAGGACAAGACCTGGCCGATTGGAAAAACATGAGCGAAGAAGAACGTCATGCCGTGACGTTTCTTATGAGCTACTTTAATCCGAATGAACTATTAGTGAACAAAGCACTGGCTTTTGGCGTCTACCCGTACGTTAACGCTGCCGAATGTCACTTGTACTTGGCAAAACAGATGTGGGAAGAAGCTAACCACTGTATGGCCTTTGAATACGTACTCGAAACGTTTCCGATTGATCGCGAAGCATCGTATGCCGCGCATGTCGAGACTCCATCGATGGCACGCAAGGAAGAGTTCGAGACCAAGTTTATCAAGCGCATGACCGAGGATACACTCGACATTACGACGACTGAAGGAAAGAAAGACTTCATCCGTAATCTGATTGCCTACAACATTATCCTAGAAGGCATCTGGTTCTACAGCGGTTTCATGGTGGCGCTTTCATTCCGTCAGCGCAACCTTCTGCGTAACTTTGCTTACCTTATTAACTGGGTTGTTCGTGATGAATCACTGCACCTTAAATTCGGTATCAACCTGATTCTGACGACGCTTGAAGAGAACGAAGACTTGCAGACAGAGGAATTCGCCGCTGAAATCAAACAGATGATTCTCGATGGTGTTGAGATGGAAGAAGCCTACAATAAAGACCTCCTCCCGAACGGTATCTTGGGATTGAACGCCGACTACATCAACCAGTACGTGAAGTATTTGGCCGACCGTCGCTTGGAAGAGTTAGGTTTCGAACCGCACTACAAGGTGTCAAACCCTGCCAAGTGGATGGCAACTGCTAACGACACGTTGGAACTGGTGAACTTCTTTGAAGCGACCAACACAAGCTACGAAGTCAACGCTGGCACCCCTAAATCTGAATAATAGTTTCCCCTAATGGAAGGTTCGTATCATGAAGACTGAAATCGAAGTAAAGTTTTTGAACGTTGATTTCGATCAGGTGCGGGCCACACTCACAGAGCTTGGGGCGGTCTGTGAACAGCCGATGCGTTTGATGCGACGTGTATTATCGCAACAGCATGAGCGTACAGAAAAAGATAATCACAGTGCATTTCTTCGACTCCGTGATGAAGGTGATAAGGTGACACTGACTTTCAAAGAGTTCCGCGAGCGCTCATTGACCGGTGCAAGCGAGCGGGAAGTGGTCGTGAGTGACTTCGATGAGACTCTCGCTATATTGAAAGCTGCTGGAATTGTCTTCAAGACTTTTCAGGAATCAAAACGCGAGACGTGGTCGCTAAACGATGTCGAAATAGTGCTCGATGAATGGCCATGGCTTAATCCCTACATTGAAATTGAGGGTGACAGCGAGGAAGCCGTCAAAGCTATTGCCCACCAAATGGGTTACTCGTGGGATGATGCCGTTTTTGGTGCGACGAATGCTGCCTATATGGCTCAATATCCCGATGGGCGAAATTCAAGAGATCTTATTGGTCTTCCGGAGATCAAGTTCGGTGCGCCATTACCAGATATCTTCAAACCTCTTAAGGAGTTAGAGTAGAGGTATGAAGACAAAACTTGTTATCTTCGGCATGACGGGTGATTTATCGACCCGTAAACTATTGCCGGCACTCAGTGAAATTGTCAAAGAAGGTCGAGAGGACCTGGCGATTATTGGCGTGTCACGACGTGATGTAGATGTTAAAGAGTTGCTGGGAAAAGCGAACGCGCAGAATCTTGAAGACCGTGCGAGAATCTTTACGATGGACTTGGCCGAGGCTGGTGACTACGTGCGCCTGAAAGATAACCTTGCGTTGACGGATGATGAACAAGCCCTAATATATTTATCAGTACCACCCAGCGCGAGCGCTGATATCGTTGATTTCCTAGGGCAGGCCGGTTTAAATGGACCGAACGTAAAAATTTTATTTGAAAAGCCGTTTGGCTACGACCTCGAATCGGCCCACGACTTTATTCAGCGGACAGCCCGCTACTTTGAAGAAGATCAAATCTATCGCATAGATCACTATATGGCTAAAGAGTTGGCCCAAGAGGTCATTCGCCTGCGAAGTAACGCCGAGAATAAGCATCACGGATGGAGTAATAAGACGATTGAATCAATCGATGTCGTTGCCAGCGAGTCGCTTGGGGTTGGTGAACGCGGAGTGTTCTACGAGCAAACTGGCGCCCTTCGTGATTTTCTACAGGGTCATCTGATGCAACTCTTGGCGTTGATGATCATGGATAATCCGGCTGACTTTCCACTAGAGGAACTACCGGCTCATCGGTTTGCGGCACTTGAACACATCGTATCAGCTGATCCTACGCTTTCTATCAGAGCGCAGTACAAGGGTTACGACAAAGAGGTTGGTAATCCGGGTAGTTTAACCGAGACACTTGCGCAGGTTCAGCTAAAAAGTGAGCACCCACGTTGGGCGGGTGTTGATTTTTCACTAATCACTGCAAAAAAAATGGCCGAAAAACGAAGCTATATTGGCGTGAGATACCGCGATGGCACCGAGGAAACATTCGAAGAGAGTGTACTGCTGGGTGAAGGGCGATTACCCGATGCTTACGAGAGGGTCTTGGTTGAAGCAATTGAAGGAAGAAAGTATTTGTTCACGACCAGCCCTGAAGTGCTTCGTTCATGGGAGATCCTGACGCCAGTTCAAGAGGCGTGGGGGATGAACACTCAACCGCTTCATGCCTATAAACCAGGCATGTCATTCGATGATGATGACTGGCATTTTTTAAAGACTGATACTCGTCATAAGCGCTATATCTAGCGTAGTGACAATACTACAACGACATACATCTAGCGGCAGACACATTCGTGGTGCTACAATGAAGTCCCATGGAGGTGAGAACAGACATGGCTGCAAAACAAAAATTTATCTTTGTAACTGGAGGAGTACTGTCGGGAGTTGGTAAGGGAATTACCGCGGCAAGTATAGGTGCAATTTTACAGGCGAAGGGTAGTATCGTCTCAATTCAGAAATGTGATCCGTATCTTAACGTTGATGCGGGTCTTTTAAATCCAAAAGAACACGGTGAGTGTTTTGTTACCAAAGATGGCGCCGAAACGGATCTTGACCTTGGGCATTATGAACGCTTTTTGGATTTGGAATTAACCCAGAAAAACGCGATATTATCGGGCCGTCTGCTTAGTCAGGTTATTGCTGATGAGCGCGCTGGCAAGTTCAATGGCCAAACTATTCAGCTGATTCCGCATCTGACGAATGCAATTCAAGATTCGATTCAATTGGCTGCTAATGGATCAGATGTTCATATTGTTGAGATCGGTGGAACAGTCGGAGATTATGAAGGTTTGAGTTACGTTGAAGCGATTCGTGAGTTTGCCTCGCGTGTTGGTCGCGAAAACTGTCTGTATGTTCACGTCGTCTACGTTCCGTTCATTCAAACGAGTAAAGAATTTAAGTCTAAACCTGCACAGAATGCCCTCAGTGACCTACGTGGCTTTGGTATCGTTCCTGATTGCGTCGTTGTTCGGACCGATGATCCAGCGCCTTCTAGTATTGCCGAGAAGATCGCACAGTTTAGTGGCGTCAGCAAGGATGCCGTTATTCTGCTGCCAAATGCTCATACCGTCTATGAAGTCCCTCTGACAATCGATGCGAGTGGTATTAATGCGGTGCTTGGACGATTCACCGGAAATACTAAAAAAGCTAATCTATCGAAATGGAAGAAACTGGCCGAAGCCCAAGAGACGGTTTACAAGAAAAAGGTTCGCATTGGCATGGTAGCGAAGTATCTCGATAACGAAGATACATATATTTCTGTTATTGAAGCCTTGAAAGCAGCTGCCTGGCACGAAGAGGTGGGTCTGGAATTGGTATGGATTAACGCCGAAGATGCAGAGGACTCAGACTTTAAGAAGATGGATGGATTGCTTGTTCCTGGCGGTTTTGGAAAACGAGGGATCGAGGGAAAAATCCGGGCGGCTACCTATGCATTAAATAAAAAGAAACCATATCTTGGTCTGTGCCTTGGGCTGCAGATTGCAGTCATTGCTGCCGCACGCAGAAGTGGACTGAAAGATGCTAACAGTACCGAATTCGATCCTGATACAGAGCACGACGTCGTCTATATTATGGAAGGCCAGTCAGGTAAGGAATCAACTGGGGGTACACTGCGACTTGGTGACTACACGGCCGAACTGACGCCAGGTTCAAAAACCGCGATCGCCTACGGCGATACAGAGATTGTCGAACGTCATCGTCATCGTTACGAAGTAAACCAGACATTCCTAAAGGATATTACAGATGGTGGGCTCGATATCTCAGGACTTTCACCCGATGGAAAACTCGTTGAATACGTTGAAGCCAAAGACAATCCGTATTTCGTAGCTACCCAGGCACATCCAGAGTTTAAGAGTCGACCGTTTCGACCGCACCCACTATTCGTTGGCTTGATTAAAGCCGCCGCGAATAAATAGATGGATGAGTGCACCATTAGTTTCACTCTTTGAGTTATAATTACTCGTAATGGAAACAATAATTAATGGTGTTATCAAAGACCTGTACGACGTCGATGTCGATGTTGTATTAACACGTCCCGACGTCCAGTTTGGTGACTTTGCAACAAACGTTGCGCTACAGTTAGCAAGCAAAGTGGGTAAGAATCCGCGCGAAATAGCCGAGGCGATTGCCGACGAACTCCGCAAGCAAGATTCGCTAAGTGAAGTAATCGTCGCAGGACCTGGTTTTATCAACCTCCGCATGAGTGCAAAGGTACTTCTTCGCACTTTGCAATCAGCTTGGACATCAACCTACGGTAATAACCAAGACGGAAAAGGCAAAACAGTCGTCGTTGAATATCCCAGCCCGAACATGGCAAAGCCGTATAGTGTCGGGCACCTACGTCCAGGCAATCAAGGCTGGGCGGCAAAACAGCTTATGGAAGCGACCGGCTGGCATGTTATCACTGATAATCACCTCGGTGACTACGGCGCACCGCTAGGTATCTGGATTACGGGTTTCATGAAATTCAGTAGCGATGAGGCCCTTGAAAAAGACGGTGTCTATGAACTTGGCCGCGTATATATCGCAATGAAGAAAGCTTTGAAAGAAGAAAAGGAACAAGGCGGCCATGAACTCGCCGACGAGGTTCAGGACTGGTTACTAAAATTCGAAGCAGGCGACAGTGATGCTATTTTGTACAGCAAGCGTTTCAATCAAATTTCACTCGATCATATCCACAACGTCATGAACCGTCTGAACATCTGGACTGAATTTGAGTTGGGTGAGGCATTCTTTGCGCCAATGGGTAAGCAGGCGGTACAACGTCTGCTCGAGACAGGCATTGCGATTCAGAATGACGATAAATCAATCATTGTTCCGCTCGACGACTTTGGGTATGATGTTCCATTATTGGTACAAAAGAGTAACGGGGCCGCGTTATATGCGACCAGCGATCTTGCGACAATTCTTTATCGTGAAGATGAATGGAAGCCTGATAAAGTTATTTACGCTGTGGGTGCCGAACAACAGTTTTATTTTGCACAGTTATTCGCCATGGCTAAGAAACTTGGTATTACGACCGAACTGGTTCATCTGTGGTTTGGGACTATCGATCAAGTAACCGAAGAGGGCGTTCGTGAAAAAATGAGTAGTCGTAGAGGCGTTATTTTGATGGAAGAGCTTCTCGATCAGGCCGAGGCAAAGGCTCGCCAGGTGGTAGAAGGCCGCGATGTAACTGAAGAGGACGTGAAAAAGATTGCACTCGGCGCGATCAAGTTCAGTGACTTTACTTCTGACAGGCGAACTAATATTTTGTTTGACTGGAACAACATCTTTGCACTGACTGGTTTCAGTGGTCCTTATGTTCAGTATGCCTCCGTTCGAGTGAATAAAATCCTTAATGAATATGGGCATGGTAACGAACAGGTAGATACCTATGATTACGACGCCGAAAAGCCTATCATTGCTAAGCTTCTCGATTATCCATCCGTTGTCGCACTGGCTGCTCGTGACCTTGAGCCACATCGTATCGCTAACTACATCTATGAATTAGGACGTGAGATGAATCGCTATTATGAGAGCACTCCGATCGCGACCGGCGATGTCACCCCGGAACAAAAAGAGGCTCGGCTGGGTATTTTGGCTAAGGTGAGCCAAGTATTTGAACACAGCCTAGGTTTACTGGGTATCGAAGTTCCTTCGCAAATGTAGGCACAGTATCGGTTTGTTGATTTTTACAATGATATATAATGAAACTATTAAGTAGGAGTTCATATGGCCGAAAAATCTCGAACATCACGCGCTAGCAAAGTTAAGAAAGTTATCGTTCCAGCCCAAACGCTGGTTACTGTTGGTGGCGGACAAATAAAAGGATTCCTCGATTTTATTCGTACCCAAGGGGTCATTGGACTCGCAGTTGGGTTAGTACTAGGTGGCGCAGTAAGTATCCTGGTAAAATCGCTGGTTGATAACGTCATCTTGCCACCGATCGGGTTGTTGCTTGGTTCGGGGAACGGGCTAAAGGGTCTATCGTGGACAATTGGCAAGGGAACGAACGGCGACCCCGCTGTTATCTACTACGGCACGTTCCTTAATGACTTTTTGAACTTTGTTATCATTGCCCTAGTTGTGTACCTTGTCTTTAATCTTCTTGGCCTGACAAAACTTGATAAGAAAAAGGCGTAATTTGTGGCTGACGGATCGGCCTACGAGTCGAAACTGACCGACGAGCAGTACGACGTGTTGTTTAACAAGGCTACCGAAGCGCCTTTTACTGGCGAATATGATCAGTTGTTTGAGAAAGGTACTTACGCCTGCGCGGCTTGCGGCACGGTTTTATTCGATAGTGGAACGAAGTTTGATGCACATTGTGGATGGCCGAGTTTCTATGACGCAAAGCCGGGGACGATTGTATTTCACGATGATAGCACACTAGGAATGAAGCGTACGGAAGTTACCTGTGCTCACTGCGGTGGGCACTTGGGCCACGTGTTCGAGGGTGAAAAACTAGGTACTCCAACCGATCAGCGCTACTGTATTAATTCACTAAGTTTGACATTTATTCCCGAAGGAGAGGCCTGATACAATGGACAAAAAACTTGCAAATTCTCGTCAAAAACATCTGCTTTGGATTGATCTAGAAATGACCGGACTTGATCCGGCAAAGGACCGCATTATGGAAGTTGCGGCCATTGTTACCGATTGGGATTTTAAAGAAATCGCAACCTACGAGGCGGCAGTGTTGGTCGGACCACGATTGGTCGAGAGACGAATGCTAAAGGGACCTGATGCGCCGTTCTGGGCAAGTATCCCCGAAACTCGCGATGCATTGATTAAACAAAATCTTGAAAGTGGGCGTTCCGCGCGTACTGTCGAGAATGAATTACTGGCATTTATTGACGAACATTTCGATGCAACGAAACCTGTCGTTTTGGCGGGTAATTCGATACACCAAGATCGTCGGTTTATTGTGAGTGAGTGGAGACGACTAGACGCCCGTCTTCATTACCGTATGCTCGATGTCAGCGCTTGGAAGCTTGTGTTTGAGGGTAAATTTGGCAAGAAGTTTTCAAAACCAGAAATGCACCGCGCCCTTGATGATATTCGGGGGAGTATTATGGAACTGAAGTACTATCTGGCCCGTGTTCGTTCCTAGATCGACAGTACTACAATAGACTTACAATGAAACTTCAGAGGCAAAGAAGGTATGTATGATACGTGTGAGCATATTTGGACGCAAACGACGAACCAGTTGCAAGTACCCTACAGTAGTCTGTAGAATATACAGTGATGACACATAAAGAACTCGAAGAATACTTACTTAGCTTTCCAAATACTTGGCTGGATTTTCCGTTCGGTGAAGGTACTTCCGTTTACAAAGTAGGGCACAAGGCAACCGGAGAAGGAAAGATGTTCGCCATTATCGCCGACGGTAGCAAGCCGCTACGGGTGAGCTTGAAATGTGATTCACTGCTGGCTGAAACACTACGCGAACGCTACGAGACCATTCTACCGGGCTATCACTTGAATAAGAAACACTGGAACACGATAATTTGTTCAGGTCAATTAAGCGATGAAGAGATTAAAGATTTCGTCGTCCTAAGTTATCGTCTTGTTACTGAAAACTAGTAATCTAACCGTTGGAGGCGTTAAAGTCTGAAAAGGTTTTTTGCGTTGGTTCAAGTTTTTTGTAGGTTGTTTCGAGGAATGTTTTCAGCGAGGTACTGCTGGTCGAATCATAGATCTGTTCCATCAAGGTGATAATCGTGTCAAGTCTATAGGCCATTTCACGCGCGTAGGTGCGGTCATAGATAGCGTTTAGTCGTGCATCCTCAAGGCGATCGGTCAGTTCGGTTGTTGATTCGTTTTTTACGGCTGTTGCGCTTAGTTTTTTTACATCTACACCAGCTAGTTTTAGTGGATCAGCCAAATCACGGTTAGTATCAGCCATGAAAAGTTTCAGCTCACTATTCAAACTACGAAGCTGGCTACTTTTTAGGTTTACTTGAGCGTCTTTTACTACCGTTTCGGTGCTTTGCAGGCGTGCAGCGAGCTTTTCAAGCGGACGACGTTGTCCGGCGGCGATACTATTCACTGAAATCGATAAGATAATGACCAACAAAACAAGGACACCGCCGATCATCAAGAACAACTTTGGACCAAGTTGAAAACGAGGAAGTCGCGAGGTTTTGGGAGCGATTTGATTCAGATAATCCGCAGATGACGGATTGGGAATGTTGGGAGGCGGGGACTGCGGTTGGTTTGGATTCATGACTACCACCATTTAACCATAATCAATAACAGAGGTAAAGAGTGCTATAATCGAGATATGCAGGACCAGAAAGAGGAAATCCGCTCGCGACTCAATATCGAGGACGTGATTGGCGAGTACGTGCAGCTCAAACGAGCGGGGCGTAACTTCAAGGGTCTTAGTCCGTTTAGCGGTGAAAAAACGCCGAGTTTTTATGTCAGCCCGGACAAAAATATCTGGCATGATTTCTCATCAAACAAAGGCGGTGACGTTTTTGGGTTCGTTATGGAAGTCGAAGGCGTTGATTTTCGCGAAGCTCTTGAACTACTGGCGCGTCGAGCAGGGGTAGATTTAGCGAAGTATGACAACAAGGGCGCACAGGAAATCGCCAAGCGCAAAAAGCGGCTTCTCGAGGCCCATGAACTCGCGACGAACTACTTCCAGCAATCACTAGTAAAGAATGATCACGTTATCGAATATGTTTTTAAAAAACGAGGGCTGTCAAAGGCTATAGTGCAGACGTTTCGTATCGGCTATGCGCCAGATAGCGGCGATGCGCTGACCTCGTTTCTTACAAAAAAAGGTTTTTCACGCCAAGAGTTGGACCAAGCGGGTCTGACTAATCGATATGGGGGAGATCTTTTCCGCGGCCGTATGATGGTGCCTTTGATGGACGCATCGGGTCAAGTGATTGGCTTTACCGGACGTATTTTGACCGACGAGCCGAATGCGCCGAAATATTTGAACACCCCGCAAACTATGTTGTATGACAAAAGCCGGCACGTTTTCGGCCTTAGTCAAGCAAAAGAAATGATTCGGAAGAATGACTACGCCGTAATCGTCGAAGGAAATCTTGATGTTGTCAGCAGTCACCAAGCGGGAATTACTGGGGTTGTTGCGACTGCGGGTACAGCTATGACGGAACAGCATCTAAAGGCGTTGGTTCGCCTTAGTCCGAATGCCAAACTGGCATACGACGGCGATGCTGCTGGACTAGCTGCGACTGAACGTGCTATTCCGATTGCCCAAAACGTCGGCGTTGATCTGACGATTATTTCACTACCAGAAGACGTCAAAGATCCTGATGAGCTTATCCAGAAAGATCCAGCACTGTGGCAAAAGGCGATCGATTCATCCGAGGCCGTAGTCGATTGGGTACTGACGCAGTATTCAAAACGAGAGAACCTGACGACAGCAATCGGTAAGCGAAACTTTACGACGGCTGCGCTTCGCGTCGTTCGCGCCCTAAAAGATGTCGTTGAACAGGAACATTATCTGCAGAAGATATCGCAGTACACCAATTCATCGATCGAGACGCTTCAAGATAAATTAAACAGTACCGAAGCAGACGAAGAAAAGGTGCTTAAAAAGATTGTTCAACGAATCGAAGCTCGGCCGGACCCTTCAGGCTACCAAGATAACCTGTTAGCGGTCGCGTTAATCGACCCTGCGGTTCGAGATACGCTTGGCGATGTTATAGACGATATGTTTTCAACCGACGAACGAAAAGCGATCTTTGCGTACGTGCGGACGAGCAGTGAATTGGTTCAGGATACCCCGAAGGACTTGCAAGATTACGACACGTATGTCAAAATATTACTATTAAAGGCCGACGCACGATACGGGGAATGGAGCGATGAAGATAGACACTTCGAAGCCGCCCGCTTGGTCCGCCAACTGATAACCGAACACAAGAAAACCAAAAAAGATGACCTGACCGCGCAGCTTCGCACTGCAGAGGAGAATGGTGACGACGAAAACGCCACGATCATCAGGCAAGAACTAAATGAATTAATTAAGGAGATCCCTCGTGCCTAGAGCTAAAAAGAACGATGATCCAATTGTTGATGACGCTATTATTGAAGACGAAAGTACTGACGACGCAGTAGTCGCCGGCCCAGTTTTAATAGAAATCGACGAACCAGCACCTGAAGATTTGGAAGAGGAAGTCGATAACGACGAAGACCTACTTAGCCAAGATCAATATTTTGACGATGCCAGTGATGACAGCGTTCGTTTGTACCTGCGTGAAATCGGTAAGATTCCACTTCTTAACGCTGAAGAAGAACTCGCACTCGCACAAAAAGTTGTTTCAGGCGACAAGAAAGCCAAAGACAAGATGGCTGAAGCAAACATGCGTTTGGTTGTCTCGATTGCCAAGCGCTACAGTGGCCGTGGACTTGATTTCCTCGACCTTATTCAAGAGGGAAACACAGGACTCCTTCGTGCTGTTGAAAAATTCGATCCTGATAAAGGATTTAAGTTCTCGACCTATGCAACTTGGTGGATTCGTCAGGCGATTACTCGTGCGATTGCCGACCAGGCGCGTACGATCCGTATCCCTGTTCACATGGTAGAAACAATCAACAAATTGCTTCGCACCCAGCGTCGTATGACACAAGAACTGAACCGTGAACCAACCATCGAAGAGCTGGCCAAAGAACTAGAAATGGAACCGGACAAGGTCGAGTACGTCATGAAAATCAAACAAGACATCACATCGCTCGATGCTGGTGTTGGTCGCGACGGCGATGACGAAGATTCAGTCCTGCGTGACTTTATCGAAGATGAAGAATCAGCTACGCCAGAAGAATCAGCTGCCTCACAACTATTGAAAGAACAAGTTCAGGCGATCCTTTCAACACTTTCTGATCGTGAACAAAAAATCATCAAGATGCGTTTTGGTCTGGAAAATGGCAAGAGCCACACTCTCGAAGAAGTCGGACAGGAATTTGCCGTCACTCGTGAACGTATTCGCCAAATCGAAGCCAAAGCCCTCGCTAAACTTCGCAAGCACAAAGATTCAAAGAAACTACACGAATACCTAAACTAGAGGACCCGCATGAAACTACCGGAAATCGTGGGAGTCGCAGGTACTAATGCATCAGGCAAGGATACACTCGGCACCCTTCGTGCCATTATCCAGAACGCCCAATTTGTCAGTCTAAGCGATATCCTACGTCACGAGTTGGACCTACGTGGACTGACCCATGAGCGCGAAAATCTGCGGGCACTTGGTAACGAATGGCGGGCTGAATCTGGCCCTGGGGTATTAGTTGAAAAGACAATCGAACGTTATGAAGCCGAGAAGGCCGAAGAAGGGTTCACTGGTCTGACGATCACCAGTATCCGTCACCCGAAGGAAGCCGAAGCTATCAAGAGAGCAGGGGGTATCATCATCTGGGTAGATGCCGACCGGCATATTCGCTACGAACGTATTCAAAAACGAAACCTCGATAGGCCAGAAGATCAGAAAACTTTTGAACAATTTGCAGACGAGGAAGACATCGAGATGCAGTACGTTGAAGGCGATGAGAGTAGCTTGAACATGGGTGGAGTGCGAGACATGGCTGACGTCACTATTATCAACGAATACGCGTCACTCGAAGACTACGAAGCTTACTTAACAAAAGAGTTTGAATTAAATTAACGCGTAAAGTGGTGTTTTTCGATCAGCTCATTGAGCTGGGCATGCCATGTGCTGTTGTCGGATAGGATTTCTAAGAAATCGTCGGCTTGGAGTATCAGGTCGGTCTCGTGCAGATTTTCAATTTCATCCCAATTCTGTGGGATATCAGATTTTTCAGCGCGCAGTGTGTCAGCTGTTGTTTTATCAGTAATCGCGATAAGAGTTAGTTCGCCGGGAAAGGCATGGCGCATAGCTTTGTACGATTCAAAATCTTGTAGTTGATCGGTGACAACACGATGCTGTCCAGCCGTCGCCAAATGATCAATCTGAGAGATCATATCGTCGTTAGACACTTTCGGATAACCTTGACTAGTCAGGAGTTCGATAATATCTGATGCACCGTTACCGATGAACGCAAAGATTCGTAAATTTTCGTGGTGGCTCATAGGGCTATTGTAACAGATGAAGAGTGTATTGCTCATGGTTGCGCCACTAAACCTTGGAGGTGATAATAGGAGTATGAACGAGACAGTAGCCGACCGACAGCTAGAAAGACTATTTCCTAACCTTAGCGGAAATTTTCTTAATTTTCGATTACAGCTCGATAAAGGCCAAGGACAGTTCAAGCTTATTGATATCGATATTGTTACCGACTATATAAAGTTATGTTGCCCTCCACTTGCTCGCCAGATTGTGCCCGCATTTATTATCGATCTTGCGGATATATTTCGAATGTCTGAACAGCAAATTCGAGAAGTAATCGACGACGCTGCGACAACAGTTCGCGAAGAACTAACACTTGATATGACACCGTAATATCCATGGAACAACCAAAAAAAGACAGAATAATTCCAGTTATCGAAAGGGAAAGTATTACTTCCGAAAACGGTGAATTTGTCGGTGGCGACGAAGAAACAGAATTAGAAACATGGCTCACGATTGGCCAGATGGCAAGATTATTAGAGAAGTCGTATGACTGGGTGGAAATAAGGGTAAAAAAATATTTTCTTGACTACGGTGAAATCAGGCTGAATTCTCGTGGCAAACCACTCACACACTATCCTAACTTGGTATACGATGCCTTGAAACTTGAAAAGGACAGCCTGAAAGATTATCCTGTCGTGAATCCACAAGATATATCACTTGACGGTCTATCGGTGGCCATTGGCAAGACCGAGCGGTGGATCAGGGTAAGAACCCCATATCTGGAAATTAATGGAACGACTAAGTTGAATCCGATTAACAATCGTCTGTTCACCTATTACAGCGAACAAGACAAAGAACTATTACTGACTGAAGTTGAGCGCATGAATCAATATCCAGTCGCCGGCGAAGATGATAGTACGGTGACGGGGCTTGCGAGGCTAATGGGTCATGACGCCAAGTGGATACATCGACGCCTTGCGTTTATACATGTCGAACCAACTATCAAACTAAACCCTCTCAATTATCAACTCGCATTGTATTTCCCGACAGCAGAGACTATTTCCCAGATCGAGAATCTGCCAAGCCAATACCCTATTGCGGGTGATGACGATAGTACAGAAAGGGGATTAGCTCAAAAATCAGGGAAGAGCCTTACTTGGGTTCAAAGAAGGCTCGCCTATACGGTGATCACTCCAACAATCAAACTCACACCTGAGAATTTTCAACCACGTCGCTACTATCCAACGACACACACGATTGAACAGATGCACGCGATTCCAAGCAAATACCCAATAGCTGATGAAAATGAGAGTACGGTGTCCGGGTTAGCTAAGATAATGGGTCATGCTCCTAGTTGGGTGCATCGCCGACTGCGCTACACAGCGCTAGTTCCGTCTATCAAAATACATCCACGAAATCATCAACCAGATCTGTTCTATCCAATCGAACAAACGGTTGCTATGATTAATCTTTTGCCAGAACATATCGAACATTTCGCCGCCTACGAAGATCTACCTGTTGAGCATCCGATACGTAAGCATCCTGTCCAAAGACAGCCAATCGAAATCCGCACTATGAACGGAATCGATTTGGTTACGGTTGATAACTGGCGGGAATTCGCCGAGTGTGCAACGACGGACCCGGAAATATTCTTACCCCAAAAAGGTGAAAGCACGCGTGATGCGAAAAAGATCTGTGGACGTTGCGCGGCACGACTGTTCTGTTTGGACTATGCAGTCGCTACTAAACAGGAAGGTATATGGGGCGGTACATCAGATAGAGAACGACGAGCCATTCGTAAGGGTCAAACCTGATATACTTAACACATGAAACGCTTGGCTGTCATTGATGGAATGTCTGTATTTTACCGCGGGTACTACGCGATGCCGAATCTGGCTACTGCCGAAGGCATACCAACCGGCGGTGTCATGGGATTTGCTTCGATTGCTATCGAGATTATCAAGAAAATTCAACCCGATTACGTTGCGATTGCTTGGGACATTCGTGGAACAAGCACTGCCAAGCGCCTCGAAATCTTCCCTGAATACAAAGCTGGTCGCATCAAGCCACCTGATGATTTTTACGCGCAATTGCCGATACTTCGCGAGGTTCTCGAAGCCTTTGACTGGCCACTCTATGAATTGGAAAACTACGAAGCTGACGATATCATGGGGACATTCGCCCTCGAGGCTAATGCTGCCGACGTTGAAATGTGCGTCGTGACGGGTGATTATGATTTGCTGCAGCTTATTTCACCGAAAACGTCGGTTTATATTACAAAGACTGGGGGGAGTGATCTTACACAGTACGATGCAGCTGCCTTTGAAAAGAAATATGGCATTCAGGTTGAACAATTTGTTGATTACAAAGCATTAGTAGGGGACAAGAGCGATAATATTCCCGGCGTTCGGATGATTGGCGACAAGGCAGCACAGGCACTGTTGAATGAATACGGCTCTCTTGAGAGTATTTACGAACATATCGACGACATCACACCGTCTCGCCAAAAATATTTGTTGGAAGGTAAAGACAATGCGTTCATGAGCCAGAAACTGGCCCGCATCTTTACCGATGTCCCTATTAAAATCAATTGGGAAGAAACTGATATCGCGCACACTAATGTCGACAAGATTCTGGCGGTACTGCATAAATATGAATTTAAGTCGCTGATTGCACGCTTGCCTGATCATATGAAAATCGGTGACAAGATTATTGATATCGAAGAAGAGAAGAAAGAGATTCCAGGCCTTGAAAAAGTTGCGTGGCCCGATACGTTGCAGATTGATGGTCCGGTTCTGATTTCACTCGACGATGATACTGTCTGGCTATCGACTGATAGAAAAACGGTCGCAACCGAAAAAGTTGAAAAGATCGATAAGAGTGTATGGCGTGCTCTCGAGATGGCAATCGTTGTTAGCTATGATATAAAAGACATCTATCATCAGTTGGCCAAGCATGATGTATCTGTGCATTTCCACGACATTCATGATATTCGTCAGGCGGCGTTTTTGATTGATCCACTGCGTCGAGATCGCTCACCAGAAAGCTTGATCGGTGTCAGTGAACCAGTACCAGAAGTGTTATTGGCTGGGTTGTGGTCGGTGTATGACCAGCAAGTCGCTGCATTTGAAAAGGAAGAAAAAGTCGCGAGGATTGCCCACGAGTTCGACTTTCCGTTAACCTACACGCTGTTTCGTATTGAACGAAAAGGCGTCTTGATTAATCCAAAAACGCTCGAAAAGATGAGTGAAGAGCTAGGTGTTGAACACGCTCGCCTCGAACAAGAAATGTATTCGATGGTCGGTCACGAATTTAACATTGGCAGCCCTGCGCAATTATCAGAAGTGTTATTTGCCGAATTAAACCTCCCGACAGCGGGTATAAAAAGAGGTAAAACAGGTTTTAGTACCGGTCAGGCAGAGCTCGACAAGCTGCGGGGTAAACACCCGATTATCGAGTTGATCGAGCAGACACGCGAACTCGCAAAGCTCAAAAGTACCTACACCGATGCATTACCAAAAGAAGCAGATGAGCATAATCGTATTCACACGACATTCAATCAAGATGTCGCAGCAACAGGGCGCCTTAGTAGTACCGCGCCGAATTTGCAAAATATTCCGATTCGTTCAGACCTAGGAAAAAAGATTCGCGAAGCCTTTGTTGCTGATAAGGGCAAGGTACTCGTTAGTGCTGACTATTCGCAATTCGAGCTACGTTTGGCGGCGGTGCTCGCGAATGATACTGAACTAATAAATGATTTTAACGGCGATGTCGATATTCACACAAAGACGGCAAGCCGGGTGTACGGGATTCCAATGGAAGAAGTCACCAAGAATCAGCGTCGCGCTGCTAAAGTGATTAATTTTGGAGTGCTGTACGGTATGAGCCCGCATGGACTGGCGGCAAATACCGGTATGACGTTCGGTGAAGCAAAGGACTTTATCGACCAGTACTTCGATCTTCGTAAACCGATTCGAAAATTTATCGATGGCACGCTCGCAAAAGCCCGTACCGAAGGGTACGTCGAGACCTATCATGGTCGTCGTCGCCCAACTCCGGATATTCATAGCTCGAACTTTATGGTTCGTGCCGGTGCCGAGAGGGCAGCGGCAAACATGCCGATTCAAGGTACCGAGGCAGACTTGATGAAACTAGCGATGCTACAAGTTGATGAACAGATAGGTGAGTTAGGTGAACAAATCTTGCAGGTACATGACAGTATTCTAGTCGAGTGTCTAGAAGAAAACGCTGAAAAAATTTCAGAAATATTAAAATCAGTGATGGAAAACATAGCACCAGACCTAGGCATCAAGCTGAAAGTCGATGTGAGTGTTGGAAAAAACTGGGGTGATTTGTAGATGATAAAAGCGATTGTCTTTGATTGTTTCGGGGTGTTTATTAACGATGCCCTTCTTTTTAAAATTCGACAATATGCTGCCATTGACCCTGAAGGTGGTCGTCAACTTCACACTATCGTTCAGGCGATTAATAGGGGCATGTTGACGCGCGGTGAGTCGATTGAACAAATGGCAAACATTATGAAGGTTGATCCGGTGGAGTTGCTCACGTCTCTTAATGATAGTGTTGCAAAGAATGATGCACTGATCGATTACGTTCGAACACTAAAGGGTCAATATAAGCTCGCGATGCTAAGTAATGTTCGGGGAAGAGCTCGTTTAGATGAACTTTTCGGTACTGGTGTATTGGACGAACTGTTTGAAGTCGTCGTTGCGTCAGGCGATGTGGGCAGTATCAAGCCAGAGCCAGAGATCTACAACCTGACGCTTCGTAAGTTGGGCGTGGCAGCAAACGAGAGTATTATGATCGATGATTTACCGAGTTACTGCGAAGGGGCAAGGGCAGTGGGAATGCACGTCGTCCAGTTTATCGACAACGCACAATGCCAGCGTGATGTCGCTGCCCTCATTGACACAGAAGGCCAAACGGACTAAGGTTAATTCATGGCACGTTACCGAACTTCACGAATTCTTCCAGTCGCACTTGTTATCATTGTTATCATTATCGCAATCGCAGCGCTGGTATCACTTGCTCGTATCGTCTTCTTTTCAAGCACGTCTACCACACCAGCAACAGTAGACACTAGCAAGGAAGCACTTTTGGATACATCAGTTGGACGAAGTGTCAGTATGACGGTTCGTGGTCCTATTGTCGCCGACGAAGAATTCCAATCTTACCAAATTGATATATCAAACAACGTCCGCGAAATTAAAACGTATAAGGGCTATCTCGATACAGTTGTTGATAGTGTCGCCCTCTCGAATAATGTTGCAGCCTATGAACAATTTGTGTATGCGCTCGATAAAGCCAACCTCGCAAAGGGTGTTGAACTCTCTGGCGACCGAAACGATATTCGTGGTATCTGTGCCACTGGTCGTCTCTATGAATTTACTATCCTGAATAACAAGCAACCAGTGAAGCGTCTATGGACCTCAACCTGTAAAGGTTCAGCCGGATCCCTGAATGCGAACGTTTCTCAGTTAACCAGCCTCTTTGTCAATCAGATTCCTGATGCCGAGAAACTGATCGACCGAGTAAATCTTTAGGAGTTTTTATGCCTGAATTACCCGAAGTCGAAACAGTTCGACGGGGTCTTAGTGACCTGATCGTTGGGAAAGAAGTGGCATCGGCTACAAGCGATACGAAGAAGAGTTTTCCCAACGCTGCCGTTGATGTGAATACCTTTTTGATCGGTGCGCACATCAAGCAGATTCGTCGCCGTGCGAAAGTGTTGATTATCGACCTCGATAACGACTATTCGTTACTGATTCACTTAAAGATGACTGGGCAACTGGTATTTGTCGGTGATGTTCGTTTTGGGGCAGGACATCCAAGCGATAGTTTGGTGAATATATTACCCGACAAGTCGACTAGGGTAACACTTGTCTTTAGCGATGGTTCGAAACTATTCTTTAATGACCAGCGTAAATTCGGCTGGATCAAACTAATGCCCCGTATTGAGATTCCGAACACTGACTTTATGAAGAGAGTCGGCCCTGAACCATTAGAAGATACTTTCACCGCACGCAATTTTCAGGATCGTTTTACGCGTCGGGCGCGTACAAATATCAAGGCCGCACTACTGGATCAATCAGTCATTGCTGGTGTCGGAAACATCTATGCCGATGAGTCGCTATGGGGTGCCAAGATTCATCCGAAACGGCTAGTCGCTACGCTGACGACGGCTGAGTTCAAAAAATTATATACCGAACTTCGCGCGGTCATGAACCTCTCGATTGAGAAAGGTGGTTCGTCGAATCATACCTATGTAAATGCTGAGGGTAAAAAGGGGAGTTACATGGACTTTGCCCGCGTGTTTCGCCGTGAAGGCTTGGCGTGTCCGCGCTGTGGAACGACGATCGAAAAACTACGGGTGGCAGGACGAGGGACTCATGTCTGTCCCTTCTGCCAGAAGCTATAGGCTATACTAAAGATAATGATTACGTTGCTCACAGGTGATAATAGTTTTGAGGTAGATGAGGCGCGCATGCGTATCATGGCTGACTTTGATGGTCGGGCAGAAAAGATAGACGGCTTGTCGATTGAACTTCGTGACATTCCCGATCTGCTGATGGGGAGCACCCTGTTTGCCGAGAAACGCCTTGTCATCATCAGGGACCTTTCAAAGAACAACTCGGTATGGGAAAAGTTATCCGACTGGTTGCCACGAATATCCGACGATATCCATTTGGTGCTTATCGATGAAAAACTAGACAAACGGACCCTTGCATATAAAGAGTTAAAAAAAGTAGCCGATGTTCATGAGTTTAACAATTGGACCGATAGAGATCGCGCTATGGCCGAAGCATGGCTGGGTGATCAGGCAAAAGCAATAGGGTTAACGTTGGACAAACGAAGTGTGCACCACATTGTTGAACGGGTCGGGCTGGATCAGTGGCAACTTCGCTACGCACTCGAAAAATTATTGTACGTCGACACGATCGATGAAGATTCAATTAATGAGGTGATTGATGTGAACCCTTCGGAAAACGTCTTTCAACTATTCGAACTGGCCCTCGAAGGTCATCCGAAACGGCTCCATGAGATACTGGCAACAATTGAATTAACTGAAGAGCCCTATCGCTTATTCGCATTACTGTCATCACAGGCAGTACAACTCGCCGCAATCGCACAGGCAGGCAGTGATGATGTCCCAACAAAAGATTTCGGCATTCACCCGTATGTTGCATCGAAGCTTGCCAGGCATGCTAAAAAGGTAGGGAAACACGGGGCAATGAAGATACTTCGAAACTTTGCCCAGACTGATACCGATCTCAAGCGCTCACGCGGTGAGCCGTGGCTCCTTATCGAGCGAACGCTCGTATCGCTATCGACATAAAAAACACCCCCTGAAACCAGAGGGTGTTTTCGTATACGAGAAAATTATTTTTTCGCCGCAGGTTTCTTTGCAGGGGCTTTTTTAGCAACAGGCTTAGCGGCAGCCTTGGCTGCTGGTTTTGCAACTACTTTTGCAGCGGTCTTAGGTGCTGCCTTTGCCTTTGCAGGTGTAGTAGTTGCCTTTTTTGCAGCACCAAGCTTGACGCCGGCGTTTTTAGCAAACTTTGAAAGGTTTGCTTTGCGACGTGCAGCAGTGTTCTTGCTGATGAGATTCTTTTTCACTGCAGTGTCAATTTCGCTTTGAGCTTTTGAAAGCAGGGTAGCAGATGGCTTTGCCATAAATGCTTTTACAGCGTCTTTGATCTCACGCTTTGTAGCGACGTTTCGCTCACGTCGTTTAACAGTTTGTTTTGCTCGCTTGATAGCGGATTTGATGATCGGCATGGATTTCCTTTATTTGATTAAAATGCTTTATCTAGTCAAAGGGTGATTATAGAGGAAAAGGGTGAAATTGTAAAGAGTCGAGGGGGTTTCCGTTGACTGTCATAAACCCCTTATGCTATAGTGAAGCAAAAGCGCTAAACTAAAGAAATAAACACCATATGGACGACATAAAAGCCAAGCAACAGATCGTCGAAAAGATTAAAGCTTCGACTAATATTCTTGTGACCGTCTCTAATGACCCTTCTGTCGACGCACTTTCGGCAGCAATCGGCCTCACTTTGTTGCTTGATAAGCTGGAAAAACATCCCACAGCTGTGTTTAGTGGCGCAACGCCACCAGCGATAGCATTCCTTGAACCAGAGAAGGTTCTTGATGATACGACCGATAGTCTGCGTGATTTCATCATTGCCCTCGACAAAGAAAAAGCCGACCATCTTCGCTACAAAGTAGAAGGCGATGCGGTGAAAATCTTTATTACTCCGTATAAAACAACCATCACTAGCGACGATCTTGAATTTAGCCAAGGTGATTTTAACGTCGAACTGGTGATTGCACTGGGCGTTGATAAGCAAGAACACCTTGATGGCGCCCTCGAGGCCCAAGGACAGATCCTTCACGATGCGACTATCATCACTGCAACGGCAGGCGAGCAGACCAGTACACTCGGTGGTATTGACTGGCATGACGCGCAGTCAAGTAGCCTTAGCGAGATGATCGCTGGTCTTGCTGAAGCGTTAAAGACCGATAAAACGAAATCACTTCTTGATGGTCCGATTGCGACGGCCTTTCTGACCGGTATTGTGGCTGAAACTGATCGATTCAGTAACACGCATACTACAGCACGGGTTATGACGGTTGCTGCACAACTGATGGCCGCCGGTGCGGATCAACAATTGATCGCATCGAAACTCCAAGAAGGTGACATCAACGGCGAGACTGCAGTGTCGGATAATACTACGATTTCGAGCCCTCGTAAACAGGACGAGAACACCTCTGAAACGTCAAAAGACAGCCTCGATATTTCCCATCATCCAAACGAAACTCTCGAAGAAATGGACAAGCGAGTAAAAGCATCCGAGCAGGTTGAAGTTACTCATGACGAACCGGTTGCGCCGGTATCTGAACCGCCGTCAAATATCCAGCCATCCGTGTCAGAAGTACCGGCGTTATCGAACGCCTACGCATTTGAACCAGAAGAAAAAGCCGGAGAGCCTGAACTAGGCGGAACGCTGAGCGCCACGACTGAACAAGCGGCCGATGATGCTCGTCGGGAGCTTCAAAACGATCAGAATAAGACGATTCTCACGCATTCATATGTCGGTGGTTCACCAAACCCATCAGCCGTACCATTTTCGGTTGATCCAGCTCATGAGTTTCTTGGAAGTTCAGCGGCAGCGGGTTCAACCAGTGTGAACGATGCGGCCCCACCTGCGACACCTGAATTAGTCCACTCGGCCTACGCGTTTGATACTGAACCTACCATACCGGCACCTTCAACAGCAGCACCTGTTGCGCCGTTAGCACCAGTTACTCCGCCAACCCCACCAGCACCAGCAGACCTAGGCCTGCCAATGCCACCGCCAATTCCTGATTTTTCACAATCAGCGCCTGCGCCACTTTCGGCCTATGCTGCCCCTAGTGACAGCCTTCCGCCAGAACGATTAGGGGATATTTTAGCACCAGAGCCACCTACGCAACCATCGGCGTTACCGCCAATGCCACCAACCACGCCCCCACCAAGTGATCCGGGCCAATTCAAGATTCCTGGTCAGCAATAACCTACGACTAGGGTATAATTGCTGGATATGAACGAAGACAGCGTCCTCTTGATTGATAAACCGTCGAATATGACAAGTTTCGGCGTGGTTGCTCGTGTTCGCCGCCGTTTATCTGAACAGCTAGGCAAGAAAGCCAAAGTCGGCCACACTGGCACGCTTGACCCGTTCGCCACAGGGTTGATGATTATTGTCACTGGAAAAGAATGCCGCAATGCTGGTAATTATTCAAAACTCGATAAAGTATACGAAGCAACGATTCATTTAGGACAAACCAGCACAACAGGTGACCCAGAAGGTGAGTTGACCCAGGTTTCTGAACGTCAGCCGAGTCTTGATGAGATTCAGGCTGCTCTAGAGCCGTTCCACGGTGAGATTACTCAGCGTCCGCCTATTTATAGTGCTATCAAGATAAACGGCGAGCGAGCCTATAAATTAGCCCGTCGTGGTGAAGCCGTTGAAGTTCCTGAACGGACGGTGACGATCTACAGTCTCGACTTGGTGGATTACACCTATCCGTATGTAAAGATTCGTACCCATGTCAGCAGCGGTACCTACATTAGAACGCTTGCCGAGGATATAGGAAAGCGTCTCGAAACGGGTGCCTACTGTGAGCAACTCCGGCGGACAAAGATCGCTGACTGGTCGGTAGAAGACGCCGAACCGATCGCCTAAAGGCGAGTACGACCGAATCTGATATCGTCCAAACGCTCTTTGGCAGCCTGAGTCGCATTGCGGTCGAGGTCGGTGTCTGGGCGACGAATCTCCTCGGCAGTCGCACGGAATTCACGCAGGCGGTTAGTCCATAGGTCACGCTGAATATGAGTGTCTTCAATCCAGCCGCGGCGGACAGCTTCGTCAGGGTCAGTAACGACTGCAGCCTGCGAGTACAATTTGAGGGCACCTTGATCGTTGTTCGCCAAGTCTTCGGCCTTGATCTTACCTTCAAGAATACTCTGTGCAGTCCAGTAAAGCAGACCACGAGGTCGAATGTTTGGATCTTGACTACCAACTTCGTTGGCAGGAACATCTTCCCACCTACCCGTTGCAGCGTTGAAGTTAGACGCTACTTTACCTTGGCTCACAGCATCGATAAATTTACCACCAAGGAAGGTAGCTTTAGAAGTTAGACCATTCTTAGAAATGAGCTCGGAAATAGTCGTACGGTAGTCGTATCCGCTGGTACTACCAGACAGTGCCATGATCTCGGCAATTTCGTCATATGAACCAGTCGTAAGTTGGGTCTCGATGGCTGCTTCACGAGTGTATTCATCAGCCGACTTGAAGGTGTAGGTTGCACCATCTCGTTCTGCGTCGACGTTTTCACCACGTGCAATTGCTTGGCGCTGTGCACCACTAAGTTTAAAGTGTTTCAATAGTTGGCTACGTTCAGAGACCAATTTGCCTTCAGCTTCACGCTTGAGCGTGGTTGCGTAGGTAAGAGCTGAGTCAGCACCGTTATCAACCGTAATATTTCCTGCGTCGTCACGGACAACGTCAAGTTGTGCACCGGCCCAAGTACGGAGGTCTTGGCCGTCGATAGTAATCGGAACATCACGTCCATTGATTGACTGAACATTTCGAAGCAGCGCATCAGATAGCTGGTTCTGTTGAACACGTTTAGCAGTCTGAATAGAGATAGCGGTCGCAGCGATATCACGGGTGACATCTTTGTTTCGCTGGATAAGCTGATCGTTAAAGGCGTGAGGAATACTAATATCCTGGCCAGTACGCAGGCCTTCTTGGACGCGGTTGAGTTTCTCGCCTGCTAGTGTGACTTCGTCTTGAATGACACGTGATTCCATCTCACGAGCGAGGTGGTGCTGCGAGGTGTAGATATTATTCTTCAAGTCTCGCTCGAGAGTACCTTCGATAATCTTCTTTTCGGTCTCGGTCTCGTGCATCTGCTCGTAAATACGGCGGTGACCGTTCGTACGGTTGTAGCGGTTGTCGTTCATAGAGGTGTATAAAGCTGTACGTTCTTTAACGCGACGGTTGCCGTTGTCGAGCTGTTTTGCGATACCACGAGTCGAATTCCATCTGAATGGGTTCCATGGACGGTCAGGGTTATAAGCATTCTTGGTGAGTGATTTCTGGCGGTGCATTTCGGCACGTTCGGTTGACCAGTTCTTTGCACGATCCATGAGGCCCTTGCGAGGGTCGTTGATAATACTACCGATACGGCCCAGCAGGCTACCGCTAAGCTTCAGCAAAATAGGGGTAATGACCAGTGGAGCAACCTGGACAGCCAGACCAAAGATAATCATGACGATCGAGGTCGCATTTTGCAGGATAATACCTCCGGCCAGTTGTGAACCAGCGAATACTAACGAGAAGGCTGGGAAGAAGACGAGCATTGTCGTAAACAATTCACGCCACTTCTCAAACCACTTTTCAGTATTCGGCAACAGATAGGCGACAAAGGCTAGTGGTGAAACGATGATCAGGATAACGATAATAGCTTGGCGAGCAGCCAAGATAACAAGGACGAAGAGGATGGTCAACAGTAATCCAAGCAACAGTGGAATGATCAGGAATAGGGCACTTGCTGCTGAACCAGCAGTTGCCACGGCAACACCTAAGGTTCCGGCCGTACCACCGGCAAGTACAAAGGAAGTGACGGCGCGCCAGTCAGTAACACTCGCATCCCACGTTTCGTTATCGATATTAAAGGTATTGCTTCGAATGTTTGCCAATATATCTTGTAACGAGTATCCGGCGATATTCGAGACATCGACCAGCAGAGCACACAGAATGTACGAAACGTTTACTAATACGGCCGCAATAACCAGCCGAGGAATAAGTTTCTTCAACCCATAATTACTGACACCAGCACTGGTAAGCTGCGAGTAGATAATAATGAGGAAAACAATCATAAAGGCCACGTTGGCGATACTGCGCATCACGTTCCAAGCGGCGTAAAGATCGTTTTGGGTATCACCTGTTTTTGGTGGTTCTACCGCGATCATACTTGCGACAACGTCGAACAGCCAGTCCATAGATTCTGCTAACCAAACACTAATAGGACAGATGACCCATCCCAGGCCACCAGTAATAGTACAAGCTTCGCCAACGGCATCGCTTGATCCCCTTACAGTCATTCCAATTGTCTTTTTATCTTGAGGGTTTGAATAGATACGATTACTTGAATAATCATAAACCGCATATTCTGCAGAGGTGGCATTTGGGGGGTCGGCCCCCGGTGCAAAGTAGATAACATGTGCCTTCTGTAGTAATGGGCGCTCGCTGATTTGTTCAATAAAGACATACAGTTTGCTGTCAGGGGCTATACCGTGACTGTCTCCCTGTTTTGCATCTGCAACGGGGTAATACTGTTGACCGTCGTAAAGGATGCTCGATCCGTTCCAAGCGCCGGTAGGGGTAATGAACTGCGCATTTGTAGCAGGGGTCATAAAGAGTACCCATAATAGGGCCGCCACAATAACGGTCATGACAAATGTAAAGATGCCTCGTACGGAGAACCCTCCGTGCGAAGTGGACCTTATAAGTTCCATAGCTGCTTAATAATAGCATGTAACAGATAAAAAGTCAATGCTTATGCTGTACGAAACGCCTGTTAAAAACACATCGAATTTCATTTACCGGCTGCCCCTTGAAACAGATGAAGAATTCTGATACAATACACATTCGATGATTACCGCAGATAACAAGGCAAAGGCATTCAGCCTGACCCAAACTCACAAAGACGACGTTGGAAGCCCACAAGCTCAAGCGTCTGTTCTGACGACTCGTATTAAAGAGATCACAGAGCACCTACAGACCAACAAAGGCGACCACATGGCTCGTCGTGGCCTGATTCAGATGGTAGGACGCCGTAAACGGCTTCTGAAATATCTGGAAGCAAACGACTTTGAAGCCTACAAGGCAACTGTCGCAAAACTAGGACTCCGCAAATAAGCGGAGTTCTTTTTTTGTCCCTACCCCTGATAAGGTATTGACTTTAGTGAAGAGATGTGATATATTGCATGCAAATGATCACTCAAAACGAAAACGAAACTGGAAAAGAAATCGTCAAAAAGCCAAGTCCGATGGACATGGCTCGTTATATCCAACGTAGTAAACTTTCTAACGGTATGGTTCGTGGTGCCTTTCAGGGTATACAAGCAAACGGTGGACGTGCGTTTACTAACGAAAAGGGCCAATCGGGCGTTTCATTCGGTGTTGAATCAATCAACGGCCTCTCGGCTGAAGAACTAGCGAAACTCGAAGAGCTGCGACTATTACTCGAAGGTAACTTCGGAGAAGTTATTACTAGCGAAGATGAGGCAGCTGGTGCCCTCGGACTTGATCGGGCTGATGTTGATGAGACCTACAAGTTTCTCAATGAGTTTAGTGAAGACCTCTTAGACGGTGACACCGTTGAATTAAAAGCTATCGACTTTGAAAAGATCGCACTTGAACTACAAAAGAACGGTGAAGGAGACGGAACCTCACAGTTTGGTTCATTCGGCGATGTTAAATATCTCGGGCGTTTCCGTAGTAACAGTGAAGGAAAACTGATATCTATTGCCATGGATGCGGTGCCGCAAACTCCTAATAACGCTGCATACGTTCTGCGAAATGACGAGAGTTACATTGCTGACGTCGAAGCGGCGCTTGCTTCAAAGAAAGCAATCCGTGAAACTCAATCGTATCGTCAGATCACTCACAACGAGAAAACCGGTCCTGAAGGCGTACGTCGCCGTATGACCAAGGCATTAATGATGCCATACGTCGACTTTCTTGACCGCGAACACATCGATCTTTAGATAAAAGCATAACCGAGACTTATTTACTTTTTAGCTCATATATAGTATAATATGTGAGTCCATATTCGACACAAGCACCACCGAGGCATTACGGAAGGAAACAACCACAATGACAGGAGGTCTGGCCATGGAAACGGACAGAGAGACGGGCAGCGCGCCCGTACCTGAAGTCCGACTTCGTGGCACGCATCGATTCGAGTCCGTCGAGGACTCGAGTGATCTCGAAGCGCGCCTCCTCCTTGCAATATGGGGGACAGATCAAGTTCTCACCCTGGATGTCACCATCCACGGCGAGACGCGAGTCCTCGTCGTAGACCCGCTCAGCGAAGTCTACGAAGAGTCATCGGCAGGCAGAACGTATGTCTTCCGTCTTCTCTCTGGAGAAGTCGACGGCTTCGAACGTGAAGTCGCCATCCTTCTCCCTCACCAAGGAGGAAAAGCTCTAGTGTCGGTCCCGTACTAACCCGGGAATGGATGCTCGAGAGAACACTCTGCACGTCAAATATGACTGCTGCCTGGGTGTTCCTCGGGCAGCAGCCATATTGATATATGACGAATATTTCTACTGGAAGTAACCGCTAGCTATCAAGTTCGTTGTAGATATAGACTGGTTTGTCGTTCGCGATATAATCGGCGATGTCGATCGTCTGTAAAAAGGCCGGTAGTACATGATTCGTTTTTGGGTCTAGGAATTCGTGCCGTACCAGCTCTAGTTCGCCGTGCGAGGTAGTAGAGAAGTCGATGGCTGTATAGTCGTCAGCATTTTCAATGTGGAAGAAGAACTCAAGATATTCCTTTTCACCTTCGCTAAACTGCTGAATAAATAGTAGCTTGCCGATTTTCGGCGCGACACTTGTTTCTTCAATCATTTCGCGGTGCAGGCCGTTAATAAGCGATTCGCCGATATCGAGGCCACCGCCAAATGTGCCCCACCATTCACTTTCGCTGTCGTCTTGCTGACGAAACTTTGTTGCTAATAGTTTGCCGTCTTTAAAAATAATACCCCGCACATTAACTCGTCGTGTCTTCATACACTCTCCTTTGATAGATTTGATTATATAAGATAGCGTAAGTGGTTCGGCTCGTCCGGACGTTAGGCGCATAGCGGATCCTGCAGGATCATAGTGTGATTACTGTAACATGCACGGGGGTAACAAGCCTAGCCTATGGTATAATGAAAAGCGTACTTTAGGTGATGTAAGTGACGGATACAGACTCTTATAGATCGTATAAGATTCCATGTACCCTTTACTTATTCACTTTTAAGAAATAAGTATAACTAAAAGAAGGAGGTGCCCCATGGCAATCATCAACCCTTATGGTAAGGATATTATTAAAGTTACCACCGAATTTGAAGGTCGACCGTTGACCCTCGAAGTGAACCGCGTCGGCTTTCGCAGCACTGGTTCAGTTATGGTCACGTACGGCGACACGGTCGTCCTAGGTACCGCACAGGTCGGTTCTCGACCAGTTATGATGGACTATTTCCCACTATCTATCGACTATGAAGAAAAAATGTATGCAGCTGGAAAAATCAGCGGTAGCCGTTTTATTAAACGTGAAGGCCGCCCAAGCGACGAAGCGATTCTGATCGGTCGTATTATCGACCGCCCGATTCGTCCACTGTTTCCAAAGGGCTATCGCCAAGAGGTACAGGTTGTCGCCAGTGTTCTCAGCCTTGATCCTACGTTCCGTCCAGATATGATTGCAATGATTGCGGCCAGTAGCGCCTTGATGCTGACGGGTACCCCGTTTGATGGCCCTGTTTCAGGCCTTCGTATCGGCCGAGTCAACGGTGAGTTCAAAGCTTTCCTTAGTCCTGAAGAGCGTGAAGCTAGCGACCTCGACCTTGTTGTCGCCGGAATTGAAGGCGGTATTACTATGGTCGAAGCCGGTGCGAATGAAGTCGACGAAGAAATCGTCGCTGACGCATTGGTGTGGGCATTCGAGCATTACCAACCAGCTATCAAATTACAGCAAGAACTTGCCAAGAAGATCGCGCCAACACCTCAAGAATTTACCCTTGTTCTTCCAGACGATAACATCCAAGAAGTAGTGAACGAATGGGTCAAGGGAAAGCTTGGTGAAGCCATCCGTAAACCATATCCAGAACGTAACGAAATGGTAAACCAACTTCGTTGGGCATTCCACCAAGAAATGTCAGACAAACTAGGCGAAGATGTCTATAAGTCAGCTCGTGATGAGTATGATGAAGCCTTTACCTCGGCTGTCCACAAGGATGTACGTCGTGGCATCGTCGAAGAAAAAATTCGCCCAGACGGTCGAAAGTTCGATGAGATCCGTCTACTTTCGAGCGAAGTAGGGGTATTGCCTCGGACTCACGGTTCATCACTCTTTACTCGTGGTATGACCCAGGGTATGAACATTATTACGCTTGCACCACTTAGCTACGCCCAAATCGTTGATACGATGGAAGTGACTGACGGCGAACGTCGTTACATGCACCACTACAATGCACCTGGCTATACAGTCGGTGAAGTCCAACGCCTTAGCGGCCCTGGCCGTCGCGAGATTGGTCACGGCTACTTGGCTGAACGTGCCGTCTTGCCAGTCCTGCCGTCTGAAGAAGACTTCCCGTATGCTATTCGTAGCGTCACGGAAATCATGAGCCAGAACGGTTCAACCTCAATGGCAGCTACGTGTTCGAGCATTCTTGCACTGATGGATGCTGGTGTGCCTATCTCGGCACCAGTCAGTGGTATTGCGATGGGATTGATCATGGAAGGCACGACGCCGCATATTCTTTCAGATATCGCTGATGCTGAAGACTTTGCGGGCGATATGGACTTTAAATCAGCTGGTACTGCAAAGGGTATTACTGCGTTGCAGATGGATATGAAAGTTCATGGTTTGCCAACTGAAATTCTTCGTGAAGCACTATTGACTGCCAAAGTGGGCCGAGCGCATATCCTTGAACACATGCTGACCACTATTGCTGAACCTCGCACTAAACTTAGTCCGTTTGCGCCACGTATCGAAAAGATCAAGATCAACCCTGAAAAAATTGGTGCCGTTATCGGTAAGGGCGGGGAAGTGATCAATAAGATTACCTCTGAAACTGGCGTGCAAATCGACATCAAGGATGATGGTTTGATTACTGTTGCCGCAGTTGATACATCAAGTATTGAACGCGCCCTTGAATGGATCAAGAGCCTCACGACTGAACCTGAAATAGGGACAATCTACGAAGGTAAAGTAGTCAGTATTAAAGAGTTCGGTGCCTTCATTAACATCATGCCTGGCATTGACGGTATGGCCCATATTTCTCAACTATCGAACGAACGTGTTGAAAAAGTCGAAGACGTCCTGCATGAGGGTCAAATCGTGAAGGCCAAGTTGATTGCTATCGACGAACGTGGCCGATTGAGCCTTAGTTTGAAAGATATTGATAACGCTTAGTTTCACTGTTATTCCAAAGATCTGTATACTGAAGGAAGTTAGAAAAATAGGAGGGAAAACATGAACCCAGATCAGAACGTGCCGGCAGGTCCAACACCACCGACACCAGAACCAACACCAACACCGGTGGCACCAAGTCCACCATCAGATCCAGCGCAGCCTGTTGCGCCGTTGACACCAGATCCGTCTATGTCAGCGATGCCTAGCCCAGCGACGTCGTTCGGTCCAGTCGCATCACCAGAGGTAACGCCATCGGCGCCTGAGGTACCTGTTGTGCCTGCTCAACCAACCGCTGTATTTGGCTCATCGCCGAACAATGATCCTATCCCGACACCGGGTGGTAACTCAAAAAAGAAACTAATCATTCTTTTGAGTGCTATTGTCGGAGGACTGGTTCTTCTTGGTGGTATTGCTGTCGCAGTTTACGTCATCTTCTTTATGGTAACGAAGGAAGATTACAAAAAAGCCTATGATCAAATGAGCGTCGTCCAACAAAAGACGGAAGACGGCTCTGACATTACGGGCGGTTCATCTGGCGAGGCATTCGACACAGCCAAGACGTCTTACGAAGAGTACAAAGTTGAAAACGCGAAACTCGCTAATCTAAAGGCAATTCGCGCCGACGCTGATATAAATAAAAAGTACGTCGCTTACGAAGCAAAATCGAAAGAGTTCATTGTATTCATGGACGCCTTCATTCCTTCATATGAGGCGCTTGTGACGGCAACCGATTCGCTGTCAGGATTTAGTTCAAACTTCTCGTCAGCATCAGTTCAAACGGCTTTGACCGCATTTGAAACTGCTTCTGGTGATATCACCGATCCAACCCTAAAGACATACGTCGATAGTGTGATCGTTAGCTACAAAGAACTTCTGGTTCAGATGAAAGCATACGAAGCAGCAACATCGAGTAGTGCAAAACTAGCAGCTTTGAACAAGATCAGCCCGCTGACCAGCGATCTTGGTGACGCAGCAAGTACTATGTCAAAAGATCTGAAAGAACGCAGTGACGCTGTATCTCCTAAGGATACCTTTGACGCACTCGCGAAGATCATCACTCAGAAATATAACGCGAGTAAATAGTTCGTTCTATGGCGCAGGAAACCAAACGCGCACTTCTTGAACAAATTGCGGCAGACATTCGGGAAAAGAATGTCTGCCCAGATTTGGCTGAGACAGCCCATAACCTAGTGATGGGCGACGGAGACCTGGACGCTGACATTGTCTTTATCGGTGAGGCTCCTGGCAAGAACGAAGACGAACAGGGGTTGCCCTTTGTTGGAGCGGCTGGAAAGTTTCTCAATGAGATGCTTGCAGCTGCTGGTATGGAGCGTAGCGATGTCTATATCACGAACATCGTAAAATATCGTCCGCCGAATAATCGTGATCC
Source organism: Candidatus Microsaccharimonas sp. (assembly GCA_049276535.1). Lineage (GTDB taxonomy): Bacteria > Patescibacteriota > Saccharimonadia > Saccharimonadales > Saccharimonadaceae > Microsaccharimonas. Next base: position 610,820 of record JBASWP010000001.1, read on the forward strand.
TCTGCCAGAGGAAAAAGCGGCATTTTGGCCGTATCTTCTCAAGCAATTGCAGATTATTAACCCTAAAGTGGTGATTACCCTGGGTAGGCACAGTATGGAATACTTTTTGCCCGATCTGAAGATAGGGCAGGTACATGGCCAAGCAAAACGCATACAGTTCGGTGGTCACACAATCGTGATCATGCCGCTATTTCATCCGGCGGCAGCACTATATAACGGCAGTCTACGCCAAACATTAATCGACGATTTTCTAAAGGTACCTACGGTCATTAAACAGATAGACGCCTTGCCAGACCAGGCATAATTTGCTATACTAAGACCAACTGATACGGGAAAGGCATCCTACTTACTGCGACAAAGCCTTTTCACACTCGAATTCGTTACAAACATTTTTTTCAATAAATAAAGGAGAAAAAATATATTATGGGTCAACGACGACTCTCATCGCCACAAGGTGACGATGTATCAAAACAACCGCGGAACAATACTCCGCGACCAAAACAAAGTAATACAGTGCTTGCAAACACTCAGACTCGCCGCGGCGAAGTCTTTCGTGCGCAGCGCCGTACCAGCGACGACGTCAATCTTCGTGCCTCACAGCACATCATTAACGTTCCCGTAAACAAGTCTGTGTTTAACGGTCTTGGTGGACGTCAGTTCAGCCTGGTTGAACAAAAAAAGCAGCCAAAGACGAACGGACCAAAACTCCGTGTGATTCCTATTGGTGGACTGGGTGAAATGGGCATCGGTAAGAATATGATGGCGATCGAATATGACAATGACATTATTGTCATCGACATGGGATTCCTATTCCCAGGTGCCGACTACCCAGGTATTAACTATATCGTTCCAGACATCACGTACTTGCTTGAAAACAAGCACAAGATTCGTGGCGTCGTCTTTACACACGGACACCTTGACCACATTGGTGCAGCCCGACATTTATTGTCACAGCTGGAAGCACCAGTCTTTGCGAGTAAATTTACCCTCGCCATGGTTCAACGAACGATGGAAGAGTCAACCGACGGCTTTGTTCCGGAGTACACCGAAATCGATCCTGAAAAGCACGACAAGATCAAACTTGGCGACAGCTTTGAAGTCGAACTTGTTCGTGTCTGTCACTCAATTCCTGACGCTTCGGCAGTTGTCATTCGCACCCCTGTGGGCAACCTGCTCGATACAGGTGACTGGCGATTCGAAGACAATCCTGTCGATGGCGTGAAATTCGATCTCGAACGTTTGACCGAAATCGCGACAAAAGAAGGCTTCCTTTTGATGATGAACGAAAGCACCAACTGTGAAGACGAAGGAACCCACCAGCACGGTGAGTTTGACGTCAAGGCAAGCATGGGCGAGATCATGGACAAGCATCCCGAGAATCGTATAATTATCTCAACCTTCTCGTCGCAACTCCACCGCTTGCAGATCATCATGGAAGAAGCAGCCGCGCACGGCCGTAAGGTCGCAATTGCTGGTTACAGCATGATCCAGAACGTTGAAGTCGCACTTCGCACAGGTACTATCAAGGTGCCAAAAGACACTATCGTAAAGATGGAAGATGTCGTCAAACTCCCAGACGGCAAAGTAATTGTTCTTTGTACCGGTTCTCAGGGTGAGTTTAACGCCGTATTGAACCGGATGGCCAGCGGCTCACACCGTCACCTAAAGGTAAAGAACTCTGACATTATCGTCTTTAGCTCAAGTAGCATTCCAGGTAACGAGAAGTACATTGTTCGTACTGTTGATGGTCTGATGCGTGAGGGAAGTGAAGTGATTCAAGACCGTAAAACTCACCTCGCGGGCGTTGGCCGTATTCACCTTTCAGGTCACGGCTACTACGATGACCACGTTAAGTTGATCAATGCTATCAACCCGAAGTATTACATGCCGATTCACGGTGAGTTCCATATGCTTGTGCATAACGCTGAACTAGCCGAAAAAGAATGTGGTATCAAGCGTGACAATATCTTTGTCTGTGACTCTGGTGACGTACTTGAATTCACTCCTGACGGCAACGCAAAACGTGCCGGACGTGTGCCTGTGGGCGGTGTTATGTACGATGACTCTGGTGCGATTGTGTCAGAAGTTGTCCTTAAGGACCGTATTCACATGGCCAGCGAAGGTATGTTTGTCGTCATCCTCACCGTTTCGAAAGGTAATGGACGTCTCCTTACTAGCCCGGACATCATTTCACGAGGGTTCATCTACCTGCGTGACAGTGAAGAGCTGATGGGAATCATTCGTCAATACTTGAAGCAGAAAGTTGCTCGCTCGTTCAGTGGACGACGCGTTGACCTTGACGTTATCAAGAAAGAAATCAAAGACGAAATTACCCACGTGCTGTATGACCAAACCAGGCGGACTCCAATCGTTATCCCAGTGATCAACGAAATTGGTGGCGGTGGCAAGCCACAGGAAAATGGAAACAACGGGCACGAAGGTGGACAACGTCCACACGGTAATGGTAACCAACGTTTCCAACGCCCGCAGTCGCAGGCTGGCCAAGCGTCTGGACACCAGTCTGGCCCTCGTGATGAGCAGGGTCCGCAGGTCAAATTAGAGGAAAAACGCTTCCCAGCACCTGTCATTCCAGACATCGAAACAGTTGAGCCACCTGCCATAACTGAAACTCGCGGCTACTAAATAAGGCCTAAAAATGAGCAGCCCCGCCATCATGTGCGGGGCTGCTTCTCATGATCTTCCTTTAGATCACAGGTTGAGCTCGACGCGCTGATTGGCGGGGGACTTGTGGGAGACGTACGGGATGGTGCCGGCGAAGACTTCCAACGGGAAGACCTTGCCACCGTCCACGATGACGTCGACAGTCAGGATGAACGGGCTTCCCTCGAGAGGGATGCCGCGAACTTGTTCGCTGGACTGCTTGGGAACGACGACGCGGAAGCTGTCCCAGACCCAGGTGTCGTTCGGACCCTGAAGGCAGGAGAACAGCGCGCCGCCTTGGCACGTGTACATAACGCCGACGTCGTACTCCTCCTTGCTCGGAAGGAGCTCGAGGTATTCGATTCCTTTCGGGCCGGGGAGGTTGATAAAGAGCGAGGGGGTGGTCATGGTGTGACCCGCCTTCCTAATTGATGTCGGACATTACAGTCAGTATAAAACGCTTTTGCCTAAATACAACCATAAGCCTCTTGCAAAATGTAGTAAATTTTGCTATAATAATGTCCAGTCAAGCGGTCGAAAACCGCCTATAATAAATAAAGATTATGGCAAAAAGAAAAAAGAAGAAGAGCGCGAAGAAGATAGTTGCTTCAACGCCGAAGCATACGCTCCCTACTGGCTTTTGGGCGCAGGTTGGTGCCTTAGCTCTGATTGCGTTCTCTCTACTATTGATTCTGGGTTGGTTCCATATTGGTGGTCCTATCCTCGATTGGCTGTACCAAGCAGCGCTTAGCTCGATTGGCTATGCGGTTTATGTCGTTCCACTGGTCTTTATATATGTTGCAGTTGAGGTCTTCCGAGCCGAAGATAATCGTCTTCCAGCGGTGATGAAATTTGCGACAATCGTTTCGCTCATTTGGTTTGCTGGATTATTTGGTCTGCTGAAAAATAGCGACGGAAGTACAACCGGTGGATTTGTTGGTGACTTGGTCAATAGCGGGGTATTACTGCTGGTAAACGGGGGCGTTGCTGCCTTTATTTATATCCTTCTGATTCTTATTACTGCACTATTTATTATTCGTGTTTCACCGTTTACGATTATCAAGAAATTATGGGAACTCGCTCGTCGCGACAATAGCGAACAAGAAGCCAACGTCAACGTTATGCGAAACGCCGCAGCAATCGATACGCCAAAGCGGACCATTGCTGACTTCAAGTTGAATGCCGGCGTACCAATGCTCGATGAGGAAGAGAAAAAATCATCAAGGCTTTCAAGCTTTAAGAATGCGACGCCTCGTGACAGGGCAGCCGAGGAGCAAGCAGCACTTATTACGGTGAGTGATCCAAACTGGCAACCGCCAAGTATCGATTTACTCGAGAAAAAACAATCCCCAGCTGACGCCGGTGACGTGCAACAGAACGCTCAAATCATTAAAGATACCTTGAGCGAGTTTAATATCGACGTCGACATGGAAGGCGCAAATATCGGACCAAAGGTGACCCAATATACCCTGAAACCACCTAGTGGCGTCAAATTAACCCGTATTACTCAATTGGAAACCAACATTGCTTTGAATCTTGCGGCCCAGAGTCTTCGTATCGAAGCACCGATTCCTGGCCAAAAAGCCGTTGGTATTGAAGTGCCGAACCGCAAAGCGGCTGATGTGCGTTTGCACTCGATCCTCACCAGCCCACAGTGGTCTAAGAGCGGCGAACCATTGGCGTTTGCAATCGGCAAAGATATTTCCGGTCAGGCAACTATTGGTGAATTGAATAAGATGCCGCACCTTCTGATTGCTGGTCAAACTGGGTCAGGTAAGTCAGTCATGATTAATACGTTGCTTTCCAGCCTGTTGTACCACAACAGTCCGAGTGAAATGAAGCTGATCCTCGTCGACCCTAAGCAAGTTGAAATGGCGCCGTACGAAGATATCCCACACCTTATTACTCCAGTTATTACTGAACCCGAGAAGACGATTAGCGCCTTGAAATGGGCGGTAAACGAAATGCAACGTCGCTATACGCTCCTTGCTGAACACAAGGTCCGTGACATTCAAACCTATAACGCAATGGTACGTTCGGGTAGCAAAAAAATCGTCGTAGCCGACGAAGAGGGTAACCCGCAAGAACACCAAGAGGGTGCCATGCCGTACATCGTTATTGTGATTGATGAGTTGGCCGACCTGATGATGGCTGCTGCACGCGACGTCGAGGCGCTGATCGTCCGTTTGGCACAGAAAGCACGTGCAGTCGGTATTCACTTGGTGCTCGCCACACAGCGTCCGTCAGTCGACGTTATTACCGGACTCATCAAAGCGAACGTGCCGGCACGTATCGCCTTTACTGTTGCTTCACAAATTGACTCACGAACCATTCTCGACCAAGTCGGTGCTGAAAAGCTATTGGGTCAAGGTGACATGTTGCTATTGACCCCGAGTATGAGCAAGCCGAAACGTATCCAAGGCGCATGGGTTACCGATGAAGAAGTGATTAAGATTACCGATCACCTCCGTACTCAATCACCACCACAGTACAATGACGAAGTCGTCAGCCAACCTGTTACCTTGAATGGTAAGGGTGGCGTGGTGATGGACTTTGCCGAGAGTGGTGACGATGATATGTACCGTGATGCCGTCCGTGTTGTTGTTGATAGCGGTAAGGCCAGCGCCAGCTTGTTACAGCGCCGCCTGCGTGTTGGCTATGCCCGCGCGGCTCGTTTGATCGAGACAATGGAAGAACAAGGAATCATTGGTCCTGCTGATGGTGCACGCCCACGAGAGGTCTTGATCTCGAGCTTTGACGATGTGTTTAGTAGCGGCGGTGCTCGCACTGACGACGACGAAGAACTTGGCTAAAGTTAACCCACTTTTCATAGTTGTTTCGTACAGTTATTCATAGGGGCACGTACCTTGCAATAACAGAGGAGGTAGGGTATAATAACAGGGTTATTAACTCAAGCTTATAGCAATGTATAAGCATCCGGTCCGCCGGATTCCAAAAGGAGAGACTCAATGAAAGAATACGAACTTACCGTTCTGATTCACCCTGATCTGGAAGCAGATCTCGAAACGCCACTTAATAAAGTGCGCGATATCATCAAAAACGCTGGTGGAAAGATCATCCGCGAGGACAACTGGGGCAAGAAAAAGTTGGCATACGCGATTCGTCGCGAAGAGTTTGGCATCTATGTATACATGGACGTTGAATTACCAGCTGATGCACCACTCAAAATCAGCAACACCTTTAACATTACTGACGAAGTACTTCGCTACCTGCTAGTAACAGTGAACGAAAAAGCTCGTCGTGCTCTTGAAGAGCAAGCAAAGCAAGACAGCAGCCGCGAGGGTGCAGAGGAGGAATAGGGAATATGGCAAAGAGCATCAACCAAGTCATTTTGATGGGACGCCTCACACGCGATCCTGAACAGCGAACCACAACAACCGGTAAAGTTATCGCAAACTTTAGTATTGCGGTAGACCGCGGCGGTCAAGACGACGCTGCTGACTTTTTTGAAATCACTGCCTGGGAAAAGCTCGGTGAATTGGTGATGCAGTACCTTGGAAAGGGACGTCGTGTCCTCGTTCAGGGACGTCTGCGCCAAGACAGCTGGGATGACAAAGAGACCGGTAAAAAGCGCTCACGCGTTGAAGTTACTGCAACCGATGTTACTTTCCTTGATGGTCCAAACGGTGACAATACTGCTAGTCCATCATCAAGCGCTTCTCGCTCTACGAGCTCAAACAAGTCGAGCAAATCTGACGATGTTGTCATTGAAGACATCGACGATAAACCAATTGATTTAAGTGAAATTCCATTCTAATAGTACGAGACAGTACTAGATAATTATTTAGGAGAATAAGAAGATGCCAAAACGACTAAAAAAAGATACGCCAGTGTACTTTGACTACAAAGATGTCAAAACGTTGCAACGTTTCATCAACATTTATGGTCAAATTGAACCCGTCGGCAAAACCGGCCTCAGCGCAAAGCAACAGCGCCAACTAGCTGTCGCTATCAAGCGTGCTCGACACCTCGCTCTACTTCCATTTGTCTCACAAGGATAATTGATTGTGGCGTCGTATCAGCCAACTGAACTTAAAAAAGGTGTTGTCGTTCAAATCGACGGCAAGCCTTTCCGCGTGATCGACTACAACCAAAAGGTTATGGGACGTGGGGGCAGTATTGTTAACGTCAAAATTAAGAACTTGATCGATGGGAGTGTTCTTCCGAAGACTTTTAAAGGTCAAGAACGAATTGATTCTGCCGAAGTGACAAACCAAACGGTCCAGTTCCTCTACAGCGACAACGATGGCTTCCATTTTATGGACCCCGAAACGTTCGAACAATTCCAACTGAATAGGGATGTTGTCGAAGACATGGCTGGCTATATGAAAGAAGGCGACTCACTTAGTCTGCAGTTTTTCGATGGCCGCGTGATTACTGTTGAACTTCCAAAGAATGTTTACTTGACCGTAACCTACACAGAGGACGTGGTCAAAGGTGACACTACCAGCAACGTTTTGAAGGATGCCACTGTCGAGACAGGCCTGACCGTTAAAGTACCTGCATTCATCAAGACCAACGACGTTATTTCGGTCGATACTTCGACCGGTGAATACCGCGAACGAAAGAAAGATTGACCTTTGATGAAAGAACGACTTGATCAGGCGCTGAATCGTCTAGGTTTGACCTCGAGTCGTTCACAAGCCGAGAGTTGGATCAAGCTAGGCAAGGTAAAGGTGAATAACCAGGTTGTTTCAAAGCCTGGTTATTTTGTTACCGTCGGTGCAGACATTGTGCTTGATGCCGACGAACAATATGTTAGTCGAGCAGGCTTGAAACTAGCCAGCGTCGCCCAGTTATTAGGTGTCGATTTCAAAGACAAAATTGTCCTCGATGTCGGTAGTAGCACTGGTGGATTTACCGACTATGCCTTGAAACATGGGGCGAAAAAGGTCTATGCCGTTGATGTCGGTACCGAACAACTTCATCCTAGCCTGCGAAAGCACCCAAAGATTGAGCTCCACGAAAAAACTGACATTCGTGACTTTATGCTTGATGATAAACCCGATATTACCGTAATGGATGTATCGTTTATCAGCCTGCGCGAGATTCTGCCGCATGTTGCGAACGCGCTTTCAAAGCCTGATACGCAGATCATCGCCATGGTGAAACCCCAGTTCGAAGCTGGGCGAGACCAGGTAAATAAAGGAGTCATTAAAAATGATGCGATTCGTCGCCAGATCTTAAAAGATTTTGAGCTTTGGGCGAAGGATTGGTTCTACGTGAATGACAAGCGTGACAGTGAGGTATCGGGCGCAAAGGGTAATCAAGAACGATTTTATTTGCTGACACTTAAAAAGAACTAAGTACTGAACAATTGTTTTGGTGCGTCAGTAACGAAGAGTATAGTAACAGCAGGAGGTACAGGAACATGGTTGAACATAGTCATAAATTTGGAAAAATGCACAAGGCGGGGCCTGTCGTTGGCTTTCCGTTCCTTCTCGCGTATATCGGTGCGGCGATTTACTTCGTCCAGCAATCTAACGGCGGTTTCTGGGAAGTAATCCTAGCGCTACTGCAGGCTATTGTATGGCCTGTCTACGTCGTGTATCACGTCCTCGTATTACTGGGCGCTTAGTCCAAGTATCACTTTGAACGCCGTATCGTTGATGCGGCGTTTTTATTTGCTGACGTTAAAACGAAACTCAACGACGTCGCCAGGTCGCATGATATAGTCACGACCTTCGGTGCGAAGCTTACCAGCGGCTTTTGCCGCTGTTTCGCTGCCGGCGGTGACGAGGTCGTCAAAGTCGACGATCTGTGCAGCAATAAATCCTTTTTCAAAGTCGGTGTGAATGACACCGGCTGCTTGTGGGGCAGTCGCACCCTTTGCAATTGTCCAGGCTCGGACCTCTTTTGGCCCGGCGGTCAGGTAGCTTTGCAGGCCTAATGTCTGGTAGGCAACTCGTGCCAGCTGCGACAATCCAGATTCAGTAACGTCGTAGGCGGCCAGCAATTCTTCAGCGTCCGCTGGCGCCAATCCACGGAGCTCTTCTTCCAGTTTGGCGCAGATAAAAATACCAGCATTTGGCGTAACGAGATCTGTTAATGACTGCTTTTTAGAGTCATCACTAAGCGTTGCTTCGTCAACATTAAAGACATAAATAACTGGCTTTGCTGTCAGTAGTTGTAGCTCGTGAATAACTTCTGTGTTCACGTTTTCCAGTGACGATACTAACGTGCCTTGTTCGAGGGCTAGCTTGATAGTGTTCAATTGTTCAACGATCGCTTTGGCTAGAGGGTTGCTTTTCAATTCTCGTTCCACTTTAGGCAAGTGACGTTCAATGCTTTGGAGGTCGGCGAGGATTAGCTCGGTATTGATCGTTTCAATATCGTTTTTTGGATCGACACGGTCCGACACGTGGGTTACGTCAGGGTTTTCAAAGGCCCGAACGACGTGAACGATTGCTTCACATTCGCGAATATTAGCGAGGAACTTGTTTCCCAGACCTTCACCCTTACTCGCACCAGCTACCAGGCCGGCGATATCGACGAAAGTAACGGTCGCAGGAATGACTTTTTGGGCGTCATACATTTTTTCTAGCACTGCTAGGCGCGAGTCGGGCACTGCAATAATACCGGTATTCGGTTCAATAGTGGCAAATGGGTAATTAGCCGCCAGTATATTATTGTCGGTCAGGGCATTGAATAGGGTAGATTTGCCAACGTTTGGAAGGCCGACGATGCCTATGCTTAACATTTAACCCAATCTCCGACCGCTGTTCGGAGTTTTTAGATTGGGTTGGAAAGTCAGGGTTTTTCTCGATTTCATTTTGATTCAAATCTCCATCTGCCAATACAGGAATGTGGCCGAATACAGTAACTTCCTGAGATGTAGCAATTACTTTACTAACAACTTTTTGGATAATTTCTTTTTTATCAAGAAAGTCCAAGGTCTCTGTTAATTTTAGCACGCCTTCCACTAGTTGCTCTAGGGGTAATAGGGGCTTATTCGCTATTTCGTCATTTATTGCTTTAATCTCGATGCCCATAGCTGTACGGCGCTGGTCGATATCGTATACATTTTCTTCATAAATTGGTTTGGACATAAGGCCTTCAGTGAATACTTTGGCTGCTCGCTTTTCTTTTTCGTCTAGTTCTAAGAGCTGTTCATTAAGCTTGTCTAGTCGTGGTTGCAAAGGACTTTCACCCGTACGCCATTTGTTTGCATAATGGAGCACGAGGGCAGGGTCTGCGATGAGCTTTTTAATATTGTTCCAAATCAACATATCGAGAACCGCAGTATTAACACCTCCAAGTTTGCATGTTCTTGTCCCGAGTCTATTGTTCTGTCGGTCTTTGCATCGATAGTAAGAATGATTACCTGCCGGGTCACCGACTCTACCTTGTCCGCACACACAATAGACAAGACCACCAACTAGATACTGGTGGGTACGCCCATTCTTACGGTCGTAGGTCCGTTTATTACGTTCAAGCTGTGCCTGAACTGTATTAAATAATTGAGGGCTGATGATTACAGGCACGGCTACTGGAAGCCATTCGTCTTTTGGGCGTGCCTTACGACTGCCCTTGGGATTACGTTTATACTGTTCAATTTTTCTAGGATTTTTTGTTATGATTGATTCGCTTTTGTTGTAGTAGTGAACCCCCATGTAAGTTGTATCTGTAAGTAGCCGACGAATAACGCTGGTAGACCACTTAGTGTTCTTGCCTTTCGGTGGCATAATACCGTTATCGAACAACTCTTTTCGGATGCCATAGATTGACTTTCCGTCCGCACACCAGTCGAATATTGTAGCTACGTTTTTAGCCTGTTTATTATTAACCCTGAACTCTCCGTCGCGAGCATTTTCACCTTTTTTAATGCGCGGTAGGTAATCGTACCCATATTTGGGCTGGTAACCAAGAAGTTTTTTGCTTTCACGAACTTTACGAAGTTTACCTATACGCATACGTTCGGCAGTTTTAAGTCGTTCGTATTCGTGAAAAATGCCCATGACACTACCCATTAAACGTTCTTCATTTGTTTCACCGTTGATGTCATACAACCCTATGAACTTAATTCCAAGCTCTCTCAGTTCATATAAGACAATCTCCTGATGATAGAAGATTCTTGATAATCGGCCTCTATCGAATGCATAGAGAATATCGAACTTACCTTCGTGTGCATCGGCTCGTAATGCGTCTAAGCCTGGCCGTTGTAGAATTGAGCCTGACCACCCGTCATCAACGTAAGTTAAATCCGGTTCTAAGATATGTCCAGGGAAGTCTTTCTCAATACGTACAAGCAACTCCATACGTTGGTTCTCGATTGTTTGTTCTTCCTCTTGTCCTGCTGTGCTAACTCTCATATATACTGCAATTTTTTTCATCTTATAATTCTCCATATTATTAATATATTGTCCTGTCGAGGAGTACACTAGGCACTCCCCGAATTATTTTCTTGTTCAACCATCTGGAAAAGCTTGTTTAAGACACTTTCTAATGCGGTCGATTCTATTTCCTCGACATAGTATTCGTAGTGAATCGAAGCTATTTTTTCTTGTAGCTTTTTATCTTCTGGGGCGGGTGAGTCGTGCAAAAAATCAGTCATATATACTACTGCGTTTTTAACGCACTCCCGTTTTCTGTAACGAAGTAGTGAACTGCATTACGCATACCGTCTTTAGTGCCAACTCGATTCTCTGTAACGAGCTCGTCCAGTATGGTGCCGAGCAACCCAAGCTTAATAGCAACTCCAGACTCTTGAAGTTTCCCGAGTAAGCCTTTTTTTGTAGGGTTGGGTGTAGCCTTAAGCTGTGCGTACACGGCTTGTTTGAGTTGTGTCCGTACCTCGTCTTTGCTCTGCAAAACTTCCATTAGTTGGAACTCGCTTCGGTCGTTATGTTCAACGAATCGTAATTTGAAAGGTGCGATTTCACGCATATAACGATTTTTGGTTTGGTACACAGTAATATAGTCGCCGCCAGATTGTCGGTTTAGTGCAATGTGACAATCCGCTGAAGCAAGGATATCTCCCGAGCCACGAATGTCTCCCGATGGGTTGTATGAAGCTCCGGCAGCTGCTTTGCGATTATGATGGGCCATGAGTACAGCAATACCATTGTCAGCCAAGCGACGTAGTTGGTCGGCAAATTCCGACATATCACGAGAAGAGTTTTCGTCGCCTGAATGTAATCTCACCATCGAATCGCACATAACAAGTCCGATATTGTTTTTGAGACAGACGGAAATAATACTATCGATGTAGTCGGCATTGACCTTATAGCCCTGCCTTGAGAAGTACATAATAGGTGGGCTACCTGATGCACCTAGCTGTTTGAATCGTTCATTCAAGATGCGTTCACCGCTTTCTTCATCGATTAGAAGTACACCGGTTGGACTCGTTTGAAAGTGGTCGAATAGCTTGCCTCCACGCACGACAACAAGAGCTATTTCTAGCATGACCCATGTTTTGAACGACGCAGGGGCGGCCGACAGGATTGTCATTCCTTCGCTTGGGATTAAGCTATCAACTACCCATCTCGTAGTGGGGAACTGTCGATTGAGTAGGTCACCGAGTCGCTCGGGGTAGAGCGAGAGGGGGTTATTGCGAATTAATAATTCTTTGTTTCCACTCGCTCTGAATTCAGCGAGATTTTCATGTTTGTTTTGGTTATTTGCGGTTCCTAATTCCGCAGCATCGGCTTGAAGTGCCATATACTTTCTTTCTCGAACAGGGCAAGACTTACGGTCGTGCTAACCAAGGGTCGGAGCGAAGAAAACTGTTTCACTAGGCTCTAAGAGAATCGAAAACACCCCTGTCAGGATGCCTCAAATATCTGAATTTAAGACTTCTTGGTTGGGGTGTTAGTAAACATTATATGCGATTTTAGGGTTACTTTCAAGTGTTAGGACGGCATATGCTGACTTTCTGATATTTTTATTTATAACGTTAATTGGCACTCACTAGTGTTAGAGTGCCAATCCATATTCGATGTATTATGAACAACGAAAGTTATCGCATCAGTGATATGAAGTCGAGTAACGCTGGTTTGCGGTATACTTTGTATTTTTGGTTGAGCTTTTTGGTTACACTCACTGTTCTTTCGTTGATACGGTCAATAATTGGTTGGGCGAGCTCTTTGGCTTCGTCGCGGGTAATTTCGCCGAATGCATATCTTCGCTTAATCTCTGCAATTTCCTCACGATTTTTACCAGCTTGTTCTAAATCTGCCATTACCTTAATAATATTGTCCTCATCAAGTACGCTCAAGGCCTCTTAAGACCATCGTACGCGTGTTGTAGCGTGCCCAATGCAACACAAACACGCATAAAGAGAGAAGTGGGCTAGAGAAATATAGCTAAGGACAATATAATTTTAAGTGCGTAAACGAACCTGAACGACAAGGCTTTGTGGTAGAGATTCAACCATCTCTATTGCAAAGTCTTTTTCTCGTTTATAATGAAATAGCTTAGACCTTAATAGATAACGCCCCCAGAGTGCAATCATATATTGTTTGCCGTGGCTTACGCCTAAGAAGCAGCCACGGTCACCCGAGCGTAAGCAAGGGCGTTAAGGTCTAAGCAACCACCGTGGTTGCTTTTTCGTTTGATACGAAAAGACTAGGAATTTATCAATAACAGAGGTCGGGACAATATAATTAGGGCATAAAGGAGAATATATGACCAACGAAGCTAGCAACAAGAAACGTAAAGCACCAACCGTAGTACGGGTTATTATTACCGTTTTTGTCTCGGTACTTCTACTACTATCAGCTGTTGTACTTGTCGGCACGCTGACTCAAATCAACGACCTTATTAATCCAGTTAGCGTATTGCTACCGCTACTTATGGCCATCATCTTTGATATTGGTCTAATCTTCGTACTAGTCGGTACATGGCAGAAGCAAAAGCTTCTCAATAAAAAGATGTGGATTGGTATTATTGCGGTTGTTGTTGCACTTCCGCTGTTCTTTGTTGCTAGTGCGGTTAATAAACAGATATTCAACGAAACTATAAGTAGTGACCTTCAATCACTTCGAGAGTACAAGACTGGTGGTTTGAGTTATGAAATGCCAACAAGCTGGGCGACTAAAACAGGGGGCGATAATACCTATTTCTACCCATCGCGAACAGTTGATGATACCTCGGAGGGCATGATAATGGTACGTTCAGACTACGAACCTTTGACGCTTAATCTGTCGGTATGTCCATATGACGGTATTCTTTCGGGGCTTCAGGAGGCAGAAGACTTTAAGCTAGATTCTGAGACCGACACTCAACTATTAGACATAACTGCTCGACGTATAAGCTACTCACAAGCAATTAGTGGCGAGATGTACCAGTCAGAGACGTTTATCGTTTGTGCCTCGGGCTATATCTCGGGCTTTACGTTTGTATACAAGAATAAGTTCCCCTCGTATTTCCAAGAGATTATTACGTCCACTACGAATACCATAAAGGAAGAGGAGCTGTAGTGACCAGTACGGGTTCAAAGACCCTCGACGCAAATAATGTGCGAGAGCGTCGGCTTATGAGGATTCTAGGCAAAGACGGGTATTTAAAGTATAAACGCTCTGAATTCAAAATATTAGTAGCGGAGATGAAAGCTTTTGGAATCACCGACATTACACCCGCAACAGTGGCCTCATACTCTTTGTTCAAGTCTATAGGTAAGAGTAAAAATAAATCTGACTAGAGACGAGCTTGTCTTAGTTTGTGACGGGCAGTACGCCAGTTTCGGTGATTGACCGAGCGATACTTTCTACTGTATACGGCCCTTTGTGGCCAAATCGAAGCAAAGGGAAGTTAGCCCCTTGAAATATTCGTTCTACTTCAGCATCACGAGTTTTTCGTTTATCTAGTTTATGGCTCCAGTCATCAAGCTCAATCGCAGCCAGTGGGCGGACTGATGCCTTGTCGCAAATAACAAAATCAACGGACTTTCTATTGATATGATGAAAGGCTTTCCACCAATCTTGACCGTTTACTTTGTGTTCAAAGATTGATGATAAATGAACTTGCGGGAAAATATAGTATTTTTCTCCGACCGCCTCGTCAAGCATCTTAAAGAATTCTGTTTCAGCCCTCGTCATGATAAGGTCACGGCGTTCATAGTGATATTCCTGCGACACAGCCTGTACAGGAACGAGCTGCTTCGCATCTTCGTGCGATACCACTCGGCTTTTCCTTATGCCATTTCTCACCGACAGTACGACAGCAATAACAATTATGATAAAAACGACTAAGACGATTGTGTTGAGTTGGTCTTGCATGTTTTTGTTTTGATTCTTTCTACACTCATCATACCAGATAGGTATGACATCCTGTATCTGTAGGTTATACTATTACATAATATGGCTAGCTTATTCGGTAAAAACAAACTCCGCGAAATCGCACTGAAACTTGAAACCTCAGAACTTGAAAGTAAAATCGCTCTAGTCAAAACATGGCATCAGGACTATCACCACGGCAGTCTCAAGGCAGATAAAGAAACCTCTCGGGAGCAAGCCTACAACCAAGACTTTTTTATTCAGATTCTTGGCTACAAAGAGAAGCCCGCCGTTCCATATAGTTTTGAGCCAAAAGCAACAACCGATAAAGGACAGCTACCTGATGCCGTACTCGGACACACAGACGTTACCAGCGACATCAAGAACATCGCAGCGGTCGTTGAGTTAAAGGGTGCTGGCATCGAACTAGACCGCCCACAACGCCGAGAAGGCAACATGAGTCCTGTTCAGCAGGGTTTTAAGTACAAAACTCAGTATCGAAACTGTCCGTTCGTTGTGGTCAGCAATTTCTGGGAATTCCGTTTATACCACGATAACCAACTAGATTACGAGCTTTGGACATTAGATGACCTCGTAGACCCTGAAGATGATTACCTCAAGTTTAAGACGTGGTACACGTTGTTGCACAGCGATAACCTGACAACGCCTAAAGGTGCGAGTAAAACCGAAGGTTGGCTGAGCGACATTCGCTTCGAGCAAGAAGAGATTGGAAAGAAGTTCTACAAAGTCTACCGCGAAGCTCGTACCGAACTGCTTCGTGATATCTACCAACACAATGAAGTTGTTCGTTCGAATATCGACCTTGGTATCGAGAAGGCTCAGAAAATTATTGACCGTATCGTGTTCGCCTGTTTCGCAGAAGACAGGGGATTACTACCAGATGATACGCTCCGCCGAGTTATTCAAGCGGCCGACACCTCAACATTCGGTGGTTCGCTGTGGTCTACATTCAAGGGATTCTTTGAAGCAATCGACACAGGAAGCGACAAGCTTGAAATCCCGAACGGGTATAACGGCGGGTTATTTGCCCCCGACCCTGAACTCAATGCCCTTAAAATTAGCGATGAGCCACTGCGTAAAGTTGCAAAACTGAGTGACTACAACTTTGTCGAAGATTTGAGTGTGACTATCTTAGGTCATATTTTCGAACAATCCATTAGTGACCTTGAAGAAATCAAAAGCAAAGTAGAGGAGAGTAACAACCTCGATACCATTCAGCAATCACGCCGTAAAAAAGATGGTATTTTCTATACGCCCGATTACATTGTTCGCTACATTGTCGATAACTCACTTGGTGCATACCTGCGTGAAGAGGAAGAGCGTCTTAAGGACGAGTTCAAGCTCAAAGAGGGTATTAACGACAAGAATTATGAAAAGCGTGAACGCCAAGCTTACACAAAGTACCAAGACTTTTTGCAAAGTGTAAAAGTCGTAGACCCTGCTTGTGGTTCTGGTGCGTTCTTGGTGTATGTGTTTGATTACTTGCTGGCAGAGAATAAGCGAGTGGAAAACATCCTCGGCTCAACACTATTTAGTAGTGATGAGTACGTGAAATCTATTCTGCAAAACAACATATACGGTGTTGATTTGAATGATGAGTCGGTCGAAATTACCAAACTTTCCTTGTGGTTGAAATCTGCACAAAAGGGAAAGAAGCTGACAACACTGGATGGGAATATTAAATGTGGCAATAGCCTGATTGATGACCCGACAGTTGCTGGCGACAAGGCGTTTAATTGGCGTGAGCAGTTTGCGGAGATATTCAAAAATGGTGGTTTTGACGTGGTTGTGGGAAATCCTCCATACGTCAAACTTCAAAGTATAAACTCGAGTGACCTCGCCCAGACTAAATACTTTGAATCACACTACGAAGTCGCAAGCGGACGTTTCGACCTATATGTACTATTCCTAGAGAAGGCACTCAACATAATAAAAGAAAACGGAATAGCAAGTTATATCTTACCGCATAAATTTCTCGGCTCTGAATTTGGGAATGCCACTAGAAAATACTTGGCGGCAAGCAAAGCCATTAAGGAATTAGTTCACTTTGGGTCACATCAGGTGTTTGCCGATGCATCAACTTACACGTGCATCCTTTCATTAACTAAAAATAATAAAGCATTAAATTTTGTCCAGATAAGTCCAAACGACCTACTAGATGCTCATAAGTTCTCTGCCATCAACTACTCACAGCTCAACGAGACCCCTTGGAGACTAATCGACGGCAAAACAGCCGCAATAATTAATAAAGTTACGAGCCAACCACATAAACTAAACAGTACTTTCAAACGCATATCACGAGGTGTTGTAACTGGAGCTGATTCGGTCTTTATATTAAAAGGTTCAATTACCGGTGGTCGATTCTACGGCACTTCGAAAGAGCTTGGGGGTGATGTAGTTATTGAGTCTGAGCTGATGAAGCCAATTTTGATGGGTAGCTCTGTGAGCAGATACACACACAACAATAAAGGCACGTTCCTACTGTACGCACACATACTAAGGGATGGCAGGACTGTACCAATCGAAGAGAATGCCTTGAGTACAGAGTACCCGCTAGCTTACGAGTACCTACTTAATTTCAAAGACATTCTGGTGGCTAAGAAGATAAAATATAAGACAAATCCAAAATACTGGTACTCCTTACACAACTCTAGAGAAGTTTCGCTTTTTCAAAATCGAAAGATAGTCACACCATACCTCGCTAACCGCACAAATATGACCATCGATTCCGAAAACTATTACACGAACGACAAATGTACTAACTTAGTATTCAAAGACGGCACCGAAAACGAACAAAATATTATTGCGGCAATTCTTAACTCTAAACTTACTTGGTTTTTTGTTTCATCGACAGGTTCAGAGTTCTCGGGAGGTTACTTTGCATTTACAAACATTTACCTTGAACCGATAACACTACCCGATGGACTAAGGTCACATCCAGAGCTCGGAGTAAAAGTTGAAGAGCAGATGAGCCATTCCCGTAAACTTAACTTACTAAGTAATCAATTTGAAACGGTTATTCGGAATGAGTTTAATAAGAAAGCCCCAAACAAGTGGTATTCTCTAGATTTTGACAGCTTTATATCATCGTTGAAACTACGTCTATCGCTCACCCAAAAGGACGAACTCTTACAGCTATTCAATAAATACGCAAACGAATTACAAGTAATAGACAGCGACATACAAAGAAATGACCGTGAAATTGACCGATTGGTTTACGACCTCTACAGTTTAAGTTCTGCGGAAGTCGCTGTAGTCGAAGGAAGCGATGTCTAATTATTTGAAGCCATATTTTTATCGGGTATGGTGGCGTATGACTAACAGCAGCACGCTTGCTTTAATGGACACTATAAAGCAAAGTTTCTACGGGTACGGCTATTCTATTTACAGTATTCAGGAAGGTGGCCTAGAAAAGGAGTTTGACCTTCTCAAAAGTAAGGGGTTTGTTGAATTAAATCGAAATGCGACAACAGATAAAACCACTTCCGTGCACCCTACTGAGTTAGGTTTAAGGGTTGGTATGACAATTGACGAGAAGAAGAAACTCCAAAAATTAACCTCAAACGGAATATGGGTTATTGTATCTGGTGTGGCTATTACTATAATCGGTGGGTTAGTCTTGCATTACGGGTTCGGTATAGGGGCATCGACTAATTGAGTATGAATCTCTCAAAATCCGACTTCCTCAAGTACCGCATCTGTCCAAGCTACTTTTGGCTTTGGAAAAATAACCCAGAATTAGTACCAGAAGATTCTCCAGCTGAAGTTCGTGAGAATAAGTTCGAGCAGGGAAATAAGATTGAAGCCATTGCTCGACAGCTGTTTCCGAATGGCATATTAGTCGAAGGCTATAATACACAAGCCGTCAGCAATACAGAACGTCTTGTTGCCGATGGGGCAGAAGTTATATTCCAAGCGACCGTTATAACCGAAAACAATCTTCTCGCTATGGCTGACGTTATAGGGCGTGATGGTGATGGATGGATTCTCTATGAAGTGAAGTCGTCGAGTAGCGTAAAGAAAGACGAACACATTCCCGATATGGCGTTTCAGAAACTGGCGTTTGAAACAGCTGGCTATAAAATCAACAGCACAAAAGTCATTCATCTTAATAAAGAATTCGTAAGAAACGGCGATACTATCAACCCTCAGACCTTCTTCGTCACCAAAGACGTGTCAGATGCTGTCACAAAAATCCTGCCTGAAATTCGCGACCAAGTTACACTTGCACTTGAGAAAATGCACCAAACCGACACACCAACGTCTTGTAATTGTCGGCTGGTATCAAGAGGGAAGCACTGCCCGACGTTTACTCAATTTAACCTTGACGTTCCCAGCTACTCGGTGTACGACATTGCTCGCATGCAGGGCAAAAAGCTTGCCGAGCTTGTTGATAACGACATCTTCAATATTAAAGCTATTCCCGATGACTTCTCATTAACGCCTAACCAACAGTTCCAAGTCGATATTGAAAAAAGTGGCACTCCACTCATAAACCGCGAAGCAATTCAGCAAGAGTTATCTGCACTTGCATTCCCGCTCTACTTCCTTGATTACGAATCGGTGAACCCAGCCATACCTCTCGTAGACGGCATTACTCCCCACAAACAAATGGTGTTTCAATATTCATTACACATTTTAGATACACCCGATGGCGAGTTGCGACACACCGAGCATTTATCAAGAGAAGCAAGCCTCTCTGCGATTGAAGCACTCGCTTCACAGATGCGTGAAGATATTGGCGATACAGGTTCGGTGATTGTCTGGCACAAGATGTTTGAACGTGACCGCAACAAAGACTTGGGCTTACTACTACCGCAGTACGAAAAGTTTTACGAATCTATCAACGAACGACTCTACGACCTAAAAGACGTATTCTCAAATAATTACTATGTTCACCCGGAATTTCATGGCAGTAACTCAATTAAAGATGTTCTGCCCGTTCTTGCACCCGACCTCTCATACAAAGAACTTGCAATAGGGAAGGGTGACTTAGCCGCTGTACGGTGGTATGAGATTGTCACGAAGGAAAATGACGAGGGAGCCGAGCAAGTCTTCAGTGACTTGCTGGCATACTGTAAGCTCGATACTCTGGCGATGGTAAGAATCTACGAATTCTTAAATAATCTTTAACTTTTTGATGGTTCATTCTTTGAAGCTTCCGCCTTTTCTTGTGCTTTTTGCTGTTTGTCCATCTCGATAAGTACTTCAAGCCAGTGTGCGGGGCTGCGAATGCACTAGGCACTTGCTGAGGTTTTAACCATAAGCTTTATTACAATATAAAGCTTCTTCTGTCAAGCAAAGTGTTGTATATTATAAGGCAGGATGACCAAAAAAGAAAAAGAGGCACTATTAGCCCAAATAGCAGACTTTTTACCAGAGCTAAAACTGGAGATTGACGGTGCGAAAAGCGACCTAAAAAATGCAAGAACACTCAAAACGCAGATTGAGGGTGTCTTTAGTTCATCTGATGAACTACTAAAAAGACTTCAAGACCCAGAGTCTGGTGCCGATGCCGTGCTGAACGCTGGCAGTAAAGGCCTAGAGACTATTAGCGAAGATGAAGTAAAAGCAAAAGGCTTACTAGTCGAAATTGACACAGCTCTAGAAAGTGTGAACCAGCATATCTCCGACATGGAGACCGCTTACAACGACTTCAATACAATTAAAAAGCAAATTGACGACCCAGAAACAGGCCTAGAGGTTACACTAACCAACATAAAAAACGTGCGAGCTAGGGCAAAGGAGTCCGCCACCAAGACCGAGAATATACTAAAAGATGCCGACTCTACTCTCATAAAAGTTAATGCCCGTATAAAAGAAATCGACACAGCATACGAACTATTCTTGGCTTCAAACAAAAAGATAAATGACCCAACAAGTGGGCTAGAGGCAATCTTAAAAGCGGTACAAAAACTGCGTGATGACATCTCATCAGTTGAAGCTAACAGTAAGACATTATTCACCCAGATAAGTGGCTATAAAGATGAAGCTGTAAAGAGCCTCGATGCAATAAATGGTAATAAAGATGATTCTGAAACTACACTAAAAACCATCAAACAATACGAAGCTGACAGTGTTGATAAGAAAGAGAAAATCGATAAGCTGTTCAAGATAGCCTCTCAGACTGCCAGTACTGCTTACTTCAAACGGCGTACTAATTTTGTAATGGGTGCGGCAATATTATGGCTCGTGCTGGGCGTAGGGGTGTTTGTGTGGGCCGTGCTCGCTAGTTCGTCTTTAGTACAGGAAGTGATACGTAACAACAACATTCCTTTAAATGTAGTCATCGCCAGAATCGCAATCATCACACCTCTGTTGGTTTTTACATTTTACGCTCTTCGTCAATATGGCAAAGAACGAAGCCTGGTGGAGCGATATGCTTTTAAGGAAATATCAGGAGCGACTATCGAGGGGCACATTGAAATGGTGCGACGTGCCGTTCCAAACGCTACTAAGTTGGATGACGAGCTTCTGTCACTAGCTGTAGATGTTGTCGATGATGTTCATACTGAACCCGACGAATTGAACAAAACAGAGGTATCAAGAACATCGGTAAAATCTAATGGGCAAAACATTGAACTTACCAACGAGGTCAAAGAAGCACTAGTCAAGACAAAGGAAGTACTGAAAAAACCGCTTCGAGTATCTCCTGAAAAGTAAAAGGTTTACAGTAGATATGTTCTACCCTGCAAATGTGTACCTACGTTTCAGATACTAGTAATGCACTTATACTCTGCACTGGGGAAGTAGTCTAGGAATCTAAACTAGGCTCTAACAGATTAGGCTTTAAAGAGAGATTACGTAAGGTATCATTCCAACGCACTATTTCTACTACCATTTGGTTATAAATCGAGGCCGCCAGGGTCACCAAATGCTAGTTTCTTATCTTTTCCTGTAACTGAGTAACTAATTTATCCGAATACCCACGACCACCCTTATCGGTCTTCGGCATCTTCAATTTTAGTTCAAAAGGTAATTGGGTTAGAAAATAAGTATTCCAATAGATAAACTCATATAGTTCTATTTTAACAGATATAGATTGTATTCGCATAAGCGGTATATTATACTCATGCTAAAGGAATAAAAGGGTAAGGATGGCTATCAACATGACTCGCAAAAAGATATTCATTGTCGCAGGTGTGATTGTCGTACTCGTCGGTGGGACAGCGGTATATGCGTTTATGACCGGGTTCTTTACGCCACCCAAGGCACCTGATGCCGGTACTGACACGACGACAACGACACGTTACGAACAGGAAACTACCTTTAAGAAGAAACAATCTCAAGTGGCAAAACTTGTTGAAGCGGGTGACGAAGATTCTATAAAAGAGGCCGAAGCAATTGCCGAAGCTGAAACAGTTGCTGCCGAAAAGAGCGGAAACGATGCCTATATCGTCGATGCAGCACTTGCCCAAGCATTACTATTTATCGATACCGATCGCGCCCAACAAGCGCTCGATGAAATCCTTTTACCTCTTGAGCAAAAGTATGGCACTGACGACACCTATAGGTTTTTGATCTATGCCGTTATCAGTCGAGCGTATACGGTTCTTGGTGATACGGCCAAAGCCACCGAGTATTACCAGAAAATACCAGAAAAAGGTTGGGATTGATGACCATCGGTCTTAAAACCATTTCGCTGATTTCGATAATGATCGTGTTGGTCACTGTACTAGCGATTATTCTAGCCCCACGTTTCGCTTCGGGTGCGGCTGGCCCGGGTGGCGGTGGCGGTACGACTGGGTGTGCTGCGTTTAACTATAGTACTTGTGTTGGTGCGGTCTGGCGCTACTATAAATCAACCAGTAACTCGGTTGCTATTAAGAATGTCGGTGCGGGTTATACGTATGTTACCAACTGTGGATCAACCGGTGGTTATTTTGCCTACGTGTTGGTTAATAGGTATAACCCTAATAACGAGGGCTTGGTAAGATCGTGGAAGATCGGTCCAGTGAATCAAGCGGGTGATCGAAGCGAGTTCTTTGGTGGATGGACCCGTTACTACATATATAGCAATCCGAGTGATCCACTACCAGTCAATCCAGGTAATGGGATGTACAGCTGGTACTCTGCTCAAAAGGCATTTGAACAAACTAAAGCTTTGGGTCAAAACTCTGGGTATAACTGGGATGGAAATAGTAGCCTAGGATGGTTCTGTTATCGCGGTCTCGACTTTACTTTGAGCCCTTCGATTACTGGTTCGCCAACCTTTGCGACTGGCGACAGTTCAGGGAGCGACAAGGCTACCCTGACGCCAATTGTCACCAATGCTGGTCCGACAACTAGCTCTAATGCGACTTGGCGAGTAGTTAACTTCAGACTTGCACCCGGAGTTGCCGTCCCTAATGCCAATGGTGGAGATTCGAATACTATCCCAGAAACGTACTTTGGAAACGGTGCGGTAACAATTGCGAATGGGAGCCAAGATTTTGTTAAAGGGGCAAGTGGAGTAGCGGTGAATCAGCAGGCAATCGGTGATTTCCCACTTGGGACCCGTATCTGCTATGCGCTTTCAGTTGTACCTATTTCGCAGTCTAACGGTAACTGGCGACATAGCGCGCCGTTTTGTATCATCATCGCCAAAAGTCCGAAGGTTCAAGTCCATGGCGGGGATATCCGAGTAGGGAGTGGATTTGTCGGAGAGGCAGCACCAGCGAATGCAAATATTAATACGAGTCAGACGATAAAGAGGCGATAGGATGATTATGCAAATGTATCAACGAAGATTTCAACAACTCATACGCAATCCAGTGTTATTAGTGGGGTTGTTTGTATTGAGTATCATTCTTGCAAGTATGTGGTCACAGCAGACAAATGCACTTACTAACGTTGGCCCAGACCCTGCAGACTTCACGGGAGGTATACGATACGTGCTTGAAGATACGCCACAGGTGCGAGTGACGTCGAGTATCGTCCCTATCTATTCGCCGTATGATCCTGGAACGATTCAAGTAACGGCTTACTCATTCAAATTTGAAAATCGCCCCAGTCCACACGCACAGGTACGTTTTTCGTACACAAATTCCGGTGGGGGAACCTCGAACACCGTACTTCAGAGTGATGGAACGATGAATGTATCTGGGTTCCAATACGACCCAAACACTGGCTATTACTACACCTTAATGACCGCAACGATCATTAACAACGGCTCTTCATACCCAGTTATTAATTATCGACTGACGGCGCCAAGTCCAATTATCTTCGGTTACTATGCAGCCAACGATAATAACTTTGCCGTCGAGAACGATCGACGTGATGATGCATTTGATTCATCTGGTGCGGGTGAGTATCACACGTATCGCATCCCCTTTGGAACGCAGTGTCAGGCACAGGGCGATACCACTGCAGTAGCTCGAATCTATGACGGTGACAACGGTAATCTTGGGGTACAACCGACTCCTTTTAATGTATCGATTTATAATGAAACCGACGGAACGACCCAGCGCCCTGCTCCTAGTCCAAGTAACGGCGAGCAAGACGGTCAGACTGCTTCTTATAGCTTTACGGTCAAGCCATATAACAAGTATCGTTTTGTCGTCAGTAACGTTTACGCCAATAACGTGATGCAAATTAAATTGCCGTATGACAGCATTTATTACTATTCAGATTGTCGTCAACTTGAGATTACCGATCGTATGTATGGCAGTTGGGGTGAATACGCCGTTTCTGCAACAGGTATCATCAAAGGTATCGGTTCTGGTTCAGCGTTTGCAGGTAAGGGTTTGTCATATACAACGCTGTGTAGCTATAGTTTCTTGATACTTTCGAATGCAACAACCTCAGGTACGAACTGTAAAAGTACCGCAACACTCGGATCGTATAATCCGAATCGTACTATTCCTGACGTAGCGGCTACATTCCCGCAGGCGGCCGCGACAAACTCGGTATCGGGGAATGTGGATATAGGTAGTTTAAGTGGGACCTATACCGCCAGTGGGCCGGTAAACCTCACCGGTGGCACACTACCAGTAGGTAGGTGGGCGGTAATTAATGCGACTGGTCAATCGGTTACGATTACCGGCGACCTAAACTATGCACCGGCGTCTATGACATCACTCGACCAGATTCCACAACTGATTATTATTGCTGACAATATCAATATCCAAAGTAATGTATTAAAGGTTGACGCATGGTTGATAACAAAGGGGACACTCAACACGTGTTCAGACGTTGCAAAAGCAAATATCAATGCAACAAATTGTAACAATTTACTGGTCGTGAATGGACCAGTGATGGCTGGACGGCTACTGCTGTACCGTACTGCAGGGTCAGGTAATGGAGATCTATCGGGTGAACCGGCAGAAATCTTTAACCTTCGTCCCGACGCGTATTTGTGGGGTATTACTCATGCATCGACCAATGGTAGGATCGAAACCGTCTACCAACGCGAACTTCCGCCACGATTCTAGCGCTCTTCTCCTTGCTTTTACGCTTATGCTTTAGGTATAATGAGGGGCAATATGGCATTACTAAAGGGCGTGGGCGACTTCTTTGCTCTAGACATAGGAACGAATGCTGTCAGGGTGCTGCAGCTTTCTTCGACCGGTCCCGACAGTTGGGCGCTGGTACACTTTGGATACGCCCCCTTGGATGAGAAAACCAGCGAGAGTAATTCACCCGAGAGTCAGCGTCGATTGGGCGAAGTGATTATGACAGCTGTAGGTCAAAGTGGGATCCGCTCGAAGAATGTAGTAATCGGATTACCTTCTGCAAAGACATTTACCACAGTAGTTGAAGTACCAACGATGCCCGAGACCGAACTACGTAGTACGATGAAGTACCAGGTCGACCAATATATTCCAATGGCAGTCGCCGAGGCAAAGGTTGACTGGGCATTGCTTGGCCCGTCGCTGCACGACCCAAAACAACAAGAGGTATTAATTGCCAGTACGGCAAACACCTATGCCGAAGAGCGACTAGAATTTATTGAAGGACTCGGCCTTGATGTTATTGCCACTGAACCCGATCCGCTTGCGATGGTTCGCTCGCTACTACCAGCGGGTATTCCTGATGCACGTTTGATTATCGATGTCGGCGAACAATCGACTGATCTCGCGATCACATACGCTGGTTCACCACGCCTGGTTCGTACGATTCCTATGGGAGTCCGTTCACTGGTAAAGGCGGCCGTTCAGAACTTGAACGTCCAAGACGACCAAGCCCGTCAGTTTATTTTGAAATTTGGTTTAGCGCCTGATCGTTTGGATGGTCAAGTCTATCGTGCGATCGAATCAACCCTTGATAACTTTGCAACCGAACTCACTAAATCAATCAAGTTCTTCCAAACCCGCTACCCGAACACCCCAGTCGGCGGCATTCTACTGTCTGGATTTAGCGCAGTCGTCCCTCAATTTGGTGACTATGTCACGGCAAAGACGGGTATCGCATCGAGCTTGGCTAATCCTTGGCAGAAAGTACGCGTGTCTCAATCTGATCAACAACAACTGATGTCGGTTGCTTCAGAATTCGCCACGGTTATCGGTTTGGCACAAAGGGGGAATAGGTAATGATTGAAATCAACCTTGTCCCCGACGTAAAACAAGAGCTGATCACCGCAAGGCGTATCCGCGCCACTGTCATATCAGGAGCGATCATCGCGACAATTATTTCGCTGAGTGTTGTTGCTGCGCTTGCGATATACATTTTTGGTGTTCAGTCAGTTCGAAGTGCGTTGTCTGACGACGCGATTAAAAAGGGTGGCGACAAGCTTTCTTCGGTCGAAGACCTTTCGAAGCTCCTTACGATTCAAAACCAGCTGACAAAAATAAACGCACTGAACGATAGTAAGAAAATTGACTCACGCATTTTTGACGTGTTACTAGCTATTATCCCTCCATCACCAAATGATATTCAAATTTCGAACTTGGTGATTGATGCTGAATCCGGCACCCTAAAACTTGAGGGCCAGGCTCCGAGTGGCTACGCAGCCCTCGAAACGTTTAAAAAGACAATTGCCGCTGCAAATATTCGCTTTAAAGATACCGACAATAAGCAAGTTGACCTGGTACTGGCAAGTGACATTAGCACCAGTAACGTGAGTTACGGCGAAGATGCTAGTGGTAACAAGGTACTGCGCTTTACGATTTCATTCGTATATGCGGATGAGTTATTCTCACCGGCTATCGCCACTCCGTCAATTGTCCTGATTAACGGTGGTAATGTCACCGACTCGTATCTAGGTATTCCAAAGAGTATCTTTGTCGATCGAGCGACAGACATAAAGGGGTCCGAATAATGAAACCAAATGACACCGCTCTTCGGAAGCGAACACAGATTTCGAAAGCGAATCGCACAATGTTCCTATGGATCGCCGGCGCCTCGGCGTTGATCGGATTTGCCCTTGTCGCGGTTATCTTTTTGTCGCAAAAACTAATTTTTAACGAAAAAGTCCTGTTTGAAAAGAATAAAACAATTAGTATACTCGATGCTAATAACAAGGTTGTTGGTGATCTGCAGACGGCTATTCGTGTGCTTGATACGAATGAAGCACTCGCAAAGAACCGAGCTAAGGACAGTGATCAAGCGGTTCAGGTCATCCTTGATGCGTTGCCATCTAGTGTAAACTCAACCGCTCTCGGTGCATCCCTCCAAGACAAGTTACTAGCGGGAATTACTGGGTTAAAGATTAATAGTCTTCAAGTTGACCCAGTTCAGGGCATCGAAACCAGTGAGGGTTCGGTTATCGATTCGGCTGTACAAACTGCTACTGCGAGCGATAACCAAATCACTTTCCAATTCGCCGTGAGTGGTACTGCAGAAGCCCTTCGCCAGGCACTATCGAACCTAGAACGTTCAATTCGAACAATTGATGTTACCAATGTTCAAATTGAGAGCCAAGGTGCTGACCAAGTAATGACCGTCCAAGGACGTGCGTTCTACGAACCGGCTAAAGAAGTGAAATTATACGACATAAAGGTGAAGCCATGAAACGAACTGATATAGCATTGATTGTTCTTATTGCAGGCCTTAGTGCTGGTATCGCTTACGTTGTCGGTAACAGCATCTTTGGAAATATTAACGAGTCAGGAGCAAACGTTCTGACCATTGACCCTATCACCAGTAAAGTTGAAGAGCCGAGCAAAGCAATTTTTAACGAAAATGCAATCAACCCATCAGTTGAAGTTCAGGTGACAACACCGACCGAGACGACCAACACTACCACGACACCTACTGAAGAGTCACAATCATAGGAGGCCATCATGCCATTACTGACTGATGACATACAAGAAAAGCTGGTAAAACTTCTTATTGATGAAGGCTTGGTAGCGTCAGCTACGCTTCAATTAGCCCAACAGACCTCGGTACAACAAAAGAAGCCTCTATTTAGCCTGCTCACCGAACAGAATATCGTCGATGACGAGTTGTTGACACATGCCATTGCGCAGGTGTCTGGCGTTCCGTATGTTAATTTGTCGAATATTCTTATTGATCAAAATATACTGGCTCTGTTACCTGAAGATGTTTCGGAGCGCTTCATGGCGGTGCCATTGGCTGAAGTTCAAAACCGCCTCGCGGTTGCGATGATCGATGCTAATAACGTCCAGGCTGTTGACTATTTGGCGAATCGCATCCAGCGCCCACTAAAGGTATTTATGGCGTCAGAAGCGGGCGTACGACACGTACTGGATCAATATCGTACCGACCTTTCCAGTGTCGACAAGGCTGCCGAAGTTTCGCAGGAAGAAGCCAAAGCCGATGAGGCGAGTGATGTAAAGACGATTGTCCAAGATTCACCGATTAGTCAGGCGCTCAGCAAGATCTTGGAATACGCTATTAAGTCGCGCGCCAGTGATATCCACATTGAACCACTCGAAGGTACTTTAAAGATTCGTGTTCGTGTTGATGGAGTACTTCGTGAGATCATGCAGCTACCAAAAAGTATCGAACCAGCGCTCGTGAGTCGTGTAAAAATCCTCTCTGAACTAAAAATTGACGAACACCGCGTGCCACAAGACGGCCAATTTACTGTAAAAATTGCTGGTAAAGAAGTTGACCTTCGTATCGCAATCAGCCCGGTTGTATGGGGTGAACAAATCGTCATCCGTTTGCTGGATAAAAGTGGCAATAGCTTTGATATCGAAGAGATGGGCTATGCCGGTCGTGCACTGCGCGTGATTCGTCACGGTATTAAACGACCGAACGGTATGGTACTAACCTCTGGACCGACTGGTTCAGGTAAGTCAACCAGTTTGTACGCCCTGATCAAAGAAATTAAAAATGACACCGTGAATATCGTCACGCTCGAAGATCCTGTTGAGTACAAAATGGACGGGGTTAACCAGATTCAAGTGAATGCTGATGTCGGGCTAACCTTTGCAAACGGCCTCCGTTCGATTCTGCGTCAAGACCCTGACGTTGTGATGGTAGGAGAGATCCGTGACGGTGAAACTGCCGCCTTGGCTGTACAGGCAGCTCTGACAGGACACCTTGTGTTCAGTACACTGCACACCAACAGTGCGGCCGGCGTGTTACCGCGTTTACTCGACATGGACATTGAACCATTCCTGATCGCTAGTACGGTGAACACAATTATTGGTCAGCGTTTGGTACGACGCGTCTCCACGAAGCGCGAGACCTATCAGTCATCGCCAATCGAAACACAGAACATTAATGCGACAATTGGCCACCTGTTACCGAAAACACAGGCAGATGTCGCACGCGTTTCTCAAGATTTGGGCTACAAAGACCTTCCTTTGGCGGGCCAAAGCGCTTATACTTTGGTAAGAGGTATCGACACTCCTCAAACCCCTAAGGGTTATAGTGGGCGAGCAGGTATCTACGAGGTCATGGACGTGAACACTGATATTCAAAAGCTTATCATTGATCACGCGACCAGCTCAGAGATTCAGCGCGTGGCCGTCTCGCAAGGGATGATCACGATGCGTCAGGACGGCTACCTAAAGGCACTGTCCGGAGTCACGACCATTGAGGAAGTTAATCGTGTCACATCTGATGCGTCATAAAGGGTGGAAAACAACATGCAGAACCAACAATTAAGAATCGAAGTATTACTGGAAGAAGTCGTTAAACGGCGAGCGTCCGACCTGCACCTTCAGGTGGGATTGCCACCAATGCTTCGTATCGATGGATCACTGGTACCAGTTGCTGGATTTAACCCACTGGACGAGGCGGGTGTCGAAACACTTATCTTTGCTATTTTGGACCAAGACCAACGCCAGATTCTTTTGAAAGACAAAGAATTCGACTTTAGCTTTGCCTTTGGTACCCTAGGTCGTTTCCGTGTAAACGCCTTTCACGAACGGGGCAACCTGGCTGGTGCACTGCGTTTGATTCCGAATGAAATTAAGTCGATTACAGAACTGGGTATGCCAAATATTGTCCTTGGGTTTGCTGATTATCCACGCGGACTAGTGCTGGTTACGGGGCCGACTGGTAGCGGTAAATCAACTACCTTGGCAGCACTGGTCGATAAGATTAACACCGAAAAAGCTAATCACATTATTACGATCGAGGACCCAATCGAATTTACCCACAAGTCAAAGAAATCAGTCGTTGTTCAGCGTGAAGTTCACTACGACACCTATAGCTTCTCGGCCGCACTGCGTTCGAGTCTGCGTCAGGACCCTGACGTTGTGTTGATTGGTGAGATGCGTGACCTTGAAACGATCTCGGCAGCGATTACGATTGCTGAAACCGGTCACTTGGTGTTTGCGACCCTTCACACCAACAGTGCTGCCCAGTCAATTGACCGTATGATCGACGTCTTTCCACCGCACCAACAGCCGCAAATTCGAGCACAACTTTCAAATATCTTGATGGCAATCGTTTCACAGCGCCTGGTTCCCTCGATTGGTGGGGGACGGGTAGCTGCGGCAGAAATTTTGGTGGCTAACCCAGCCGTCCGAAACATTATTCGTGAAGGGAAAGCCCACCAACTGGATGCGATTATTCAAACAGGTGCTGACCAAGGCATGCAGACGATGGACCGTACGCTCGTTAGCCTGGTTCAAGCCGGAACGGTTACCTACGATAATGCACGCGAGTTCGCCGTTGACCTGACTGAATTTGAAAGGTTAATGCGAGGATAATTCGTGAAGAAATTCGTTTATCAGGCTCGCGACCAGGCAACTAACAAGATTACCAAGGCTTCATTGCAAGCTGAATCTGAAAATGCCGCCGCGCAACTACTGATTAAACAAGGATTTGTTCCGCTTTCAATCAAGGAACAGATCGGCGATGGGTCATTCCTTTCAAAATTGACCGGACGTATCACCACTAAGGACAGAGTAGTCTTTACTCGTCAGCTTGCCACCTTGATTGGCGCGGGATTGCCACTTAGTCAGAGCCTTCACACTGTTCTAGAGCAGACCCAGAACAAGCAGCTTCAATCAGTGATTCAAGAAATCGTCGCTGACGTCGAGGGCGGTAAGTCGCTTTCGATTGCGTTCGGTAAACATCCAAAAGTATTTGATGGTGTGTTCATTTCACTTGTCTCGGCGGGTGAATTGTCAGGAACACTCGACGAATCATTGCAACGCGTCGCGACGCAACAGGAAAAAGATGCAGCGACGATGAGCAAAATCAAGGGTGCACTGACATATCCGGTCATCGTTTTGGTGGTTATCTTCATGGTCTTAGCATTCATGTTATTTACTGTGGTGCCACAGGTTGAGAAACTATACGAAGACCTCGACAAGGAATTGCCATTCCTGACACAGATTATGGTGACTGCCGCTGACCTCTTACAGAACTGGTGGTGGCTGACGATTATTATCGTTGGTGCAGCGATCTATTTCCTCCTCCAGTATTTCAAGACAGAATCGGGTATTCATTTCAAGGACCTGTTCAAGATAAAAGTGCCGATTTTCGGTAAAATGCTACAGAAACTATATATGGCGCGTTTTGCGAGAACTGGCCAAACGCTACTAGCCACCGGTGTCAGTATGCTCGATATGTTAAAAGTGACCGCAACGGCGGTTAATAATACGATTATTGAAAAAAGCATCAACCGTGCGGCAGATAAGGTAAAGGGTGGTAAAGCACTCTCGACCGCACTTGAACCCGAAGACGTTATTACCTCTCTTGTCCCTCAAATGATCAAGATTGGTGAACAGTCAGGTCGCATTGACGAGATGCTAGGAAAAGTCGCCCAAGTCTACGAGGATGAGCTGGACGAACAGATCAAAACAATCTCGACTGCTATCGAACCGATTTTGATGGTGGTCCTGGCGGTCGTTGCCGGGGGTATGGTGGGGGCGATCCTGCTTCCGATCTACTCTTTGGTAAACGGAATTAACATTTAAATTGCTAGACAAACGTCCGTTCGTCGGCTACTATAAACACAAGCAGTTATGCATAACATGGTTCATTTGAAAGGTGGAAAAGTTTCTATGAGCGCGTTGAAAAAAGAAAAAGGATTTACGATTATCGAGGTGGTACTGGTTCTTGCCATTGCCGGTTTGATTTTCTTGATGGTGTTTATCGCCTTACCGGCGCTGCAGCGTAACCAACGTGACTCGCAGCGCAAGAACGATATGTCACGCCTCCAGACGGCACTGGTTAACTACAGTAGCTCGAACCGTGGCAACGTCCCAACGACTGCGGCTGTATGGTCAACCTTCGTTAACACCTATGTCGCTTTAAACGGTGATACGTTCATTGATCCGTCAGGTGCCCCAAGCGGTTCTGGTGCGGGTGCAGGCGCGGGACAAGCAACCTATTTATTGACCCAAGGCCCAGCGGCAGGCAGTCCTCCGTCAACCGCCTTTGGTCCAGCCGTGCAAAACATCATCTATTACAATAACTCCGCCACGTGTAGTACGACTAACTCGGCAGATATTGTCGCTGCAGGAACTCGTAAAGTAGCATTCCGTATGGCCCTTGAAGGCGGTGGATACTACTGCGTCAATAACTAGCTCGCCCGTCAGCGAACTGGTATCATAGAACTATGTCTGACATCTTTATCTACGTCGCCCTTGCATTGTTTGGGCTGATCCTCGGAAGTTTCTCGGGGGCAACCGTATGGCGTATTCGTGCCAGGCAATTACGAGACGACAAGAAGCGGGGAGAGAAGGTTAGTAAGAAAGAATACGACCGATTATCACCGTTGCTACATAAAAAGTTATCGAAGGACCGCTCACAATGCCTGCACTGCGGCTATGAGCTGACTTGGTATGATCTGATTCCTTTGGTGAGTTGGATAACCTTACGAGGGCGTTGCCGTGAGTGTAAAAAGCCGATTGGCGTCTTTGAACCACTGATTGAACTTGGTTTAGCGCTATTTTTCGTCTTGTCTTATGCGTTCTGGCCCATTCCAATCGAAGGACTCTTCGCGATTAGTTCGTTTGTCCTATGGTTAGTGGCTGGGGTAGGTCTGACGATCTTGGCTGCCTACGATGCGAAGTGGTCATTACTACCTGAAAAGATAAATATTGCAGTGATAGGCGTAGGCGTTCTAAGCGTCGCTATTATGGTGACCGTCAGCGATCGGCCATTGTTGCAACTTGCGAGTGCTGTCGGTGCGGCAGGCATCCTTAGTGGCCTGTATTTGGTGCTGTACGTCGTATCAAAGGGAAGATGGATCGGGTTTGGTGACATCAAACTCGGCCTGGGTCTAGCGTTGCTGCTCGGCGATTGGCGTTTGGCATTGATAGCACTATTCATGGCAAACCTCGTGGGATGTCTGGTAGTGATTCCGCTACTCGTCACGAAGCGTCTAAAACGCAACTCATACGTTCCCTTTGGCCCATTTTTGATCGCGGGTATGATCATCGCACAATTTGTAGGTCCAACCTTGATTGACCTCTATACTTTTTCACTCATCTAGACGAAAACCATATGTCGCTTATGCTATAATGGCCTCACATGGGCGCTTTCCAAAACAGGGGTTTTACGATCATCGAAACGATGCTGGTGCTAGCAATCACCGGCGTGTTAGTAACGGCTCTGTTGGTGGGTGTCGGAACCTCGGTCAATATTCAACGCTATCGCGATTCGGTGAGTTCACTGAAATCTTTGGTTCAGGATCAGTATTCCCGAGTCTCGAACGTCAGCAATGACCGTACGACTAACTGGTCGTGTAATTCAAGCGCTCAAATCACTCAAGGTGGTGCGACGTTGCCACCCGGACAAAGTCGATGCCTGTTGATCGGTCGCTACATTAGCATTATCGATACAAATATATCAATGGCGACGGTAGTGGGATATCAAACCTCGACAAATTCAGCGACCAGTGATGTCGCTGAAATCTTTAATAATTACGCGTTAGGCATATCAACCAGTAGTGTCGAGACTAATCAGCTGGAATGGGGTGCGCAGATCGCCTGGGCTAGGAACGGTACTGTCGATCAAAGGTTGGCACCGGCGGCCGTAACGCCGCGTTCGATAGCCATCCTCATCGTTCGTTCACCGACCAGTGGTACGACCTATACCTTTACTGACGATAACGTGGTACCTATTGCTTCAGTCAACAATGCAAAACTGAAGACAATGCTAATTGAAAATACAGCGACTGTACCTGGCCAAAAAGAACGTGTCGTGTGTGTTGTACCGAGCGGTGGCGTAGTGGTTCCTGAAAAAATCGCCCTTTATATCGCACCATCAGCCCAAGACCAAAGTGCCATCGAGACACGAACAGCGTTGATTTTTAGTTCTTCCGGCGGGGCGACCGGTACGACGGGGAATCCGACGCAATGTTAAGACGTACTTCACAAAGAGGGGACACGTTAATTGAGGTGTTGTTCGCCTTTAGTATTCTAAGCCTCGTTGTGGTCGGGGCCTTTGCCATTATGAATCAAGGAACAATTGCGTCGCAACGGGCGCTTGAAACGACGTTAGTACGCGAAGAAATCGATGCCCAGGCAACCACGCTTCGATTCCTTCACGACGCATACATTGCGAAGTTTCAGCCGAACATTACTTATGACAGTACAACCCCTGCTGGTCAGTGGGCACTGATGACCTCGAACCTCACGGCGACGAGCGCCTCAAGCTTTGGTACCAGCTCGACCTGTCCGACGCCACCTCCGGGAAGCTTCATCCTCGATGCAGTAAACGCAAAATACATCTCGGGATCGAGTGCAGTATTAGTTCCGTCTTCGACGTTCGCGCAGGTTATATACGACCCAACCTCACAGACACTGCAAGAATCTCAGGGGGTATGGATCGAGGCGATTCGTTCGTCAGCCAGCGCTGACGTTAATCTACAGAATACTCGTTATATAGATTTTCATATTCGTGCGTGTTGGGATAGCCCTGGACAGGGACCGTCGATGACGCTGGGAACAATTGTGAGGTTATATGAACCGCAAAGTTAAACGAGCCGGATTTACCCTGATCGAATTGATGCTCGCCATGGCATTCATCGCGATGCTACTACTGGCGGTTGCACTGATGATTATTCAAGTCGCGAACATCTATAACAGGGGAACATTGCTTCGTGAATTGAATCAGACCTCGCGGTCGATTGGTAAAGAGCTTGAAAATGCCATGCGCTCGTCTAGTACATTTTCGCTTGATCCAGCCGCGAGACGTTACGTTAATAACCAATGGGGTGGGCGACTATGCCTTGGTCAGTATACCTATGTGTGGAACTACGGTACGGCACTAAGCGCGGTCAGTCCGAATCGCAACATCTTCCCGACCGGCTCGGTTGTTCCAAATGCAAACATCGTGAAAGTCGGCAGTACTAACCGGTATGAAATAAGCTTTGTGAAGGTTCCTGATTCGGGCGGCGCCTACTGTGTTCCTAATGGCTTCGGCGTATATCCGAACATCAGCCCAACCGGAGCAGTTGAATTGATGCGTTCGGGTGATCACACGCTGGTGCTACACGCTTTCAGTATCGTTACAACACCGACGGCGACCGATGCGTTATCAGGCCAGCAATTATACAAAGTAACCTATACCATCGGTACTAATGATCCGAATGCACTGAACTCGACACAGACGGCCTGTAAACTGCCAAACGTATCAGGTGCTGATCCGAATTACTGTAGTATTCAGCAATTTACTATTGTACTAAGGGTGGTAAATGGGGTTAACTAGTGATGGTTATGTTTAGGCGTAAGGAATCAGGGGCCGTTTCACTGTTTGTCGTGATATTCGCGATGCTTCTTATTACAGTGGTGACACTTAGCTTCTTGCGATTGATGCTTCGCGATCAACAACAAGCTTCAACCAGTGACTTGTCGCAAAGTGCCTATGACTCATCGCTCGCTGGTGTGGAAGACGCAAAACGAGCACTTATCTATTATCGAACGGTCTGTGCCGGTGGTGATGTTGCCGCTTGTACGATTGCCCGTAACACGATAAATAATACGACCTGTAATCAAGGACTCGTAAATGTCGTGACCGTCCCGACCGGCAACGGCGAGGTTCAGGTTCAACAACAGCAATCGGCTAATGATACGGCGCTCAACCAAGCGTATACCTGTGTGCTGATGCAACTTGATACTAATGATTACCTCGGAACGCTGTCGGCTAATAGTTCCCGTATCGTACCACTCATCAGTACCGGTCCTTACACGCAAGTTCAAGTCGAGTGGTTCACAACTGAAGATTTCGGAACAACCGGAAGCACTGTTAATCTCGAGACACGACCACCTCAGACCGACTCGGGATCAACAAATCAAAATATATGGCCACTGCTTGCGCAGGGTTCATGGCCACAAACCAGGCCGCCGGTTATGCGCGCGCAACTGATGCAAGTAGGTACGGCCTTTAGCTTGACCGACTTTGATAGCACAGTGAATTCACAGAGCGATGCGAATACGTTGTTCCTTTATCCAACAGGGGTAACGGGAACGGCATCAAACGTTAAAGATACGTGGGATCTTGTCTCGCGTGATATTCGAAAATCAGCGACCGGAACACCAAAGGGCACTACTTGTTCGGGTAGGTTGAGCGGTGGTGGTTACGCATGTACGGCAATTTTGACACTTCCGACGCCATCGGGAAACCCAGCTGGTAATACGACACGAACAGCCTTTCTGCGCTTAAGCGCACTGTACAAGGCGACCCATTTCCGTGTTTCAATGATCGGTACCCAGTTCAGGGCGGTTCAGCCGAGTATTGACTCGACCGGACGCGCCAACGACCAATTCCGTCGTGTTGAAAGTCGCGTTGATCTATATAACACGAACTTCCCATTCCCTGAAGCCGCTGTAGACGTTTCAGGTAACCTGTGTAAGAATTTCCTTGTCACTGAGGACAGTAACACGTTCTCGACTGAATGTACGCCGTAAACGGCTAGTTACTTTCGCTGTGGAATTTTTCGTACACCTCGCGGAGGTGCTCGTCGGTGACGTGCGTATAGACTTGTGTCGTACTGATATTACTATGTCCCAGCATGCTCTGGACGCTGCGGATGTCTGCACCATTCATCAGTAGGTCAGTGGCAAAACTGTGACGCATCGTGTGTGGGCTGACGTGCTTTGTAATGCCGGCGAGGCGGGCGTAGTTTGCCACCATACGCTGGACGCTACGGGCGGTGAGACGTCGGAAATCACCGCTGTTGGTCGTTTCAATATTCTTGCTATAACTAAGAAATAAAGGAGGGAGCGTGTCCTGACGGGCGTCAAGATAGCGGTTCACCCAGTCGGCGGCACCTTGGCTGATAAAGATAGGGCGATCCTTTTGACCTTTTCCACGCACCATGAATTCTCGCCGTTTTGTGTTGACGTGATCACGATTCAAGTTGATCAGTTCAGAGACACGTAGGCCACTCGAGAAGAGTAGTTCGACGATGGCGCGGTCACGGAGCCCCGCTTCGCTGGAAAGGTCGATAGCGTCGATCAGGCGCTGTACTTCTTCGTAGTGCAGAAAGGTAACTTGTTTACGAGAGACTTTTGGTAGGACGATTTTATTCGGTGCTAGTGATTCGATATCGCGCTGCGACAAATACCCTAAGAAGCCGCGAAGGGCGATTAAGTGATAGGCCTGTGTAATCGTGGCCAGTTCGTTGTCCTGGTCATTCTTGTAGCGGTTCAGCCACAGACGGTATTTTCGGATCGTTTCACTAGTGATGTCGCCGACTTTTATATCATTAGTGAACTCGACGAAGCGTTCCAGGTACAGCCGGTAATTTTCAGCGGTTTTAGCCGATCGACCACCCTCTACCTCTAGGTGTTCGATGTAATCAAGAATCAGCTCGGACATATACATACTATTAGCATAGCCTAAATGCCCCCCTGACGATACAATAGAGAGTAATGGAGTGGCTTACCGCAATAATTCTCGGCCTGATTCAAGGTCTGACCGAATTCATCCCGATCAGTAGTTCGGGACACTTGGTCATAGCCCAGACATTCTTGTCTGGAGCAGGGGACCATTTGTTC
Organism: Candidatus Microsaccharimonas sp.; assembly: GCA_049276535.1. Lineage (GTDB taxonomy): Bacteria > Patescibacteriota > Saccharimonadia > Saccharimonadales > Saccharimonadaceae > Microsaccharimonas. The sequence continues at coordinate 649,038 of JBASWP010000001.1, forward strand.
CTTGAATTTATTAACATCGGTACGATGCTAGCGCTATTGGTATTTTTCCGTAAGAAAATCATCACGATTATCAAAGATATCTTTGTAAAACGAAAATTCCGTTTGGCGATCAATCTGTTAATTACGGCGATTCCTGCCGGCATCGTCGGGTTTTTACTAGCCGACTTTATCGGTAATACGCCGTTCTTCGCCAGTGCTTCGGTCGTCGTCTTTACCTTGGCGATCGTCGGTATTGTCATGATTGTTGCCGAGAAATTGCCTCATGCTTCTAAAGTTGCTGACGCCGAAAAACTTAGTCCGTGGCGAGCCCTCATTATTGGTGCTGCGCAGATGCTGGCGTTGATTCCAGGCGTCTCGCGTTCAGGCGCGACGATTCTGGCCGGACGTTTCGCAGGACTAAAGAACGATGATGCCGCCGAATATAGCTTCCTGGCATCGCTGCCGATTATGATGGGCGTCACGCTGAAAGTATTCATGAGTGATCAAGCATATTTATCAGAACACCTGGGAACGCTGATCGTATCCAATGCGTTCGCCTTTATTAGCGGATTGTTAGCAGTCGGGTTCTTAATGAAATACCTGTCGAAACATTCATTGGCTGCCTTTGGTTGGTACCGCGTCGGTTTAGCGGTGGTACTAGGCGTCATACTTTTGGTACAATAAGTCGAAACACATTAGGAGAATTATGGCTGAAATCGAACAAACCCTTATTATTTTTAAACCTGACACTATTCAACGTGGACTAGTTGGTGAAATCATCACTCGTTTTGAACGAGCCGGACTAAAGATCGTCGCAATGAAGATGATGCGTCCTGACGAAGTAAAATTCCACGACCACTACGAAGGTATCGGCAAGCTGATCAGCCGTTGGGGTGAAGATATCTATAACGTCACTATGAAGCACATGACGCGCAGCCCCATCATCGTCTTTGTTCTAGAGGGGGTAGAAGCCGTTTCTTACGTCCGTAAACTGGTCGGAACGACCGACCCACAAGATTCACCAGCCGGAACCATCCGCGGTGACTACACACACATTACCCGTGCCTACACGAACCCATCTGGCCGAACAATGCCAAACATCCTGCACGCATCAGGTGACCCTGACGAAGCCAAGCAAGAGATTGCCCTGTGGTTTGATAAAGACGAAGTCTACCCAGACTACGAAAACGTCCAAGCGAAAATCGTCCACGGCGTTATTCCAGAGTAGAAGTAACGTATAATAGGACCTATGCCTCGGTAGCTCAACTGGCCCAGCGAAGCGGTATTACTATCGCAGGCTCTATCCAGTTGATTATAGCGAGGGGCGTGCCCCGGTAGCTCAACTGGATAGAGCAGATCCGTCCTAAGGATAAGGTTGTAGGTTCAACTCCTGCCCGGGGTACCAAGTTCTGAAAATCGAAACGAGAATCATTAAACCGGTTCTCGTTTTGTTATGATGAGTACATGCAAGTCGTCGGAGCGATAATTAGAAACCACAAGAATGAATACTTATTACAACTACGTGATAATAACGCTCGAAGTTTTAAGAATTGTTGGACGTTTTTTGGGGGACATGTTGAAGACGGCGAGGAGTTAGAAGACGCACTAATTCGCGAGCTTTCTGAAGAGCTGTCTATGCCTGCTGAAGCAATAGGGCCTATCAGGCAAGTACAGGTTAATAAAGATGACAACGGTGTTGAGCAGTATGTATATGAAATATTTACAGATATAACAATTGATCAACTAGTTCTCGGAGAGGGTGCTGCGATGGAATTTATAGCTGAAGATCTATTATTTAGTCGTGAATTTGCATTTAATATTGAAAAAGTTTTAAGGGATTACATATCCACTCTAGAGTAGGTTTTGTCGATGTTGCTGGGAGTTTATACTGATACATCAGAAAGACTTCGAAAGGAGTCTTTTTCTTTGTTATGATTAGAATAGTTATGAATGAAGCGTCATCGCATACAAAAACAACGCCCTTCGATCTTGATGAGGCCAAGTCTGTTATTAGTAAGTATCCCACTCCATTTCATATTTATGACGAAGTCGGTATTAGAAACACTGCAAAAGAGTTTCTCGACGCGTTCTCATGGTCGCCAGGTTTTACGAATTACTACGCTCTTAAGGCACTACCCAACCCACAGGTACTAAAGATACTAATAGTTGAAGGAATGGGATTAGACTGTAGCTCGTTGGCAGAGTTAGTGCTGGCTGAACAAGTAGGCGTTATCGGTGAGAAAATAATGTTCACGAGTAACAACACGAGCTCTGAAGAGTTTATAAAAGCGTTTAAACTTGGCGCAATTATTAACTTAGATGACATTAGTCATATTGATTATCTAGAAGAAGCTGTCGACACACTTCCGGAGCTACTTTGTTTTAGATTCAATCCGGGTTCGCAGCGGAGCGGTAATGATATTATCGGGAATCCCTCTGAAGCAAAGTTTGGCCTAACGAAGAAGCAACTAATGGAGGCATACAAACGATGCCAAGCTAAAGGTGTTAAGCGGTTCGGCCTCCATACTATGATTGCCAGTAATGAACTCAATGAGGATTATTTTGTAGAGACTGCTAAGATGCTTTTTGAGCTGGCGGTTGAGATTAAACATCAACTAGGAATAGAATTAGAATTTATCGATTTAGGCGGGGGCTTCGGTATACCATATTTGCCCGATCAACCACCACTTGATATCAGTGAGGTGTCCGAAGGAATACATAAATTATACACAGAATTACTAGCTCCGAATGATCTTGAGCCAAAGTTATTCTATGAATGTGGTCGTTTTATTACGGGCCCACACGGCTACTTGGTCAGTACAGTGCGACATATTAAGAATACGTATCGTGATTATATTGGTCTCGACGCAACTATGGCTGATTTGATGAGGCCGGGGATGTACGAGGCCTATCATCACATAACGGTTTTAGGTAAAGAGAACCAGCCGTATACCTCAACCTACGATGTAACTGGTTCTCTTTGTGAGAACAATGATAAGTTTGCGATTCAAAGATCACTACCGAAAATTGCGATAGGGGATGTTTTTGTTATACACGATACGGGGGCGCACGGGCACAGTATGGGGTTTAACTACAATGGTAAGCTTCGATCCGCTGAACTATTGATACACCCTAATCACGAAGTCGAACTCATCCGTCGAGCCGAGACATTAGATGATTACTTTGCGACACTAAAGTTCTGATTTAACCAGAGTGCTGTACTAAAATTATTTGATATCGTATATTCGATATCCACAGTTTTGTAGTGGATCATTACGAGCATTACCTGTAAGCGGTAATCGGTTCACATACGAATACAGCGCTTGGTGAACGCCGCCATGCGATGCGATCAACACCGTTTTATCCCTGTATTCCTCTTTTAAAACATCGATTGCTTTGTACACGCGATGAAAGAATGCTCGGAGGTCTTCACTTGTTTCGAGCGAAGAGTCGCTATCAAAATTAAATAATTTATTCCAGACTTCTGACGTAACGTATCCGCCCGTATCGCGTTCTCGCCAGGCCGCGTCTATTTTAATAGGCAAGTTATGGTACGTATTAACGATTTCGGCTGTTTGCTGGGCGCGTTTTAAAGGTGAAGAAATGATGGCGTCGAAAGCTACGTCTTTTAGTTCAACGGCTAGTTTATTTGCCTGATCGACACCTTCAGCATCGAGGGGTTCGTTAATTTGTCCATTGTCTGGATCGAGCGCAGTATCGGGCGTGGCATACATATGACCGTGACGGACAAAATAAAGTTTCATAGGTGGATTATAGCATTGAGAGTAATACATTAGGACGAAAACAATTATGCTTTTTGCCTGAGCGACACTGCTATATAGTTAAGTCATGACAGAACTATCTCGCCGTCCCATCCAAGATGTAAACATTGAACTGGGGGATGACGCATCGAAGATGCTGTATGAAGCATCAAAACATACACATATAAATCGCCCAGGCCTGGTACGTGAAGCACATGAATCATTTTCAGGATTTCGTTCGATCCCACTTTCCCAGTTTGCCGATAAAGACTTTGAAAACCTTGAAATCAACCTAGGCTTTGACGGTGTGGGCACAAAAGTAGAGGTTTCGGAACGAATGGACGATCACTCAACGGTGGCTCACGACCTATTCGCGATGGTATGTGACGATGCGGCCGTAAGGGGTGCCGAACCACTCGCAATCGGAACAATCCTCGACGTACGACAACTTGATGATACTGAACATACGAGGGAAGCGTTACGACAACTTGCGCATGGCTACGTCGCAGCTGCGGCACTGGCTAAAGTTGCTGTCGTAAACGGGGAAGTCGCCGAACTGGGCGATCGAGTCGGCGGATTTGGGACGTTCAACTATAACTGGGGCGCGGCAATTCTGTGGATGGCACATCGTGATCGCATACTGACCGGCCATCAAATACGACCTGGAGATACTTTGATTGGCCTAGAGGAACACGGATTTCGTTCAAACGGCATTACCGACGTCAGAAAAGCCATGCTGGAGAAATACGGTGATGACTGGCATAACAAAATTGTTCCGTATTTGGGTGATGCGGCTTTAGGTAGGCTGGTTCAGGCGCCTTCACTGATCTATTCAGGATTCATTTCTGAACTGACTGGCGGCTATGATATTACTAAAGAGCCCCTCGCTAAAGTTACTGGCGTCGCACATATTACCGGTGGGGGCATGCCAAGTAAACTGGGGCGAATGCTTGAGCCGAGTGGGCTAGGCGCTATTATCGATCGACCAATTATTCCACCGGAAATTATGCTCGAGATGCAGGACATCCGAGGCTTTGACGATCGCACCGCGTACGGTAAATGGCATATGGGTCCAGGCATGGTCATCGCGACGCCAGAACCTGAAAAGGTTATGGCTGCGGCTGAAGAGCACGGGGTAAAGGCAAAAGAAATCGGTTCTATCAGGGAAGATCCAGGGCTATTGATCCGTAATATTGGCGTGCGTGCAGATCGCCGCTGGCATGAATTTAATTCTGCCGCGTAGTATCATAGTGGTATGACTAAAAAGACCATCGAAGAACGCTTAGCGGTTATTGAGGCACGAAACAAAAAAGTTGAATCTGATAAAGCATGGGAAACCAGCTGGACACGCCGTATCAGTATCATGGTACTGACGTATCTGGTTGTCGTGGCATACCTGCATTTCATCGTTCATATTGATCCGTGGATTAATGCGATTGTGCCTGTCCTTGGCTTTTTGCTATCGACATTGACGGTGCGTCTGATCAAAAACTTGTGGACGCGAAGTAGAAACTAAAAATATGGAACTATTCGACCTCATCGATCGGGACGATACCGTCGTCGGAACCACCGACAAGAAAACAGCGCATGCGAACGGTGATTTACATCGTGTGTCAGCAGTGTTTGTCTTTAACCAAGCAGGCGAGCTGTATATTCAGGTGCACGGTAGTGATGGCAAGTGGGATCACTCTGTCGGCGGACATGTATCAAAAGGCGAAACGTATGCGGAGGCGGCAAAACGTGAGGCAGAAGAAGAGCTGGGTATTACGCAGCCTCTTACCGAGCTCGCGACATCACTGACTGGTGATGAGTACCCCGAAATGCAACACAGGTTCGGCTTATATGAATGTACGGTTGGTCCTGACTGGAAATTCGTTCCAAACGATGAAGTGAAAGAGATTTTCCCAATGACCATCGAGGCGATTCGCCAGGCCATGATCGATGAGCCTCATGATCGATTTACTCGTGGATTCCGTATTACTATGGCCGAATACGTTCGACAGAAGGGATTATAAGAATCATGGCACGAGATCGAGCCGTCGGTATTGTTATTCGTGAAAATAAACTGCTCGTCATGTTTCGAAAGAACAATCACGGCGAATATTACGTGTTTCCGGGTGGCGGTGTAGAAGACGGCGAAACGAACGAACAGGCGACTGTTCGTGAACTGGACGAAGAGACGTCGGTTGAAGTAAAAACCGACAGACTGCTGTATACACTACACCACGACAACGGCGATACCCATTACTTCTTCCTGTGTAGTTATATTTCAGGAGCGCCACAACTACGCGCGGGCACGAATGAATACGACGACAACGTGCGTGGGAATGACTACTATGAACCAAGATGGCTTGCTATTGAGGAAATTAATAAAAATGGGCCGTTATACCCGCCAGAAGCGACCGACCAATTCCTGAAAGACTTAAAAAATGGCTTCAGCGACGAAGTAGTCAGCCTGCAAAGTGCGCCAAGATAAGGAGAACATATGGAATTTACAAAAGTAAAAATCGTTACCTTCGCCCCAGTTGAAAACGCCGATGCGATTCGCCGTGTCCTTGGTGAAGCTGGAGCTGGCCAAATAGGTGAATACAGTTTTTGTAGTTATTCAGTGATCGGAAAAGGGCGCTTTCTGCCATCTAAAAATGCACAACCACATATTGGCGAACCGAACGTTGCCGAAGTGGTCGAAGAGGAACGCATCGAAGTTGTCTGTGACCGCGTGAACGCGAAAAAAGTCATTGCTGCCATGAAGCAGGCGCATCCGTACGAGGAAGTGGCCTTTGATGTCTATCCGTTAATCGACGAATCAGACCTATAGTTTAGTTGTCGACGATTCGCATGGCCGCCTCGACGTCTCGTCGAGGACCGAGTGGATCCCTGTACTGGTTTCAGTTACTTCGACGACACCACTGATGGCTGCTGCTAATTTCGTAGAAAAGTCATCAACAAGTTCTACTGAATCATCACTGTCATTTTCAACATAGAAATCAACGATTAGTAATTCGTGGCCAGATATGGAGGTAGGGAGACGGCCCTGTAGTTTGCCTTCGATGACAGGCATCAGTCGAGCTAATTTAGCTTCGTCACCTTTGTAGCGGATATGGATAGCAGCATCCCAAGCAGGGTCATCCGTGAGTGCGGACACTTCATCGAGGCTTAGATCGGGAAGAAGCTCTTTGGCAATATCCAAATACCCGCCGGCTGGCTTTAAATGTTCGGCATAATCCTGTGACATAGTACCTACTACTATAAATCATTGATGACGTTTATGCTTGTTGCATACTTCAACGTGGCTATAATGAGGGTATAAGTAACCGAGGAGAGTTGTGTGGCCGAGACTATCAAACCCGAGTATCCTAATGTTCTAGCAGATCGATATGCGAGTCCAGAAATGGTGGCCATCTGGTCACCTGAAAACAAAGTAAAGGCTGAACGTCGCTACTGGATTGCTGTCATGAAAGCACAACAATCACTAGGTATCGAAATTCCTGACGATGCAATCGAGGCGTACGAATCAGTTGTCGATAATATCGATTTCGATTCAATGCGTGCACGTGAGAAAGTTACCGGACATGATGTTGTTGCACGATTAGAAGAATTCAATGCGTTATCAGGTCATCAGTTTGCCCACATGTTCATGACTTCGCGAGATCTAACCGAGAGTGTCGAGGCTGTACAGGTTCGTGATAGCCTTATCCTTGTAAGGGATAAACTGGTCGCCGTTGCTTCAGTGATGGGTGTGCGCGCTCGTGAACACGCCGGACTGGCAATCGTCGGACGATCTCATAACGTTCCTGCACAACTAACGACGCTGGGTAAACGTTTTGCAAATTATGGTGAAGAAACCCTCGAAGGTGTTGCTGATCTCGATCACGTTCTAGATGCGTATCCAATCAGGGGATTAAAAGGTCCCGTTGGAACCCAACAAGATTTACTCGATGGATTTAATGGTGACGCCGGTAAAGTGGCCGAGCTTGAAGCAATGATCGTCGAGCAACTTGGATTTGATCAAGCCCTCGAAAGTGTTGGGCAGATTTATCCACGCTCTCTTGATAGTCGTGTCGTTCACGGACTATTTGAAGCGGCTGCTGGGCCTTCAAATATGGCTCTAGGTATCCGTCAGATGGCTGCCCATGACCTAGCTACCGAAGGTTTCAACGGTGGTCGTATCGGGTCATCACGTATGCCACATAAAATGAACGCTTCACGAAGTGAGCGGATCTCGGCACTTCGTGGTGTGTTGTATGGCCACACTGCAATGGTAGATACGTTATCTGGCGCACAGTGGAACGAAGGTGATGTCAGTTGTTCGGTGATTCGCCGAATTGCACTGCCTGACGCATTCTTTACGATGGATGGCATTAACGAGACGTCTTTAACGATTCTCGATGAATTTGGTGCTTTCCCATTGGTTGTTGAACGCGAAATTCAGAAATATGCACCATTCGTTTCAACTACTAAGATTCTAACTGCCCTTGAGAAGAATGGTGTTGCAAGTCGCGATGCTCATGAGCTGATCAAAGAGCACGCAGTGAAGTTAGCCTACGACATGCGTGGGGCTGGATCGTCAGCCACACTATACGAGCGACTGGCTGCGGACGAGCGTGTCACGGCGACGGCTGCTGAACTAGAAGAAATCGCTAATCGACCACTTGAATTAGTCGGTCTGGCGCCACAGCAAGCAATCGCGTTCGCCGATAGGGCACAGGCAGTCGCTGCTAAATATCCAAAGTCAGCAGAATATACCGGTCACGGCGTACTGTAGCTTAAATTCAGCGTTTTGTTGTACCATATAACTAAAGGGTATGGCAAAACACAAGGAAGAACCATCTGAACAACTCGACTTCGAAGGCCAACGGCCGGACGAAGAAGTGTTATTCGTGTTCCGTCGCCATATCATTGCGATGCGAAAAGGGTTTTACCTACTACTGATCCCGCTGGTGATTACGGCCATTCCACCGCTGATCTGGCAAGCAAATTTGGAATTGTTCCTTCTGCCTGTCGGGGGACTCGCCGTGGGGCTGATTTTGTTCTTCTATCACTTCATTATGTGGTATTTCACGATCTACTTAGTAACGAATCAACGGATCCGCCAAGTGACGCAAAAGGGGTTCTTTGGTAAGGATGTCGTCGAGCTGCGACTGTCAAAGATCCAAAACATAAGCTATAATATACCAGGATTCAGTGGAGAGGTCTTTGGCTTTGGTACTATCGTCATTCAGACATTCGTCGGTGACTTGGTAATCCGTTACGTCGAGCATCCCGAGAAGACCTATAACAAGCTACAAAACGCCGTCAGTACGGCCGTTGAGAGTCAAGGAGAACATGAAGAAGTTAATCAATAAGATTCGTCGAAAATCCGGTGTTGATGAATCGGCTCGTATTACGACCGAAACTATCGCCGAACACCGTGAACGAATTTTAGCTGGCGGCCGTCGATTTAAGTATCCAGTCCAATATGCCCGTCACCGGCTGGTGTTTAATGCAATTTTGATCGGCATTGCCGTTATCGTCCTCTTCGTCGCCTTTATTGGCTGGCGCTTATATTATGCGCAGGATACTAGTGAATTTATCTACCGCATCACCAGGATCGTTCCACTGCCAGTTGCGCAGGTAGAGGGTCAGCCGGTCCTATATAGCGACTATCTGATGAAATACCGCAGCTCGGTTCATTATTTGGTAGAAAAAGAACAGGTGAATCTTTCGACCGATGATGGCAAGCGTCAATCTGACTTCGTCAAACAACAGGCGATGCAAGATTCTATCGCCGATGCCTATGCGTTGAAGATCGCCAAGGATAAAAATATCACCGTGAGCGATGTTGAACTCGAGACGTTCTTAAAAATCCAACGAAAATCGAGCGACGGGGAAGTCAGCGAGAGCACCTATAACGCCGTCATCCTCGATTATTATGGCTGGTCGCCTGAAGAATATCGTCACGCTATGGAGAGTAAATTACTTCGTCAAAAAGTCGCCTATGCGATTGATGATCAGGCGGAACGTACTGCTACCGCAGTGACCAAGGGTCTGACGACTACAACTGACCTGAAGGCACTGGCCGAGGCACTGAATAAAGATCCAGAAACTCAAGTCGCCTATGCTTCACAGGGCTGGGTACCGAAAAGTAACCAAGATGGCGGACTGGCTACTGCCGCGAGCGCACTGCAAAAGGGAGCAATCTCGGGCATGATTACCCCGACTACTGGTGACGGGTATTATTTCCTGAAGCTCGATGACATCAACGATACCCAGGTAAATTATCAGTATATTCAGATTCTGCTGACGGTCTTTACAAGCAATGTCGAAACCGCCGAAAAGGCTACTAAAAAGTACATCACTATTCCTGACGTCACAACCACTAACGAATAGGAGGAACATATGTTCACACTACCCGAACTGGGCTATGACTACGACGCCTTGAATCAATACATCAGTAAAGACATCATGATGCTTCATCATGACAAGCATCACCAAACCTACGTCGATAAATTGAATGCGGCATTAGAGGGTCACGCAGACCTTGCGAACAAAGAAGTGTCGCAACTACTGACAGACCTGTCACAATTACCGGCCGAGATCAAAGGGGTTGTTCGAAATCACGGTGGCGGCCACTATAACCACAGCTTATTCTGGCAGTGGATGTCACCAAACGGGGGAGGCCAACCGACCGGCGCACTGATCGACGCAATTATCCAAAAGTACGGATCATTCCAAGCCTTTGTTGATGAATTTAATACCAAGGCGCTAGCCGTATTTGGTAGTGGCTGGGTATGGTTGCAACCCGACCTGTCTATTATCACGTCACCAAACCAGGACAGCCCATTGATCGATGGTAAACCTGCGCCAATTCTAGGACTGGATGTCTGGGAACACGCCTACTATTTAGACTATAGAAATAAACGCGATGACTATGTCAAAGCGTGGTGGAATGTCGTTAACTGGGACTTTGTCGCCACTCGTTTTAACGATAAATAATGTGTTCAGTCTGATTGTTTCTTAGACAAGAACAGATAGTAGCTACCGGGTAGATTATGAGTAAACCGTTCGCCGGCATAATAGCGTTCTAGTTGATCCCATGCGTCTGTCGTATCGTTCATTTCAAAGGCAGCAACCTCTAGCCCGATTTCTTCGAGCATCTTTTTGTCGATTTCTGAAACGTAGGTAGGGGTGATCGTTTCGCGCAGGATAATCATACCGTTAGGGTCGGTGATACGTGCCATTTCTTCTAGCAGCGCATGAGTGCGGTCCCTTGCATATGAAAGATGCGGATCACAAAACACGTTACTGGCGAATACTTCGCTTGCTGCCGCGTCAGGAAGAAGAGAACGCGTATCGAAAGGACCAACATAGGATACTTCCATACGGTCACTGCCCGGCGAACGAGGTTCTGCGTGCAACGCACCACCCGGTTCATAGTGCATATAAAAGATATGATCAGATACCGCTTTTCGAGCGACTAGATCCGAGATCCATTGCTTTCCGTGCTCGGGGCCACCGCGCATCCAAGTCTCTAAACCAATGTAGGCTCGTTGACCCTTAAAGCCCTCGGGCTGTTGGTAGGCGACAGGTAACCCACCGTGTCCAACTTCCACCATGACGAAGTTAGGATCGTTGTCACGTTGCTGCAAATAATTCCCAATACTAAAAGAAGGGCTGATTGGTTCGCCCCTCATCATCTCAGATGTCATCTGATAGACCATACTTATATTATACTACTTTTAATAGCTTAAGTCAAAGTATCTAAAGGGTAGAGACGTCGGAATTGGTATGGTACAGTGTATCCATGGCTATTAGCATTAACGGCATTCCCACAGATGTTTTTGGCGGTCGGCCACAGCGACGCAAAGTTAGCGTCCTTGGCTTGATCACTGGTGTATGGTTCGGGCTGCTCTTTATAGGTGCAGCTATCTTTGTGTATGTCGCGTTTAGTCCTCCATCTGGGTGGACAAAGATACAAGGAAAAGTTGTCAGTGTTGAAACCCTCAAAGATTCAAATGATACGACAGTGTATGCGCCAGTTGTTGGTTATTCGATCGGTAGCAAAGATTATACGGTGACATCAAGTATGCGCTCATCAGGGCGTCCAACCGAGGGTGAGCTAAAAACAGTCCTCTACAATCCTTTTAACCCGAATGATGCGACAGTTGATGAACCATTCTTGCAACAACTGTTTATTATAATCTTTGCAGTGCTGGGTGCCTTTTTCGTAATCACTACGATCATTGGTTTTATCCGTTCGTCAAAGCGTGAAAAACAAATCAGCGATGTCAGGACATCTGGCCAAAAAATATCTGGTATTGTTACTGCGATGACGGAGAGCAGGGTGAGTAGCAATGGTAACCGAAGCTTTACGGTAACCGTTAGTGCCGCAGATGGAACGGGGACGGTCAGGGACTACATTAGCGATCCCTTAACTGGCCTGGCTGGCATCGCATCTATGGACTTTAAAACCAACCCGATACCTATCGATGTGTACGTTGATCCGATCGATCCAACGAAATACTTCGTCGATACATCAGCATTACCAGCGCTGACGCCAGAAAAAATCGCCAGTATGATTGGCGATGTAATTGAATCCAAGAAACTTCCGCTGTAGTTCTAGCGATCGGGCTCGGTGCAATGGATGGTTTCGACCATGTAGGCCAGGCGGGTGTCGAAGTTTTCGACAGCGAAGCGTTCTTGTTTGAATCGTTCAGCCAAGGCGTAAATTGATTGAATCTGATCACGGCCCGCTGAAATAACTGCAACCGGTTCGCTATAAAGGTCGGTCTTAGCAGCACTCGTGCGAAGGGCGAACACCTCGGCCGGAATAACCATTGCACCCGGCAGGGCAGCGCGGACTTCGTCTACGCTATGTGTTGGGTTTTCTTCGGCGTACCCTTCGACTAACCCCATGACCACACGAATGCCGCTATCCTGCGCATCGGGTAATAGGCGACTGCCGAGTGAACTGGCTAGTTCGTTTGTTCCTACCTGACATGAAATGACAGGGGCGATGCCGTATTTCTTTCGTGGATAACGGGTGCGGGTAAATGAAGTGACGATATCACCTTCACCGCGGGTGATAAATCCGGTGTAACGCTGGCCATCAGTTGCTGCCGCCTCACGGACGGCTGCCTCAAATTCATCGAAAGGAACATGCAACGGCATAAAGCCAGACCACAGCCCGACAGGCTCGGAGTCGGTAAAGCGGGGCAGTGTTTCGGTGACCTCTGTCTCACGGTATGACATACAGGCATCATACCATGAAAATCGTGGAATAAAAGCTTATTTTATAGAGACAGCATGCACACTGCTTATGCCTATCGTGGTATTATTTGGTGATGAATGGGCTGTCAAACCAACCGACTATCTACGAGATTGATACGCCGGTTTTTTTGTACGAACTGGAAAAGAAGCTCGATCGTCCTGTCACCCTAGCGACTGTGCCTGATGAAGTATGGGATGATCTGGCGCTTCTGCACGTCGACGCAATCTGGTTTATGGGGGTATGGAAACGAAGTGACACCGCCCGCAAGATGGCCCTTGGCGAGCATTGGTTACGAAAAGAACTACCCGAAGTAAAAGGTACCGAGATTATTGGTTCAGCCTATAGTATTCAAGAGTACGTCGTCGATGAAGCACTGGGCGGTGACAAAGCACTGGCGGTCGCCCGAAAAGAATTAAAAAAGCGGGGCATGGGCCTGATTCTCGATTACGTGCCGAACCACGTCGCGATCGATCATGTATGGGCAACTGAACATCCTGATTATCTATTACAGGGAACTGCCGACGAACTACGCCTCCACCCGAAGGCATTTGTGATGCGTAGCGGAACGGTGTTTGCCAATGCCAAAGACCCTACCTTCCCCCCGTGGTCTGATGTGCTGCAACTCAATGCATTCTCACCAGAACTGCGCTACGTTGTTGGTGAGTTACTAAAAAAGATTGCCGGCATGTGTGACGGCGTTCGCTGTGATATGGCGATGTTGATGTTAAATGATGTGTTCAAGAAAACCTGGGGCAAACGAGTCGGTGAGGTGCCCAGTGAAGAGTTCTGGCCTAGTCTGATCGCGGCCGCAAAAGAGGTAAACCCCTCGTTTATCCTCATGGCCGAAGTGTATTGGGGGCGGGAACAAGAATTGCTGAACCTCGGTTTTGATTTTTGCTATGACAAAGAGTTATACGATCATTTGCTAGAGGGTTCGGCCGATGACATTCGGATCCACTTACAACGACCAGTTGGGTATCAGCAGCACCTGCTTCGATTCATTGAAAATCACGACGAACCCCGCGCCGCCAAAGAGTTTTCGTTCCATAAACACGCTGCTGCGGCCGTCGTGATGGCGACCTTACCTGGCGCGCATCTGTACTACGAGGGACAGTTAGAGGGTCGTCGTATAAAACTACCCGTTCATGTAAAATACCGGCCCGCCGAGGCGGTGAATAAAGCAATTAACCGTTTCTATTCGCAGTTATTATCATTTGTTCATGAAAAGGGCATACCCGGTTCTCGCTGGGCGCCGCTTAGTTTAAAGAAAGGACTGTTTGGCAGGTATGCGCATCAAGTTCTGGCATGGTCATGGGAAGGTGACAAGGGTCAGTTCGTCGTCTGTATAAATTATAGCCACGAAAAAATAACCGCTCGCGCCCCATTCCTCGATGGCGTCAAAGTCAGCAAGGTCTATGATGTTGTGAAGGGCGAAGAGGCAAATGACGTCCTTCGACTGTCGACGATTCAGTTAGATGCTTGGCAATGTGTCGTGATTGAATTGAAGGATAAGGTGAATGAGGCGGTGTTGCTGTAATCCCGTCGGTAAAGGATATGGTAAAATTTCTTTATGACTAAGAAGAACTCGAGTACTACAAGTTTGCAACCGAACCAAACAATAGCAGTCATCCTATTTGCTGCGGGTATCGTATATGCTATGTTCGGCCTATCGGCTTCGTTGGATTCAAGTTTGAGCGACTCAAGTGTGATATTGACGACATTACCCGGTTCAGTGCTAATTACACTTGGACTTATAGTATATCGTTTGAAACGTCTTGCCCTTACTTCGATACCATTTATCCTTGCTGGCGTGATTTTGATCGAACTATTGCAAATAATTTTCCTCGGGATCTTATCACTTGGTAAGTAATGGGGTCAGAATTGATGTATATGAAAAACCAGAAACAAATAAATTAAGTGTCACGTTAGTTTAAATGAATCGTAATGCTTATGTTAAAATTGGGCTATGACGAAGAAAAATCAGAAAAGAAAAGATAATAGAATCTACACGATTCTTACAGCGAGTGGATTAAGTTTAATTGTTATTTGGATCGTAGCATTCGTTGGCTTCAATGTACCAGAGCTTATTAATCAGAACTGCTCTAATCTAGTACCTTCTGGACGATGCAACTCCACAGATATTCTATACTGGCTGTATACATCGGGACCTATTCTATTAGGATCGTTGTTGTTTGTTGGCGGGCTTACTTCATCAATAGAAAAGAAATTTAACAGAATTGTTCTAGTGGTTCTCGCGGGTTTCGCGCTATCTTTGGTTGTTACGTACGCTACTGGCGCATTAAGAATAGGAATTCACGGAATATATTAATTATGAAGATGCCCCCAAGATTTCTCTTGGGGGCTGCCTTCAGCGTGCATGATTGGTTATTCTAGGATATTGCATCCCGAAGTGCATCTGAAATGATCTGCTGCGCTTCGTACCCAGGGTGAAATAGAACCGGGTCCACAAGGGCGTTGAAGAAGTACGAGTTATCAGAGCAGATGTCGTGCCCTTCGAAGCTAGCGCTTATATCAACGTAATGGATCCGGTCGTCCATTAGAGAGATGTCATATACAACTGACTCGATCTTCGCGTTCAATCTTGCGATGACGTCATAAGCGGCTAAGCCATCACCCCAGATGTCAAATTCATCCTCTCCGTCGTACATGTACGGACAGTAGATTGACAAGCTGTCACTACTATCTATGCCTTCGGGAAGCATCATGGGGTAGTTTATTACGTACAGATCTCCTCCGAGTGGTAATTCGTTGAGGATCGCTTCGTAAGTATCGATGAGATTGTCATCGATAGCGGTATTATCGAGATCTTCGATTGCCGCCGTGATTCCAGCATAAGCGAGACTGTCAAAGTCACATCTGCTTAGAAAACACGCTGCCGCATATGTTGCAAAGCCGACATTGTTTCCTCCCACAGAGAGACTAACTATGTCTACGTCTCCACCTTGAAGCGCGCTAATTTGAGTCTGCTCACCCAGCTGTGGTGTCGTCAAGACATTCGACGTCGTTGCTCCGCTACATGCTGCGAATGCATCGAGGCTGAGATCTAGCGCCGATTCGTTATCGAGCTTAATAGCGTAGGACGTCTCACTCCTGTGGCACTCGTTGTCACCAGACTCGTTAGTGCCGTCGATGTAGGGTGTAACACCATCTCCACTTGCAAACGAGTCTCCCATAGCGACGTACTTTAGATCGGTACTTACGTAGCCACTCTGGCCGAACAGGTGAGTCACGGGATCTCCGAAATCACCTACATCCACACGGTAGATCCAGCTGTCGGGAGGGTTGCTCCCGTTGCCACATCCAGACGACTGGTCCTTGCACAGCGAAAGGTACAAGTACCCATTCGCAATCGACCGATCGATCCCAAGGTTAGGGAACCCGGAAGGACGTGCATTGCCTGTGCCGCTCTCGAGGAACAAGTTTGTGACCGCGCTCGACGAGCCGTCGATGAAATCGATCGAAATCGCTCGCGTAGACGTGCCGCTGTTCGATAGCTCCCATTGAACCAGTGCATTTCCATCCCCATCCTCAACGTAGTCGATGATGTATGCGGACGGGTATCCACTGGGGTTCGACGGAGTGATCGACGAAACGGTGCCTCCGGACAGACTGAACAGATCCAGGTACTGGTTACCAATGATGTGGATGAAGTTTCCATCCTTGTCAAAGGTGTACTGCGCCGAGGCGTTGGTCGAGTGAATCGTGTTCGAGATGCTTCCGTCGTCACCGCTGTCGGTGTGGTACATCAGCGCGTTCGATCCGTAACTTGTGGTCGCGGACATCACGTAGACCGTCCCAGCGGAATTTGCTGCAGACAGATAGAACATCCTGCCTGTAGTAATCTCAAACTCGTACGGATAGTCAGCGTTCGTCACCTCGTCACCGTCGTACTCGAACTTGTGCAGGGTTCCGGCACGGTCCAGCACCAGTACGTAGTCCTCGTAGGTCCACGCCTGGGTCTTGTTGTAGGTCGGACTCGAGGGCGTCGTCAGGGCCTCGTCCATGATCACGGCGCCCGTGTCCTTATCGACTCCGAAGAGTCGTTCAGGACACGACATCGCTAGGTCGCCGGCCAGGTAGGTGAGAACCATATAAAAGTTCCCATCACTACCTACACTGACAGACCGAGGGTACATGGTCTTGTTGACGGCCGATGTGACGTCGCAGTCGGTCGGCGAACTGGTGTTCGCCTCCCACAACTGAAGGTTGTTCTTGCGCGCGGTCAGGACCGACGTGTTCGAACTGGTCGGGTAATAACTAAGCAGGATTCCGTTCAGGGATTCCATGCCGTAGTTATCGCAGAACTGTGGTTTATCACCGTAGCTCTGCAACTGGTTTCGCACGACCTGTTCCTCGTCGAGGTAGTAGGCCATCGGGTAGCTGTTGTAGTTACCGCCCGTTCGACACGACGAAAGGCTGATGCCACCGTTGTCGTCGGCAGTGATGCCGTAGACCGCGGTGTCCTCAACCAGTAGAGGCCAGGTGGGCGTTGCACCCGCTGACTCGGTTGTGGTCGAGGCGACGAGCCCCGTCCCCAACAGACTAAGCGCGATGACCGCGCCAAGTTGCTTTTTCACTATAGTATCCTTAATTTGAATGAACGAAGTCCGAGGGGTCCCCCGAACTTTGGTGCTCGCTGAAGAGCTATATTAGTATGAGTTTTGAGTCATTCAGTGTCAACGTGTAACTAGCGGATCGTTATCTCTGCCAACTTAGCAGCTTCGAGGGCTTCGGTTGTTAGGGCGTAAAGGTACGTTCCGAATACATCATCCGCACCATCTTCAATGGTACCGCCAGTAATCTGATTGAGTGACGCTCGGTCGTATATACCAAGCGTGTGATACCGAAGTGCATAGTGAAGGGGATTTACCATCCAGTGCTCTTCTTGTGATTCTTCGTCTCCGTCGAATGTATCGGGCGAGGCGAGGCTTTCGGCGTTACCAAAGTGGAATATAGGAATGCCTGTATCTGTTTTTTGTTCAGTGCTTGCATCCTTTGAAACCGATTTATCGTAACCTGCGAATAGAACCTCTTCGGGTTTGATCTCGTTTGCTTCAAGAAAATCGAGTACCGCGCCGTGAGCACGCTCGATCGTTTCGATAGGGTAATCAAAGTGTTCATTCCGATCGGCTGTCGGTTTTTCAGTAAGTGTAGCGGTGATAATTTCTGGTGCTGGCATGTTTATTTTAGGTGGTTACCTTTACATAAACATTACCATATAAATGGGTATAAGTCAATGTGTCGGCCTATTGCGGATTAGGCATGGAAGTATTTCAGAAATTGAAGCGCCCACCTGACGCTTCTGGCTCCCGAAGGAGTGAAGCGCCCGATGGGCGTGGATCAGGGGAGGGGCTTGCGTCCTTCCTTGATCATGTTCAGGTCCTGCCAGCCTTCGCTGGAGAGAACCCAAGGCCAGTGGAGCTTGTCGCCACCACCGTTCTCCATGTACTCGACACGGAGGTAGTCGCGCGCGGCCTCCCAGTACTCGACGATGCGATCGATCGGGTAGTCGGGGTGGACCTTGACGAAGCGGTGCTCGTCGTCGCTGGGCCCCGCCCGTCGAAGGCGGGAGTTGTACTGGACGACCTGCTCGTCCCCGTTGAAGAGGAAGAAGTGGCGCAGGCCCTCGAACTGGTAGCCCCAGCCGTGGGTATATCCCTCGAAGGCGACCCGGTGGCCATCTTCGAACGTGATCGTGGCAGTTTCGCCACGCATCGCCACATCAGTGACGACCAGTGTAGGGTTCGACAAGAACGCCTCCTCTGGTAGCAATGGTTTCCCAAAGATCGTCCACCATGAACGATAAAAAAACAATACCACATTTAGTGGTATTTGTAAATGAATGATTTCTTGGCGGGCCCGACCGGATTCGAACCGGCGATCTCCTCCGTGACAGGGAGGCGTGATAGGCCAGCTTCACTACGAGCCCTCGCATGTGAGTCTTTGGCCAAGACTCTAAGGATTTTAGCAGTTTTCCCTCTGTAAAGCAACCTCTTGGGTTTTTGTTCCGACCCCTCTACTGACAGCCCCCACCGTGGTATAATGTCTAGGAAGCGGGGCCTGCCGTTGTAGCTCAGTTGGTAGAGCGGCGCTTTCGTAAAGCGTAGGTCTCCGGTTCGATCCCGGACAACGGCTCCATTAACACGTATATATGCTAAAAAATACTATTACCCAATCACTCAAAGAACTGATCACCAATCGTTATCTGACGACGTTGGCCGCTGTTACGCTTGTCCTGATGATTCTATTCATCACGTATATCATACTGGCGGTTCGCCCCAGTGAACTACAACTTGTAACCCATTACACCGCATACGGCGTGACGCATTTATACCGTAGTCAGTGGTGGTACTTGCTAGGTTTCGGTGGCTTTGCACTACTGGCGGCGTTCCTCCATATCTCGATCGCTATTAAGATGTACATCACTAAGGGGCACCCGCTGGCAATTATGTTTGCTTGGATGGGTATCGGGATCCTTGTCTTTGCTTGGGTAACCAGTTTTTCAATAATCAACGTGTGGTCACCAGTTTAAAGATGATCGACCTCGAACTCCCACTAGGGAAACGAACGCTTAAATATCGACTGTTTGAAATGTTGCCGGCCGTCATTAGTTACGGTGCGTTTGCTCTTTTGATCATCCTATCATTAGTATCACCGCTACTTGCGGCAATTTATTTAATGCTGATCATCATTACCATGTTGGTAAAGGCGGTCGGGGTAGTGTTTCATACTATCACTGGTCACAACCGACTGATCAAATCACAGGCAGTGAACTGGGCCGAACGCCTCGCGGACTTTGAAACCCCTGTTGAATCATACGAACTACGCCAAAGGGGACAATTAAAGGCATTCGATGCCCGCGCGCACGTCGAAAACCTACGCCTTGCTGCCGCTGACCCCGAGGCGTTCCCGAAACCGTCTGCCCTGTATAACCTCGTAATGGTGACGGCCTATAACGAATCATACGAGGTGATCGACCCGACGCTGCAATCGTTAGTCGATACTACTTACGATGGTAAGAAAATCATTCTCGTTCTTGCTTACGAAGAGCGGGGCGGTGAGGCGATTGAAAAAACAATCCTAAGCCTGCAAAAGAAGTACGCGAAAAAATTCTTCGAAGTGTTGGCGATCAAGCACCCCCGCGACATCCCTGACGAAGTCGTTGGTAAGGGTGGAAACATCACCTATGCAGGTAGGTTCATGGCGGGCTGGCTGAAAGATAAAGGCATTGAGTACAAGAATGTCCTAGTAACCACTCTCGACGCTGACAACCGTCCGCATCCAGCCTATTTCGACTATGTGACCTATGCCTACGTCATTAACGAAGACCGTAAACACCTGTCGTACCAACCAATTGCATTGTTCTTGAACAATATCTGGGATGTCCCGGCGCCAATGCGTGTCGTGGCCACAGGTAATACTTTCTGGAGTATTATTACCGCTATGCGCCCGCATATGATGCGTAACTTTGCCTCACACTCGCAACCGATGGAAGCACTGGTCGAGATGGACTTTTGGAGCACAAGAACAGTGGTCGAAGACGGCCACCAGTTCTGGCGCAGCTATTTTTACTTTAACGGTAAATACGCCGTCCTGCCTATGTATATCCCTATCTACCAAGATGCCGTGTTGGATGTGACGTTCCGTAAAACCCTAAAAGCCCAGTTTATCCAGCTTCGTCGTTGGATGTACGGGGTATCAGACATTCCGTACATTGCGGTCCGATTGTTTAGCTCGAAGCGAAACGTACAGTTCTGGCCTGGGTTTGTCTGGTTTGTTCGCGCCCTTGATGGCTACGTGACAGCAGCCAGCATCTCTATTATCGTTGCAATTGGGGGATGGGTACCGCTACTGATTAACAGTCAGGCCTATAGCAACGTCGTCGCACACCAGTTGCCGGATGTTATTAGCACGATTCAACAGATCGCCCTCGTCGGTATTATTATCATGGTGTTCCAGTCGTTCAAGCTGTTGCCACCGCGTCCACTGCGCTATAAACGCCATCGTACTATCGGAATGGTCCTGCAATGGGTCCTGATGCCCGTTACAGCGATCGTATACCTGTCATTTGCCGCTCTGAACGCCCAAGCACGGCTATTCTGGGGCCGTTACCTGATGAAGTTCGACGTCACCACTAAGGCTACTGTTGCGACCGTAGAGTCACGCCAAGCCACTAAATAGTCCTTATATAAGCAGTAAATAAAAGAACCTCCCGTAAAAGGGAGGTTCTTTGTATAGATAACCGATTAGATTGTACGAATCCGTACGTCTCGTTTGATCTCTTGGAGGGTTTTATCGTACTCGAATGAGAGGGTAAAACGATCAAGGGCCGAGGTTTTGGTGTGCATGGTTTCTATCTGTTGTTTCTTAACCATGCACTCATATTAGCATAAAGGCCATGTATTGTCAATGGAACAGAAGTTCACGTGACATATCGTCTGTGATATACGCTATGCCAAATCCGATATATTCACCTGGTGGAAAAGTCTAAAAAACAGTGGGGAAACAAAAACCGCCCCTGTTAAAGGGACGGTTTTGATAATGATGGTGGGTCCTAGAGGATTCGAACCTCTCACCTCCTCAACGTCAATGAGGCGCTCTAGCCAAATGAGCTAAGGACCCATATGTAACTGATAGTCACACTAATGAAGCCTTATAATGGTAGCAGAATAGGGGTCAGGAATCAATAAACGTGCTATAATTGCCGGTAGAACGATGACGAGGCCTAACCATCTTCCGAGTTCTCGTGGGAGTGCAGACGTACGTAACGTCTCATATGAGTAAAAGTCCGGTGGAACCGTCTGACCATTAAGGTTGGACCCGAGACATACGATGAATGGATTTATTGCGATAAACCCGACCATCGTGTGTCTTTTTAATTTTTAAGAGGAGAGCGACCATGAACGACGAACAATTACATGCAATGCGCCATAGTTTGGCCCATATTACTGCCGCTGCAGTAAAGCGCCTGTGGCCCGAGGCAAAATTCGGAGTTGGCCCGGTAGTCGAAAATGGCTTTTATTACGATATCGACCTTGGTGAGCGCAAGATTTCCGAGGACAACTTTGCAAAAATCGAGAAGGAAATGCGCGGCATCATCGAGTACGGTGATACCTTTGAACGATTCGAAATGCCAATCGACGAAGCTATCAACTGGGCAAACGAGAATAACCAGCCATATAAGGCTGAACTACTGAACGACCTGAAGCGATCGGGAACGACTGTTGCGAAGGATTTGGACGTCAATGAACTAGGGCTAGCCGCCGAAGGCGATTCAGCCGTTGAAAACGTGTCATTCTACAAGAATGGTGCCTTTGTCGACCTTTGTCGTGGCCCACACGTTGAAAAGACCAGCGATGTCGGTGCATTCAAGCTGATCCGTGTCGCTGGTGCCTACTGGCGCGGCAAAGAGGGTAATCCACAGATGCAACGGCTGTACGGCGTCGCATTTGCCACCCAAGAGGAATTAGACCAGTATCTTGAGCGAATCGAAGAGGGGAAAGCCCGCGATCACCGAAAAGTCGGTAAAGAACTCGACCTTTATACTATTTCCAGCCTTGTCGGCCCTGGCTTGCCACTGTTTACCCCGCGGGGAACAGTGCTACGCGAGATTATGAACCAGTACTCTCAACAGCTGCGAGGCGCTTTTGGTTTCCAAAAAGTGTGGACCCCGCATATTACCAAAAAGGAACTCTATGAAACGTCGGGTCACTGGGCGAAATTCGGCGATGAACTATTCCTCGTTACCAGCCAAGAGACGAGCGACAACTTTGCTCTCAAGCCGATGAACTGTCCGCACCACACCCAGATCTACGTCAGTCAGCCACGAAGCTACAAGGATATGCCGATTCGTTTCATGGAAACCACCACTGATTACCGTGACGAAAAGACGGGTGAACTAGGGGGATTGAATCGCGTTCGTTCATTGACCCAAGACGACAGTCATGTCTTTGCGCGACCCGATCAACTCGAACAAGAGATGAATAATCTGCTGCAGGTTGCCCGCGAGTTCTACACGACCATCGGTATGAAGTTGCGGGTTCGCTTGTCGTACCGCGACGAAGGCGAAGGCTATCTAGGCGAACAGTCACTATGGGAATCTGCCCAGGCGCAACTGAAACAAGCGGTTATTGCGAATGAACTGGAATACTTTGAGCAAGACGGCGAAGCAGCCTTTTACGGTCCAAAGATCGACTTTATGGCGACCGATGCGATTGGCCGCGAACACCAAGTGGCGACCGTTCAATTGGACTTTGTCCAGCCGGACCGCTTTGGTTTAACCTACACGGATGCTGAAGGAAACGCCCAAACGCCGGTGATGATCCACTGTGCGATTATGGGATCGATCGAACGCTTCTTAAGTGTATTTATCGAGCACACCGGGGGCTGGTTCCCATTCTGGGCGGCTCCGGAACAGCTCCGAATTCTGACTATCAACGATACCGTTATGGATTATGTGAGAGAAATTACCGATGTTCTGGATGGTATTGTCTTGATGAAGCCGGTCAAATACAACGAACTCCGCTACACGGTTGACGGCCGCAACGAATCACTGGGCAAGAAAATCGGCCAAGCGTCGGTTATGAAGATACCGGTCCAGCTAATCGTCGGTCCAAAAGACAAAGAAACCCGCGAAGTCAGCGTCCGCACCCAAGCGGGCGAGGAAAAAGTTGGGCTGGACGCATTAGCGGACTACCTAAAGGCACTATAGATGGCAAAGCAGCGACTGCGTATTGGCTTTGATATCGACGATGTTTTAATCAACAGTGTTGATGTGGTCGTTGAGTTGAATAACCGCATTTACGGCAGCTCGCTTGCGCGTCATCAGTGGTACGACATGACGATTGCCGATGTGTGGAAGGTGCCGACACCGCGCGATATCGCCGGTCGTGTCGATGAGTTGATTAGGCATCCTGAATTTCGACAGAACATTAGGGCTATTACAGGGGCGTTTGAAGCGATACGCGATATCAAAGATCACTATGACCTATTTGCGATCACCGGCAGGCCAACCGAGCTCCGAGAAGAGACGCTTTGGGTGCTCGATCAATGCTTTCCGGGCCTATTTAGTGACAGCACGCTTCATATGACGAATTTCAAAGTAGTCGATGGTCACGTCGTCGGCAAGCGCAACAAGCTGGACGTCGCTCGTGAGTTAGGCCTGACGCATTTTGTTGACGATCTGCCAGCGCATGCTAATTTACTCGCCGACGGCGGGGTAAAAACAGTGCTGTTTAACAACGATTACGCATGGAGCGAAGGCGAACATCACCCAGATCTTATCCGTGTTTCAAATTGGCAAGAATTAAAAGAGTACTTGGATTATGAGCGACAACTCATCTGAATTTCGCAGCAAAGTCGAATCGCTGATGGCGCAGGTGCCCTACGGTAAAGTCACGACCTACGGTGATCTGGCGGCACTCGCTGGTCATCCGTACGCAGCTCGCATCGTGGGCGGTATGGCGCACTACGGTGACACCGAATTACCGTGGCATCGATTGGTTAATCGTTTCGGGGGACTGGCGAGCGGGTATTACGGCGGGCGAGAGATTCAAGCTGAACATTTGGCTGCCGAAGGCGTTACCTGTACAGACTTTATTGTTGATAATTTTGAGGAGCTGCGATGGCGTCCGCTATAGCCCCACTAGTTGTGATCGTCGGCCCGACGGCGAGTGGTAAATCGGCCCTGGCAATTGAACTGGCCCAGGAATTCGGTGGTGAAATTATTTGTGCAGACTCGCGGACTGTGTATAAACATATGGACATCGGTACCGCTAAGCCGAGTGCTGCCGATCAAGCAATTGTTCCGCACTGGGGGCTGGATTTAGTTGAACCCGGCGAGTCGTTTTCAGCCGCCGATTTTCAGAAATATGCCAACGAAAAGATCGCCGATATTCGAGCGCGTGGCAAAGTTCCGTTCATGGTTGGGGGTACCGGACTGTATGTAGACGGCGTCGTGTTTGAGTATGAGTTTGGTCCGGCAAATGCAGAACTTCGAGAAGAACTTGAGAAATTAACCCTTGATGAGCTGTATGAGTATTGTATTGAAAACAACATAATATTACCAGAAAACGAAAAAAATCGTCGATATGTGATTCGTGCAATCGAACAGAAAAGCATAAACAATAAGAGGTTGACGGAACCACAACACAATACAATTATTGTAGGAATTGCTACAGAATTGGATGTACTACGTAAGCGTATTCATGAACGAAGTGAACACTTATTTGAAAGCGGAGTTGTAGAGGAAGCAAAGTTATTGGGCGAAAGATATGGCTGGGAAAGCGAAGCTATGACGGGAAATATCTATCGTTTGGTGCATGATTTTTTGAATGGCGCGACGATCGAATCTGAACTACGCACGCGATTTGAAACATCCGACTGGCAACTAGCCAAGCGGCAACTAACATGGCTAAAACGCAACCCGTATATTAAGTGGCTGGACCTTGACTATGCACAAAAATACATCGCTCGCAGGCTTACCGAATCCTCGTAGGCGTGGTATCATGATACTAATACGGAACACGAAAGTTATACGAGGGAAATAGGGAATGATCGATACATTGTTCGGTTCAAAGACAAGGGTGAAATTGTTGCACCTGTTTTTGAATCACCCTGGACAATCTTTTTATGTCCGCGAGATCACTCGTCTGATCGACGAACAAATTAATTCCGTCCGTCGCGAATTATCGAACATGCTTGAAGTAGGGGTGATTACCAGTGATACGGCCGATAACAAGCTGTACTACGAAGTGAATCAACGCTATGAATTCTATACCGCTCTGCGGGCAATTTTTGCCGGCGAAGCTATCGACGCTACTAAACCGTCGCTGGCGCCTGAACAGTCTAATGTGAACGAGCAGTACCTTAGCGCTATCGCAGGCATTGCCAGCCTTCGTATCGCCATCTTAGCTGGTGTGTTGGTCCGGGGCTCTACCAGTTCTGTCGATGTCCTGTTGGTTGGTTCAGTGCCGACTGCAAAGGCAAAGGCAGCGATGTCTATCATCGAAAAGCTCGAAGGCCGCGAAATCAACTACACGGTCATGTCATATGACGATTTCTACTATCGATTGAGTGTGCGTGACAAGTTCCTGACCGAGATTTTAAATAGTACCCATACCGTTGCCATTGATAAAGACAATGCCCTTAGTCAGAAGTAGTAAGTAAAGGAGAATAAGATGTTTGAAATTGAATATAAAGGCGCAAATACTGTTATTTTAACCACCAAGAAGGCTACGATCGTGACCGATCCAAAGCTGTCACTTGCAGGTCTGAAGGATGCTAGCGTCAAAGATATAATTGAAATCGTTACCGAAGATCGATTTGCGATCCCGAGTGACGACGTTCGTTTAGTCATCGAGAGTCCCGGCGAATACGGTGTTGCTGATTTCGATATCCACGGTATCCCTGCCCAGCGTCACCTGGACAGTGAAGCTGATCCAAAAGCTTCAACTATGTACCGCATTCAGTTCGGTGATCTAAAAGTTGCCTTACTGGGTAATATTTACGAGAAGCTCAATGAAGAGCAACTCGAGCGAATCGGTATCATCGACATTCTGATTATCCCTGTTGGCGGTAACGGCTATACGCTCGATGCAACTGGTGCCGCAACGATTACTCGTCAAATTGAACCACGTGTTGTGGTGCCAATCCACTACGCAGATTCAGGCGTAAAATACGAAGTACCCCAAGGTGAACTGGACCTGTTTGTTAAAGAACTAGGCGCACCAGTTGAAGAAACCGCAAAGTACAAGGTAAAGGCGGCCAGCGCGTTGCCACCAGTACTGACTATTGTGAACGTTACCCGCAGCTAGTAGGTAACAGTGAAACAAAAAAACCTCCGAGTGATCGGAGGTTTTTTGTAGAGAAGGCGGATTAGGCGCTAATTTTATCGCCTTTGTTCGGCAAGATACCTTTTTTCTTCAGTGTACGAATCGTACTAGCGGCAATGACAAGGGTTACTTTCTCGCCATCAACCATAAAAGTTTTCTTTTGGAGGTTAGGTTTGAAAACACGGTTGGTGCGTCGCAAAGAGAAGCTAACATTGTTGCCAAATTGCTTTCCTTTACCAGTGAGTTCGTCTCGTGCAACCATTACTATATTTCCTTTTCCTTAAACGTCCTTAGACAATGGTACTCATTTTAACCCTTTTGAGCCCAACAGTCAAGCTGTTATAATAGAGAAAGTGAATATTGACTTAGTATATATAGGAATTGCCCTCGGCGTCATTCTAATTTCGATGACGCTTCACGAGGCAATGCATGCCTTTACTGCCTATTGGTTGGGTGACGATACCGCCAAAAGGGAAGGGCGATTAACCCTTAACCCTATTAAGCATATCGATCCTTTTCTGACGATTATTCTGCCCCTCGGCCTGGCGCTTGTGGGCGCGCCGATCTTTGGTGGGGCGAAACCAGTACCGTTCAACCCCGATAGGGTAAAAGGTGACGAGTGGGGATCTGCGCTTGTCGCGATTGCCGGGCCGCTGACGAACTTATTAATTGCCTTCGTTTTCTTTGGCATCTGGGTCGTTACTGGTCAGCTAGCGCCGATTAACAGTTTATTTGGGCAGATTTTGATGACTTTTGTCACCGTGAACCTCGGTTTCTTCATCTTTAACATCATCCCATTCCCTCCACTCGACGGTTCGCGGGTGATCTACGCGCTGGCACCAGAATTTGTTCGAACGGGAATGCGCTTTATTGAGCGCTTTGGCATCTTCTTTATCTTTGCCATTGTTCTAGTAGCCAGTCCGTATATCTCTGCCCTGATGGGCGGGGGAATGCAGTTCTTTTTGAACGTGTTTATGACTATATTCCGTGTCGGCTAGATAGAACGGGTGTATAATAAGAGGGACCCAGAGGGTCAATAACCTAGGTTCATATGATTTTCCGATATCATATGATTGGGAAACCAAATGGTCAGTCTGTGCGCAGATTGATTGCGGTCAACCACCTTGCATGAACGCGGGGAATATCATAACACCTAGGGTGCCTCTGGGTCACACATATCATCAATAGCCAAGAATTTGCTTGTCGCCGGAAGGCGATTTTTTTGTTATTATGTAAGCATAAACAACACGAAGTGAATCAAACAAACATGAAACAACGACTATCTGTACGGGCGATCATTAACGAAGGCGGCAAAGCGTTGGTATTGCGGCGTGCCAATGGTCGACCAACGATCCTTGGAAAGTATGAACTACCTGGCGGTAAGCTTGCCTATAATGAGCAACCCGAAGACGCTCTTCGTCGTTACTTGCACGACGATGCCGGCGTTCATATCAAGTCCGCCCAACTGTTTGATGCAGTGACGTATATTGACCACGATGATCGTGGCATTCAATACGCCGTCGTGGTCTATTTAGTGACGCCGACACCCGATCACCATCCGATTCGATTGAGTGGAAACTACGATAAATACAAATGGCACTCGATGTCTAAAAAGCAACAATATGAATTAACCGATTTGACTCAGTTATTGTTAGGTATCGTCCAACAAGAAGAAATAACAGATCAGACATTGAGTGTTGTAAAAGCTAATGATGTTAAAAACTCATCAAAAGACGCTATTACAATATTTTCTGATGGAGGATCACGGGGTAATCCTGGGCCGTCCGCGGCAGGTTTTGTTATTCTAAATGCCAACCAGGAAGTAATCGAACAGGGTGGCGAGTATTTGGGCATTACGACTAATAACCAAGCCGAATATCACGGCGTCCGGATTGGTTTGGAGAAGGCCATCGAACTCAAATATAAGCGTGTCGATTTCAAAATTGATAGCATGTTGGTCGTGAATCAAATGCGTGGCTTTTATAAAATTAAGAACCGGGAACTATGGCCGATACATGAACGGATTCGCGAATTAATGAAGAGTTTCGATAAGGTAACATTCACCCATGTACTGCGTGAATTCAACCAGTTAGCCGATGGAATGGTCAACAAGACCCTCGACGAGCACGCTCGACAAAAAGAAAGCACTACCATATAATACCCTCGGGCAGTTCGTTAGACGATCGCTTGCCTGAAAGGGTAAGAGGAAAGTCCGGGCAGCGTAGGATAATGACAGTTGCTAACGGCAACCGGGGGCAACCCTAGGGAAAGTGCCACAGAAACAAAACTACCCTGTAAAAGGGGCAAAGGTGAAATGAGTGGGGTAAGAGCCCACAGCGTCGCATGGTGACATGCGGAGAAGGTAAACCCTGTCAGCTGCAAGGAGATCGGCATAAAAGAGCTATCCGCTCGTCGGTCGTCACCCGCTTGATCCTAAGAGCAATCTTGGGGCTAGATAGATGATCGTCCACGACAAAACCCGGCTTACAGGCGAACTGTCCAACTAAAAAATCACCCTTCTACGGAGGTGATTTTTTATTTTCACCCTGTTTCAACAGACTAAAAGCGAAGTGCAACCCAGTAAAAATCTAAACCAGGTTTCCATAGACCGTTACACGCCTTAAACACGTACGTGTTTAAGGGTTGCACTTCGCTTTTAGTCTATGTCAACCTGGTTTAGATTTTTACTGGCGTGTAACGGTCTGTTGAAACAGGGTGAAAACAAAAAACCTCCGAAAGGAGGCTCATTGTTATAAGGAGTGAAGAGATTATTTAACGCTTTTGGTGACAATCGCGGTAAATGCAGCTGGTTCGCTAACGGCCAGTTCAGCGAGTACCTTGCGGTCTAGTTCAATCTTTGCAGCCTTGAGGCCAGCGATGAACTTACCATAGGTAGTACCTTCTTGGCGAGCGGCAGCGTTGATACGAGTAATCCAGAGGGCACGTAGGTCGCGTTTGCGGTTACGGCGGTCTCGGTAGGCGTATTCAAGCGCACGAGTAACCGCTTGCTTTGCAAGGCGGAAACTACGGGTGCGGTTGTGCTGCATACCCTTAGCGGCTTTTAAAATCTTTTTGTGGCGGTTGCGTGCGGGGACGCTTCGTTTAACTCGCATAATTAAATTCCTAGTGCTCGTTTAATATTTCGTGCGGTTCCGCCAGTGACAATACCAGTGGTGTTGATGGCGCGTTTACGGCTCTTGCTCTTCTTTGAAAGAAGGTGAGCGCCAAAAGCACGGCGACGGGTCAACTTACCAGTACTGGTAATCTTGATCCGCTTTGCGGTACCTTTGTGGGTCTTTAGCTTTGGCATTATTTACTCCTTATTACGACGCTTAGGTTGCGTCCAGCCATTTGTGGCTCATGCTCAAGAACAGCATCATTTTCAAGAAGGGTTGCGATCTTTTCGATCATCACATATCCCAGTTCTTTGTGCGCCATCTCGCGACCGCGGTAAAAAATCTGAATACGGACTTTGTGCCCTTCTGTTAAGAACTCACGTACTTTGCGAAGCTTGATCTCTAGGTCGCCCTGTCCAATCTTTAGCCCAAATCGCATTTGTTTGAGTTCACCAGCCTTGTTGCTGCGGCGGTTTTTCTGCGCCTCTTTCATCTTTTGGTACTGATATTTGCCCCAATCGACGATTTTTGCAACCGGTGGTACGGCACCTGGAGAAATCTCAACCAAGTCTAGTCCGGCTTCCTGTGCGGCTTTGAGCGCGTCTGCACGACTCAAAATACCGAGTTGTTCACCGTTTTGTCCGATAACGCGCAGTTCAGTTGCCCTGATCTGATCGTTAACACGAATTGACTGATTGATTGTGATCTCCTTATATACCTACGAGTACTGTTCTTTTGCGTGTTACTCGCTAGCTATTTTATCAAAAAACGTCAGAGATAACAAGGGGTAGGTGGCGGTCACGTTTTCAGACTGGTTCGAAACTGCAGTGCTTCGGCGATATGTTCGGGTGTGATGGTATGATGACTTGCAAGATCGGCGATTGTCCGAGCGACCTTGATGACCTTGAAATAGCTCCGAGCACTTAGCTGTAAACGTTCAGCTGCTTGACCTAAAAATGTCCGCCCAGATTCGGTGAGTTCAGCGTGTTTTTTTACAAGGGATGACGTTAAAGAGGCGTTGTATAAAACGCTACTTTTGTATCGGGATTCTTGTTGTTCTCGAGCTGTGTGTATTTCGTCTACCACTTGTAAGTGTTGACTTTTATGCAACGTATCGTGTGTTAATAATGAAGCTGTGGCGAGCTTTGAGACCGAAATTACCATGTCGATACGGTCGAGTAGCGGTCCTGACAGTTTCTTTTGGTAGGACAGAATTTGGGACGGCGAACAGTCACAGACATGGGTCGGATCTCCCAAATATCCACACGGGCAGGGGTTCATTGTCGCCACTAACATAAAGTCGGCTGGGTACGTCACACGATTAGTTGCCCGTACGATTGATACGGTCCTATCTTCGAGCGGGCCCCGAAGCGCTTCCAGTGCCGAGCGACTATATTCAGGGATCTCGTCGAGAAAAAGCACGCCTAGATGGGCGAGGCTGATTTCACCGGGACGCGGCCTGCTACCACCTCCGATAAGTGCGAGTGAGCTAGCGCTGTGATGAGGTGCGCGAAACGGCCGATCAGCAACGATCGACCCCTGTATCTCACCGGCCAGGCTGTAGAGCTTCGTGACTTGTAGTTGTTCGTCGAATGACAGAGGTGGCAATAGCCCGACTAATGCTTTTGCGAGCATGGTTTTACCAGCACCCGGTGGTCCGTGCAACAACAGATGATGACGGCCGGCAGCGGCGATGGCGAGGGCGCGCTTTGCCTGTTCTTGGCCATGAATATCATCGAGGGTAGTTAGCGTCGGGGCTTGCTTTAGAAGGGGTGAATTGTAGGTAACTGGTTCAATAGGGGTGACACCCTTGAGGTGAAGGTATAGCTGGGTCAGGGTAGTGATACCGAATACCTCGACCCCCTTTATGAGGGCTGCCTGCGAAGCGTTCTCAAGAGGAAGGAATACCCGTGCGTTACCCGAGGTTCGAGCGATTTCGGCGAGGTTAATAGCGCCTTTTATCGGACGCACAGCACCGTCCAGCCCTAGTTCGCCCGCGAATAGTGCACCAGTTACCTCTGTTTGCTTAAGCTGACCGGTGGCCACAAGGATAGAGAGTGCGATAGGTAGGTCGAAATGAGCGCCGTCTTTTGGTAGTTCAGCCGGCGCCAGATTAATAATCAGTTTTTTCGCTGGAAAGGGGAGCAGTGAGTTCGTAATAGCACTCCTGACCCGTTCACGAGCCTCGTCAACGGCCTTGTTACCCATACCGACGATCTGAATACCGGGTAACCCCTGTTTCGCATCTGTTTCGACCGCTACAAGAGCTCCATCAAACCCAACCAATGCTACCGTATGAATAATCGCCACCATATTCTAAGTTTAATTTAAGCTAGGCTGGTAAATCAAGAGGAAATTTGCTATAATCAGAGAGGTCGTGGGGCTGACATAGCTTCGACGAGAGGACATTAACAGGTTATTTTGCAAGCCGATCGCACACGTAAAGTGCATTTTTTAACTGCAAACACATTTGCATCAGTCAAAGAATACCTACAAGGTAAAGCCACAGCTTTTGCTGAACTTTTCCAAGTTCGTTCTTTGGCGTCAGTTACAGCTTAATTGCCGTGACCATCGATTATTCTCGAGGTAGCATAGAGAATACGGTGTTATAAGTATGCCACTTACCCTATTTCCGGGCAGCTGCGGGAAAAGGGAACAGCTTTCAGCGCGACAAACCAGCCATTTTTGTTTAGATATTAGGCAGGGGCGTCGTTAACACATAATCTAAACTATGCTTGTAGATAAATAACAGGTTACCTTTCGGACCCGGGGGCAGTACCCGGCAGCTCCACCAACATGATTAATACATAGCCGCTCGTAATGGGCGGCTATGTGTATTCCAAACGCTATATGTGGGGAAATAAGGCCAAATAAAAACGATCGCCTGCGAGGAACGATCGTTTTTTGTGGAGTTTTTTTCGTGTTTTTTGTTTTTGGCCCTGCATAATTAATTTATTCAGAGGCTACCCCTATAATAAGCGCTCAAAGTGCTTGTGTCAATAACATTTTCATACATTTTTTAGGTAAAAAATACCACGCGGTTCACCGCACAGGACAATGTGTTCACGACAAGGGGGTGTTACTTAATTTGAACCGCAATTTCGACGTCGTTATCCAAGCCCGCTTCAGGAATTGGCTCAACAAAACACACCGAAAAGCCATTTTCGGTCAGTGATGTGTCGTAGTGGTAGTTCACATACAGGCTACTATCGGGTAGGGTGACGTAGAGTTGATCGCCTTCTTTGATTTCGACGTTAATATCGACGCAACCATCCGCCTTTGCAAGCGAGACAGTACGGGGATTCTCTAGGTTAGTATCTTTACCGCCGAAAGAGGGGATGGCCTCGAATTCACTAGTAGGGAGAGTACTAAAGGGGTGGCTATCGATAGGGGCCCCTTCGCCAGGGAGTTGGTAATTTTGTTGATCGAAAATCTCTCTCAATTCTTGGTCTCGCTCGTTCGGGTCCCATACCCATGTCTTTAAGCCTCCGTAGGTCAGGCCCCCTGCGAGGGCAACGGTGAGGACACCAGATACACTTCCAATGACGCGGTTACGGATGGTTCGTCGACGCTCGGTGCGACGTGACGCCTCTCTCCAGACTTTATTATTGAGGTAGTCCTTGATCTTTCCAAGGGCTATTTCAATCTGTTCGGATTCACGAGAATCTTCGACAACTGCAATGCTGTCGACGGTAAGATTGGTTGCAACACCACTTTCAGGAATATTGTATGACCGTACCATGCCAAATTCAGAGAGTTCGTCGGTCGGGTCATTAACGTAAAGTTCAAGCCATATGCTGGTATCGCCAGGCTTGAATCGTGCCTCGGCTTCTGCGTCGACCCAAGTATCTTTGTCAGAGTCGCCTTCAACTGGCTTTAGGATGTCAAAACTTACTTCGCCTGAATACAGAAAGTCATCATCACGACGATACAGAATGCCAAGTTCTGCAGCAGTTTCCATTGTCGTTCGTAACGACGAAACGTCAGGTTCAAGTTCGCCAACGCGAGGTTTGAAACTATTCGGATTGTTCCGGCGCCAGAATTTCGGTTCGGTTGAGACTTCTTTTTTACTCACGATAGGGGACTCCATCTACGCTCCCACCGAGCACATATATAGCCTGTATTTGATCATGTAAGGGGATTGGGTGTCAATCATAAGCAGTGTTGTGTGTCGGTACATATCATAATTACAACGATGTAATATAACCAACGAATGTATCTTCAACACCTTGAAACAAGACGTCTAATGTTGCTTGATGTATTTATTACAAACAAAAAGTGCATCCAGATTATTGACCTACCAAAGTGTTTATGCTAGAGTAAAAACAAGCTTTTACAAACACAAACAAAAGCCACAGTACAAAAAACGCACCACACCTTAACATCTTTATCCTTGTATCACACTGACCAATTTTGACGGAAAGTTGGCGTTGCCATTAGGCGACAAATAAATCTTTTATATTCCTGTTTTGGAAATTCGCACCTATAGATTTACTTGTTCGCGGTGGCGCCGATGCTCCGCCAAAAGCGTTTGCCTGTAAGTACAGGTATTACGCCAAGAAAATAACTTACTCATTGAGAGCGAGTAACGACACTTCTTGGCGTAATACTTCGGAACACAGACTTGAGCACACGGTTGCCCCTGGGTTTTCCTAGGAGCGGTCAGATAGCCTCGTAGCAGTGCGCCGTCATCGGTTCACACGCCTTATATTAAATTTTTAGCGGCGTTTGCTGTAACCTTTAACACTAAAGCGCATTGCTCGGGCTCCATGTTTCAAATCTCTTATGGTTCATATATAGTAACGGTGTTATGTTACAACGAGCCATCGCACTTATCACCCTCGCAAGCCTTATCTTGCTATCGCTGATGTTGGTACTTACAACCCCTGCATCAGCCGGTCCTTTCGGACTTCTTCTGCTATTTATCTCGGCTTATCTGACCTTTCTTGGTTTGATAAGCTTTTTTTTGTATGGTGTCAGTCGTATAATCCGCTACGCAACCGCTGGGTTCACCCCAAAGAAGCCTATTCAGCCAATCTCATTTCGCCGTGCCTATTATTTTTCGACGATTTTAGCTGCTGCACCTGTCATGTTGATCGGTTTACAGTCAGTCGGTTCGGTCGGTATATACGAGCTTATTCTGGTGGCATTATTTGAAGTAGTTGGTTGTGTGTATATAACGAAAAGGATTTATTAAAAGCAGGTAGTTGACGTTAGTCGTTATGCTATAATTACAGATATGCAGCCCGAGAACACCAGACCCCAGGTAGGGCCAGAACAACTTCCTATGCCACCCACGCGTGTGGGTGAGCAGCTTCCCGTGGCGCCATCACCTGAAAGTGGCATTGAAACACGGGGTGAGCAATTCGAGCAGACTGCCGAAGCCGCCGCTGTTGCTGCTGATATGGCCGCCCAAAGCGCACCAATCCAACAGGTCGCCACACCTGTTATTGACCCGGTGGCGCCGGTTGCTGACAACACGAATCCAGCTGTGGCTGCCGATGAAGACGTGATTGAGAAAGAGTGGGTAGATAAAGCAAAACAGATCATCCTATCTACCAAGGATGACCCACACGGGCGTTCATCAAAGGTGAGTGAGCTACAAAGAGATTATCTACAAAAGCGATATGGGAAGGTGATTGGCGCCGGTGAATAAGCTGGCAACGAGGGCATAAGAGGTGATTGGGACAATACTAACTTCGTTCATTATTATTTTGCTCGTGGCGGGTGTCCTTACTTTTGTGTTGTTGCAATATCGTCGCGTTCTGCGTGAAGCCAAGAACTATGAACGTGGCCTGAAGATGGTGCCACTCTATATACATATCCCACCTGCTGGCGACGATCTTGAAGCGAATGGGCGCGACGAGCGTGACCTAAACGAGGAAGTCCTGTCACAGGCGCAGGTGATGTATAACATTATCGCCAGTACGGCGACTAAGGGCTTTAAGAGTAAGGTCTATGGTCAGCGCCACGTATCATTTGAAGTTGTTGCTCACGAAGGGCTGGTTCATTATTACGCCGTGGTACCGATTGCACTGATCGAAACGATCACTCAAGCGGTTGCTGCAGCATATCCGACTGCGCGACTGGAAGAGGTGACCGAGCGCAATATCTTTAACCCAGCAGCACGTATTAGTGGCACAACTGGAGGTGAGTTTACGCTAAAGAAAAACTTTGCCTACCCAATTGCTACCTTCCAAGAATCAAAGCGAGATGCTGCTCGAGCAATGTTGAATGCATTGTCGGCCGCAACCAAAGAAGACGGCATCGGTATTCAGATTATGATTCGTCCGGCTGCGTCAGGTTGGATCAAGGGTGCCGTAGCGGTTGCCGAACAGATTAAAAAAGATAAAGGTATAAAACCGACACTTGGTGGTTCAAGTATGCGTGGTTTGGTCGCGGCACTCTGGAAACCGCCTGAATCGAACGAAGCAAAGCCCGAAGACAAGCAGTTGAGTTCGCTTGAACAGGGTACCGTTGAAGCAATTGAAGAAAAGACACGCTACCCAGCCTATGAAACACTAATTCGCGTTGTTGCCTCGTCAGCGACGCCTGGTAAATCACAAGCACTCCTAGGCAGTGTTGTTTCTGCTTTCTCTTTGTTTGATTCAACATCGAATAACGGGTTTAAATTTACCGCGGCAAAAAATATGGAAGAGTTCGTCACTGCGTATATCTTCCGCTTTTTCCCGCAGGGCGTGAATCAGAACTTATTGAATACGGTTGAGTTAGCGACGATTTTTCACCTGCCGAACCAGGGCTCGATACCAACCTCGCAGGTTCAGCGCCAAATGGACAAGCAGGTAGACGGTCCGACCCAGATAATGGACGAAGGCTTCTTGCTGGGATACAACGAGTTCCGTGGAAATAGAAAACCAATTCGTTTAAGTAGCAATGACCGTCGTCGTCACGCCTACATCATTGGACAGACCGGTACTGGTAAGTCGATTCTGCTCGAGAACCTTGCCTTCCAAGACATGATGGACGGGAAAGGGTTTGCCTTTATTGACCCGCATGGTGACTCGGCCGAGAAGTTGCTGGGCATGGTACCGAAAGAACGCGTTGAAGATGTCATTTACTTTAGTCCGGGTGACATGGAGATGCCGGTTGGGCTGAACTTGTTCGAATTCGAAAATGCCGACCAACAAGACTTCTTGATTCAAGAATCGATTGCCATGATATACAAGTTGTACGACCCGGGCCACACTGGTATCGTTGGTCCACGCTTTGAATCGTGGTTCCGTAACGCGGCCCTGACAGTAATGAGCGACCCGAACGGATCATCGTTCCTAGACGTGAACCAAGTATTCATCGACCAGTCATTTGCCGACGAGAAATTAAAGTACGTGAAGAACCCGACGGTCCTCGATTTCTGGAACAAGGAAATGGCCCAAACTAGCGAATCATCAAAGGGTGAAATGCTAGGGTGGTTCGCCAGCAAGTTCGGCGCCTTCTTAGGTAACGAGATGATGCGTAATATCATCGGTCAGACCAAGAGCGGGTTTAACATTCGTGAAATTATGGATAACAAAAAGATTTTGCTAGTGAACCTGTCAAAAGGCCGCACCGGTGAACTGAACTCACAGCTGTTAGGTATGATTTTTGTGATGAAGTTCCAAGCCGCGGCTATGGGACGAGCCGATATTCCCGAAGCTGAACGTGTAGACTTTACGCTGTATGTCGATGAGTTCCAGAACTTCGCCACTGATAGTTTTGAAAGTATTCTGTCAGAAGCCCGTAAGTACCGTTTGAGTCTGGTGCTGGCAAACCAGTTCATGACCCAGTTGACCGACAAGATTCGTGAAGCGATTATCGGTAACATCGGAACGGTGATTTCTGGGCGCATCGGTATTACCGACGCCGAGATTCTGCAAAAGAAATTTATCCCAACCTTTGACGCTGAAGATCTGACGAAGCTGCCGAACTTTAAGACCATCACGACAGTGATGATCAATAACGTTCCATCGGCCGCATTTAGTATGTCGCTTATCGACTCAATAGGTCAGAGCAATCCACAGTTGAAGGATGCCTTAAAGAAACTGTCCTCGGCTAAATTCGGTCGTCCGCGTGCCGAAGTTGGCCAAGACATCTTTAAGCGCCTTGGCGCAGGTGACGAAGCCCGCAAGGCAAAGATGGAAGCCCTAAAAAAGGCTCAACGGGAACGGATGAGTGCCTTCCAATCTGGTCCGGCAATGCCCGGAATACCAGCCTCTGGTGCCACGGCTGCTCCGGCCGCACCAGCCAGCGGTTCGTTCCTAGATGATTGGCTGGCAAAACGGCAACAGATCACCTCTAGTCCTAAAACAGCAGCAGCGCCTAATCCCGCCTTTGGCCCAACCGCAGGTCAACCTGTCAGTGCCCCTGTAGCGCCACCAGCGCCTGTCCCTGCGCCAATAGCACCCGAACCGGTTATTGAGGCTACCTCGGAAGCGTCACCTGCCAGTGAGCCTGTTGACGCGCCTAGCGGACCTGCAAACGAGACTCCGAAGCAGCGTAAACCTATCATCACAAAGAATGAAGCGCCAAAAAAAGAACAAGCCCCAGTTAACCCTGAAGACAAGCACAAATTACACATCCGCGAGGACGGCCACGCGGATGAAATATCGATTAAGTTACGATAATTACTAAAGAATAGCTATGCTTTTTTACCGGTCACCATGACACGGAGGAAGTCGTACAGTATGCCCAGCAACCATCCAACGGCAAACGCACCGATGGTTTCAAAGCCAGATAGTACATACCCCAGGTTCTTGGCAACCAAGTAAACAACCAAGACAGCCAAGAAGGCAACGACTGCACC
Organism: Candidatus Microsaccharimonas sp.; assembly: GCA_049276535.1. Lineage (GTDB taxonomy): Bacteria > Patescibacteriota > Saccharimonadia > Saccharimonadales > Saccharimonadaceae > Microsaccharimonas. The sequence goes on from JBASWP010000001.1 coordinate 687,797, forward strand.
AGCCAAGATTGCGTTTGGACGGGCGACTGTTGCGCCGACCGCTTCACTGGTTCGTTCAACAACTTTGTTGTGGATCAGCTTACTAAATGCTCGTTGAGGTGCCGGCAGTTCGTCCTGGACCTGCTTTATATGCTTTTTAAAGCTGGCGTCACGTTCCTTTTTACTAATCGTGCCTTTACGACCACGAGTAGGTGATTGACGAGGTTCTTTCTTAGCTTTTTCAGCACTTCCGGCTTCAACGCTAATGGCGTTTTTAAGGGCTTCTACTTTAGCCTTTTCAGCCCGTGACTCGGCGCTCTCGATATGCTCCTTGCCGATCTCTGCACCGGCTTCGGCCTTGGCGCGTTCATACTGTTCATCTGAAACGCGAGGTATTTCGACGCGTTCGTTATCGCTTGGTTGCTGCTCGGGATTACTCATATTATATTGTTCCTGCGTTTAAGTCGCGGCGAATCAGCCGGACTTCTTTATTCATTTGCTTTGATCGGAAGAAGAAGTAGGTAACGACCGCAAGGACGACACCGGCGAAGATAGCGTTTTCAGTTGGTCCCGTCTTTGGCAGTTCGGCAGTGACCTTTTCGATAACCTTTGGTGGGGCACAGGTAACAGGGATCGTAATGTCATTAGGTCCGAATGCGTTTACCATTAAACAGTCGTATGACGCTTTTTCGCTTTGACCCGTAGGCGTTGTTGGAATACCAGCCAGCATTTGAACCGCAAAGGTTCGAGACTGTGTTTCTTCTGGGGCTAGTTTTACACTTGGCCAAGTGAGGATCTTCTTGGTCTCATCGAATGTTCCACCTCCTTTATCAACAAGTTTCGAGTATTCAAGTGTATCTTCAAGATAGTCCTCGAGTGTTGCGTCGGCCTGTTGCTGACCAGTATTTTTTGCAGTAATTGTGAAGGTAATCCGGTCATTTTCTTTGGCGGCAACGGTTGAAGCGGTCACATTACCTTGAGTAATGTTTGTCGCAGTTTTACTTTGGACGACTTTGCCGGGTGTTGGTGGCGTCGGGATGGTTTCAGTCACAATATTTCCACATGCCTGCATAATGGCGAACCAACCGGCTTTTGCCGAATTGCCAATCCAAGCATAGATACGGGCATTGGTTCCATTATTCAGTGCTAGTGGTCGTGAGTAGACGGTATTAACCTGTACTCCAGAAGAGTCATAAATGGGCACCGGCACTTCACCTTGGGCAAGGCTGTATTTTGGAGTGTATCCGAATGATCGTTTTGTTGAACCAGTAATGAACGAGCTATACTGTGCGCTGGCAATCTCTGCCCGAGTCAATCCCAAAGTCGTAGCGATGTCCTTTAAGTTGCGTGAATTTGCATCGTAGGGAACTAAGAAGTTGTTTAATGATCGGTTTGCCCCGAGGCCCAGTCCACCAGGGACAAGGTCATTTGCACTGGCTGCATTAGCTGATTCAGGAGGTTGGAACACGGCAAGACCTTGCATAACCAATGCTAGTACGACAAAGATAAGTCCTAAACGGCGTGTCGTCTCCTCTTTGCGAAGTCGTTTGGCATAAAAGCCAAGCTGCCCAACAAGGGCTGGGCTGAACGAGAGGTTCGATACAATTTTTCGGAACATATGTTTATTTTTAAAATACCTCTTATGCACCAGATTAGCATAAGAAATATGTTCAGTGCAAGTGTATTGAGTGAATAAATTATTTCCGCTATAATAGACGTAGTCAAACGACCGAAAAGGCCGGAAATTAGGGGAAGTTAGGGAAATTAATAGTGGCTGTAGCAAAAACCGACAATTCTTACGATGGATCGCAAATTCAGGTGCTCGAAGGCCTGGAACCTGTCCGTAAACGACCAGGAATGTATATTGGTAGCACTGGATATGACGGTGTTCACCATTTAATTAAAGAAATCGCCGATAACTCGATCGACGAGGCAATCGCGGGATACGCAACGCGTGTTGACGTTATCATGCTCGAAGACGGAGGGATTACCATCTCTGATGATGGTCGTGGTATCCCGGTTGATAAGCACCCAAAAACGGGTCTGAGTACCCTTGAAACGGTCCTTACCGTCCTGCACGCTGGTGGTAAATTTGGCGGCGGAGGCTACAAGGTATCATCAGGACTCCACGGGGTTGGTTCAAGTGTCGTAAACGCCCTTTCGACGAAGTTTATCACTGAAGTCGTCAAAGACGGCGAACTGTATAGTATCGAGTTCGAACGTGGTGCGACGAAAGTTCCCTTTAAGAAGGTTGGTAAAACTGATCGTCCTCAAGGAACGACAACAACGTTTTATCCGGACGACACTATCTTTAAAGAAGGTATCGCCTTTGACTACAAATGGGTTGTTGATTATCTCCGTCACCAGGCCTACCTGACGAAGGGCGTCTATGTTTCGGTTATCGACCAGCGTACCAGTGAGCGTGAAGCCTTTTACTTTGAAGGCGGTATCCAAAGCTACGTCAAACACCTGAATATTGGTAAGGACGTCGTCGCTGACAGTGTTTTCTACATTGAAAAACAAATCGAAGAGTCGATGGTAGAAATCGCCATTCAATATAACGACACCTACCTCGAAATGGTGAAGCCATTCGCAAATAACGTCCTGACCCCTGATGGTGGAACGCACCTCGTTGGATTCCGAACTGCGCTTACCCGTGTTATTAATGAATATGCTCGTAAAAGCGGACTGCTAAAAGAAAAAGAAGACAACCTGACGGGCGATGACATTCGTGAAGGTTTGACCGCGATTATCCTTGTAAAGCTGCCTGACCCTCAATTCGAAGGTCAAACCAAGAATAAACTGGGTAACCCTGAAGTTCGACGCTACGTTGAACAGGTTATGAACGAATACTTTGCCTACTATTTGGACGAAAACCCAGATGTCGCTAAGAAAATTGTTGGTAAATCACTGCTTGCGGCTCGTGCTCGTAAAGCAGCTCGCGCTGCCCGTGATAACGTGCTTCGAAAAGGGGCTTTGGACGGTATGGGACTGCCCGGGAAGCTTTGGGACTGTTCAAGCAAGAACCCAGCTGACTCTGAAATCTACATTGTAGAGGGTGACTCGGCTGCCGGTTCCGCTAAAACTGGCCGTGACAGTAAAACACAGGCGATTTTGCCACTTCGTGGTAAGGTTTTGAACACCGAGCGTGCTCGTCTCGATAAAATGTTCGCCAATAAAGAAATTGTTGCCATGATCCAAGCCCTTGGCGTTGGTATTGGCGAGCAATTCGACATTAATGGACTGCGTTATCACCGCATTATCATCATGACCGATGCCGATGTCGATGGCAGTCACATCTCGACGTTGCTGATGACCTTCTTCTTCCGCTACATGCGTGAAGTCGTCGAGGGCGGATACGTGTACCTCGCAAAGCCACCGCTCTACAGTATTAACAAGGGACAGAAAAAGACGTATGCGTACGCCGAAGAAGAGCGCGACGCGATTATCGAAGAGTACATCGCTGAAAAAATCGAAAAGGGAACCGTTATCACTGAAGGTGCCGATCGCCAGAAACAAGCCGGTGTGACCGTTTCTCGATTTAAAGGCCTGGGTGAAATGGATGCCGATCAACTATGGGATACGACAATGAACCCAGCAAATCGCGTATTGATTCAAGTCAAAGTCGAAGACGGCGAAAAAGCTGATGCAATTTTCACAAAGCTCATGGGTGATGAAGTTGATCTAAGAAAAACCTTTATTCAATCACGTGCCCGCTTTGCTAACCTGGAAGAATTGGATATTTAATCATGAACGAAGACGAAATTACAACACCTATGTACGAAGACGACGTGGAAAACGGCGAAATCCTGTCGAGTGCGCCAGTCCAGACCCACTCGCGAACGGTTGAAGACCGTAGCGTTGAAGATGTCATGGAAGATCATTTCTTCCGCTACTCGATGAGCGTTATTATCGATCGCGCCCTGCCTGATGTTCGTGACGGGCTAAAGCCGGTTCACCGCCGTATCTTGTACGTTATGAACCTATTAGGTCTGCACGCTGGTAATAAACACCGAAAGAGTGCCAGTGTCGTCGGTGACGTCATGGGTGACTATCACCCTCATGGTGACAGTGCGATTTACGATGCCATGGTGCGTCTAGCCCAAGACTGGTCACTCCGCTATCCGTTGGTTGACGGTCAGGGTAACTTTGGTTCAATGGACGGGGATCCACCAGCAGCCATGCGTTATACCGAAGCCCGTATGGGCAAGCCGGCCGATGAAATGTTGATAGACATCGACAAAGACACGATCGATTTCCGTGATAACTACGATGGACGTAAACAAGAGCCAGTGGTGCTGCCGGCCAAACTGCCAAACCTTCTCTTGAACGGTCAGATCGGTATCGCCGTTGGTATGGCGACTAATATTCCTCCGCACAACCTTGGTGAATTGGTTGACGCAATCATTGAAATGATCGACAACCCCGAGGCGACACTCGATGATCTATTGAAGCACGTAAAGGGTCCAGACTTTCCAACAGGTGCCGTTGTATACGGTGGTGCACCGATGAAACAAGCCTACCAAACCGGTAGGGGAAGCGTGACGATTCGTGCTGTTGCCGATATCGAAGAGACCAAGAAGGGCCGTCACCAAATTGTCGTGACCGAGATTCCTTATGGTGTAAATAAAGCAACACTTGTTGAAAAAATTGGTGACCTCGTCCGTGAAAAGAAACTTCTGACCATTAGCGACCTTCGTGATGAATCTGCTCGTGGAAAGGTTCGCGTTGTTGTTGAGCTGAAAAAAGATGCCTACCCAAAGAAGGTCCTTAACCAGCTGTACAAGATGACTTCACTGCAAACCGCCTTTCACTACAACATGCTGGCACTGATTGATGGTATTCAACCAAAGATCCTTGGTCTACAAGATATCTTAAATGAGTTTATTAAGCACCGACAAAATGTTGTTCGTCGTCGTACCGAGTTTGAACTGCGAAAAGCGCAGGAACGAGCGCATATTCTGGAAGGCTACAAGATTGCCCTCGATCACATCGACGAAGTAATCCGTATTATTCGTGCCAGCAAGACCAGTGAGGAAGCTCAGAAGAACTTGATTAAAGAGTTCGCCTTGAGTGAAATCCAGGCCCAAGCAATCCTGGCGATGCAACTGCGACGTCTGACCGGACTAGAGCGCCAAGCGATTGAAGATGAATTAGCCGAGTTGATGACCCTCATCGGTAAGCTACAGGCAATTCTGGCCGACGAAAAAGAGATCCTGAAGATCATCAAGACTGAACTGCTTGAAATGAAAGAGAAGTTTGGCGACGAACGTCGCAGTAAGATGATTAATCACGAACTTGGTAAATTTAGTGACGAAGAGCTGATTCCGGAAGAAGATTCAGTCATCTTACTTACTACCGAGAACTACATCAAGCGTACGCTCGTCAGTGAATACCGACGCCAGCACCGTGGTGGCAAGGGTAAACGAGGCATGACGACGAAAGAAGAGGACGTCATTGATCAGCTGATCCCAGCAAGTACGCACGACTATCTACTATTCTTTACGAATAAGGGTCGTATCTTCCGATTGAAAGCCTACGAAGTCCCAGCCGCATCACTAGCAGCCAAGGGAGTCGCGGCTGTTAACCTGCTAGCACTGCAGCCAGAGGAAAAGATCACGTCGATCATTCGACACGAGAAAGATTCAAAAGACGACGGCTATCTATTCATGGCAACTATCAAGGGAACCGTAAAGAAGACACCGTTCAAGGATTACGCGAACATCCGTACGAATGGGTTAATCGCGATCAAGCTGGACGATGGCGACGAACTACGTTGGATCAAGAAGACAACAGGCGAGAATGATGTAATCATCTCAACATCTGCCGGTCAAGCGATTCGATTTGGTGAAGCTGATGCCCGACCAATGGGACGTTCTGCCAGAGGTGTCCGTGGCGTTCGTTTGCGACCAAACGACAGCGTTGTTGGTATGGATATTGTGGCAAATGACGAAGGCAACCTGCTGGTTATTAGTGAAAATGGTTTCGGAAAAGTCACCAAAGCCGCTAACTTCCCATCACACAAACGTGGTGGTGTGGGTATCAAGGCTGCTATTGTGACCGCAAAGACTGGTCCAATCGTGGCGGTTCGTAGCCTCGATGTTGATACGGCTGAAATCCTACTGATTTCGAGTAAGGGACAAGCCATTCGAGTTGGTCTGAAGGACGTTCCTGTCCTTGGACGAACCACTCAAGGTGTCCGTATTATGCGAACCTCCGAGGGAGACAAAGTATCGTCATTCGGATTCGTACCTGAACAGCCCGTTGAAGAAGTTGAAACCGAAGAAGTGAAAGAGGAGAACGCGTAATATGGATATTCTATCGCCCTATGTCATTGCTGCCGCTGCCGCATGGCTGGTGGCGCAGACCGCCAAATACCTGTACGCAAGCTACAAGGGTCGTAAATTGAAAAGTCTGCGACAGTTGTACCTGTCGGGTAATATGCCCAGCGCCCACAGCGCCAGTGTCGTCGCGTTATTGATCGTCATCGGTTTCCGCGACGGCGTCGGGTCGGGTCTGTTCGGACTGGCCCTGCTGTTCGCTTCGGTCGTTATGTATGACGCAATGATGATCCGCCGCTCATCGGGCGAGCAGGGTGCTTCGTTGACTGAACTAATCAAAGAGCAGAAGAGCAAGGTTAGTTTACCTCGCGTCGCTAAAGGTCACACTCCGAAAGAAGTTGTCGGGGGTGCACTGGTCGGCGCACTCGTTGGACTCATTGTCTGTTTCACAACGTTATAACCCATTACGACAGTATAAAGATTCCCTCAATTTCATTATTGACTCTCTAACAGATACGGCGTATACTTATCAGAGTCTGGTCGTTCGGGACCACAAGTTTCCAAACGTGGAGTTTGAACTAAAAGACGAGAACGTTAACAATTTGGTTGTGCAAATCTTAATTTATTTTTTATTAAATAGATTAAATCATCGTCAGTTTATATTGAGTCAAGTGTCTAGAAAGTAGACACATTTTTTATGGAGAGTTTGATCCTGGCTCAGGATGAATGCTGGCGGCGTGCTTAACACATGCAAGTCGAGCGGTAACATGGACTTTTAGTCTGATGACGAGCGGCGGACGGCTGAGTAACGCGTGGGAACATGCCCCAAAGTGAGGAATAAGCTCCAGAAATGGAGTCTAATGCCGCATATGATCTTCGGATTAAAGGATTTATCCGCTTTGGGAGTGGCCTGCGTACGATTAGGTAGTTGGTGAGGTAATGGCTTACCAAGCCTACGATCGTTAGCTGGTCTGAGAGGATGACCAGCCAGACTGGAACTGAGACACGGTCCAGACTCCTACGGGAGGCAGCAGTGAGGAATATTCCACAATGGGCGAAAGCCTGATGGAGCAACGCCGCGTGCAGGATGAAGGCCTTCGGGTCGTAAACTGCTTTTATAAGTGAAGAATATGACGGTAACTTATGAATAAGCACCGGCTAACTACGTGCCAGCAGCCGCGGTCATACGTAGGGTGCAAGCATTATCCGGAGTGACTGGGCGTAAAGAGTTGCGTAGGTGGTTCTATAAGCGAATAGTGAAAGCTAACGGCTCAACCGTTAGACTATTATTCGAACTGTAGAACTCGAGAGTGGTAGAGGTAACTGGAATTTCTAGTGTAGGAGTGAAATCCGTAGATATTAGAAGGAACACCAATGGCGTAGGCAGGTTACTGGACCATTTCTGACACTGAGGCACGAAAGCGTGGGGAGCGAACCGGATTAGATACCCGGGTAGTCCACGCCGTAAACGATGGATACTAGCTGTTGGGGGTATCGACCCCCCCAGTAGCGAAGCTAACGCGTTAAGTATCCCGCCTGTGGAGTACGGTCGCAAGACTAAAACATAAAGGAATTGACGGGGACCCGCACAAGCGGTGGATCATGTTCTTTAATTCGATGATAAACGAAGAACCTTACCAGGGCTTGACATCCCGTGAATTAATCCGAAAGGATTGAGTGCTTTATTGAGCACGGTGACAGGTGATGCATGGCCGTCGTCAGCTCGTGTCGTGAGATGTTTGGTTAAGTCCATCAACGAGCGCAACCCTTGTGAATAGTTGTATTTTTCTATTCAAACTGCCCCGGCAACGGGGAGGAAGGAGGGGATGATGTCAGGTCAGTATTTCCCTTACGTCCTGGGCTAGAAACGTGATACAATGGCCGGTACAATGCGCAGCGAAGCCGCGAGGTGAAGCAAATCGCATCAAAGCCGGTCCCAGTTCAGATAAGAGGCTGAAACTCGCCTCTTTGAAGTCGGAATCGCTAGTAATCGCAGATCAGCATGTTGCGGTGAATACGTTCCCGGGTCTTGTACACACCGCCCGTCAAACCATGAAAGTGACCAACACCCGAAGTCCGATTCGTCGGCCTAAGGTGGGGGGCATGATTGGGGTTAAGTCGTAACAAGGTATCCGTACCGGAAGGTGCGGATGGATTACCTCCTTTCTAGAGGAGATTACGCCAGCAAATCGAGTAATCATTTGCTGATAGCTAGGTCGGTCTTGTTATAGTGTTAAACTTACGCTATAACGTAGTTCCAATTTATTGGAGCAAGACTAAGTTTAAAAAATCTTGATACGAACATGACGATGATAAGGGTTTGCACAACCAAGTTGTTAAATTAGAGAATCCTCTAGCGAAAGCTAGGGGATTTTTCTATTGATTCGAATTACAACTCCTTTATCTCTTTTCCTGAGTCGGGCTCTTTTTATACTCAAGAAAAGAGATAAAGGAGCTGTTTGCGCATAATACATCCCTTCAGGGTTCGGGGAGGGTGCTTTCTTCATTCCTCGAGAAAGTATAAAAAGAGCCCGACTTTCAAGAGGAAGGAAGAAAGCACTGGCAGTTGTAACCCTTGCGAAAAGGGGTGCTTTACGCTAGAATGGTCAGAGTTCTACAGGCGTGGGGCAATAGCTCAGTTGGCTAGAGCACCTGCTTTGCAAGCAGGGGGTCCAGGGTTCGAGTCCCTGTTGCTCCACCACGAGGGGTGAATCTGGCGAAAGTCAGAATCACTCCACCAGAACTAGGAATGAGTGTAAAGAAAGTTTACTTTCTTTACCGAGTGACGAAGTGCTGGTATGCGCGAAGGCGCTATACCAAGAACTGATTTACATCAAAAAACACCACGTATTCGTGGGCGATTAGCTCAGCTGGTTAGAGCGCGTCACTGATAATGACGAGGTCGGAGGTTCGAGTCCCTCATCGCCCACCACTACGTGGTGTTTTTTGTTTGGGCTGAAGGCTCCTACGTGGTGTTTTTTGTTTTGGTTTAAGAATATTGCTTTCGTCCTTTTGGACTCGTCAGCATGAATACGCATTCATGGAGCAATATAACAAGTGGTAAGAGAAATCCGGGCGGAGCCGGTTGGGAGTCGAAACCCCCAACCGGCTCGCCGCCGACCATGACCGACTAGCGGTGCTGGAAGGCGGTGCGGAAGCCCAACGTCCAGTCCTCGTTGAACGTCAATCCTTTCCGCCAGAAGACGCGCAGGATGAAGTGCAGCACGACCAGGGTGACGACGATCGGCGTGAGCCAGATCAGGATCGCCACGAGGGTCGCGATGAGGAGCAGGAATGCCACCCGAACCAGGAACGCCTGGAAGCCGTTGATGTGCTTCTGGCGGTGGGTCGAGCGCTTGCCGGAGCGGCCGCGGTAGACCTTCTTGCCGGTGATACCGAAGTAAAACCAGCCGTTCTCGAAGTGCATGTTCATGTCGTTTTCCTTTGTTCGAAACTTGCAGGGAGGAAGGGTTTTGATTCTCACTAGACAACGTGAGATCACGCCCGTCACTAAATGACAGGTCTGATCTCACGTTGTTACCACTTGTTAATGTACCTCGGGGGTGTTAATGACTGCACCTCAACGAAGTATGCATATTATAGCACAAACGGAATAAAAATGCAATACTCTCACGGTAGATACGGCAAAGAAGCGGGAAGATGGATAGTACTCTTTAAAAAGCCTTGCAAATATGGGATCTTTCGAGTACAATTAATCTTAATTAGCGCATGTTCATATAGAACCTCTGGCGATCAAAGAATAAAGAGAGTGTCCCTAGCGAGTAACAGATAGTTCTCTTTATTGCAAAATATACAACAAAAAGCTACTTTACACCGTGCGAGGGTGAATGGTAGGATCAGAAGGCTTGATTGCGGACGGGATACATTTAGATGGTTCTAAATGGGTCGAAATGCGCACTCAAGATGCGAAAGCGAGGCGAAGTACGCGGGACTTTAACAATTCAATTGTAAGAAAATTTTTTAAATAAGATTGACGGCAGTAATTGTAATAAATGGTTATTACCAATTACTCGTTAAGTCAATGCATAAAAAGGTACTCAAGAGCACATAAGTGGATGCCTAGACGTATATTACCGATGAAGGACGTGGAAGACTGCGATAAGTCTCGGGGAGCTGTCAACAAGCTTTGATCCGGGAATGTCCGAATGGGGAAACCCAATACGAGTTATGTCGTATTACCTGTCTCTGAATAAAATAGGAGATTTGGCGGGAACCAACTGAACTGAAACATCTTAGTAGGTTGAGGAAGAGAAAATAAATAATGATTCCGGGAGTAGTGGCGAGCGAAACTGGATCAGCCCAAACCTTTTTAACTTCTAGATTTATCTAGATAAGCTGATAGGCGAATGTTATCGAGGGGTTGTGATATTACACGAGACCAAGTCAGAGTACTGAAGTTTACTTCAGGAATCTGATTTGCGACCAGCGGCTATCACCGACTGGATAAAGTAAAAAATTTACATTGTTAGCAGAATAGTTTGAATGACTAGCCATAGGACGTGAAAGCCGCGTATGCGAAAACAATGTTGACTTTATACGTGTTTTATCGAGTAGGACGGGGCACGAGAAACCCTGTTTGAATCCGGCAGGACCACCTGCCAAGGCTAAATATAATATACGATCGATAGTGAACTAGTACAGTGATGGAAAGGTGAAAAGAACCCCGGGAGGGGAGTGAAATAGATCCTGAAACTTAGTGCTTACAAGGAGTCGGAGCCCTACGGGGTGACGGCGTGCTTTTTGTAGAACGATCCAGCGAGTTAATTTCATACGCAAGGTTAAGTCAAGTGACGGAGCCACAGTGAAAGCGAGCCTGAATAGGGCGATTTAGTGTATGGGATTAGACCCGAAACCGGGTGACCTAACCATGAGCAGGTTGAAGCGTCAGTAACATGACGTGAAGGACCGAACCGTCGTACGCAGCAAAGTGCTCGGATGACTTGTGGTTAGAGGTGAAATGCCAATCGAACTCGGAGATAGCTGGTTCTCCTCGAAATAGCTTTAGGGCTAGCGTCGCGCAATTCGCATATGGGGGTAGAGCTCTGTAAAGGACTGGGGTCCGCAAGGATACCCACCCTTAACAAACTACGAATACCATATGTTTTATCGCGGCAGTTAGAACGTCGGGGCTAAGCTCGGCGCTCGAAAGGGAAACAGCCCAGACCATCGTCTAAGGTCCCTAAATTAATACTCAGTGGGAAACAAGGTGAGATTTCTTAAACAGCTAGGATGTTGGCTTAGAAGCAGCCATTCATTTAAAGAGTGCGTAACAGCTCACTCGTCAAGAGATCTCGCGCGGAAAATGTAACGGGGCTAAAGTATATTACCGAAGATATGGATGCACAATTTATTGTGCGTGGTAGAGGAGCGTTCCTCTCTGCGTTGAAGTAGAGTCGCGAGGCTCTGTGGAGCGTGAGGAAGTGAGAATGTTGGAATGAGTAACTTTAAGACAGGTGAGAATCCTGTCCACCGAAAGAGCAAGGTTTCCTGGGCCATGATAATCATCCCAGGGTTAGTCGGGCCTAAGCCGAGGCGAGTAGCGTAGGCGATGGACAACGGGTTAATATTCCCGTACCGGCTATATATTGTTTATAGTGCGCGGTATATTAGCAGAAGCGGATTCATGGTTATATCCGTCTAACTATCAGAAATAGGTAGGAATGAAACGATCTTTACTGATTGAATTTCTGTAACAGTACTGACTAGAAAAGCTTATAAACTTATGTATATAGTCGCCCGTACCGCAAACCGACACAGGTGCTCAGGTCGAGTAGACCAAGGTGTACGAGTGATTCTTCGTCAAGGAACTCGGCAAACAAGCGACCGTAACTTCGGGATAAGGTCTGCCCCGTCACAGTGTTTATCACTGATGACTTGCCAGTTTTCTTTAGAAAACGAACAAAAGTCTTACAATTTATTACTTTTATTGTAAGCAACGAGCAAACGAGAAAATATTTTATTCAATAATCTTATAGATTATCGGATAAAAACCATAAAGAAAGCTGACCCCAGCAAGTCACATATCGTGGTAGATATTGTGACGGGGCCGCAGCTAAGGAACCCATGCAACTGTTTACCAAAAACACAGGTCTCTGCTAACACGAAAGTGGATGTATAGGGGCTGACTCCTGCCCGGTGCTGGAAGGTTAAGGCGAGTGCTTCACGGTGCGAACTGAAGCCCCAGTGAACGGCGGCGGTAACTATAACCGTCCTAAGGTAGCGAAATTCCTTGTCAGGTAAGTTCTGACCCGCACGAATGGAGTAATGATATGGGTACTGTCTCGACGAAGAGCTCGGTGAAAGTGCATTGGCGGTAAAGATGCCGTCTGTCCGCATCAGGACGAAAAGACCCTGTGCAGCTTTACTACAGCTTGACATTGAATCGAGTTACAACATGTGTAGGATAGGTGGGAGACTTTGAAGCTTAGACGCCAGTCTAGGTGGAGTCATCCGTGAAATACCACCCTTGTTGTGATTTTATTCTTACCCAAACCGTTATCCGGTTTGGGGACCGTGTCTGGTGGGTAGTTTAACTGGGGCGGTTGCCTCCTAAAGAGTAGCGGAGGCGTTCAAAGGTTAGCTAACTACGGATGGAAATCGTGGTGATAGTGCATGCGCATAAGCTAGCTTGACTGTGAGGACTACAATCCAAGCAGGTACGAAAGTAGGAGCAAGTGATCCGCTGTCCTTACATTTTTATGTAAATGAACGTGGGATCGACAGCGCAAACGGATAAAAGTTACGCCAGGGATAACAGGCTTATAGCGCCCAATAGTTCACATAGACGGCGCTGTTTGGCACCTCGATGTCGGCTCATC
>JBASWP010000002.1:0-187286 GCA_049276535.1 Candidatus Microsaccharimonas sp.
GCACCTCGATGTCGGCTCATCACATCCTGGAGGGGGAGCACCTTCCAAGGGTTCGGCTGTTCGCCGATTAAAGTGGTACGCGAGCTGGGTTCAGAACGTCGTGAGACAGTTCGGTTTATATCCGGTACGGACGATAGGAAATTTGAGGAGATCTGCCCTTAGTACGAGAGGACCGGGGTGGACGAATCTCTGGTGTATCGATTGTGGCCACCTGCTGCATTGTCGAGTAGCTAAATTCGGAATAGATAAGCGCTGAAAGCATATTAAGCGCGAAACTAACTCCAAGATTAGATTTCCCTATGAGGACACAGAAAGAATATCTGTTTGATAGGTGCAAGGTAGAAGCGCAGCAATGCGTGTAGCTGAAGCATACTAATAGTCCCATCGCCTTTTTATGTCCTTTTCACCAACTGTTAGTTTTCGAATTAACTGAGGTGATAAGGTAGACTTAACGAGTAATTGGTGTGAATCACACCAATGAACGTCAATCTTAAAAATTTTAAGCTTACATTCATATTAACCGTGCATACTAGTCTCGTAAGGACATCGAAGCAAGGTTTAGTCCCACTGATTTATTTATATCAGCGCAAAGTGACCTAAACCTTACTTCGGTGCCCATGGCGCTGAGGAAATACCTGTTCCCATTCCGAACACAGAAGTCAAGCTCAGCAGCGGCGATTATACTGCCACAAGTGGGAAACTAGCACGGTGCCGAATTATACAATAACCCCCGGGAATACCGGGGGTTTTGTCTTAAAAGACCCTCCTTTATCGGAGGTCTTTTTTCTATGTAACGGAGCAAGAATAGGGGTGGCATACTGCTCATGGTAAAATAGAAGGAGTGGTTATGAAACAAACAATTAAAAAGTTCTTAAAACGTTGGCATCGCATTCCGCTTTGGGGGCAAGTTACCCTAGTCACTTCATTAGTGGTGGTTGGCATATACGGAGGTATTTTTGGTCCATCAAAATCGGTCAGTTTTGCCTATACAGGGCAGGACTGCGCACGTCAGCTGACGCTGTTCCCGACAGCGATGAAACAGGTTTCAAACCCTGATTTTAGTGTCAGAATGATCGATGAGTGGAAAGTTAATGGATTCTCTGTGTTCAGTACTAAAACTTGTTTTGATGCCCAAAAGGCACCGACGCCTGGTAAGGTTACCGTGGTGGTTTCACCTTTTGGGTCGTGGGTCGCCGCGAAAAAATTCTCACTACAAGTAGCCGATCCACCTGCTGCCCAGACGACTGATTTTATTGATAAAACATTGCCGGTTACCCGACCGCTTGAAATCTCACTGACCAGTCCCGACTCGGTGTTTGATTACAAATTTAAAGTAGGTGATAAGACAGCTGACTGTGATCATAAAGATTCGACGCTTTCCTGCGCAATTAATGCTCTCGATCTCGATCAGGGAAAAGACTATGAAACCAGTCTGGTCCGCTATTTTAATAATCAGCAGATCGAAGTACTGGGCAAGGGAACAATCACGACATTGTTGCCAATCGTGTTGACTGGTGGGACAGTTTCAAATGGTCAAACAATCTATGACAAGCCAAGTAACTTTAGTTTCGAATATGACAAACCACTCGACAACGTAAAGGCGGAACTAAAAATAAAGACCGCTGAAGGGTTTAGTCCAGTAGAGACAAAGGTAAGTTTTGAGGGTAAAAAAGCGACAATCGCCCCTGTTAAAGAACTGGCGCGCAACAGTGAATTTCAGCTGGTGTTGCAGCAAGTCGAGGCGATTGATGGCAGCGCCCTGGCAGATGAGTACGTCGTAGGCTTTACGACCGCTGGCGGTCCGAAGGTAGTGAGTATTAGCACTGGGGCCACCGGAGTGCCACTATCGGGAACGATCGTTGTCACCTTTGACCAGGATATCGCAAACATAGCATCACTTGAAACGTTGGTGAGTATTGGGGGAATGACTGCCAATACGTCGATCAGCGGTAAACGATTAATCATCAACTATAGTGCTGGCGTATGTAGCGACTTTAGTATTTTAGTCAAAAAAGGATTTGAAAATAGTTCAAAGATTACCCAAGATGTTGATTGGCGTTTTTCAGGCAGAACACTGTGTTATACGGTGTCGACGATTGGCTTTTCAAAACAGGGCCGAGCGATTACTGCCTATAGTTTTGGATCGGGGAGTAAAGTCATCCTTTATACCAGCGCAGCCCATGGCAATGAACAAAGTGGTCGTCTACTGATGAATGCCTGGATTGGTGAACTAGATGCGAACGCTCGATCGATTCCATCGGGAACACGCATAGTGGTGGTCCCGCAGATAAATCCTGACGGGGTGGTCTCGAATAGTCGTTATAACGCCGGTGGTGTCGACCTTAATCGCAACTATGACACATCCGACTGGCAACAAGACGTCCAGACGGTGAACGGCGCTCCTTTGCCAGGTGGTGGTGGAAGTTATCCTGGATCTGAACCGGAAACGCAGGCGTTGATGGCACTTAGCTCTCAACTACAACCAGATCTGACTCTGTCGTTCCATAGTAGTGCCAGCTATGCGATCGCCAATCAATGCGGTAATTCACCAAGCCTTGCCGCAACATATGCGAGTATGACAGGCTATCAGAATATGACCGGTGTTTCAAGTGCATTTAGTTATCAGATTACAGGAACATATGACGACTGGCTATGTGAGCGATTAGGACTGGCCAGTGTTCTGGTTGAACTTACTACAAGTACGGATGCCGAATTTAGTCGTAATCACGCGGCGCTATGGGCGATGGCTCGGTCTTAGAATGCTTCGTAGGCTTTGATGAGCGTTTCGACGAGACTCGTTTGAGTCGTGAGGGCGATTGTCTTTACTTCTTTTAACCCGTCATAGGCGGTGTTTACTTTCGTAATCGCGGCATCGAAAGCTGCTTTATCCTCGTCAGTGTTCGCTTTTAACAGATCATTTAATGCGTTCGAGATGGCAGTGTCGGAAACAGATACTTTGTCGGCGACTGATGAAAATGCATTTTCCGGGGTGTTATTCATGAGCATTGCGTAGTCGTTATGGAACGTATCCCAGGCCAGTTTTGCGGCGGTCGGATCATCGATAGCAGCAGTTGATTGGAGAGCGGTGGTAAGTAAAGCGTCTACTTTTGTCTCGAACGTATTGAACTCAATCAACGCGGTAATGGCCTTACTTACCTCTGATACTTGATTCGTTTTTCCAACGCAACGCTTCTTTATATCCGAAAGGGCAGGGATGATCGTCTGCCATGCATACAGCGAGTTGACGTCGCATGTTTGGTTCGGAAAAGTCTTTTTAAAATCGTCGAGGATTTTCTGTAGTTGGTCGGTTTGCGTTCCTGGGGTTGGAGCGGACGCGAGGGTTGTTTCGATGTTCTTTTTCAGGCTAGATGAAGAATCAACAGTGAATTTTTGCAAGCTATTCCACGCCATATAGCTTTGTATAGCATAAAATGTGCCGCCGGCAAGCACTAACAGGCCAGTGATAATTAGGACAAGTCGCTTCGGGTGTTGAATGCGGTGAGTTTTGAATTTCATGATTAAAACCTCGAGGTCCATAACTCGCTGGCAAGCGGCCAAGGATTAAACGAACAACCCATGAGGTCGATCGACTGCTGTTGCATGACAGGGGCGGACGCACCAGCACCACTACAGTATGAGTGACCATGCCCCAGCCAGTGGCCTGTTTCGTGGTTGACCACCATGTGACGATAGTCGCGCAGACTGCTGCCACCGGCGTTCCATGCCGTTGAAGCATTTGTCCAACGGTCGTCGTTGATAATAACGGTGTTTCCTACGCTACAGCTCCAATCGGCTGAACAGCCTGACGAATAGCTAGGCAGTAGTGATGCCTGCGCTAGGACGAGGTGTAGGGTTCCACCTGACTGTACTTGAACAAATTTCACCCCTAGTCGTGACCAACCACGGGCGTCATTCAGTGTTTGCCCGGCCAGTGTTGCGAATTCATCGACGTCAGAAACAGTTGCCCCGTTTTTTGAGACGGTAAAGTAGATAGTCGATTTGAAATACCAATCAGGTTTTTTAACGGTAGGGGCGGCGCCCTCGATCGCCTCTAGAGGAACGGCGCTCAACAGATTTTCGCGGATGGCGTCGCTTTTTTTGGTCGATTCTGCCTGACTAACGCTCGAGAATATACCACTGACAACAACAACCGCCGCGACGAGGACTAGTGAAATTTTTACCCTATGCATGTCCTATTAGTGTAGCCGACGGTGGGATAAAACGGAACCCTGTTGACAGATAACAGATGAGGAGTATGATAAGCCGATATGAGTACATTACCCGATATCACACAAAGTGCAGAGAATGAACCAGCCGTTCGCCGGGATACCGAAGAATTTCTCGATGGATTTTTTGATCGCACCCTCGAACAAATCGCAGAGGACCACTTTGACCTGCATGCGGCGAACGCACTGCTAGCTAACGACGCAACGCCTGATCTATACCGTCGTAAGGCCCAGATAATGCGTACTGACATTCTTGCGCGGGTTCTTCCGAGTAAAGCGGTCAGTAAGGCCCTCAAAGGCGAATATGCAGCCGAATTACATGGAGGCATCGATGCGCTCGAAGTCGAGGCTGATGCACTCGTAAAAAGTGCCGCAACCGTAGATAAGGGCATGCTGATTCACCAGGCTCTTTTTGATCTTCGCTATAACTTGCATGCTGGATTCTACATCGAAAACGTACCAGAACTAGTCGGATTGCAACACCAGGATGATTTTTCATCGGTTATGGGCGATCGAGTAGGAAGTATTGCTGTCGGTGTATCGCAACGGATGCAGAACCTCGCGCTAGCCGACTGGCATGGTGGAGATGGTGAATTGCCTGAAACGGGTAAGTAAGCATTACTTGCATACGCTCGATTAAGCGCTATAATGTGGGTTAGACACGATAAAAACAAACAAGGACCAAAATGGCCAATCCTGAACACGAATCAGAACCAATATCACCCCGTGATGCAGTCGGGCGGATCGTCGATACTGACGGTAACCCTTTGGAATTAAAGGCTCAACAAATCAAAACCTCAATCGATGGCCTTCATAATGAAGCGGCAGAGCTAGAAGAAGCCGCCCAAGCCGCACTACGTATTGATGACTCTGCGCCTTTCGCATATTATGAAGCTCGTAGAGCAGCATATGGAGCAGCCGATAAAGAGGCTATTGCCCTTTGGAGTGCCTACCAGCACTTTGATAAGAATCGAAACTCCTACCATCAAGTGGCAATTGAGGAAGATGCAAAAAGGTCGGTTGGCGTGATTCCGGAAAATGAGACATCTACTGAGCTGGAATTACAAGAATCAGTAGAGGCTGAACTCGCATTAGCTCGAGATGGCTGGAAGGACCTCATCTCTGGAAGCAAGCCCTCTAAGGCGATAACCGATGCACTTGAGAACAGAGATGCTGACGGACAGCCTTATTATTTGGCGACTGACGTATATAAGTTTACAGATCTATTCCGCGGAATCATTGATAAGGCTATAGAAGCCGTAGACGAGGATGATAGTGAAGGTGTGTCCTTGGAGACAAAGCAAATTGTGGCCGTTATGCAGGGACTCATTGAGTATGTAAAGGGCGCAGACAAGAAAAAGGATCGAGCATTGATGCTATTAGCAGTGAGCCAGACGGATAGTATTGGTTATCAAGCTAGAGACCTTTTTTCTCTAAGACACAGATATCACAAAATGACTCAATCAGATGACGAAACGCTCGAGCAAGACAGTCGAGATGAGCGTACACTCAATAGCCTCGTTTTGAAGAGAGATGACCAGTATTTTGAAATCTTAAGGTAATTGTCACCTCGTTCTTAACGGATGTAATGAAACTAAAAACGACCCGTCTCGCAGAGTGGGTCGTTTTGATTTGAATCGAATTTGGATTCAAACAGGTGCTTATTTATAGTATCGCATGGCTAGCATAAGTGCAACGGTATATACACCATAAAAACTAAGCTTGTACACGTTGACAAAAAGCATAAGCTATGGTAATATGAACACTATACACATACCATGTGTGAGGTATCAATGAGGGTTTCTGCTCGCGAAAGCGTGTGGAAATCTTTTTAATTAAGAGGAAATCACCGTATTAACGGTGATGAGGAGAACTATAATGGCAGGAACAAAAGCTGGCGGTCAAAAGGCTGCTGCAAAGAACCTACAACGTGATCCAAACTTCTACGCGAAGATTGGTGCCAAGGGCGGTAAAAACGGCCACACCGGTGGTTTCGCCGCTAACCCTGACCTTGCTCGTATTGCAGGTGCTAAGGGTGGACGAATCTCTCGTCGCAAGAAAATCGTTGCTTAACTTTAGGTGACAAAAAACGAAATACCCCTCCTCGTGAGGGGTATTTTATTTGTTCAGGATCGTTCTTCGCAAGCCACATAGTCGGGCTTCATTCACTTTCCAGTCTGATCCACAGGCAACACAGGTATAGATACCTTTTTTCACCTGGTAGCCGATGGCTTCACAGGTGGGACAGATACTTCGGGTATGCATCCACTCGCGGTAGGTGTCTAGGTTAGCCTCGGCTGCGTCTCGATCGATGGCGACCTCGTACTGTTTTGCCAATGTAAAAGCATGCTCCCAAGCGGCCGCTTCGATAGCAACCAATTCGACATCTTTACGGTAGTCATGATGACCTAAAAGGCCATGAGAAAGTTCGTGTAGCAGCAGCCCGATATCTTTGCTATCAGCGATATAAAAGACAGTATGTTCACTAGGTGACCATGAGAACCTATCACCAGCCGTAAAAGAGATAGCGGGGAAGTCGGTGATTAATTTAGGTAGTAGCGAGTGCATCGAGGGCATAGTAGTAGCATCCGTAAACGACGGCCAGTTCTGGGTGTTTTGCTTGGACGATCTTGGGGGTAGAAATGTGAGCGGGTAGTTTTTCATCGAGAATAGCAGCTAACTGCTTGCCGTATTGATCGAAGTACGTCCCAATGCTACCACCAATGATAATGACCGATGGTTGCAAGGTAGGAATAACGGCTAAGAAACCACGGCTAATGCGATCGGCGATCTGCCGCCAGACGCGTTTGCTGGTAATGTCCGCTGCGTATTTGCCGTAGACTTTTAAGATTGCCCTACCAGAAGCGAAACTCTCCCATTCACGGACCGACCCATCGAATTCAACCAATGAATGTCCTGCCTCACTGTTACGAAGCGAATGATTGATCGTTCCGTTGGTGATAATACCGCTACCGATGCCGGTACTAATCGTGACGTACAGGCTCAACTCGGGAACGTGTTTCAGCTGTTTAGTCTCTGCTAGGCCGGCTAAATTTGCATCGTTCTCGACAAATATCGGCGCCTTGTCGAGGACGCCCTTGAGGGCGCTTTTAACGTCAAAGTTTTTCCAACCGAGGTTAGGGCACCATATAGCAACACCGTCGTTAACCATACCAGGAACTCCAATAATCAGAGCTTCAATAGCTTCGCCACCAAAGTGAGTCTCAAGCTGTTCCCTTAAGGTTTGGGTGTATTCAGTCGTATCTTTTGGCGTCGGGAACTTAAATTGTTCACCAATGCGGCCGTCCTCCAAAAAACTGGCCACTAATGTTTTTGTCCCCCCTGTATCGACCGCCACTAACATGTTTCAATTTTAGCACGTCCCGACCAGGATGAGATCGGAATTAGTTTAACGCTCGGGTCACTCTACGGGGAGCTTTGCTCGCCCGTGGCGTTCGGCCTCCGTTCGCCTCGCTCACTTCGCAAGCCCTCGCTTTTAAATAATTCCGGTCTCATCCCGCTTGCGCTTGCATAGGTTCTGGAACCCTTCTACAATAGAGGTCATAAAGGGAGAAGTGTATGGCTGTATGGACAGGTTGGAGGATCACGCGAACAGGAATTATGTTCATTATTGGTATCGTCGTCTTGGCAGGACTGGTATTCGGTGCCGTATTGTACGTTCAGCAAAGGGGTGAGCAGGCTCGTCGCGCTGAAGCGGTCAAAATTGCCGAACAAAATCTGACCGAACAATCAAAAACCGCTACCCAGCCAATCAAAGTTGATGAAGGTTCAAGCGAATCGTCATCTTCGAACGGTACTTACACCGCTACACAACCAACCACTCCTGTCACGAGTACGGGTGAACTTCCCGCTACGGGTGCAGACGCCAGCAACATTATCGTCGTGACCGTTCTTTCGCTGGCTGTTTCGCTCTACATTGCCTCTCGTCGCATGGTCCGCGAACTCTAGACTTATCTCTTAAACTGGGGTACAATAGACCCTAATCGAGGAGGTCCGCTACCCTTTAGCGTGCCCCCGAAATACAATTTTAGGAAGGAGTCTTTAACAGACTTATGGCAACAAAAGCCGCAATAACAATGGATGAACTGCTTGCCAGCGAAGACAGCAGTATCAAACAACTAACCCAAGGAGAGGTGATTGATGGTCGTGTTCTCATGATTGCCAAGCACGAAATCCTGATCGATCTAGGACCTTACGGAATCGGACTGGTTCCTCGTAGGGAAGTTGGGTTCTCACGAGCCCTCGCCGAAGGTGACGAAGTTACCGCTAGTATCGTTGATCCAGAACTAGAAAACGGACAGGTTCTTTTGAGCCTCCGAAAAGCAGCCAAGGACAAGGGCTGGGACGAGCTTGCGCTCAAGATGGAAAGCGGCGAGATTATCGACGTATCACCATATGACGCAAACCGTGGTGGACTGCTGGTCGAATACGACGGCGTTCGCGGATTCCTGCCAGTGTCGCAACTATCAGCTGAACACTACCCACGAGTCGGTTCAAGTGACAAAGAAGAAATTCTGCAACGTCTGAACTCACTGATCAACCAAAGCCTCAAGGTTCGTATTCTTGATGCTGACCGCAAAGCAAACAAGCTGATCTTCTCTGAGAAGGAAGCTGTCAAAGAAGGCCTTGCTGCTCGATTTGAAAAACTTGCTATCGGTGACAGTGTTAAGGGTGTCGCTACTGGTGTGGTTGACTATGGTGTCTTCGTCAATGTCGAAGGTATCGAAGGTCTGGTTCACATCAGCGAAATTAGCTGGGAACGTGTCAACAACCCTAGTGATTACGTAAAAGTCGGCCAAACCATCGACGCGAAAATTATTGCTATCGACAAGGACCGCCTTAGCCTTAGCATGAAACAACTGACCGAAGATCCTTGGATGAGCGAAGTCGACCAATTCAAACCTGGTGCAGAAGTTGAAGGAACCGTCACGCGTATTACGCCATTCGGAGCATTCGTTCAAATCAGCTCAGCGGTTGAAGCCCTGGTTCACGTCAGCGAACTTGGTGAAGGTGACGCCAGCGATCCTGAAAAAGTCTTTACCCTCAACGAACGCAAAAGTTTTGTCGTTTTGGACGTTGAAAAAGACAGCCGAAAGATCTCACTTGGTCTGCCTGGCAGCACTAAAAAATCTAAATAACCAACCCGTACATAATCCTATGTAAGGAAAGAAAGGAGCGCTTCATTATGGCTGAAAAAGTACTGACCATTGCTGATTCGATCACTGTGGGTGAACTAGCCGAAGCGCTAAATCTTTCCGTCACAACACTTGTCGGAGAGCTATTTAAGAACGGTATTGCCGCCACGATCAATCAGCGTATCGATTTTGAGACCGCGACGATTATCGTTGAAGAACTTAGCCTAGACGTCGAGTTGCAGAAAAAAGAGTCTGGTTCAGAAGTCACTGAACGACGCGTTCATGAACTATCAGACAAGGCCGTTGACCGCGCACCAATCGTGGCGGTCATGGGTCATGTCGACCACGGTAAAACCAGCTTGCTTGATGCTATTTTGGAACAAAAAGTCGTCGACGGTGAAGCAGGCGGTATTACCCAGCACATTAGCGCTTATCAGACGGTTCGCAAGGGTCGCTCGATTACCTTGCTCGATACTCCTGGTCACGAGGCCTTTGCCGCCCTTCGTCAGCACGGTGCGGCGCTGACCGACGTTGTCATTATTGTTGTTGCCGCTGACGACGGCGTGAAGCCACAGACGATCGAAGCGATCCGCTTTGCTCGTTCGGCTAACGCCAAAATCGTCGTGGCTATCAACAAAATTGATAAAGAAACAGCCAATGCTCAATTGGTCAAAACCCAACTTGCGACTGAACACAATTTGAATCCAGAAGAATGGGGCGGGGATACCGTCATGGTGGAAGTCAGTGCTAAAACTGGACAGGGTATCGATACCTTGCTCGACATGGTCCTCTTGGTTGCTGACCTCGAAGAATTAAAGGCTGACGAAGCAATTCCTGCCGAAGGATTAGTCATTGAATCGCACATGGAAGTTGGTCGTGGGGCTGTTGTGGGGCTGTTGGTTGAACAGGGTACTCTGAAGCCTAGTTCATTCCTCGTCGCTGGAACGGCCTATGCAAAGGTCCGCACCATGCTCGATTTCACTGGCAAGCCGATCAAACAAGCTGGTCCATCGACGCCAGTCACTATTACCGGATTTAAAGAACTTCCGCAGTTTGGTGACTATTTTGAAATGGTTCCGACTGAAAAAGAAGCCCGAGCTCGCGTAGCAACTGCTCGTATCGAGAACGAGCGGAATACGGCTAGTAGTAACACGACCAGTGCTGACCTTCTTAAACTGATGACCCAACAGCATGAAAGCGAAGACTTTAATGTTATCGTCAAGGCCGACGTACAAGGTTCACTTACCTCTGTCCTTGACAGTCTGAAGCTGATTGAAACCGGTGGTGAGGTCGCGCTCCACATCCTGAGTAGCGGCGTTGGAAACATTACCGAAAACGATGTCCGTTTGGCAGCCGATGGCAAGACCGTGATTTACGGATTTAACGTTGATCTGCCGCCTGCAGTAAAGCGCCTTGCTACCCGCGAACGGGCTGAAGTGCGCTTATACCGAGTTATTTACGAACTCCTTGATGACGCAAAGAACTCGATGGAGAAACTACTTGCCCCTGAAGTCGTTGAGACCGAAATCGGAACTCTGCAAATTAAAGGTATTTTCCGAACATTGAAGGATCAAGTTATCGCTGGTGGTGAAGTTAAGAGTGGTAAGCTGACAAGCGGATTATTAGTGCGCGTTAAGCGTGGTGATGAGGTAATCGGCGAAGCTGAATTGACGAGTGTTCAGCGTGAGAAAATCGAGGCTAAAGAAGTCTTTGAAGGCGACATGTGTGGTGTTAATCTAAAGACCCACAAAAAGCTATTGCTGGAAGAAGGCGACATGCTCTCGTGCTTCACTCGCGAAGTCGTCATACGTACCCTTTAAATTCACTTTACAAAAAAACGTTGTAATTGTTTTTAAGCAATACTATAATGACACCAGTATTATATGAAATAAACAAAAGCAGGATTAAACATATGGATCAGCTCGACGCCTTTATCACCGAGATAATCGATGCAAAACAACTGTCCGGTATAAACGATGAAGTCAAAGCCAGCCTTCTTGAAGATTTGCGTAAACAATTACTCGATCAAGTTGACCGTGCACTTTTAGAAGAACTCACCGACGAGCAACTCGACGAATTTAATGAACATATGGATCAACCAGACCTGCCTGATGACGCCGCCGAGAAATTCCTTGTTGAACACGGTGTTGATATCGAACGAGTCACCGCTCGGGCGATGTTGAAATTCCGCGACTTGTACCTCCAACCCGCGCAGGAGCGTGACGAGGCCTAAACACGATGTCAGAGGCAGCTCCTCCGTCGACAGAAACTACCGAGCCACTAAAGCTTGTTCTTGTAGACCAGTCTCGTGATGCAATGGACGCTGCTCGTGATCGTGCCGACGCACGCCTTAGTGAAGAACTCGAGCAAGGCGGACGTTTTAAACGCATTCTTAATAGTATCTGGAAGGGTAACATTGCCAGAGAGTTTTATCGTCAAAGCTATACTCGTCAGGCCCGTGAGTCGATTGAAGAATCACAGAACGTATTAATGCACGAACAAGGCATTACCCAGGCCGATCGAACCCGTGCCATGGAATTGACGTTTGAACGATTCATGAACGAACACGATGAAGTGATCCACGAAGATGCGGGTGAGCGACGCGAGGTTCACGAACAAGACTCAGAAGTAAGTACAGGATTCAAGCAATTATTGAGGCGCTATGCCTCGGGTGAACTGAACGATGTTACCTTACGTGAAGAGCAGACTCGCTTTATGCAGGCTTATCGCGAGACGCACGGCGAAGATGCCTTCGGCGAAGGACTTGTGACGACAACAAACATGATGCAGGTTGCCCAAGCGGTCCGTGGGGCGGTTGAACATGGTGAGAGTCTTGATCACGTTCTTGCGAACATGCAGGTTATCACCGGTGAAGCACGCAACAATGCGCGTACCGAAGCTCGCTATAACATGGTAGACAAGGCGATCGACAAGATTTCCAAAACTCGACTCGGTTCACTGCTTGGACCGGAAGCTGTCACGGCGATTGCAACGACTGCAGCGACCGTTGCTGGATGGGGTAGTCGATCGGTTACTGGCGCTGTACTAAAGACCGTGGCACCGGGTGTCGGTGCTGGTGTATGGGCAGGTATTCGCGAGAATAAGCGTGTCAAAGACGAGCGTGGTCAGCACTCGCGCGAAATGGCACAAGGAAAAGAGTTTCGTCCAGGTGACGTTCGCCGTGAACAAATGGAACAAACACGCTACGAATCACGAAGCGCTGAAGATTTAACTGACTTTATTCGCGCAGCCGGCAATCCTGAAACGATGGATAGCGGTAACGAGGCAGTCCGTGCTGCCTTGGATGCGTTAGCTCAAGTGCAATCACGTATCGACCTTTCAAACCGTGAAAACATCGACCTTATTAGTTACTCAAGTGCAGCAGCAATCGGTGACGAGCGTATGGGACTGGACCTTGCTCGGGCTGAGGTACGTGTTGCTCTGGAATCGCGATTAAACGAAGACGTTCGCCGCGAGTTAGGACTTGATCCCCAGGCGACCGTTGCGGAACTGGTAGACGAACAATCTACGACGTATCTCGAACTACTGAACGAAGATATATCGGCGAAAGATAAGGCATTTAAGATTCTGAAAGCGAGACGCGTCGCCAAGGCTGCGGCTGTTGGTGCTGCGACTGGACTCGTCGGTGGACTGTTTGTTCAAGAGGGTATCGCCGCGTTCGATCCAACCCGTGCTGGGTTGATCGATCATATAACAGGCGCACATAACGAAATTTCTGCTGATGGTTTGCAACATCAAACCATTCTTGAAGGATTTATCGAAGGCGATGACCGCATCATTCACACCGAAGCATCAAATACCTTTGATTCGTACACTACCGCCGAAAGTGGTAATGGTCAGATCATTCTTTCAAATGATCACGAACTTATCGAGAACCCGAACGGGACAGTTGATTTTGTCGATGGGAATGGCAAGGTAACAGTTAATGATCTGCCTATTAATCCTGACGGTAGTTTTCCTGATACCTCAATTGATCAATTAGAAGCGGCTGGCATGACGGTCGAAGATCGTTCATTTGATCAAGACGTCACGACAACCACTACTGAAGTTGTCGATGCAAACGGTTTTGTTGAAAATCATATAGCCGAAACAACCGCGGTACAACGTGAACTGTGGTACGGTAATGATACACCTGGAGTATATGATCAGAACGAACTGCGCGTCTATCGCGGTGGTGCCGCTGAAGCTCCGGGTATTATTCCTGGCGGTTTCCAGTTTACGACGGCTGGTATGCAACCTGGCGGGTCATGGCAGGGCGGTGAACGCGTTGATTGGAACCAAGCTGCAGCCAGCGGTAACTTGTTCTTTGCTGTTTCAGCAACCGTTGATACCCAAGATCGTGTCTTTATGATCCCGATTGGTCCCGACGGAGCGATTAACATTCCCGAAGACAGTCCTGCCGGCCAGTTCTTTGCAAACGAGAATAACGAAGTTGTCTTTCATGGTCAGTACGGTGAAGTAGTTCAAACTACAGGTGTTGATGCTGACGGAACCGTTCGTGTACGTCCACTTGCGACAATGGTAGGAGACGGTGAAACCGGGCCGATTACTGATACCGTCACAACAACGGTCACCGAACATCACGCAATGTACACTATTACTACTGCTGGCTATGACACAACTGTCGAAAACTTCACTGAAGCAGCGCCGGTTACTCCGATTGACTCACGTCGATCACTTGAATCAGTTCGTTCACGACGTAAGGGCTATTACTATGGTGAATCAGAATACCTGACACCAAAGGAAATTGAAGAGCGTCGTCGCGAGACGTCACCGCGATTACTTGAAGATCCAGAAGCGCTACTTAATCCAAAAGAAGAACTCGACTGGTATCGTAAAAAACTTCGCGACATTGCGGGGAAAGAATACATCGATGAAATTACTCGTGACATTGCCGCTAGCCGTGAACTTCAGACACCAAGTCCTGAACTAAGGGCAATCGTGGCTATTCCTGTCGGCGCCGTGGGTGAGGCAGATAACATCTACAAGACATTATCACTGTATGCTCAACAAGACCCTGTAACGATTGCACAAACGAAGATCCTGCTGCACGTTAACTGGGTGGATAGTGCCATGGCTGATCCAACAAAAGCAGCTGCCATCTACAGGACACAGTCTGAGATTAACCGCGCACGAGCAGATTTCCCAGGTCTATCGATTGCAACAGTCGAAAGCGTCTGGAGTCAGGACCGCCTCGATCGTGGCGAATATGGAAACGGACTAATTGGACATGTCACGCGTAAGTTGTACGACACTGCAATGTTAAGCGTACAAGATCAGATGAGGCAGGGAATTATTCCAGCTGATCGAGATGTTTTGTTGATCCGCAACGATGCTGATGCTCAGGGTATGGATCGACGGTATGTTGAGCGCATGATTGCGACGGCAAACGAACACCCTGAAAATGATGTCTTTACGGGGGCAATTAGATGGGATACTGAACGCCACAAAGACTTACCTGGCTTTGCCTTTGTAACGAATCTTAAAGAAGTCATCCAAATTGCTTCGCATCGCGCTGGATCGGAAGTTAACCCGCAGACGGTCGGTATTAACACAGCCGTGAAGATGGCCGCCTTTGCTGCCGTCGGTGGTGCGGGACACAGTACTTGGGATACCGGGGCTGGTTCAGACGACCTATCAATAGGTGGTCGTATTGGTGATGCTCGACGTGGCACATATGGCACGACTGGTCGTTATGCGCGTCGTCGACGTAATGGTTACGCGGCGACTCGTGACCCCTCAACTCCTCATAAATTCCATCGTCTTGTCTCGGGCGCTGGTATCGACAGTAAGGGCGATCGCCTTGAAGCAACGTACCTCTCTAACGGCATCGGTGACACATGGTCAGACTTTGATGCCGGCGGTCACCGTAGTCGTTCGGCCGGTCTTGCTGGGCTTGATCGTAAAGAAAGCCTCAAGAATGCAGACAGTGGCGCTGTGGTGAGTCAAATTGAAAAGAATATTAGTTCAATGCTTCGTTCATGGCACGGTAACTCGGTCAGTTCTGCTCTTGTTCGTTCAGCGCTTGCAATGATGCTGCCTGTTGAGTTAAAGGGTAAACCTACCTACGAAATGAAATATAACAGTGGTAAGGCGACCTTTGCGTTCACTCCAGAGGGGGCAGATTGGGTCGTGAACCATATGCGACGTGGCAGTGGCGGTCGATTTGATCATATAGGAACCCGTGTTCGGCGCCAACTCTATAGTGAAAACAGCGAAAAACGTAAATCAGTTTCTGCGCAGCCGCGATTCGTCCAGTAATAAGCACGAGCAATATGATACAATAATGAAAGTTAAAAGGGAGGGTATGAGATCATGGAACAGTTAGAGGCACTACGCCGGAAAATCTTGGGCGACGTTGTTCCGCTTATTATCGATGGAGCCGATAGCGGTTCTGATAAATTTTCTCTTATTCTGCGTTTAATTCAGTCAGGAAATGCTGACCAAGCAATGTATCAGAAAGCCTACGATAGCGCCGCTGCGATCGAGGATTCAGGCGAACGCCTCGAAGCGATGATGTCACTTCTTGATGAGATTGAAATCGAACTTGACCAGCCTGTTGAAGTTGGCGCTGAATCTGAAGCATCACAAGAGAGTACTGAAAATGAAGGCGAAGAGCCTCAAAATGAAGAGCAGGGTCAAGAAGAATCGCCTCAGCCGATCGAACAAGAACAGCCTCAAGAACAGCCTCAAGAACAACACGACGATCGATCGAATTCAAATTAGTTCCTTCATCTGATAGAATAGGTCTAGGAGAACAGAATGTTTCAATTAGATGACCAATTTCTTATTGACGTGGGCCTAGGGGCAATGCCCGAAGACCAGCGTAAACCTTTTTTACAGTATACTTACACCCGACTCGAAGAGACGGTAGGAATTCGCTTGAGCGAGGGGATGACCGAAGCCCAGCTTGATGAATTCGAAGGCATTATTGACCGCAAGGACGAGATTATTACCCCTTGGTTGGCGACCCACGCCCCTAATTACAAGGAAGAGCAAATTTTCCAGCGCCTGCAACAGGCCAGCGGTATGGCAGTTGATGATCCTGGTCTACGGGCTGAATACGCGGCAACGAAATGGCTGGAAGTGAATCGACCAGACTACCGCGACGTCGTAGCTCGCACTCTTGAAGAGATTAAAAAAGAAATCATGGCGAATAAAGATGCGATTCTGGGCGGTCCAGCCCCTCAAGCCCCAGCTGCGTAACCGTTGAGGAAACTTGCGGCGCTCATCTGACGGCCTGATGGCCCGATCAATTCGTCGATGATAAGGAAATTGCCGTCTTTAGCCCGCTGATCAAGCAGGGAAGTCGGTACCTCTGACACGTGAGTTTTTGTCACAATGACACTTTGACCAAGAAGTGTCATTTTTGTTCGAGGAAAGCTGAGGTAGGCGCGGACCTGACGGTCGGCTTCGACGGCGCTCATAGTCGAAGGGTCTAAAAATGCGTCTTGTTTTGTCAGTAAACGGCAGTAGGTAGCGCTGTTTTCGTCCTGTGAAATACCCTTCGAGGCACCGTCCAAGATTGCTGGAAGGGCATCAATTAACAGACGACTTCCCATGCGTGATAACGCCTCGCGAAGCTCTGGGGCGGTCTCGTGGCCATGTAGAGGGTATTTTTCTTGGGTATAGACGGGTCCGGCGTCCATTGCGGCCGATAATTTCATGATCGACACACCTGTTTCGCTGTCACCGTTTAAAATTGCCGTTTCAACCGGGGATGGTCCGCGATATTTCGGAAGGAGCGACGGATGAATATTAATAATGCCCGGCGTAAATAGATCAATGATAGATTGGGGCACAATTTTGCCGTAACTCGATAACACGCCGGAGACGGGACCAAGGGCTTTGATGTCGCCAGCAATATCGCTTAACTTCGTTGGTTGCCACACAGGAATCGCATTTTTTTCGGCGATTTGTTTAACCAGTGGGGCGGTAAGTTTCTGACCTCGGCCTTGCTTGCTGTCGGGTCTAGTAATGACCGCAGCGACCAGATAGCCGGCGTCGATTAATGCTTGCAGGGCAGGAGCGCTGAATTCATCAGTCCCAAAGAATAGGATTGTTTTTGACATGTGTGTCGTAATCGAGGGGTTGAAGCTCGCCTTCCTTGTCTAATGTATAGAAACTTTCGGTCTGATCCTTCAGGTGATCAATAAAGACGATGCCGTTGGTGTGATCAATCTCGTGCTGGATCACTCGGGCAAGAAAGCCTTCGGCTTTGAAGCGGACCTCTTGGCCGTCGGTATTCATGGCTTTGACACGAATCTTGCTGTGGCGAGGAACTTTGCCGTAAACATCCCTGACACTTAAACATCCTTCGTAATCAGCGATGATTGTGCCTTCGTATTTGACAATTTCTGGGTTAATCAGAGCGGTAAATTCGCGTGATTCTTTTTCGTCGAAGTCACTACGAACAATCACGACTCGTGCCAGGTGATCGAGTTGGACAGCAGCCAGTGCGGCACTGATTTCATGAGGTCGAGAGGCTTCCCAGTCGAGCGCGGCGGCAGTCATTTTATCAATCAGCTTGCGCACAGCGTCGGTTACCTCGCGAATTTTGGCCGAGGTTTCGCGCAGATGCGGGTTTGGCAGTGTAATAATGTCGTCTTTGGTCATTTCCGCCATTATATCAGAGGTCGTTAGAGGAGGCTAGCCGGATCGAGCTCGCTTTGCCAGTGAGTAGGGGGCAGATGCGACAGGGCCGAGATCAAATATTCACGCTTCGGGCTCTTTAATACTAATTGCCAGCGATAGCTATCGCGTCCTCGTTCATAAAAAGCGGGGGTCGGGCCAAGCAGATGAACGTCGGGATGTATGTTGGCGCGCAGCGTTTTTGCCATCGCTTGGGCTGATCGGATTGCGGCTTGCTCGGTTTTATATGTGGTGGTGAGTTTCAGTAAATAGGTAAAAGGAGGGAAGTAGGCTTTTTTACGTTCTTCAATTAAATAAGTATAAAGTCCTTCGTAATCCTGGCGCAGACTGTAGCTAATAATTGGGTGAGTCGGCTGATACGATTGAACAATTACCTCGCTGGCGTGTTCGTCGCGGCCGACGCGTCCGACGACTTGGGCCAACAACTGAAAGGTTCGTTCACTGGCGGCGTAGTCGGGCAGTGACAAGCCGCTATCGGCCTGTATCACCCCAACGGTGCGCAGTTTTGGCAGGTCGAGGCCCTTAGCGACGACCTGCGTGCCGATGGCGATGTCGATTAGTCCCCTATACAAGTCTTCGTACAGGCTATTCACTGTCTCATCAGTCTTGTTATCTGAGTCAAACCGAGCGATTCGAGCCTTTGGAAACAACTTTCGTAATTCAGATTCGATGAGTTTCGTGCCGATTCCTTTATGAATAATGTCGGTCGAGGCACATACCGGACAGACTGTCGGTACTTTTTCGTGATGGCCACAGATGTGGCAGGACAAATTATAGGTATCAGCGTGCAGGATTAATGGCACGAAACAATTCGGGCACATCGCCGCCCAGCCGCAGTTCTCGCAGAGCGTCGTACTGGCACTGCCACGGCGGTTATGGAAGATGAGCGTCTGTTTTTCAGCTGCCAAGTTTTTCGTGATAGTTTCGTATAGCTGGTTCGAAATGAAGCGATGATGAGAAAAGTTTTCTCGTTTGGTCATATCGACAAGTTTCACCATGGCAGCTTGAGCCTTTGAGCGGGCCGACGAGTCGAGGCGGATAATAGGACTCTTCGTTACTTCGGCTAAGTACCGATCACCAATTGAAGGGGTTGCACTGCCGAATACCACCTTTGCGTTCGCAAATTTACCTAGCACGCTGGCTGCGCGAAGCGCCGAGTAGCGAGGTGACTGCTCTTGTTTGTAGCTGGGTTCATGGGCCTCGTCGATCAGAATGGCACCCAATCGGGGTACGGGCATGAATAGCGCTGAACGCGGACCAATAACGACGCGGGGCGTTGATGATTCAAGCGCTTGTTTCCATACCAAGTGGCGCTCGGCTTCGGTCATATGCGAGTGCGTCACGATCAGGTCAGGGAAGTCGTGCAAGAATTCACTAATGGTTTGACTGGTTAAGCTGATCTCGGGAACCAAGACGATCACCGATTGACCGGCGGCCATGGTTCGACGGGTAACTTCCTTGTATACTTCCGTCTTTCCCGACCCAGTGACGCCCTGGAGGATGCTCGTTCCCTTGCTTTCCATAATTTTTTCGATAGCATTGACCTGGTCTTTATTGAACACAATATGTGTTCGGTCTCGGACTGACTGGTGTTTTGTGACCTCTCGTTCGCGCCGCTTTTTATCGATGCCGCGGGGAAGAATCGTCTGAAAAACAGTTGCGAGGGGAGTGCGATAGTACTCGGCCAGCCACGTCGCTAAGCTAATCAAACTGACAGGCAGGGGGGTAGGTTCGATGACCGACGTAATGGGCTTGGTCGCGTATTCAGGTTGGGTTGTTTTACTCATCACCACCCCAACGAGTTGTTTTTTTCCGATCTCGATAGTGACAATCGTGCCGATTGAGAGGGCGGATTTAGAACTATACGTAAAGGTAGCGCTGCCAGCGCGGACAATGCGAATAGGAGCGACCTCGTAGTACTGCATACTATCTCCAGTATACTGCGCCGGCCATGCTAAAATAAGCATATGTATTTTGAGAGTCGTGAAGAAGCCGGTCAAAAACTCGCGGCAGACTTACTCGAGCGCTATCGTTACGAGAACTGTGCGGTGGTTGCTTTAAGTGATGGTGGGGTGATCGTTGGCGAGCAAATCGCGACGGCTCTTCACTGTATTTTGACAATGCTTTTGATCGAGAACATCGAGATTCCTGGCGAAAATGCTAGTTTTGGTGGAGTGTCAGAGAACGGCGGCTTTACGTATAACGGCATGTTCTCGGCTGGTGAAATTGAAGAATACACCAGTGAATTTCATGGCTATTTAGAAGAGCAGAAACGTGAAGCTTTCCAAAAAATGAATCGATTGCTAGGTGACGGCGGATTGATTGATAGTGAAATGCTGCGTGATCATACGGTGATTTTGATTTCCGACGGCCTGGATAATGGGGCATCGATCGATGTTGCGGTCGACTTTCTCAAACCGATTCGGGTGAATCGCCTAGTGATTGCCACGCCGGTCGCTTCGGTTCAGGCAGTCGACAAACTTCACATGTTAGCCGACGAGCTCCACGTCCTCGACGTGAAGGAAAACTACCTTGGTACCGACCACTATTACAACCAGAATACGATCCCGTCACATGAGGAAACTGTTGCGAAAATTAATAAAATTGTCCTGAATTGGCGTTGACCGTCGATAGTGAAAAAGTGTAGAATAAAAATCAACGTATGAGGCGTGTGTATTAATCAAGGGGAGCTATGTTAGACGTTTTTATTACATCTCGGGTGCGGCGCAAGATTGTTGTTGTCTATGCAAAGTATCCTGACTTTCGTACACACGTTCGTGGTCTCGCCAAACTTATCAAGGAAGATCCAGGGAATATTCAGCGTGAGCTGAAACGCCTTGAAAAGGTCGGATTCCTTACGAGCGAACGCCAAGGCAACACTAAAATCTACGCAACGAACAAGCAATTCCCGATCTTTAAAGAGTTGCAAAGCATTGTGATCAAATCACAACAACAGGCCGCACGGCCGAAACGTTCGTCCTCTGAAGTTGCGTAATGAGCCTTCTCGATTCGATTCTAGCCGCGAGAGGAATGACGCCCGAGAAACGGGCGGTTTTTTTATCACCAGATTACGCCACTAAACATGACCCGTTTTTGTTGCCCGATATGCAAGCGGCAGTCGATCGGCTGAAAGTCGCCCGCGAGAAACAAGAACGTATTACCATCTACGGCGATTATGATATCGACGGGCTGACCGCGACAACGCTGCTGATCGACGCTTTGAAATCGTTTGGGTTTAAACATGTCAAAGCCTTTATCCCAAATCGCTTCGTTGAAGGGTATGGATTGACGGTCGATGCCATCGAACGAATTGCAGCCGACAAAGCGCAACTGATTATTACTGTCGACTGCGGTAGTTTGAGCCACAAGGAAATTACCCGTGCAAATGAACTGGGCGTCGATGTGATCGTGACCGACCACCATAACGTTGCCGACACGCCACCACCGGCCACTGCGACTATCAATCCAAAGCGAACTGACCACGGCTATCCGTTCATCGATCTTGCAGGCGTCGGTGTGGCGTTTAAGCTAGTTCAAGCATTACAAACCGTGCTGGATGGTTTGGAAAAAGGTCAAGAGAAGTGGCTGCTTGATTTAGTGGCGCTAGGGACTGTCTGTGATGTCGTGACATTGGTCGACGAGAATAGGACGAATGTCTATTGGGGACTAAAGGTCTTGGCGCAGACGCGTCGGCCAGGATTAAAAGCATTGATGGCTGTTGCTGGTATCGAACCGCGCAGTCTGAATGCTCGGAGCCTTGGCTTTGGTCTGGGACCACGTATGAACGCGGCAGGACGCCTAGAAACTGCCGAGTATGCTCTTAACCTCCTCACCAGCGAAGATCCGCTGGCGGCGCTGACAATCGCTCGTCAGCTGGACGATATGAACAAAGCTCGTCGAACGGAACAAGACAAGATTTTAAAAGAGGCGATAGTTCAAGCCGACGAATTGCAGAATGATCCGGTGTTAGTGGTAAGCAACGCCGGCTGGAATCACGGCATTGTTGGTATCGTGGCCGCAAAACTCCTCGAGATGTATAAGAAGCCAACCTTTGTTTTGGAAGAAATGGGCGTCGAGGCGAAGGGTTCAGCCCGTAGTTACGGCGACTTCAGTGCGGCCGATGCAATTCGAAGTGCTGACGATCTAATCACAAAAGGCGGTGGTCACAAACTAGCTGCCGGCGTCACCTTGCCGACCGTTAATATCCCTGCATTTCGAACGCGCGTCAATGATTTTTACGCCCGGCAAAAGCTCGAAAACCAAGCTGCTCTCTTGCTTCCGCAGGCAGATGTCGATGCGCCATTATCGGAAGTAACCGAAGAGCTGGTCGAGGGTATTAAGAAGCTTGAACCGTTCGGCCATGGCAATCCGCAGCCAATCTTGAGGTCTCATGGACTGATCGTGGTGAATCAGCGCCGTATGGGCGCCGATAATCAGCACGTTAAACTGACGCTTAAAAGCGAAAGCGGCGAAACTATCGACATGATTGCTTTTAGCGCCCAAGCGCATCTATTTGTTGAACCGGGCGAAAAAGTATCTGTTTGGTATACGGCCGATATCAACGAGTGGCAGGGTCGACGAAGCGTTGAAGGTCAATTACTTCATCTAGAAGTATGGTGATTATGCTTTGCCCACGAAAATCGCCGTCGTATGATGAAAGGAATAAGGAGACACCATGACGAACCCGACCGATACTGATACTCAAGATGCCGAACGAAGAGATAGGGAACCTGCTCTACGCGACACGCGTATTGAAATTCGTGACGACGTCGTTCGTCAGCAACTGATGGCTAAATTGGCCGAATATAAGAATCGTTGGGCTGAAGATGCCGAGTTAACTCCAACCGAACGTGTTGAAAAAGGTGGAAGGGGAGTACTTCCACTACTGTTTAAGGAAAGTATTCTCGAAACAGTACTAGCCCTCCAGGGTGATGAAGCGCGTGATTTCACCGCTCAACCAATCGTCATTACCGAAGTCGCGCTGGCGGTCCAAGAAGCAACGGGGCGCCGCATCATTAGTGCTGCAACGGTTCCATTTACCTTCAATCAAGACGCATTAACCTACAGTCCTGACTTTGGTCGTATGTGGGATGTCGATCCCGAAGTCAGCAGTTTCCTCAACGCCTATATGGTCATAAAAACTTACGCAACCGGTTCTAACTTTAGTGTTGAAGGAGGAACTGGTGTTCCTGTACTCCCTCTGGAACCGCCTAAATCCACCTATCTAGGATGGGATTAGTTTACCTCTTGTCGAACTGATCTCAATCTGTTACAATACGTACAATATGGTACAAGTAACCCGTAAAGATGAACGCGAAGCGAACGAAAATATTATTCGTCGCTTTAACCGCAAAGTGCTGCAAAGTGGTGTATTAGCTGAAGCCAAAGCTTCAATGCGATTTGCCAAGCCAATTAGTAAACCCGAGCGTCGTATCAAAGCGATTATTCGCAAAGAACGCAAAGCCGACAAGCTGAATAAGGCTCGTTTAGGACTCAAATAACAGTGGCCCTCAAAGCCCAACTTGATAACGATTTAAAAGCCGCCCTTTTGGGCGGTGATCGTTTTGTTGCCGAAGTATTGCGTGGCCTGAAAGCAGTTATTTTGAATGAAGAAGTTGCCCAAGGCAAGCGCGATGATGGTTTGGACGATGCGACAATTGAAAAACTCATCGCCCGCGAAGTTAAAAAACGCCAGGACAGCGCTACCCAGTACGAAGCAGCCGGCCGACCGGAACTGGTCGAAGCTGAAAAAGCCGAATCAAAAGTACTGGAAGCGTATTTACCTGAACAACTATCAGAAGTAGATATTAAAACAGCTGTTACCGAAGCAATCGCCACTCTTGGCGTGAGCGGCCCTGCGGCAATGGGACAAGTGATTGGTGCCGTAAAAGGCAAGCTCGGTAACGCAGCTGATGGCGCAACTGTTGCTCGACTTGTTAAAGAAGCATTGTCATAATCCTTATCGTCCGTATATCATAGAGACATGATTGTATTTTTTGGCCCCGCGGGCGCAGGTAAAAGTGTACAGGGGCAAATGTTGGCTGCCCGAATGGGATGGCGCTGGCTTAGTGCCGGACAACTACTTCGTGATACTCACGACCCAGAAATCATTGAAGGGCTACAGACCGGCAAACTCGTCTCGCACGAGATGATCATTCGTATTATGGGCGAGGCACTGCAACGCGCGAATGATGTTGACCGCGTAATTCTCGATGGGTTCCCACGTAAACTCGAACAAGCCACATGGCTGATCGATAGCCAGCCTGAACACAATCGTTCAGTCGGTGTCGTGATTGTTCTTGAGGTACCACGCGAAGAACTGCTAAATCGCCTCCGTATTCGTGGCCGTGCTGATGATACCCCCGAGGCAATCGACGAGCGTCTGAATATTTATCGCCAGGAAATGTATCCGATCCTGGCATACTTTACCGAACAGAATATTCCTGTCGTACATGTCGACGGTGACGGTTCAGTCGGACAGGTCCATGACCGCATCGCACAGGAACTCACTAGTCGGGGCTTGGCTTAGTGGTTCAAAAACAGAAAACTGAAGCTGAAATTCAGGCAATGCGCGAAGGCGGTAAGATTCTTGCCACTATTTTTGATGGACTCAAAGCACAGGTGCAACCAGGTGTGAGTGAATTAGAGCTCGATAGCTGGGTAGAAAAAGAAATCGCGCGCTTGGGCGCGATAGCAACGTATAAAACTTCGGAAGTTAATTTTCCTAACGTCATATGTATCTCGACAAACGATCAAATCGTTCACGGTATTCCGACTGAATACGTCCTGCAAAAGGGCGATATCGTCAGCTTTGATCTGGTTATTACCTACAAAGGAATGAAAACGGACAGTGCCTTTACGATGGTCGTCGGTGAACCGAACGGAGTCCAAAAGCATCTTATTAATGCCACGGAACGAAGCTTATACGCTGGCATTGATGCAATCAAGGGTCCAGTCCGCATTGGGGACATTGGTGCTGCTGTTGAAAAAGTCTTGAACGAGGCGAAACTGGGAATCGTTCGTGAGTTAGTAGGGCACGGTGTCGGTCATGAAATGCACGAAGCGCCCGAAGTCCCAAACTATGGTCGAAAAGGGAGTGGAGAACTACTGACACCTGGCGATACGATCGCTATTGAACCGATGGCAACGCTTGGGGGTGAAAAAATCCGTGTCGAAGACGACAAGTGGACGATTTCAACCCGCGACGGTAGTATGGCGGCTCACTTTGAACACACCGTTCTTGTTACCGAAGACGGCGTCGAAATCTTAACGCGTTTATAGAGTCTAACCGAACCGGCTACACTGCAAAGAGGAGGATGTCCCCGTAAGGGCGAGCCGAGCGCCATGGGCGAACGAAGTTCCCCATAGAGCGGCCTCCGAGATGTAGTGTAGCCGGTTCGTTTGACTCTTTTTTATGTTTTAAAACTTTGCAACGCCAGACGTAAGCGGTATACTTAGGGACATGCAAGAAGGTTCTTCCTACGCCGTCGGTATCGACATAGGCACGACAACTGTCAGAACAGTAGTAGCGCACATCGACGGTACGACTGGTGTTCCGACGATTGTTGGCGTTGGTCAGGCTCATAACAGCGGCATGCGCAAAGGCGTGGTCGTTAACTTAAATGGTCCTGCGCAGGCAATTGATGACGCACTGGGCGAAGCCGAGCGCATGAGCGGTTATCAAGTTGATGGAGCGACGATCAGCGTAAACGGTGCGCATATTCTTAGTACGCACG
Source organism: Candidatus Microsaccharimonas sp. (assembly GCA_049276535.1). GTDB lineage: Bacteria > Patescibacteriota > Saccharimonadia > Saccharimonadales > Saccharimonadaceae > Microsaccharimonas. Next base: position 25,792 of record JBASWP010000002.1, read on the forward strand.
CTGATGGGATGGTTGCCGTTGGAACACCTGATCACGAAATTACTCGCGATGACTTGGTGCGAATCGAAGAAGTCGCAACCCTCGGCAAAGTGCCTGCGAACCGTGAAATTTTAGATGTTATCCCGCATGCCTATAAATTAGACGGCCAAGATAATATCAAAGATCCACTTGGTATGACTGGCACACGTCTCGAAATCGATGCTCATGTCATTTCTGGACTGACGCCATATTTAGTCAACGTTCAAAAAGCGGCTGAAACTGCCAAAGTCGAACCTCATACAGTAGTAGTGACTGCTGTCGCGGCGGCTCGTGCGGTATTAGGTGAACAACAAATTGAAAATGGTGTCGCCCTTATCGACATAGGTGGAGCAACGACAAGCATCGCCGTCTACGAAGAAGGGGATTTGCAGTATACCGCTGTTATTCCTGTCGGTGGTGTTAATATCACCAATGACCTCGCGATCGGCCTAAAGACCGATCCTGAAATCGCCGAAAAAATTAAGCTAGAACATGCCTCGGCTATCGCTCGAAAAGAAAACGCAGGTATCAGTCTGAAACACGAAGGCGAAATTCACAGTTTCCAAACGAAGGATATCGATGAAATCGTCGAAGCGCGTTTAGAAGAAATCTTTGAGGCTGTTCAACATGAACTGAAAAAAGCCGGCCGTGCCGGCAAACTGCCAAGTGGCGTTGTACTGACCGGCGGTACCGCTCAACTGAAACATATTGATGAGTACGCCAAAGAATATCTGGGTCTGGCAGCCCGAATCGGCAAGCCAACTGGCTATGGTGGCGTGGCGGATAATATCGAGAGACCATCTTTTGCAACGGCAATTGGACTAATGTTAATAGATGCAGAACGCATGGCTGGTCATGGTCCGAACAAAAAAAGTACAATGAAGATCAAGTCAGCGGGTGGATTCGTGTCTAAATTATTTGCTCGATTCCGCGCCTAGTATTTTCGTTTCTTTGCAAAGTGTTATACTAAGGGAAGTATAAGAGTATATCGGGGAGATAACAGACGTATGCCTGAAGTGAAACCAAGTGACATCCAAACCTTTGCCAGCATTAAGGTGGTCGGTGTTGGTGGTGCCGGCGGTTCAGCCGTCAACCGTATGAAAGACGCCGGACTTGCCGGTGTGCAGTTCATTGCGATGAATACTGACGCCCAAGCGCTCCATAACTCAAAAGCAGATATAAAAATTCATCTTGGCAATAGCACGACAGGTGGACTGGGTGCAGGTGCCGATCCTTCAGTTGGTGAAGCAGCGGCAAATGAATCACGCGACGAAATCCGCGACGCCCTCACTGGTGCAGATATGGTATTCGTCACGATTGGCGCAGGTGGTGGAACCGGAAGCGGCGCAGGGTATGTCGTCGCCGAAGTCGCCCGAGAAATGGGTATCTTGGTGGTCGGTGTCGCAACAAAGCCATTCAGTTTTGAAGGCCAGAAACGCCGCACTAACGCTGACTGGGCGATTAATCAACTTCGTCGCCACGTTGACACGCTCATCACCATCCCCAACGACCGTTTACTCCAAACGATCGACCGACGCACACCGCTTCTTGAAACATTCAAGATCGCTGATGATGTTCTTCGTCAGGGTGTCCAAGGCATTTCTGAACTCATCACCGAACACGGACTGATCAACCTCGACTTTGCTGACGTAAAGGCGATTATGAGCAATGCCGGTTCAGCCCTCATGGGTATCGGACGCGCCAGTGGCGATAACCGTGCCGCCCAAGCTGCCCAACAAGCCATTGAATCACCATTGATCGAAGTATCAATCGATGGTGCCAAGGGTGTTCTGTTCAACGTGACCGGTGGTTACGACATGAGCATGAGCGAAATCCAAGAAGCCGCCGAGATTATCACCAGTGCCGTCTCGCCTGATGCGAACATTATTTTTGGTGCAACCTTGAAACCTGAAATTGAAGACGAATTGATCATTACGGTCATTGCAACCGGATTCGATTCAGCCTATTTCCAAGAAACTGACAATGAACCCGAAGAAACTCAAACCGAAACTCGTTTGACTGACGAAGCCGTCGACAGCGTTGATCTTAGCCTTGATCAAAGTGGATCTGCCGAGATTTTTGCCGAAGAGAACGGCGAGAACATGTGGAATCATTCGGTTGAAAAAGACGATGAATCCGATACGCCAGCCTTTCTGCGCCGCCGTAAAAAGCACAAAAAGACAGAGGATTAGAACATGCCACGAATCAATATTGGTGACAGCCGAGTGGTAGAATCACGCGAAGTCAGTGATGGGGTAACTATTCGCCGTCGTCGTGAAACACCAGATGGTAAACGATTTACTACCTATGAACGTATTGAAAAACCAAACCTCGCCGTGATTAAAAAGAACGGTGCTCGTGAACTATTCGACCGTGAAAAACTTGCGACCGCGATTCGTCGTTCGGTCGGTAAATTCTTTACCTCAGAAGTAGAAGTCGAAGAAATGATCGATGACATTGAAGATGCAGTCTACGCACTGGGTGAAATTGAAGTTACCTCGAAGCAAATTGGTGACAAGGTGCTCGACGAATTGGCACAACGTAATGAAGTCGCCTATGTCCGTTTTGCCAGTGTCTATCAAGAATTTAAATCACTGGACGACTTTGTTCAGATCCTTGAACAGCGAAGGCAACAAAAGGGCGCTTAGCGATGAGAGTGGTGGTAGTTTTTAAAGATGACCGTGATTATACGCGCCAAGTAACCGACTACTTACGTGATTTCAAAATGCAAACTGGGCATGATCTTGAAACGATGGACCCAGACTCACCTGATGGCATTAGCTTCTGTAGAACGTATGACTTGATGGAATTTCCTTCAATGGTAGCTATCAGCAACGATGGTGTCATGCAAAATACGTGGTCCGGACTGCCATTACCGACTATTAGCGAGGTCAGTTATTATGTTCAGTAAACTCAAAGACATCTTCACGCATAAAGACGAGCGTCGTACCCGTGTCGTAACATTCGGCATTATGTTACTTGGCAGCCTGGCCGCCCTTGCTGCGGCGTTCATACTCACGATAGAGAAGTTTCATCTTTACGAAGATCCGAATGCCGTGTTGTCATGCAGTATTAATATCGTCCTCAACTGTAGTACTGTCATGCAAACCTGGCAGTCGCAGGTCTTTGGCTTTCCGAATATGGTCATCGGACTGATGGCTTATTCGGTATTGGTGACGACGGCCCTTGCAGGTCTGGTAGGGGTGAAATTCCCTCGTTGGTGGCTGATAAAGGCGACGATCGGAATTTTCCTTGGTCTTATGTTCGCATATTGGCTTTTCTTTCAAAGTGTCTATGTTATCGAGGTACTGTGTCCATGGTGCCTGATCGTGACGACGGCTACGACGCTTATCTTCTCAAGTTTCCTTCACTACAATTTGAAGATGAATACCTACGGCTTCAAGAAGCCACTGAATGATCGCATTCAACGTTTCCTAAAAGGCAACTACCACCAGGTGATTGTTCTGGCTTGGATTGCGCTCATGATCGCCTTGGTGATTTTGAAATTCGGCGAAGCGCTATTCGCCTAGAACTAGCGTGACCTTGACGTTTATGCTTATTTTTGCTATAATAGTATAAATGACAAAAAACACACAAATACCGAATCCTGAAGGCCTGCGAGCCCTAAAACCAAGACTAGAAGAATCATTACGCGTCGATAGTCGCGTTGTTGTCGATATGAACAACGACCTCGTCGAAAAGTACGGGGACAGGGCGAAGATACGAACAGATAAATTCACCGGTGAAATGGTTGCCGATATCGAAGTCGGGGACCTCGAAAAAGATGGATCGTTATTCGGTATTTTCAGGGGTGAAAAACGGACAGGGCAGCCGTTTACGTTTATGACCGACGGCACTCACTTTAGTGTGATTCCTGTTGGCGAGCCAACAGATTTTGGTACGGGTTTTGCCCTAACGATTGGCGAAGACCTTAGCCGGCTGACACTCGACAAGTCAGGTGACGCTGATGTACATGTTTCAGGATATGTCGTACCGGGTCGCCAAGCATTTGAACGCCCGTAATTGACCTTGCCTGCATATTTTTAAACTGCTACTATAAGTACCATAACGTTTGAGTGGTTATCAGCCACGAGTTTTCGGAAGAAATCGCTAGCGAGAGTAGAACCGAACGTGTACGCTACGTCAAAGCGACAATGAAGCGCTGAAATAATCTTTCAGAAATCGGATGGCACCACCCTTACCCGGGTTCCGATGGATGAGGGATTTTTATTATTTTAAAACCAAAGGAACAAGAACATGGCGACGGAAATCGAACTCGAACGAACGTACCTAGTGAAGGCTCTGCCTGATAACCTCGATACTTTTCCATCGGAAATTATTCATGACATCTATGTTCCTGCCGAGGCATTTCATCCTCATCTTCGCCTGCGTCACAGGGGTAGTCGCTACGAAATAACTAAAAAAGTGCCGACCGATGGGACCGATAGCTCGAAACAATTTGAACACACTATTGAGCTAGAGAAAGAAGAATTTGAAGCGTTGGCGAAAGCTCCTTCAAAAGAGATTAAGAAACAACGCTATACTGTCGAGATCGATGGTCGCCACGCCGAACTAGATGTCTATCTGGATAAACTTGCCGGGCTGGTTGTGATCGATTTCGAATTTGATAATGAAGATGAAATGCGTGCATTCCACACCCCCGACATCGCACTTGCTGACGTTACTCAGGATGAAACAATCGCGGCAGGCTTCTTAGCTGGAAAATCGCTTGCAGATATTCAACCACAACTAGAAAAGTACGGATTTGTTCCGGTAAATGGATAAGGAAATAGTATGAAATTCAAAGCTAATACTCGCCGCCGCGCACTGGAATACGAAAAAGACCTCGTTTCGTATTGGAAAACGAACAAAACGTTTGAGAAGTCGATCGAGATGCGATCGGCGGACAACGCCTACGTTTTTTATGACGGCCCTCCATTTATTACCGGCGTGCCACATCACGGAACGCTCCTTTCGAGCATCGTGAAGGATGCCGTGCCTCGGTACCAGACAATGAAGGGCAAGCGCGTCGAGCGTGTCTGGGGTTGGGACGCTCACGGCCTACCGGCTGAACGCTACACCGAGAAGAAACTCGGTATCAACTCCCGCCAAGAGGTGATTGAATACGGAATTGAGAAGTATATTACTGCTACTCGCGCCAACATGCTCGAAACTAGCAGCGCCTGGGAAGATACAATTGATCGTATCGGCCGCTGGGTAGATTTTAAGGGTGCCTACAAAACCATGGACAAGGACTACATGGAAAGTATTTGGTGGGCTTTTAAAACGCTGTATGACAAAGGTAAGATCTATGAAGGCGAAAAGGTATTGATGTACTGTACACTCGACGCGACGCCGCTTTCAAAGGCAGAGGTGACGATGGATGCGGGATCTTATACGGAGGTGACGGATCCGAGTGTGTATGTGAAGTTCAAACTAAAGGACGACAACAGTTATCTTCTAGCTTGGACGACAACACCTTGGACACTCCCAGCAAATACTGGGTTAGCGGTGAATCCAGAAGTCGAATATGCTGAAGTCGAGTTACCGGCAAAAAATAAAAAAGTATTCCTTATCTCTGGCAAACACGCTTTCGCATCGAGAAAGTACTTCTTGGATGTAAAGGCGAGTCTGGAAGCTGAAGGCTATGATGTTACTCTCATTGATCATATTGACGCCAGTAGTCCTCAATTAGAAACGAACCTTAATCAGCTGAATAATTATGACTTCTCGGAAGCTCACGTTGTCACGCACTCACTAGGCGCCAGTACATTTTTGAAGTGGCTTGAGGGAAATGGCGATGTAGTCATTCAGACCTTGACTATGATCGCCCCTACCTATCCTGGTCGGTCGTTCAGTAGTACTGACCAGGATTGGATAGATCACTCTGGTTATATAGGGTTTGATATAGATCTCCAAAGTGTGAAACAGAGGATTAAACAGACGCCAACGATTATATACTCCGATGAGGGCCTCATTAAAAAAGTGACTTTCGAAGAATTGGGTGAGCAGCTTGGAGCCTCAATGGTATACGAAGAAGACAGAGGGCACTTCTTTGAAAAGGATGGTGACCGTGCTCCTCGCTATGTCATTAACTATACCCAGAAACTCATCTTGGCTCAGGAGTTACTCAATACGGCTTTGACCGATGAAAAACATCAAGTTTTGGACTATAAGACCGTCCGTACTTTTAGTGGTTCTGAACTCGTAGGGAGGGCGTACGAGCCGTTATTTGAGGATCGTGGTGAAAACGCTCACAAGATCTGGGCGGCAGATTACGTCACTACGGAATCTGGTACGGGCATCGTCCACGTCGCCCCAGCCTACGGTGAAGAAGACTTCGCACTCGCAAGGGAAAAGAACATTCCCGTCGTCCACGTCCTCGACGAGAATGGCGAATTTACCGAAACCGAGTGGAAAGGAGAGAACGTCTGGGAAATCAATAAAACGATTGCCAAAACTCTCCATGAACGCGGCACTGTCTGGAAGATCGACTACATCCGCCACCCATATCCACACTGTCATCGCTGTGGCACCCGCCTGATGTACCGCGCCCACCCGAGCTGGTTTATGGATATCGACAGCCAGCGCCAGCAAATGCTTGAACAAAACGGCGATATCAACTGGTTCCCACCGCACGTCAAACATGGCCGCTTTGCAAAAACCGTTGAAACTGCACCTGATTGGAATATCTCTCGCGATCGTTTCTGGGCAACGGCTATGCCGGTCTGGAAAACCGAATCAGGCAAGGTAAAAGTTGTCGGTAGCTACGATGAACTGAAAGAACTCAGTGGGGTAGAACTGGAAGATTATCACCGCCCATGGATCGACGACGTGAAGTTCACGATCGACGGCGAGCAGTACACCCACATCGATAAAGTTATGGACAGCTGGTTTGAAGCCGGCAGTATGCCTTTTGCCCAGTTCCACTATCCGTTTGAAAACAAAGAGAAGTTTGAAGCTAATTTCCCGGGCGACTTCATCGTTGAATATATCGGCCAAGTTCGCGCATGGTTCTACTACATGCACGCCATGAGCGTTGCACTGTTTGGAGAGAACTCATTTAAGAACGTTATAGTGACTGGAAATGTGGCTGGAAATGACGGCCGCAAAATGAGTAAATCTTACGGTAACTACACTGACCCGAACGTTTTAATGGATCAATACAGCGCGGATAGCCTGCGCTTCCTCTTGATTTCTAGTCCTCTGCTGTCGGGGGAAGATTTTGCACTGCAAGACAAGGAAGTAGCTGATGTTGCCCGCAAACTAACGATGATCTGGAATATGTACGATTTCTTTACAATGTATGCGGAAGTCGATGGGTGGGAATTCGACGGGGAACTGAAAGATCCGTCAGAACACCTTGAAAACCCGCTTGATCAATGGATCGTCAGCCGCTTGCACCAATTGATCGAGGAAATCGGCACGCATATGGACGGCTATGACCTGGTCAGTGCGACTAAGCCAATCCTACCGTTTATCGACGATGCCAGCAACTGGTATGTTCGTCGCAGCCGCCGTCGTTTCTGGAAGAGTGAAGATGATAGTGACAAGAACAATGCCTACCAAACACTACACTATGTATTAGTTCGTCTGTCGCAGGCACTGGCGCCTTTCGTTCCTTTCCTTGCCGAGGAACTGTATCGCAACTTGACCGGAGAAGAGAGCGTGCATTTGACCGATTGGCCAAAACTAGGACATGTGAATGAACTGGTTGTGAACGATATGGAAACAGTGCGTGACTATGTGAATCAGGCGCTTAGCCTGCGCGCAAAGGCAGGTATTAAAACTCGTCAACCACTGGCGTCGGTGACCGTACCGACACTGGGCGAGTTTGTCGACTTTGAGGACGTATTACGCGAAGAGCTGAATGTAAAGCAGGTAGTAAAAGGGGATGAGTTAGCCCTTGATCTCGAAATTACACCTGAACTGTACCGCGAAGGTCTGTCACGCGAACTGATTCGCTATGTTCAAGCGGCACGCAAAGACGCTGGTCTGAATGTGGATGATCGGATTGTTCTTAGCTTTATGACTGACGAAAAGGAATTAGCAGCGGCTTACACTGATTACGCAGAGGCGATTAAAACCGAGACATTAGCTAACGAACTTACCTCTGGCGATGACTATACGTACGAGAATACAATCTCCATCGACAAGATGGAAATCACGCTCAAGCTACAAAAAGCATAGAAGACTCAAAGATTGACTTTTTAACCCGTTCATGCTTAAATAGTATTGTTACGCATTGAGAAAACAAACATGTCAATTTATAACTATCTACAGCTACAGCCGGTTGACCCCCAAGATGACGGGACGGTTAGTCCTTTGGACGAGTTCGCCCAGGACGAAACCCTCGACCTGCAAACCGACATTGATGAACAGACTTTGAATGATTCATGGGACAGAGTGATTAAAGATCTTGAAAAGGACCCACTTAACTTTTATGATACAGACAATTAGGCTATACTTGTTATAGTAATGGAACTTTCAGACACCGAATTTGATCGCCTGATAAGCAAGGCGATGGATGAACTGCCTCAACAGTATATTAAAGGCCTTGATAACGTAGCGATTGTCTACGCCGACTGGCCCGACGAACACCAAGCGAAAAGGTCGGGTTTACACCAAGGCAACCTGCTACTTGGGCTATACGAAGGCATCCCTTTAACGAAGCGTGGAGCAGGGTATACTTTTGTTTTACCGGATAAAATCACGTTATTTAAGCTGCCGATTTTGATGATGGTTCACACTGAACAAGAGTTGTTTGAACAAATAAAGCGAACACTGTGGCACGAAATCGCTCATTACTACGGGTTAGACCACGATCGTATCGACGAATTAGAACGCCCCACCTCTGGTAATTTGTAGATCAAACTGCTCGTGGTATAATAAATATGTTACCGCTGTATAGAGTGTAAAAGGGGGAAACACGCTATAAGTATTCATAAGTGGCGACTGAACCTGCGAGGAGCAAAAATTATCACATTTTTGCTAGCCGTCCTTACTGCGTCTTCCTTTATATCGATCCAAAGCTCTCGGCCGACAAAGGCCGAGAGTCTTTTATATACCGTCGGTTGTGTGGTGTCGAGCGTGTTGAGTCGCGAGTGTCGTACGGTTCCTCCTACGACGACGCCTCCGGATAGTCCAGAGCAGACTCGTGCTAATCCATCACCACCACCTACTAGTAGCACCGAACCTGCCCGTTCGAGTCCGTCGTCATCGCAGACGATCGAGCCCACTCCGCCGCTCGAAGTGAACCAGGCATTACTGGATGATCTTCCTTCGATTCAAAGGGTGGATACAGCACAAAGATCGCCGAATTGGCCATCATTTAATTACCTAGCGTATATGTCAGGATTAAATGATCAATACGGTGACGCGGCAAGTACACTTGGTGGCGTAACCACTGGGCCGATTCAGGCGAGTACGGAAGGTTGGAACATTATGGGCGTAGCGTGGTATTGGTGGGCGGTAACGATTGGAGGGATAGCGGGACTATATTACTTGATAAAGTTTCTCATCAATAAATTTTTCTTGGGAGTTGCCAAAACACCTTAGTGGTGGTAAAGTTAAGAAAAATACAAAAGTTGCGAGTATATTTGTATTACGTAATTCGGTCGGTGGGTGACCATTAATTGGGAGCTGCGAGATGAAAGCTGTAACAAGCACACTACGAAAAAGAATTACTAACTTTAGTTTGGCGCTATTATTGTCGGTGACGACGATTACGGCTGTATTGCCGTTCACGTTTGCTAGTTCAGCAAATGCTGCACCTGGCATCGTCTATGGTTCAACTGGCCTAGGCAGTTTAACGTTTGGTCCTGACCGCCGTGCACCATCTGGTGGATGGAGTGTTGCGGGTAACCAATTAAATATGAGCATTGATAACACTAATGCGTCTGTTGATTCTGGATTCTATCGAACCGAAGGCGTCCAAGCGGCACTTCCAACTGCAAGTACCTCACTTCGTGCTGCGCTATATGTTGATCCAACTTGGGAAGGCAAGCCTGTTCGTGCCGGTCTTTGGGGTGTTGCCCACAGCTCGACCGCTGCCGACCTAGCGTACCCAATTATTGAATTTACCACTATCGGTGACGGTGACTTTACCGGATGGCGCGTATTCGACACTATTAATGGTGGTTGGACAAACCTTACTGGTGTTGGCTATGACGTCGACAGTTTTAATACCGTTGAAGTAACTTATAACGCAGCAACTAAGGAATACGACTACTACGTTAATGACGTACTCGTCACTTCATTACCTGCAGCATGGGAAACTGATGCATACGGCAGTTTCGAATCGGTCATCTTTAACAGCTTTAACAGTGCAACAGGCGATAGTGCTGACAACTATTCAGTCGCATGGAACAGCTTTGAAACGGGTGTTGCACCGACCACTGCTGAATGTTTAACGACGACCTCACTTGTAACCACTGACCTTGCGACATGGGACACTAGCCGAACTCGCGCTAATGGTTACAATGAGATCACCGCTGAAGGACTACACATTTACACTGATACCGATGTGACTGGCTCACCAGACCCACGTAAGGCAGCAGGCTACTACGCAACTGACTACGCGCTAAGCGACAACGGTGACCTGACTATCGCTGAATCTATGGACTACGTGAGTAGTGGCACCTCGGCACCTGGTTTGCAACTGATCGTTGACCTCGACAACAACCCTGCAACCGATACCGTTAACATTAATGGCATGAGCGGTGATGGCATTTTGGTTGGTGAAGCAGTCTATGAAACAAACGACTGGTGGCTTTCAGAAGGTAACGCTATCGCACAAAGCGGAGCGCCTCACTCGACTGGTGGAGCATACAACACTCCTTACTACGGTACGGTGGACGAATGGCTTGCTCAATTCCCAAGCGCTCGTGTAAACGCAATTGGGTACAGCCTTGGTTCTGGTGCAAACGGTGATGGTATCATCAGTCGAATCTCACTAGGATGTGTCGATTACACATTCGCTCTTCCTGCTGAAACCGAAGAACCTGTTGTGACGACTCCTACTAACACAACTACGACTACAACTATAACTACTGCAACAACGACTACTACGACTGTACCGTTCTTTACGAATGGGGCAAGTGTTCTTGGAGCAACTGACACGACACAAAACGGCAACTCTGATGTCGAAGGTGTTACCGACGACAAGACAGCAACAGTTGACACTCAATCAGGCGACGCCATCTTTGGCCTAGCATGGTATTGGTGGATTCTGATGCTTCTTGGTGCAACGGGACTGATCTGGTTCATCATCGCAGCGATTCGCCGCCGCAACGACGAAGAATAAACAGATTACACATACAAAGCAAAAGCCCTTTGAAAAAAGGGCTTTTCTTATGCATAAGTGGTATAATATAGCCAACCGTGAACACGAAACAAAAACAAAAAAACAAAAACGGTTCAACTTTTAGTCGTCACGTGCGGCATGCTTTTGTACCGCACAAGGCCAATCAGTACCGTCCTCATCTTGTTCGACTCCACGGCATTACCGCGGTGCTAGTACTGGCACTATTGATGCAGCTGGTCTATGGCTACATTACGGCGGGACGTTTGGAAGTGTTAGGGCGAGTATCGAATATTACGGTCAGTGAATTATTGACTGACACGAATGAACAGCGCAAGGCGGCATCATTAAGCGAACTAAAGATTAATGAGGAGTTAAGTCAGGCGGCGTTTATGAAGGCAAAAGACATGGTCGCTAATAATTATTGGGCACACACGTCGCCAAGTGGCATCACACCTTGGAAGTGGTTGGCTGATACAGGCTATAACTATGATGTAGCGGGTGAAAACTTAGCAAAAAATTATCCCACAGCACGTGCAACGATCGATGCTTGGATGGCGTCGCAGACCCACCGAGCGAATATTCTCAACGAAAAGTATAGGGACGTTGGTTTTGCCGTTGTCGATGGTCTACTAGACGGTCGCAACACAACATTGGTAGTTGCGTACTATGGAGCGCCTGCATCAGTAGCAGTGCAGGGAAGTGAGACTGATAAAGTCGTCTATGCCGCACCAATTTCGAACGGGGTCGGAAACCCGTTGACATACTTCGGAAGCGCCTTGCAGTCGCTTAGCCCGGCAACGCTCGGTGCATTGGCACTGTTCGCAGTTGTGGGATTTGTCGCCGCCGCCGCCCATCACTATCGAAAGAAACTTCCTGCTTCATGGCGTAAAACTTGGCGGCTTCATCACGGTATGTATACGCTGATCGGCGTTATTGGCTTGGGTGTCATTGTCGTACTGGCAACGGGTGGCGGACAGATCTAGCTTTACATAGATGCCCATCTCTGTTAAAATAGGTAACTGATCGCTAAATATTAAAGGAACTATATGACAAAAGCAGTCGTTAAGATCGGTGGCAAACAATTTATTGTTGCCGAAAAAGAGACCCTACTGGTGGACCTCCTCCAGGAAGGAACTAAAGAGCTCACTCTCGACGCACTGTTGGTTATTGATGGTGACAAGGTCACTATCGGTACGCCAACCGTCAAAGATGTGAAAGTAACCGCCAAGGTCATCGATGACTTGGTAAAGGGTGACAAAATCCGTGTGATTCGCTACAAAGCAAAAAAGCGTGTTCACAAAGAAAACGGACATCGCCAAAAATACTCAAAGATCGAAATTACTTCGATCAAGTAGCAAGAAAGACCTCGCCTCGCGGGGTCTTTTTTTGTTATGCACTTATATTTCACTCGCTTACTCATGCTATAATGAAGCAAATGAACAGAGGGTATACACGGTGACGACGGTGATTGCTGTCACGAATCAGAAGGGGGGCGTTGGTAAGACAACGACCGCTATTAATTTAGCCTTTTTCCTTGCCAAAGCCGGTAAACGCACACTGCTCATCGACTTTGATCCACAGGGTAATGCCAGTAGTGGACTGGGTATCGACAAGCAAGCCCTGACACTGACGATGACTGACGTTATTATCGGCTCGACGCCATTAAATGCGGTGGTACGCGAAACGGAACACAAGAATCTCTGGATTGCTCCAACTACATCAGTACTGGCGAATACCGAAGTAGAACTTGCCCAAGCTGACAAACGGTTTTCACGCCTAAAGTCTGCGATCGAAGCCAGTGGCGACCAATACGACTATATTCTGATCGATAGCCCTCCTAGTCTTAGTCTACTTACCGTGAATGGGCTGATTGCGGCGAAATACGTCCTTCTTCCTGTCCAGGCCGAGTTCTATGCGCTGGAAGGCTTAGGACAGCTTCTTGAGACGATGAAACTGGTTCGAAAAGGCATGAACCCGAGCCTTGAGTTATTAGGAGTGCTACCGACTATGCTCGACAGCCGAACAACACTTAGTACACAGGTGCACGACGAAATTAAACGCCATTTTCCAGGTAAAGTGTTTGAAGTGACGATTCCTCGTAATATCCGTCTTGCCGAAGCGCCAAGTCACGGGTTACCGATTGGTGTGTATGACAAGTTTTCAAAGGGTGCTCGTGCCTACAAAGCACTGGCAAAAGAAGTCATGACTCGAACTGAGGCCGCCCATGTCTAGCTCGAAGAAAGGCCTGGGACGAGGCTTTGAATCACTGATTCCCGTCGATCTTTTAGATGGAAGTTTTGATCCGACCGCTTCACAAGACGAGCAGGTGAGCGAACTAAAAAATCTGCCGATCTCGAAGGTCTACGCCAACCCTGATCAGCCACGTCGTAGTTTTGATAGCGAAGCCTTGCAAGAGCTGTCAGATTCAATCAAGGAATACGGTGTGTTGCAACCGATCATTGTGACGCCGGGCATGAACGGCTATCAGATTGTTGCGGGTGAGCGCCGCTTTCGTGCGGCAGCAGCAGCCGGCCTCAATACAATTCCTGCGATTATCCGCGACCTTAGCGACCAACACAAACTGGAATTATCTCTTATTGAAAATATTCAACGCCGCGACTTGAACGCCATTGAAACAGCTACCGCCTATTTGAAACTTCGTGATCAATTTAACCTGTCGCAAGAAGAAATTGCCAAACGGGTGAATAAGTCGCCCAGTGCCGTCACGAACACTATGCGCCTCCTTCGTCTCCCAAAAGAAGCCCGTCAAGCAATCGCCGAGGGTATTCTGACCGAAGGTCAGGCCCGTCCGCTGGCTGGTCAGGACGAGGCGTTCGTTCTGGAAATCCTTCCTCGTATCATTGCGGAAGAATGGAGCTCGCGCAAAGTCGAGCAGTACATGGTGAATATTAAAACCATGCGCAAGACGACGGGTGAGGCAAGCGACCCCGCGGCTGAATCTCGTCATGAGGCGAGTATTAGTTCACTCCGCGATCGTCTAAAGACAGACGTCGATATTCGCGTTAATGGTCACGGTGCTGGACGCATCATTATTAAGTTTAAGAGCAATGATGATCTTGAACGACTACAAAAATTATTGAACGACGACTAGTTAAAAGCTACGAATCTGGTTGAACGGAAAAATCCGGAAACTGACCGGTCCGATGACGTCGTAAAGAGGAACGGTACCTAGGCCGTTACGTGAATCGTATGAATAGCTACCTTTGCGGTTATCACCGGACACGAAGATTTGTCCTTTTGGAACAATCATATCGACCTCGCCGGTTGTTGGTGTGCCGGGTTCGCCACGGTTTTGTTCGTCGGGGTTAAAGCCATTTGGGTTTGCATCGTTGTAGACGGTATACACGCCGTCTTTTAGGACCACGCGTTCGCTAGGAAGGGCGATGACTCGCTTGACTATGTACTCGTCTTCGATACCCTGACTAAAGTTAGGATTCTTAAATACAATAATCGCACCACGATCGGGCTGATATTCCTTATTTAATATACGAGACCAAGTGACGGGCAGTCGGTCAACGATCAGACGGTCACCTGTAAAAAGAGTCTTTTCCATGCTTGGTCCGACGACATGATAGCTACGAAATACAAATCCGTTAATAAGGACGGTGCCAATAAGGACGGCGATAATAAAGACGAAAATGCCGAAAGCATCTTTCAAGAAAGGGTGGCGGGTAAAAAAAGATGCTTCCATTACTCTAGGTATTATACCCTAGGTAGATCAATATGGTTATAGTTATGCTTCAAATTGTCATTTAAGTTAGGTATAGTAGTATGAGTATTTATGAAGAACAACCGACCTTCCATTGATGGGTTTATCCCTCGTCGCCCCAATAGCCAGTTGGGCGATTTACATTCTGTAAAGGATCCCGATGCTGCTATCGCACCAATTGATCGTTCACTTCACACTGGCGATAGCTATAGCAACGAATCTGTCGGAGTTGCTCGAAGCAGCCGAACGATAGGGCGTGGTGACATCGATGACTCGCTCCGCGAGATTGATCAAGATGAACCGCGACATAAACGAGCAAAACGTCCTCGAAAGCGTGAACGTGATGTCAAAGCGAAACATCCTCGTCATAAAGCCCTCAAGATTATTAAATGGGTAATCATCATCGCCTTGGTGTTGGGTGCATTGGTTGGTGCGTACGTTGTTCTGCGTACGGTGCTGGCGAGTAACGGAATCTTTAAGGGGAATATTTTTGATATCGTCAAAAGTGACCCATTAAAACAAGATGCTAATGGTCGTAGTAACTTCCTGATCGTCGGTACGTCCGAAGACGATCCTGGACATGAAGCCGCTTACCTGACTGACTCGATTATGATCGTGAGCGTCGACCAGACTGCCAAAAATGCCTATATCATTAGCGTTCCACGTGACCTGTATGTCCAGTACGACATGCCATGTCTGCCAGGCTACTCGGGCAAGATCAACAGCTTCTTTAGCTGTGTAAACGAGGGTGAAGACGATACAGCCGAGCAAGATCGCTTAGCAAAGACACAGGCGTTCATCGGTGAGATTATGGGAATAGACATTCAATACGGAGTGCACGTTAACTATACGGTGATGCGTGACGTTGTGAATGCGATCGGGGGCAGTATTGAGGTTACGATCGAGAGTCGTAACCCGAATGGTCAGATGGATAGTAATTTTGACTGGAAATGCGGTGCCACTTATAGTGAGCGTATAAAGAACTGTCCGCCAAGGGGTCACTTCATCGATTATCCTAATGGCAAAGTAACGCTAGATGCCGAACACGCCTTGTACCTCGCACAAGCACGTGGTGATGCGGCGCCAACCTATGGATTCGAACAGTCAAACTTTGACCGTGAACGCAATCAGCAGAAAATATTAGTCGCGATACGTGATAAAGCGATGAGCGCAGGAACACTAACAAATATCGGTTCAGTCACTGGTTTAATTGATGCGCTAGGCAAAAACCTCCGCACAAATATTCAGACAAAGGAAATACGGACGTTGATGGATTTGGCGCGTGATATTAAGTCGGAAAATGTCCAATCAATTGATTTATTCAAAACAGGCGAGGCGCAGTTCACGACGCGGACAATCGCTGGTGCGGGAAGCGTCGTACTGCCTTCTGAAGGACAATTCATGTACGATTCATTGAGGGCTTATGTTTTGAATTATCTGTTAAATGGTCCTGTTATTAAAGAAGAGCCAAATATTACAGTATTGAACGGCAGTTCGTCAGTCGGAGTGGCTCAAACAGAGGCCGACATGCTGGCGGAAAAAGGATTCATTGTCGATTCAGTCGATAACGCACCAGACGGCACATATGAAAAGATTGAAATCTATCAGATCACGATGGACAAGACGGCGAGCGCTGCAAAGCTGAAACAACTATACGGAGTAACTATGAAGATGACCACGCCACCGGTAAGCGTGGTAGGTGAAACTGACTTCGTGATTATTATCGGTGACGGCTTGACCAGCCAGTAGTTATTAATCACGCTCATTGACTCGTGGTATAATATAGCTAGTTATGGAGTTTTTAAAACTGGTTCGACGGCGTTCATTCTTGAGCGAAGCAGTCTACATGGTACTGAATATCAGCCTGGCGATTGCATTGCTGGTCGTGATTCGTTATACCGAATCTATTCCTTTGGCCATACTGCTGGTTGTTATTAGTAAATGGCGCGTCCTGGCGGTTCGTCCGCGGTATTGGCTGGCAAACCTGCGTTCGAACCTGATTGATTTCATTGTCAGTATTAGCGTCGTACTTCATTTGGCTAGCATCAATGCGGCGCAGATCGACGATGACCGAAAACTGATCCTTCTGGGTATTCTGACGGTGTTGTATATTGCTTGGTTGCTGTTCTTGAAGCCTCGCTCGCGTCGCTCGCTCGTTGCGGCCCAAGCCGGCGTTGCGGTCCTACTAGGAACCTCTGCACTATACATGGTGTCCTACGCCTGGCCAGTATCAGTTGTCGTGCTGGGAATGTGGATGATTGGGTATGCGGCGGCCCGACATGTGCTAAGTACGTACGACGATGAAACACACGCATTATTTATTAGTTTGGCCTGGGGTCTGGTTATTTCAGAACTTGGCTGGGTGGCCTATCACTGGACGATTGCATACAGTCTGCCATTTAGTACGAATATATTAGTACCACAAGTTGCTATTATCGTGTTACTGGTGAGTTTTCTTGCCCTTAAATCATACGACTCGTTCTATCATAACGGTAAAATCAAAGTAAATGATTTTATACTACCACTGTTGTTTACCCTAAGTATCATTGTCGTCCTAGTATTTGTATTCAATCGAATTGGAACGACTATTTAGTCACTTTTTGAAACAATAACCCGTAGTCTTTTTGTTCAGCTAGTAGTAAACCATGTGATGAAGCATATTTAATGATGTCTTTATGCTGGGTTGGGTCGGCTTCGAGAATAAGGTAGCCGCCATTTGCGAGGCGGTCTTTTGTCTGAATGATAAGTCGATTGATCAGGGCCTTGCCGCCGTCGCTGGCAAACAGTGCCTCTGCCGGCTCGTGGTCGGTTTCTTTCGATCGTTCCCAGTCAGAATCGACGTAAGGAAGGTTAGCAATGATAAAGTCGGCAATATATGGGTACTGTGCCAGCAAGTCACTTCGCAGTACCTCTATCTGTACGCCGTGCTGTTTGGCGTTTTGTTCGGCAACACCTAGGGTGTGTCGGCTTATGTCGATCAGCGTGACGAGAAGTTCGGGAAACATCAGCTTGGCAGTGATGCCTAAAATGCCGCTACCCGTTCCGACGTCGACCAGACGAAGTGGTTTCTCGGCAAGGAGGGTCGCGTTCTTTGGGATGGCCTGGTGTAGTAACTCGATAAGTGTTTCGGATTCAGGACGGGGAATAAGGGTTGCTGTTGTAACGCGAAACCGTCGGCCGTAAAATTCTTTGTGTCCAATAATGTAGGCAACTGGAACATGGTCAAGGCGTAGTGCTAGGCGAGCACCGGCAATTTCTTGTTCGCGATCGGTGAGGATATGTTCGTTATGTGCGTGCAGGTAACTGCGTGGTTGGCGTAATGTGTGCGCTAAAATAAGTTCGCTATCCAGACGAGCACTAGGGATATTGGCAAAGACAAGCTGACGCGTGGCGTCATCGAGCCAATCTTTAATTGACAGAGCTAGCGGCAAGTTCTCGTTCATATGCTTGTAAGTTCTCGATTAAATCTTCGATTTGGCCACTAAGCGCAGAGGGGATATTACTTCGGCTGTAGCCGATACGGTGGTCAGTGATACGGTCTTGGGGGAAGTTATAGGTACGGATTTTTTCAGAACGATCACCCGAACCGATCAGGCTGCGACGTTCGGCGGTGGCGCGGGCGTTTTCGGCGTCGATTTTCTGTTGCAATAAACGACTTCGGAGGACGCTCATTGCCTTATCCTTGTTTTTCAGTTGGGACTTTTCGTCCTGATTTGTGACGACCATGCCTGAAGGAATGTGGGTGATACGAACAGCACTGTCGGTGGTGTTGACCGACTGACCGCCGTGGCCACTGGCTCGGTAGATGTCGATGCGGAGGTCGCTTGGGTTAATTTCGATATCGGTTTCTTCGGCTTCAGGAAGAACCGCTACGGTGACGGTACTTGTATGAATACGGCCTTGTGATTCGGTTGCCGGGACGCGTTGGACGCGGTGCACGCCTGATTCAAATTTTAACTGAGAATAGGGTGCGTTGCCTTTGATCGAGAAGATAACTTCCTTGTATCCGCCCGTATCGTTCATATTTTCACTCATCAGTTCGGTTTTGAGGTTATGAGATTCGCAGTAACGCAGATACATGCGGTATAGTTCAGCTGCGAACAAGCTGGCTTCATCGCCGCCAGCACCGGCGCGGATTTCCATAATGACGTTTTTGGCGTCGTTGTGATCTTTTGGCGCCAACATCGCAAACAACTCATTTTCGAGGTCTTCGAGCTTTTGGGTTGTCTCTTCAACCTCGTTTTTGGCTAGTTCGGCTAATTCGTCGGTTCCACTTGCTAATTCTTTGGCCTCTTCGAGTTGAGATTCAAGCGATACCTGGAGGTTGGCTTTCTCGAGAATAGTCTGTAATTCCATGAACCGTTTATTGCTAGCGGTAAAGTCTGGATCACTGTAGGCATCGGGCCGCGCAAGAAAAGCATCGAGCTTTGCAAGTTCGGCGGTCAGTTCAGTGATATTCAGACTAATTTTTGGCATATTATTTCTTTGGTGAGGCAAGTAAAACGATTCCTACGATCAGGCCTGGTAGCCATGCTACGGTAGCAAGTGTACCCACGATGAAGAGGATGACATTGATAATTACCATGCCCGCAGGGGTTTCAGTGAATAGTTGGCCCTCGGTTGGGGGTGGGGTAGCAGTACTTGCTATTAAGTTCACGATCGCATACAGAATAAATGTCAGGACGATAAGTGCGGTCGGTGCGATAAGAAGCCATAATGCGCCTTTGGTTCGTTTTGTCATTGCCATATTCTTGTTCTCCTTTGGTTATGATTTTATTGTAACAAAAAAAGAGCTTACCAATCAGTAAACTCTTTTGTGGTGTGCTAGTTTTCGCTAGGTGTTTTCTTGGCTTTGCTGGCTGCGGTCTTTTTTGCTTTGTTAGCGAGCTCGATTTTACGAGCGTCAGCAGCAGCGGCGCGGTTCTTGAATCGGTCGACACGACCTTCGGTGTCGATGATCTTTTCTTCACCAGTAAAGAAAGGGTGAGAGGCACTTGAAATGTGTACCTTAATCAGAGGGTACTCGTTGCCATCTTCCCATTTGATAGTTTCACTAGATTGAGCCGTTGACTGGGTCAAAAAGCTAAAACCAGCAACCTCGTCGATAAATACGACAGGGCGGTAGTCAGTTGGGTGTAGGGTTGTCTTCATAATCTGACCCATTGTATCTGTTTTTAGGGGTTTTGTCTAGGGTTAAAGCTTAGACGGTGATCTGATCGTGTCATTTTAAACGACGGGCTCTTTTTAGTCTTTTAAAATGACACGATCAGATCACCTCTGGCGACCCCTTGAAAATAGCTTCAAAAAGAGGTACAATGACTGGGTAACAATATTTTAATGACACAACCTTCCGCATAACTCCTGGACTTTTACATAGATTCTAGGGCGGTAGGTGAGGAACAAGGAGTAAAAATCATGGCAGTTACTGTCGATATTAAGGCATTGCTCGAAGCCGGTGTTCACTTTGGACATAAAACGAGCCGTTGGCACCCTAAAATGGCGCCATACATCCACTCAAAGCGTCAAGACGCTCATATTATTGACCTGACA
The DNA here is from genome assembly GCA_049276535.1 of Candidatus Microsaccharimonas sp. Classification (GTDB taxonomy): domain Bacteria; phylum Patescibacteriota; class Saccharimonadia; order Saccharimonadales; family Saccharimonadaceae; genus Microsaccharimonas. The sequence continues at coordinate 46,395 of JBASWP010000002.1, forward strand.
AAAACTGTTGAAGGTCTGGAAAAGGCATTGCCTTTCCTGACATCAGTCGCAGCTGCAGGTAAGCCAATTCTTTTCGTTGCGACGAAAAAGCAGACCAAGGCCGCTGTAAAGGTGATGGCCGAACAACTGAAACAGCCGTACATGATCGAACGTTGGATGGGTGGAACCCTGACAAACGTCGCGACTGTGACACAACAAATCAAGAAACTTCGTGACCTTGAAAAGCGAATGGCTGCGGGTGACCTTGAAAAGCGTTACAACAAACTCGAAGTTCAACGTTTCCAAGAGGATATTGACGTATTGAACCTGAAATACAGCGGTATCAAGGACCTAAGTGGCAAACCAGGCGCACTATTCCTTATTGACGTTATTGGCGACGCAAACGCGATTAACGAAGCGAAGAACCTCGGCATTCCTGTAGTTGCGGTGGTTGATACCAACGCTGACCCAACCTTGGTTGACTATGTTATCCCTGGTAACGATGATGCAATTAAGGGTATTAGCTTGTTACTTGACTACGTTCGTCAAGCGATCGAAGAAGGCCAAGGCAAAGCAAAACCAGTTATAGAAAAGAATGAAGAAAAAGGCGAGGACAAATAAATGGCAGTATCAATTGAAGACATTCGTAAACTCAAAGAACTAACCGGCGTTGGTTTGACTGACGCGAAGGTTGCTTTAGTTGAAGCAGAAGGTGACTTTGACAAGGCACTCGAAGCGATGCGCAAAAAAGGTTTAACCAAGGCTGAAAAGAAAGCCGACCGTGAAGCCCGCGAAGGCATTATCGAAAGTTATGTTCACGGTGGCCGTATCGGCGTTCTGGTCGAAGTAAACTGTGAAACTGACTTTGTTGCTCGTACTGACGGATTTAAGGAATTTGCTCACGCAATTGCGTTGCAGGTTGCTTCGATGTCGCCTGAATACGTTTCAGAAGCTGACATTCCAGCCGAAGAAATCGAACGTTTCCGCGCGGAAGCAAAAGAGCGTCTCGTTGCCGAAGGCAAGCCGGCTGAAATGGCTGACAAAATTATTGATGGTCAGGTAAAGAAGCACTTTGCAGAAAAAGTACTGCTTAGCCAAAACTACATCATGGACGATTCGCAAACTGTTGAAACATTCCTAAAAGAAAACATTGGTAAAATGGGTGAAAACATTATCATCCGCCGATTCAAGCGAATCGAACTGGGCGTTAACGACTAGTTAGTCCATCCTGAGATAGAGTATTTCTCTGGTATAATGAATCACGTACTAGAAAGAGGAATATGTTTGATACAAAACCATACGAAGACCGCTTTATGGCTGCTATCAGCCACTTTGAAGATGAATTAAAAAAAGTAACTACCGGCCGAGCGCATCCGAACATGCTGGATGGCATTATGACCGAGGCCTATGGACAAAAGATGCCCCTGAACCAAGTAGCGAATGTAACCGCGCCTGAACCACAATTATTAACGGTTACTCCGTTTGACCCAAGCACCATCCAGGCAATTTCGGCAGCAATTCGCCAAGACCAATCACTGGGCCTAAACCCTAGCGATGACGGACGAATCGTTCGCGTGCCGATTCCACCGCTGACCGAAGAACGACGCAAACAGTTGGTAAAACAGACCTCTGAAAAAGTCGAAGAGGCCCGTATCGCCCTTCGAAACATCCGTCAGGATGCATTAAAAGAAGTGAAACGCAAAAAAGAAGCCAAAGAACTATCCGAAGACGATGAAAAGCGAACTGAAAAGGCTATCGACGAGCTGGTAGCGCAATTCAACAGTGAAGTCGAAACCACGTTCAAAAACAAAGAGAAAGACATTCTGACAATCTAATGACTGAATCTGCTTCTGAGATTCCACGTCACGTTGGGTACATCATTGATGGTAACCGCCGTTGGGCGAAAAAACACGGCCTGCCGACCTATGAAGGCCACTTGGCCGGCTATAACGCCGTAAAGGAAGTCGCATTCGCGACCCTCGAACAGGGCGTTCAGTTTATGAGCGTGTACGTATTCTCGAGTGAGAACTGGAAGCGGAGCCAAGAGGAAGTCAAAGCACTGATGTCGCTAGTTTTGCGATTATTCACGACCGACTCAAAGATGTTTGATGAGAATAACATCAAGCTGAAGGTACTGGGAATGCGCGAAGGACTAGATACAAAGATCGTGAAAGCTATCGACAAGCTGGAAGAACGTACTAAAAACAATACCGCCGGCACTTTAGCCGTCTGCATGAACTACGGCGGCCAGCGCGAGATCGTTGATGCGGTTAAAAAAATTGTTCAATCGGGTATCGATGCCGACAAGATCGACGAAACATTGATCGCCGAGAACCTGTATGGGTCGGAAGTACCTCCGGTTGACGTGATCATTCGTACCAGTGGTGAAAAGCGTCTTAGTAACTTTATGTTGTGGCGTTCTGCCTATAGCGAACTGATTTTTATGGACAAGATGTGGCCGGATATGACAAAAGACGATGTGACCGCTATAATAAAGGAATATTCACGTCGGCACCGACGCTTTGGAGGATAAATGCAGCTAGTTTTCGGGATCATTATTGGGATTATTGTACTGGTGGTGCTGGTTGTTCTGCATGAACTGGGGCATGCCATTGCTGCTCGTCGTAGTGGAGTGGTAGTCGAGGAGTTTGGTATTGGCTTTCCGCCACGTTTTTGGAGTAAAAAGCTAAAGAACGGCACCTTGTTTAGTTTGAATGCGCTACCTATCGGTGGGTTTGTAAAGCTACAGGGTGAAAACGATTCCGCACGGAAAAAGGGTGATTACGGTGCAGCGACATTTTGGCAAAAAACCAAGATCTTGTTAGCCGGAGTGGTGGTTAACTGGCTGATAGCGGTCGTGATTTTGACAGGCCTTGCGTTGGTTGGACTGCCAAAGATTATTGATAATCAGTTCTCGATTCCCAGTGATACCACGCTAATCAGCGAAGCGGTCCAAATAGGAACGGTAGTAAAAAACTACCCAGCGGCGAATGCTGGCCTGAAAACGGGCGATGCAGTCATTAGCATTGCTGGTGAGCCGATTGATTCTACATCAGAATTAATTACAGTCACGAAAGCAAATCGTAATAAGACGGTAGAAGTCGTCTACGAGCGAGACGGTAAACAAACTGTAGTGCCGGTGACCCTTCGCGATGCTGACACTGCCGTATTTGGTGCGACCTTGGGCCAGACCGAAAAGATTCGCGCAACATGGTCGGCGCCGATTGTCGGTGTGGTGACGACTGCACAGTATACCTGGGCTACCTTGCAGGGGCTGGGAAGTCTGGTTACTAATTTTTTTGGTGGGCTGGCTATGCAGTTAAGCACTGACCAAGTGGTTCGTCAGCAGGGAAGTGCTAACCTAGACGACGCAAAGAATAGTGTCGCTGGACCCATCGGTATTTTAGGGACGATTTTTCCAGCCGCTGGCCAGGCAGGCTTTGAAACCGTCTTGTTCCTGACGGCGATTATTTCGTTGACGTTAGCTGTTATGAATGTACTACCGATCCCAGCCCTCGATGGCGGCAGCTGGTATTTGATGGTGATATTCCGTTTGATTAAAAAGCCACTCACTAAAGAGTTGGAAGAAAAAATTAAGGGTGTCGGCTTCCTCATATTGATGGCCTTAGTCGTATTGGTAACGTTTGGTGATGTGGCAAAACTTTTCTCGTAAGTTTGTAGAGAAAAAATACTGGATGGCGATCGTCTTGCCATTTTGGGTATTTACGAGTTTTGTCTTAGCACAAGTTATTCTGTACCTAGCGTCCCTAGGATTGCGTGCTACAGGAGTCTCATTTAAGAGTACAAATGAAAATGTACTTAATGCCGTTTTTGGTGTAATCGTCTACGTACTCACGATTGCGATAGTCATTGGACTGCCGTGGTTGATCAAGAAATACAAAACATCGCGCGAAGACATCGGACTTTCTCGATTGCCTAGTTGGCTCGATATTTTCCTAGCACCGGCTGGGTTGATTATTTACCTTGTTCTCTCTGCTATTTTAATAGCCATTGCCTCACAGCTATCGTTTATCAACCTAGACCAAGTGCAAGACACGGGTTTTAGCAGACTTGAACTACGCTACGAATATATCGTCGCGTTTCTGATGCTGGTTGTTGTTGCGCCGGTTGCCGAAGAGATTCTGTTCCGAGGCTTCCTGTTCGGTAAGCTACGAAAGCACGTGCCGATTTGGGGGGCGATTCTAATCACTAGCTTGCTGTTTGCCTTTGCCCATGGTGCGGTCAACGTCGGTATCGACGTGTTCGCGCTTAGTATTGTCCTTTGTTTACTACGACTGATATCGGGAACAATTTGGCCATCGATCTTACTTCATATGTTGAAAAACTCAATTGCTTTCTACCTTCTCTTTATTAATCCGACACTTTTGACTACACTAGGAGGGTAATGATACGGCGCTATAATACTGTTGTCGCACTGATGCCTCCGGTTCGCCGGTCGATTTTCTTTCTTTAAGTATTTATTTATAGCAACCCAACTCTAAAAGGAAACAGATATGAAAGTATCCCAATTATTCACTAAAACGACCAAAGACGCGCCAAGCGACGAAGTCGCGAAGAACGCGCAGTTACTGATCCGTTCTGGCTACATACACAAGGAAATGGCCGGAGTATATACGTATTTGCCTCTTGGGAAAATTGTTCTCGAAAACATTACTCAAATCATTCGCGAAGAAATGAATGGTATTGGTGGTAACGAAATTAGCCTGACCGCCTTGCAGCCTCCTGAGGTATGGCAGGCGTCTGGTCGCTGGAGCGACGATGTGATTGACGTGTGGTTCAAGACTAAACTAGCCGATGGTAAAGAAATTGGCCTAGCGCCGACTCACGAAGAGCCACTGACGCGACTGATGAAAAACTACATCCAGAGCTACAAAGACCTCCCGGCGTATCCGTACCAGTTCCAGATCAAGTTCCGCAACGAACTGCGTTCAAAGAGTGGGTTGATGCGTGGTCGCGAATTCTGGATGAAAGATTTATACAGCTTTTCTCGCAGCCAGGAAGAGCACGATGCGTTTTACGAAGTCATCAGCGATGCCTATGTCCGTGTCTTTGAGCGCCTTGGTTTAGGTGGATTTACCTACAAGACATTCGCCAGTGGGGGAAGCTTTGCAAAATTCAGTCACGAGTTTCAAACCCTTAGCCCAGTAGGCGAGGATACGATTTATGTTCACGAAGGCAAACGAATAGCCATCAACAAAGAGGTCTATACCGACGAAGTACTGGCAGACCTGGGCATTTCCAAAGACGAACTGGTTGAAAAAACGGCGGTTGAAGTTGGGAATATCTTTACTCTCGGTACTCGTTTTAGTGAACCGCTTGAGTTGAACTATACGAACGAAGAAGGCGCCAGTCAGCCTGTATTTATGGGGAGTTATGGCATTGGCCCAAGCCGTTTGATGGGGCTGATTGCCGAGCATTTTACAGATGAGAAGGGCTTGGTATGGCCTGAATCGATTGCACCGATGAAAGTCTACCTCGTAAGTATTGGTGACGGTGCAACCGCCAAGGCCGACGAACTATACCAGCAGTTTACCGATGCGGGCATCGAAGTCCTGTATGATGACCGTAATGAGCGGCCAGGTACTAAATTTGCCGATGCAGAGCTGCTAGGAATCCCGTATCGTGTAACCGTCAGCGAGCGGTTATTAGACGGCGGCGCATTCGAATTAACCAGCCGTCAGGATGGCCATACAGACCTATTGACACCCGAAGAGCTGCTTGCTAAACTAGCAGGTAAATAGAGATGTTTTTGACACGTCCTACGCTATATATAGCGTAGGACGTCATTAAAACTCAAAGTTTTGTCGAAAACAGATGATAAGGAAATGTAATTATGAAGAAACACTATCAAATCACCAGCGATGGAAAAAAAGAGCTTGAAAAAGAGCTCGTGACTCTTAAAGCGCGCCGTGGTGAAGTTGCTGATAAAATAGCCGAGGCTCGCGATTTTGGCGACCTAAGTGAAAACGCTGAATATGATGCTGCCCGCGAAGAGCAAGGACTTCTTGAAACTCGTATTGCCGAGATCGAGGACATCCTCAATAACGCCGATATTATTAAAAGCACTCGCAAGAAAACGATTGACCTTGGAAGCAAGGTCGAACTAAAGACTGGCAGCAAACTGGTCGCATACACGATCGTTGGTCCTGTCGAAGCAAACCCTCTCGAGGGGAAAATCAGCAACGAATCACCAATTGGTATGGCACTCTACGGTAAAAAAGTTGGTGACAGTGCCACTATCTCGACACCAAAAGGTGATGTGACCTACAAAGTTTCTCAAGTTAGTTAATCTTGTAATATTCGATCAATTCAACCTTAGACATAATGTCTATTGTGATATAATGACATCTGTTATGGCGACATTGAAAGACTTTCGCGACGAGCGACTTCGAAAACTTGAACGACTCAAAGAACTGGGGTTTAATCCGTATCCGGCTGACAGTCACCGCACTCATAACGCGGGTGACATCGTTAAAGACTTCGAGAAATTATCTGGCCAGACCGCGACGGTTGCTGGTCGTATTACGGCGATCCGAAAGTTCGGGAAGCTTGCGTTCATCGTCGTTAAAGATTTCAGTGGCTCGATTCAACTCTATTTGAATGAAGCTGATGTTCAGCAACGAGATATTGCCAAGAACCAATTGGGTATCGAAGACCTGCCGTTGCTTGATACGGGTGACTTTATCGAAGCAACCGGAACGATCGATAAGAGCCAGAGTGGCGAAATATCTATCTTTACCACCGGGCTAAATCTATTGACCAAGACGCTTCGTCCAATGCCGAACGCAAACGAAGGATTTACGAATATTGAAGAGCGCATGCGCCGTCGTTACGTCGACATGAACGTCAACCAAGAAGTGCGTGATCGCTTTGTTCGCCGCAGTAAGTTCTGGCAGGCGACCCGAAAATACCTCGATGACCATGGGTTTATCGAAGTAAACATCCCGGTTCTCGAACACACTACTGGCGGTGCAGACGCCAATCCTTTTGTGACGCATATGGATGCGTTGGATGAAGACTTCTATCTGCGTATTAGTCACGAATTGCCTTTGAAACGACTAATCGGTGCTGGCTTTGAAAAAGTCTATGACCTAGGACCTCGTTTCAGAAATGAAAATTACAGCGACGAACACCTGCCTGAACACGTTGCACTGGAATATTACTGGGCCTATGCCAGCTGGAAAGAAGGCATTCAATTCCAAGAAGACATGATGAAATACGTGTTGAAGGAAACGTTCGGTACATTGCAGTTCAAACTGGGCAAATTCGACATCGACCTTGACCAAAAATGGGAGCATTGGGACTATGCTGAAACGATTAAGAAACGTTACGACTTAGATATTTACGAGGCGAGTTTGGAAGAAGTCCAAAAAGCTCTAAAAGATAATAAACTCGAAGTTGAACAGGCAGATAACAAGGCGCGTGGTATCGACAAGCTATGGAAAAATATTCGCAAGGATGTTACCGGTCCGGTCTGGTTGATTAATACGCCTCTCTTTGTGAGTCCACTGGCAAAAACAAACCTCGATGATCCACGCACCACTCAGCGTTTCCAGCCAGTCATTGCTGGTTCGGAACTGGGTAATAATTTCTCGGAACTAAACGATCCGATCGACCAACTCGAACGGTTCTTAGAGCAAGAGCAAATGCGAAAAGCAGGGGACGACGAAGCGATGATGCTAGATATCGATTTTGTAGAAATGCTGGAATACGGTATTCCGCCGACTTGTGGTTTTAGTTATAGCGAACGACTGTTCTGGATATTTGAAGGAGTTACCGCCCGCGAAGGCGTGCCATTCCCTCAACTTCGTCATGAATACGACGAAGTAACTAAGAGCATTTACCCCGACGTTAACTTCGAATAGATATTGTGTATCTAACAACACTATTCTTTATATAGAAATGCTATACTAAATATAGTAATAAAACAAAGGGGAAACAATGACCAAAATCGCCGTACTTGTAGGCAGTCTTCGTGCTGACTCAATGAATAGAAAACTAGCAGATACACTCGAAGAATTTACCTCGGACGATGTCGAATTCGTTCACCTAGACATATCGGAAGTGCCACTGTTCGACCAGGACTTGGAAGCCGATGTTCCTGCGAGCGTGAAGAAGTTAAAAGCCGATATTGAATCCGCTGATGGCATTCTGTTTATCGCGCCAGAGTATAATCGCGCCATTCCTGGCGTCATGAAGAATGCAATCGATTGGGCGTCACGTCCGTACGGACAAAACTCATGGGAGCAAAAACCAGCCGCTGTTACTGGCTCAACCGGATCACCTTGGGGTACCGTGGCATCGCAGGGTCAACTCCGCGCGACATTGCTCTATTTAGATATGCACCTTATGGGGCAACCAGAGCTATACGTCGGTGCGTACAATCCTGTATACAACGCAAAAGGCGTTATCGAAGATCATATGAAAGAACGTATAACTGACTTCGTCGCTAAGTTCGAAGCTCACGTGGCATTTTTTAAAAAATAATACACATCTATCAAAAAGTGAAGGCCACGGCTATTAAAGCTCGTGGCTTTACATTATAGTAGATAAAGATGATTGAAATTAAACACCTTACGAAGACGTACGGCAAGAAGCAGAGTGCCTTCAAGGCACTCGATGATGTCAGCTTTACGATTCCCGATGGCGCCAGTGTCGCTATTGTTGGAAAATCCGGTTCAGGAAAATCAACCTTAATGCACGCTATGAGCGGCCTAGACCGCCCTGAAGTTGGTCAGGTTCTGATTGATGGCATCGATATCCTCAAATTAAAGTCCAAAGCTGTCGACCGGTTTCGTTCTGAAAAAATTGGCTTTATTTTTCAAGCTTTCTTTATTCAGGCTAATGAAACGGTGTACGAAAACGTCGCCATCCCCCTTGAGATCGCCAATGTTTCTTTAATGTCACGAAGAAACCGAGTCCGCGAGGCACTTCGGGTTGTTGAACTAAGTGAAAAAGAAAAGCAAAAAGCTGGAAACCTATCGGGTGGTCAGAAACAACGCCTTGCGATTGCGCGGGCGATTGTGAATACGCCGCGGATTATTTTTGCCGACGAGCCGACGGGTAACCTAGATACGCAAACCGGTGCGACGATTGAAAAACTATTGTTCGGTTTGAATAAACAGGGCGGAAGTACCTTGGTGATTGTGACGCATGACGAAGATTTGGCTAAAAAATGCGACATGAAAATCTATGTAAAGGACGGCAAAGTTGATCGTATTGTCGGAGGGAAAAAGAAATGAAAATTGTCGATATTGTCAGGCGCGCCGGCCGCAGTTTAAAAAATGCCAAAGCGAGGACTATTCTTACCAGCCTGGCGATTGGTGTCGGTGCCTTTACTTTGACGCTTGCACTGGCCGCAGGTCAGGGCGCGCGTGAATACGCCGATACCCTTCTGACTAGTAACATTGATCCGCAAATCTTGGCGATCGCCAAAGACCCTAGTTTCTTTCAGGGTGGTCAAACCGGTCCCCAAGAATATAACGAAAATGACAACTTGCTGACACGTCCAACCGGTGCGTCTATCAAGCAGTTGAGCCAATCAGATATTGATACGATTGCAGCTCGCGATGACATCGCATCGGTTCAGCCGCAGTATGTCATCAATGTGAAATACATCACTGGTAAGAATGAAAAGAAATATACCGCAACAGTTGCCCAGTACGATACTGGGGTAACCCAGACCGTTGCAGCGGGCACGTTACCAGCACTTCGTACTTCTATTAAGAACGACGAAATTGCATTGCCAGAAGCATATGTGAGTTTACTGGGATACGATACTGCTGCTTCGGCGATCGGCCAAACAGTAACCCTACACTTGTCCCGCACGCCAACGCTTACCCAAGCACAGATTCAAGAAGCAGCAGCTAAAGGACCAGCGGCAGTCGAGGCCCTTACCAAGCCTGAAATAAAGGACGCTACCTTTAAGATTGTTGCAATTGTTGGTAAATCAGCCACATCGCTCACCGCGACAACAAATGTACAAGTAAACGACGTGCTGGCAAAGGAACTATCAGACTTCAGTACACTGGGTACCAGTAGTTATCAAAAGTATGTGATTGCCACGGCGAGTGTTAAAGAAGGGGTTGATCCTGCAAAGGTAAAGGACGCGTTGACCGAAGAGGGATATGGTGTCCAGACAGCAAAGGACCTTCAGGGGCTGTTGTTCACCATTATTAATATCCTTCAGGGTATCGTGATCGGGTTCGGTATTCTGGCGCTGATCACTAGTATCTTTGGAATCATTAATACCCAGTATATTTCGGTACTGGAGCGAACCCGCGAAATTGGCTTGATGAAGGCCCTCGGTATGCGTGGCTTCCATGTCAGTTTACTGTTCTTGTTTGAGGCAGCTTGGATCGGATTCCTTGGTGGCGTGATCGGATCGGTCTTTGCGGTGGTCGCAGGAACGTTGCTGAACCCTTGGATTACCGAAACTCTTACACTAGGCGAGGGTAACTATTTACTGATCTTCCAGCCAGTCGCCGTTGTCCTATTGGTCATCGTCTTGATGGCGATTGCGATGCTGGCCGGCTTCTTCCCAGCACGAAAAGCAGCCAAGCTCGACCCGATCGAAGCACTGCGGACTGAATAGAACATACTCAAAAGTGATAAAGCTTGATACAATATAACCGATGTTAGACATACGTTTTATTCGGGAGAACAAGGACCTTGTTTTAGACCATGCCCAGAAAAAGGGCTATACCGTTGATATCGACAAACTTCTTGTTATCGATGAGGAGCGTCGCGGACTACAACAGCAGGCGGATACTTTGCGTGAACGCCGCAATGAACTATCTTCGCAGCTAAAAGGCCAGCCCGAACAGAGTGTCATCGATGAAGTACGAGGAATCAAAGACCAACTGGCCCAGATCGAACCGCGCATCGTCGAAGTCGACACTACTTATCAAGATCTTTTGAACTCGATTCCGAATACTCTGCAAGCGGATGTTCCTATTGGCGGGGAAGAAGACAGTGTTGAAATCAAAACTTGGGGCGAGTTCAAGACAGGCGCGACGGATCACCTCGATTTTGCGACTGCTCGTGATTGGGTAGATTTTGAACGTGGCGCAAAAGTCGCCGGTGCGAAGTTTTACTACTTAAAGGGTGACTTGGCACTCCTCGAAAACGCGATTACCCAGTTCGCACTCGAACTTGTGACGAAAAAAGGCTTTACCTTCCTGACCGTTCCTATTATGGTAAATAGCCGAACGGCTACGGGTACTGGATTTGCCCCTCGTAGCAGTGATCAGAATGATGAGTATTTTATTGAAGGTGAAGACCTGACATTGATTGCGACCGCTGAAATTCCTATCACTGGCTTTCATGCCGATGAAATTATCGATGAGAAAGATCTGCCGAAGCTATATGTTGGTTTGAGTCCATCGTTCAGAAAAGAAGCTGGAACATACGGCAAGCATGCCCGCGGACTATTTCGAGTTCATCAGTTTAATAAGCTAGAAATGTATGCCTTTACGACACCTGAACAAAGTATTGATATGCACGAAAAAATTCTGGCGATCGAAGAAGAGATCTGGCAAGCCCTGGGTATTCCTTATCACATTATCAATATCGCTTCGGGCGACCTAGGTGCGCCTGCTAGCAAGAAATACGACCTAGAATACTGGTCACCAGTTGATAGTATGTTCCGCGAATTGACCAGTGCATCAAACTGTACCGACTTTCAGGCTCGCAACTTGAACATCCGCGTCAGGGGTGAAGACGGAAATGTTAGGGTCCTTCACACGCTGAATGGCACGGCAGTTTCCTTGGCTCGTTCACTGGTGGCAATTTTGGAACACTACCAAAACGAAGACGGTACGCTACGCGTCCCTAACGTCCTGCAGCCCTACATGGGCGGGCGCAGTGTCATCTAAGACTTTTTGAACTAATTTTTCCATTATGGGTCGGGACTTTTGCAATTTTGCTAAGCGCTCTTTGTGGAGTTTCGGCGCCCATTCTTCACGCTCTCCAAAGTTACGATTGACGAAAAAATGGAATTCTTTCAGGTCAAGTGTCTCGCCAAGCAGGCGATTAACAAAGAGAAGATCACGTCGTACAAGTGTCGCTGCTTTCTCGGGGCTGCCTGGCCCGATTTTTCCCCATAGCGCAAAATCGGTGCTTTTTTTCATCATCCTTTCAACGTGGGCGTGGAGGTTTACTCTAATAATATTCCTTAATGCATCTTTTGAGATGTCCGTGAAACCATCGAGCGATGAGCGGTAAGGATCGCTATTGCTGAAATTTTCTTCGGTCCACATACCATCATATCCATGAGTTTGTAGTTCTTGGACGTAGCGACGGTTACTGGTTGCCGAATAGACACTATCCAGGCCGGTATAGGAAATGGCTTCAGGTGACCACGACGCACCACTGCGACCGAATAATTCGTGAGTCTCGGCTAGTACTAATGATGCGTCATAGCCACCTTGGTCGGCGTAGTAAATAAAAGGAATAAATGTGCCCGCTTCGAAATAGCCGTCTGACCGCGCATAGGTAGCGTCGCTCCATAGTGTCGCCCGTGCGATATTCGGGAAGCGGGGATCGTAGTCATGTTTTGTTTTGCTATGAAACGGGCGTGATTCGCCTTTGCCGTAGCGCCCCAAGTCCATCGAGGCATATCTTAAAGTATGTGCTTGGAACATGCGGGCACGTTGCAGCAGGTGAGGGCTCATTGTGACAAGGTCGATGTCGTGAGTCATTCCCAGTGTTTCTTGGTAACCGACCTCCTGGGTGTGTTTATCAACCAAGGCGAGGGCGGCATTCCATAAATCACGGCGTACGCCGCTGATTGTGAAATCCCCATAACATTCTTCGAGGACACGAACATCAAGGTGAGGGTATAACTTTTTAGCTTTTTTGACAGCGTCGTAACAACGGGCAATGCGTGGACTGCCCATTTCTTCGGGCGGATAGTTAAAACCAAGTATAACCGCGAATTCACCGGCCTCTTTTTGGCCGGCGTATTGTCCCAAAGCCTGCAAAATAGTTTCTGGTCGCTCTTGGTGAGCAGCGACAGGAGTAATGGCAACGAGTTGTGGCAGATAGCCGCCCTGTGTATATAGCTCTTCGGCGCGTTCACGTGCGGTAGTTCGTTCAAAGTCGTCGAGGCCATCAATGTACTGGGTAAGAATCGTTCCACGGGCACGCTTCGCCTCGGCTAGTTCAGATTCAGCCGGTGGTCCAAAGATGCGCACCTCGGGATTTGTCATTCGAATATTTTACAACAATTATTGTCAAACAGCAATCGTTAAAAGGGAGTATAATAAGAAGTACAAAGCAGTAAAAAGCGGAGGAGCACTATGATCGCAGCAATTGACATGTCAGGCGTAAAGTACACGATCGATGAAACGACCAAGAAATACGTATTGCGCAAGATAGGACGCCTAGACCGCTTTTTACCAAAGCATGCTCGAAAAAGTGTCACGGTTGACGTGAAGCTAAAGCAAGTGAATAGGGATCACGGTAACAAATACGAAGCTGAAGTTATCTTAAATGTCCCCGATAAACGTATGACCGCCAAGGATTCGACCGTTAATATGCTAGCGGCTGTTGACATTGTCGAAGCGAAACTATTGTCGCAGCTTCGCAAATACAAGCAGGAAACAATTGCCCATATTGGGCGAAAACGAACCGTTTCTAATCGTTAAATAGCTTGTTTGAAACCCCTGTACCCCGTATAATATTACCTAAGAGTTACGTTTACGAAGATACTTTCAGAAAAGGCGGAGTGCAATGATAAGTAGGCAAGGCGCGCTCACTAAGATTTTTGGTGATCCACAGAAGAAGACGATAAAGCGACTACAAAAAAAGGTCGACACTGTTAATGTACTAACCGATAAATACAAAAAGTTATCAAAAGCCGATCTACGAAAACAGACCGACATATTGAAAAAGCAACTTGCGAAAAAGGGCCACTCGCTCGACACCTTGTTGCCAGATGCGTTTGCACTAGTACGTGAAGCGAGCGATCGCGTCATGGGTATGCGCCACTTCGACGTTCAGTTGATCGGCGGTATGGTTCTGCACGAAGGAAACGTCGCCGAAATGAAGACCGGTGAAGGAAAGACACTCGTTGCCACCTTGCCGGTTTATTTGAATGCACTTGAAGGAAAGGGTGTCCACGTCGTCACAGTAAACGATTACCTAGCCCAGCGTGACGCTGGCTGGATGGGCGAGCTATATGATTTCCTAGGCATGAGTGTCGGTGTCATTATTAACGAAGCATCGTTTGTTTATGACCCGAACTTTGATAACCCCGATCACGATGATCCTCGTATTAAGAAGCTGCGACCATCGACTCGTAAAGAAGCCTATGCGGCAGATATTACCTACGGGACGAACAACGAATTCGGATTCGACTATTTGCGCGACAACATGGTGAACGAAGTTGAATTACTTCGTCAGCGCGACCTGCATTTTGCGATCGTGGACGAGGTAGACAGTATTTTGATCGACGAAGCACGAACACCACTTATCATTAGTGCCCCAGCGGCCGAAAACCCAGAGAGCTACCTGCAATTTGCGAAGGTGGCTGCTAAACTGACGCCGGACGACTATGTTCTGGACGAAAAGCGACGCATGGTTGCGTTGACTGACGACGGCGTTGATAAAGTACAGCGTCTCCTTGGTGTTAAGAACCTCTACAGTCCTGAATATGTCCGCTCGGTCTATCACATGGACCAAGCACTCCGTGCCCAGACACTGTTCCGACGCGATAAAGACTATGTTGTCACTAAGGGCGGAGAAGTGGTGATCGTTGACGAGTTTACTGGACGTTTAATGCAGGGTCGTCGCTACAACGAAGGCCTGCACCAAGCAATCGAAGCTAAAGAAGGCGTTCCTGTCTTGCAAGAGAGTATGACACTGGCAACCGTTTCCTTCCAAAACTACTTCCGTCTGTATAAAAAGCTATCGGGTATGACCGGTACTGCCTTTACCGAAGCCGAAGAATTCTCGCAAATCTATAGCCTGGAAGTCGTTCAGGTGCCATCGAACCGCCCTATTGCGCGTATCGACAAGCAAGATTTGATCTTCCGCACCGAAAAAGCGAAATTAAAGGCGATTGCCGATGCGATTGCTGAATATCACAAGGTAGGACGACCGGTTCTGGTTGGTTCGGCCTCCATTGCCAAGAACGAATTGATCGCAGACTGGCTGACAAAGGCGAAGATTCCGTTTGAACTATTGAACGCCAAAAACAATGAACGTGAAGCCGCCATCGTCGACAAAGCCGGTGAAAAGGGGGCTGTCACCCTCGCAACCAATATTGCTGGTCGTGGTACCGACATTAAACTCGGTAAGGGCGTCACTGAACTTGGTGGATTGGTAGTGCTAGGTTCTGAACGTCACGAATCACGTCGTATTGATAATCAGCTGCGTGGTCGTGGTGGACGTCAGGGTGACCCTGGTGAGACCCAGTTCTACGTCTCTACCGAAGACGACTTGATGCGTATTTTCCAAGGTGAGCGAATCTCGGCGCTGATGGAGCGTATCGGCCTAGACGATGAGACACCGATTCAGCACCGCATGGTATCAAAAACCCTCGAGGCAGCCCAAAAGCGAGTCGAAGGATTCAACTTTGATATTCGTAAAAATGTGGTCCAGTACGACAACGTTATTAATCGACACCGTCGTGTCGTGTATACGATCCGTCGCAAGATCCTTAGCGGCGAAGATATTAAAAGCGAACTTGAACGTCTGGTTGAGGCTAAAGTTCGTGAGCTGACATTGCTGCCAGCAAAGAACAACAAGAACTTCCATGACGAATTCGAAACTGTTTTCCCGATCGACGACAAGACATTGAAAACGATTGGCCTCGAAAAAAACGACAAGGCTCGATTTGAACAGGCCCTAAAAGCTGTCCAAAAACTCTACAAGAAAAAAGAGGATGAACTGGAAGTCGATGTTATGCGCAAAGTCGAGCGCGATGTATACTTGCAAGTGCTCGATACCCTTTGGATGCAACACCTCGAGAATATGCAGCACCTGCGTGACGGTATTCACTGGCGCAGCGTCGGCCAACGTGACCCGTTGGTTGAGTACCGTAGTGAATCTCAAAAACTATTCGATAGTTTACAGGCGACACTTCGTGACGAGGTCCTTCGAACCGTCATGCATGTCACCCCTCGCGATGCATTAGCGCGCACCGATGAAGACTACGATACTGAACTGACTCGACTCGCCGAATCGTCAGTTGAAAAGGGTGTGAACGAGATCACTTCGGGATCATCAAACCTCGATAAGGAATTTTCCGTCAAAAAAGACACCACTGTTAATGAAGCGCACCATAAAAAGAACACGGCGCGCAAAAAGAAAAAGAACCAACGCCAAAACCGTAAATCTGGCCGTAGATAATACAGAAAGAGACCGTGCATGAACCATACTGTTGAAGAAGTAAAGCTAAAAAATGGCGCTCGTGGCCTGCTGATTAACGTTCCGGGTGCAACCGTCATGAGTATGCAGTTTCACTTCCGAGCGGGTAACCGATACGCAAAGAATAAAGATATCGAACAAGTTGCTCACATTATGGAGCATATGGCCTTTGGCGCGAATGCTAAATTCAAATCCGAACACGATTTTGAATCTGAATTTACCAAGAACGGCGCCTACCACAATGCCTATACAACCGACTTGTCACTGGTATACGAATCTGACTGCGCCGATTTTGAATGGGATCGTATTCTTGAACTGCAACGACTAAGTATTTGCCAACCTCGCTTTAATGAGATTGAACTGGAAGCCGAAAAAGGTAACGTTCGGGGCGAGTTAACAAACTACTTAAACGATCATCACCGTATTCTGTGGCCAAAAGTCCAACAACTGTTAGGTGAAGACGTCTTGACCTATCGTCAGTCACTGTCGACGATAGCAAATGTTGATCTGTCGGATATTCGTGAACATCACCGTCGTACGCATACAACAAAAAATATGCGCTTTGTGATTGCCGGAAAACTTCGTGGTCGCAAAACCGATATCCTTCGTCAGCTCGAAGCTTTTGATTTACCAGAAGGTGAGCGCTTTGAGGTACCACGTGATGAGCTATCGAGCGGTTCACCGACGATTATTCGTCGTAAAGATGCCTCGAACCTGACGTTTGGTTGGACACTTAGTTTACCAAGGCAACTATCCGATGATGAGCTAGACGCGATGCATAACTTGAACCATATTTTGACTGGTACGACGCATTCGCGTATCTTTGGAAAAGCTCGTTCAAAGGGCTTGGCGTACAGTGTCGGTTCATATACCGGTGCTGGCTTTTACGACAGTGCCTGGGATATTTCAGGACAAGTAAATCACGATACGGCGCCTGAACTATTCACTATTATTGCCAGCGAAATTAAAGCTGTCCTGGATGGCAAGTTGACCGATCAAGAAATCGACGCCGCCAAATCATTCGGCCTGGGTCGTTACCAGATGGGCGCACAAACCGTCTCGCAGATCAGCGACTTTTATACCAATCGCTATTTTGCCGACGATTTCATCAAAGACTACGATAAAATCCCTGATTACATTCGCCGCGTGACGCGCGAAAAGATCATGGCAACCGCCCAGAGTTTTATTGACGCAAACACGTGGGTCCTCGCGGCCGTCAGTAGTGGTGAGCGTCATGAATTACTGGAATTGAATGATAAAGTATCAGAACTGTTCGAATCCGAGTTAGAATAGAAGTATGAAGATTGCGATCGTTGCGTATGGGTTGGAAGGCAAGGCGAGCTACACATATTACTCAAAGAATCCGAGTAATGACATTACAATTTTTGACCAAAACGCAGAACTAAACGCTCCTGAAGGGGTTAAAACTGTTCTTGGAACTGACGCATTTGAAAAATTAGAAGACTACGACCTAATTTTGCGTTCGCCACCAATTTCACCTCATTCGTTAAAGACGAGAGGCAAGATATGGTCGGTGACGAACGAATTCTTTGAGAAATGCCCCGTACCGATTATCGGGGTTACTGGTACGAAGGGTAAGGGGACGACATCAAGTATGATTGCGTCGATATTTGAAGCTACCGGCAAGAAGGTGTGGCTGGTTGGTAACTTTGGACTAGCCGCGCTTGACGTACTTGATCAGATACAACCCGATGATATCGTTGTGTATGAACTTTCAAGTTTTCAGCTCTGGGATATTGAACGTTCCCCATACGTTGCAGTAGTACTGCCCATTGAACCGGAACACCTTGATGTTCATAAGGATTTTGAAGACTATGTCGATGCCAAAGCGCACATCACCCGTTTCCAGAGTGAAGGTGACATCTGTGTATATAATCCAACCAACGAATATTCACGCTCAATCGGAGAACGAAGCGGGGCGAGTAATCGCTTCCAGTACACAACCAAGACACCCGGATCTGTGTATGTTGAAGAGGGGTTCTTCAAACGAAATGAACAAATAATTTGTTCAGTCTCGGAACTGCAACTACGGGGTGATCACAACAAGGAAAATGCCTGCGCGGCTATTACAGTGGCCCATGAATTGGGTGTATCTAATGACGATATCGCAGCAGGAATACGTAACTTTAAAGGGTTACCGCACCGAATTGAATTTGTACGGAATGTAGATGGAGTCGATTATTACAACGATAGTTTTTCTTCCTCGACACCGGCCACCTATGCAGCGATTTGCGCGTTTGAACAGCCAGAAATCGTCATCATGGGCGGAGTTGATAGGGGGGGAGACTTTGAGCACTTCGCTGGGGATATCAGTGGATTTACTAACCTAAAGGAATTTGTGCTTATCGGCGAAATACGTCACAAATTGGCCGATATTCTTCAGGGAGAACGGATCGATACGAAAATCACCGTTCTCGATGCGACCACTATGAAAGAAATTGTCGAGTACGCGAGGTCGCAGGCTCGATCCGGTGACGTGATTATCCTTAGTCCAGGCTGTGCCAGTTTCGATATGTTTAAGGATTTTTACGACCGCGGCGACCAATTCAGAGAAGTGGTAAACGCATTATGAGCCAGTTCATATTTGAGGCGTATGATTTCAATCCTGATAGCAAGCAGGCGACGTTTTCGTATCGTTTTGATGATGGAAGACGATTCGTCGAATCGGCCACGTTCGAGGCTGCCGAACACTACAATAACGATGCATTGCAACGAGCGTTATTTCTAGCGCATCTTGTTATCGGGACATCATATTTCAAAACGTTTCCAACACCTCATGTCGCTATTGATTCCGGTATGATCGATGAATGGGTGGCTGGATTCCTTTCACGGATATATCAGGATGGGTTAAGTCAGTTTGCATTTGAAAATAATCTGACACGCAGCGACCTGGCACAGTTTAGTAGCACTGGCCAGATGCCAGCAGGGGTTTCCTATCAAGCCGAAGGGAAGCTTGTATTACAGAGTGGCGGGAAAGATTCACTTCTTACAGCGTCACTGTTGAATACGCAGGGCACGGTATTTACTCCGTGGTATGTCGCCAGTGGCGATCATCATCCTGCGGTCCTTGACGACCTAGGGCAACCACTAGCCATTACACGACGCACGATCGACCGTGAAGCGTTGCAAGCAGCCGTAGAGGCTGGTGCAAAAAATGGCCACGTGCCGGTGACTTATATTGTCGAGAGTTTGGCGTTGATCCAGGCGGTACTGTTGAATAAAAACGAAATCCTCGTCTCGATTGCACACGAAGGCGAAGAACCGCACGCCATGATTGATGATTTGCCAGTGACTCATCAATGGTCAAAGACCTGGGAAGCAGAACAGCTATTTGCAGAGTATGTCGGCCGCTATATTTCATCAGATATTCACATTGGATCACCATTACGGCGCTTTAGTGAACTGCGCGTGGCTGAATTATTCATTGAACATGCTTGGGGAACCTATGGGCATCGCTTTAGCTCGTGTAACCGCGCAAACTACAAGCAAGGTGACGATAACTCGGAACTACATTGGTGTGGTGAATGTCCAAAGTGCGCGAACTCGTATCTGTTATTCGCACCGTTTCTCAATGCTGACGAATTGAAAGAGTTATTCGCTGGACAAGATTTGTTTGAAAAACCAATGCTGCAAGAAACGTTTAAAGGGCTTTTAAATATCGATGGAGTGATGAAGCCATTCGAGTGTGTTGGTGAAATTGATGAACTTCGCTATGCTTATGGCCTTACACGGAAAAAAGGCGGGTATGGCACATTATCTTTCGACGTGCCAAGCGCAGAGTTTGACTATATGCACGAGTACCCAGCCCAAGAGTGGGCCAGGCTGTAGCGTACTGTTACAATAGAGTTATATGCAACCTCTGATAAAACGTCTGAACGAGCTACGTCCGCAAATTGATGCGGCCTTGATGCGTTTAAATATTGCTGCCAAGCAGCAAGAGATCAATCATCTCGATCAATTGATGGCGACGTCAGAAATTTGGAATAATCCAACCGACGCACAGGCGAAAAGTAAGCAGTTAGCGGCGCTACGAAACTTGGTCGACCCATGGCTGACACTGCAGGCGCAGGCGAGTGACATGGATGAGCTGATGGAGATGGGCGATGATAGCCTTCAAGAAGAGTTCGAGGGTCAACTCACCGCCATGGAGCGTGAATATCAGGCCCTGCGAAAAGTGTTGTTGTACGACGGTGAGTTCGACGATCATGACGCGATCCTTCGTTTGAGTGCTGGCGCTGGCGGGACTGATGCGCAGGACTGGACAGAGATGGTCGAACGCATGTATCTGCGCTGGGCGGAAAAAGCCGGTATGAGCGCGACAATTATCGAGCATTCAAATGGCGAAGAAGCCGGTATTAAATCGAGCGTCATCGATATCAGCGGACCGTTTGCGTATGGCAAATTAAAGAGTGAACATGGGGTCCACCGTTTGGTGCGGTTGAGCCCATTCAATAGCGATAACCTGCGTCAAACCAGCTTTGCGCTGGTTGAGGTGTTGCCGAAAATCGATGCACCCGACGAGGTCGCGATCGACGAAAAAGATCTGAAGATCGATGTGTATCGTGCCGGTGGCCATGGTGGTCAATCGGTCAATACGACCGATAGTGCGGTTCGAGTTACGCATATTCCAACAGGCATTATTGTGGCAATTCAAAATGAGCGCTCGCAGTTACAAAACAAAGAAACGGCGATGAAAATTCTTCGTTCAAAATTAGCGCAGTTACAACTGGAACAGCACGCCAGTTCGATTACTGAACTGCAGGCAGGGGAGTCAGCCAACTGGGGCAGTCAGATTCGAAATTATGTCTTGCATCCCTATACTCTCGCTAAAGACACGCGGACGAAATACGAGACGAATAATGTTCAAGCCGTCCTGGATGGTGATTTAACTCCTTTCATGGATGCGTTTCTCGAAGCTCCTTCTATTGAATAAATAACTTAAGTGTGTTATAATAGTATCTTCTTTGATGGACAAACCGCCGGGGAAGTAACTTTACACGATATCTATAGATACGAGGCAAGATGCCTCGGAAGACCTAGTCTTAACCCTTCAACCAAGGAGTATCTCATGACCATCGAACACCTCACTACCCTGAACGCAACTGCACAAACGCTGGCTGCCATGGATGTGGCGGTGTTGGAGGTCAAACTCCTTGTTCACCGCGTCCTGAGCCCTGCTCACGTCGTACTCGCGTTCATCCTGCGGCCCCAGGCCGACTATGCAGGAAAGACGCTGGCAGACTTCTCGCCCGACCTCGAAAAGGCCCGGGAAGAGGTTCGCAAAATGTACGAACCCCGAAAGGGAGAGTTGGCGGTGATCGGGTATACCCGACCGCTAACCGAGAGCATTCAGCTTGCCCTGAAGATCGCTCGCGAAGAGAGCGGACCGAGCGCAAAAGTGCGCACGGACCACTTCCTCCGCGCGATCATCGAGCAGCAGGATCCTGACGTCGAACAGCTGTTCGACACTCTTGGAATCAACCACTGGCAGGTGCAGGCTGCCCTCAAACAGCGGAACGGAGTGGAAGTCTAGAGTCTTTCGGAAGGGCGCGCGTTCGCCGCGCGCCCTTCCGATGATTCACCTTGATTCGTACCTATTGATATAACCCGATTATGCTATACTAACTACAGATATGATTCTGTTAGATAGGGTTACGAAATCGTACGGTAAAGACACCACGCCCGCGCTCAGTCGACTGAGCCTTTTTATTGAGCCTCGCGAATTTGTCATTATTGTTGGGGCAAGTGGAGCTGGTAAATCGACACTGTTGAAACTTTTGACTAGGGAAGAGAAACCAACTAGTGGCAAAATTGTTGTCGGTGGTATCGATTACGACACACTAAAAGATCACCAAGTGCCGATGCTACGACGCAAGATTGGCGTGGTGTTCCAAGACTTTAAATTGCTTCCACAGCGGACGGTATTTGAAAATATCGCCTTTGCTCTCGAGATCGCCGGAATGACTGGACGCGAGATTAAAAACACTGTGCCAAAGGTCATCGATCTCGTCGGCTTAACGGGCAAAGAAAAACAATTCCCGAACCAGCTTTCAGGTGGTGAACGCCAACGCGTTGCGATTGCCAGGGCGGTTGTTCGTCAGCCGAAAATTTTGATTGCCGACGAGCCGACAGGTAACCTTGACCCTAAGCACAGTTGGGACATTGTCCGATTACTTGAAAAGATTAACAAGTACGGTACGACCGTATTACTGACTACCCATAATGCCGACATCGTGAACAAGTTAAAGCGTCGCGTGATTACGATTGAAGGCGGAAAAATTACCGGCGACCAGGCCGAAGGAAGTTACAGGCAGTAAATGGCTAAGGGTAAGAAAAAGTTAGATTCAAAGAGCTTTGCTCAACAAAAACGCCACCGAAGGCAATGGGTGACGTTTATGCGTATGTGCCGTTATGGCGTGAATAACTTTACGCGTAACGCTTGGCTGACAATCGCGGCAACGGCCGTTATGACGATTACCTTGTTCGTCATTTTTACGAGCGTCATGGCGCGTAACGTCTTGACCGATACACTGACAAACCTTCGCGAAACATTGCAGATGTCTATTTATCTCGATACCGCTACATCTTCAGAAGACGTTCAGCAGGTCAGGGATGATATCGAAAAATTGTCATCTGTCCTAGGGACTACACTGGTGACGCCGGAACAGGCACGCGAACAATTCATCGACCAGAACAAGACCGACCCAGACTCCTTAGTAGCTATCAAAGAATCTTCAAATAAATTCCCGTGGACCATTAATATAAAGGTGACTGATATCAACGACACGTCGCAACTTTCCGAATACGTTACTAAAAATGAATTCGTCCAAGAGCGACTGGATGTAAACCAGCCACCTTCGTTTGCCGGATCCAAGAAGGGGGTCATCGACCGCATTGCTGGTGCGGCTGACTTCGCTCAAAAAATTGGTATTGGAACCAGTGCCGTGTTTGTCGTGATATCAATGCTGATTATCTTCAATACGATACGCATGGCTATATTTAACCGCAAAGAAGAAATCAATATGATGAAGCTGATTGGTGCTGAACGTTCGTTTATTCGCGGTCCCTTCGTGGTTGAGGCTGTCGTGTATGGATTCTTCGCTGCCCTTATTGCGACTGGTTTGGGTTATGGAATGATGTTCCTGTCTGCACCGTCACTGGGTGCCTATTTCCTCATTCGGCCGACACTCGATTTACTGATTTTTTACGCTGGGTTTATCTTGCTTGCCATGATCGTTATTGGCGCAATCATCGGTATCATCTCGTCTCTGATGGCGACACGTCGCTATCTCAAGCTGTAGCTTGACGTAGCATAGTGCTTATGCTACTATTGGAACAGTTATGAAACTGCGCGCCACCACACCAGCTTCACTCTCTAAGATTGCGACTATTGCTCGCAACACACTTATTGTATTAATTGTTGCTGTCTTTACAGTAACCAGTTTTCAGTTAGTCAATCCTGTCGCTGCTGACGAATACGATGACAAGATTCGCGCCTTGCAGGCCGACATGGCTCGTTACCAGGCTGAATCAGACCGTTTGAATGGCGAGGCGGTTTCACTTGCGAACGCACTGGCGCAAATTACAAACGAAAAGAATGCCCTACAGGCCCAAGTGAACTTGAGCCAGAGTCAATACGATAAACTCGTTATTGATATTGCCGATACAGAAAAGAAAATTAAGTCGAATCAAGACGCATTAGGTACGACAATTGCGAACTTATACATTGATGGACAGACCACATCGATCGAGTTGCTTGCGGGCAGTGATAGCATCAGTGACTTTATTAACAAACAAAGTTACCGTAGTTCAATTCGTGACCAGCTAAGTAGCACGATCAAGACAGTGAAAGATTTAAAGACAAAACTCAGCAATCAAAAAGTCGATGTTGAAAAAGTTTTGAATGAGCAAAAGTCAGCACGTGACGCATTAGTCGCCAAAGAGGAACAACAGGCAAACTTACTTGCTCAAACTCGTAACGACGAAGCAACCTACCAAGGATTGATTGCAAATAGTGCATCGCAGATTGCTGAAGCTAAAGCTACTCAAGCTACGATCCAAGCTCGTATTAACGGTGCTGGCGGAAATACACTGATTAATACAGGTTCATTAACCGCCTATCCATGGAATAACAACAACTGTCCAATGTGGGGGTACCTTTCAACCGGTGGAGCTGATGGTGCAGGCGGTGACGGTCGTGGTTATGGTTGCCGTCAGTGTGCTAGTTACGTTGCATGGCGTATCGCTAAAGAAACAGGTATCTATTATGATTGGGGCAACGCCGTAGACTTTCCTCGGAACGCAAAGAACGCTGGCTATGTCGAAGGGCCACCGATGCCTGGTTCTATTGCTGTGATGAATCCAGCAAAGGCAGGTCAAAGCTATGGGCATGTCGCATGGGTAGAAGCGGTTAACGGTAATAACATTACTGTCAGTCAATATAATTATAACTATGGTCAAGGGTATGGTATGTATAGCGAAATGGTTCTCTCGGCTAGTGCCTTTGACTACTACATAAAGATCAAATAGTCGAAAAACATAAACATTATTAACGCACTCTACCAAGAGTGCGTTATAATAGGTCGTAGTTTATTTGCTTATAAAAAAGGGGAATTATGGTCAGCCATCGTCGAGAAAGAGGAGTCAAAGAACGCCGTATACCTACGGGTGTGTGGATCGTTGCGTTTGTATTTGTAGCAGGGTTAGGGTATATCGGCGGGACATTTAATGCCCAGATTTTTTCGGCCATTGGGCCGATGTTCGGATTGAAATCATACACTGGGTCGCTTGACCTGTCTTCACTGCAGACAACTTATCAGCTGCTCAAGGCAAACTATGACGGAACATTTGATGACAAGTCATTGATTGAAGGTGCGAATAAGGGAATGGTTGATTCACTGGGCGATGAATATACCGTCTATATGAATCGAAAAGAGTCCGAAGAGTTCAACAACAGCCTGAGTGGCACTATTGGTGGTGGCGTGGGTGTTGAATTGAGTATGCGCGACAAAAGTTTGACCGTCATCCGCTTACTAAAAGACAATCCGGCTGAAAAAGCAGGTATCATGGTAGGCGATGTTATTGTAGCTGTGAATGGTGAGGCGGTTGGTGATCAAACTACCGAGGAGATCGTCAGTAAGATTCGTGGCGACATTGGTACCACCGTAAAACTAACAGTACTACGCGGTACCGAGACGAAAGACTTTACGGTTACGCGTGCGAATATCAATAATCCAAGTGTGTATAGCACCGTTCAAGATGGCGTAGGAGTACTGACTATCATCCGATTCGACAGTCAGACCGGTGAGCTGGCAAAAGCCGCTGCACGCGACTTTAAAAGCAAAGGCGTGAAGTCGGTCATCCTCGACCTACGGGGTAATGGCGGTGGTTATGTGACTGCTGCACAGGACGTTGCAGGCCTGTGGTTGGATAACAAAATAGTTGTGAGCGAACGAACGAATGGAAAAGTTGTTGATGAACTGCGGACAGGACGCGACCCGATTCTGGCTGGAATGGCTACTGTTGTCCTAGCGGACGCAAGCAGCGCGAGCGCCAGTGAAATTGTTGCAGGGGCGCTACAGGATTATAACGTCGCGAAGCTAGTGGGTGAAAAGACCTTTGGCAAGGGAAGTGTCCAGAAACTACTAAACCTTCCAGGCGGCGGTGAATTAAAAGTAACGGTTGCTAGGTGGTACACGCCAAACGGAGTAAATATTTCGAAACAGGGCATTATGCCTGATGTTACCGTCACGATGACACCGGATGATATTAATGCTGGGCGCGACCCGCAACTTGATGCTGCAAAGGCAGCGCTGAAATAGGCGTATCAGAGTCGCTTGTGCTTTGCCTCGCGACTGTAGTACAATAAATGCCATATGGACGCAAAGAAAAAAATTCTCCTCGTTGAAGACGACGAAGCGCTTGCCGCAGTTTACAAGTCCCGATTAGACATCGAAGGATTCGAAACTAAAGAAGTTAATAATGGCGAGGACGCTCTGTCTGCTGCGATGCAGTTCAAGCCTGATTTGATCCTATTGGACGCAATGATGCCAAAGATTAGTGGCTTTGACGTGCTGGACATCCTTCGTAATACCCCTGAGACGGCTCAGATTCGTGTTATCATGCTGACCGCACTAAGTCAGCCCAAGGACAAAGAACGTGCCGAATCGCTGGACGTAAATGATTACCTGGTTAAATCACAAGTAGTTATTGGCGACGTGATTGAACGCGTTAAATTCCACCTAGGCATGCTGGAACAAAAACCCGCCGACCTCTAGAAACACCGTACACAAACGTTACATAAAAGAGTTTAAAACAAACACATGACCGATCCAGATAATGACATTGAAGCAACAAAAGAACGTCCATCAAAGATGCCGTATGCTGACATGTCGACGGAAATGATCAAGCGCGCGACCGAGACTGACGATCCTGAGATGCGCGCCGATGACATGCGTGGTTTCTTAAAGAATATCGCCGCCGCTGCTGATAGAGGTGAGATCGTTGGAAGTAAAAATCATGTCTACACCTCTGAGAAATTTGATGCGCAATTAAAAGAATTCGCCAGAGCATTTGCGCACGGCCCCAAAGAAGAAGGAGAGCCGGACACTCCTGCACTTGATTTCATCACCCGTACAAAGGGCCTTCAGGGCGCATTTGATGCGCTGATACATAATGACAAGACATCAGCTGCTTTCTTTGAGGCTATTAACGAACGAGTATTTCCGCGACCAGAAGTTGAAGACAAACCTGAATTCGTTCCAGAGCCAGAACTTGTCCAAGAAGTAGGTGAAAAGGGAGTTGACGCGGCTGAATTAGCCGAGCAGTCAGATGAATTCACTATGGAAGACAGTATCGACAAGGCATCGCAGTATATAGACGATGTCACACCGGAAGAAATTGCCGCAGATATCGAACAGGCAGAAGCGCTCGCCGAGCCAGAAGCTGAACTCGTAGCAGAAGCTGATGCAGAATTAGAAACCGAGGGTGTTCCGGCCGAGCTAGAAGTATCGGAACCTGAAGAGGTGGGTACACCTGCCGAAACATCAGACACCGAATCCGAAGCCGAGACAGATCATCAGACGCCTGCACAAAAAATGAGGGCAGCGTTTGAAGAAAGTAAGGTAGCACCCGAAGCCCCTGAGAAAAAAGAGTCACTTCTAAGTAACGAAGACAGCGAGTTAGTTCACAGGTTTTTTGATCAGATGCACAGAATGAGTGAGGGATACACTGATCCTCGTGATGCCTTAGACACCGAACACTATATGAAGCGTTTTATCGGCGGAGTGTTGGTGGATATGGATGAAAAATTGAAGAAAGGCACCCTTAGCGGTGAAGCATATTCGTTTATTACAGGCTCTTTACTTGGGGCTTCTCATGAATCACGTACATTGCAGGATATTGGTTCAGTAATGTATAAAAGTGGTGAATTGAGTGAGAAAGACATGAATATCATACAGGACCAATTCTATAGAATGGATAAAATAAATAGTTTGCAGGGTGAAGAAGCTGAAGAGAGCAGGGGTAGATTCCTGTTTGACCTAGAGCAGACTGCATATCAGGTATATAGTGCAAACGATTTAAAGCCTAATAATCTTTACCTAGCATTAAGCGGTATGATTGCTGGTCAGTCAACACACTTTAAGGGTGAAGACCGACGATCGTCATATGCCTCAAAAGCGTATAGTATAATCAGCCACATTCATGGAATGAAGAAATAAAAAACTCCCTAGCGGGAGTTTTTTCTTATAAACCTGTTCGAGTTATACTGCGCTTATAACGCTGACTTGGGTTCGAGCGGTAGTTTTACCGGTGAAACGAGTCTTTTTTACCTTAGAGAAGGTAACGACACCGTCAACTGCGGCGTGAATGGTGTAGTTGCGACTCAAAAACGTTCCAGGACCAGCAACCTTGGTGCTACCGGTTTGTCGCACTAGTACTTCACCAGTTGAGACAGTTTGGCCACCAAAGCGCTTAACACCAAGACGTTGTCCGGCATTGTTGCGGTTGTTTTTGCTTGAACCACCTGCTTTAACGTGTGACATTCGTTGCTCCTTAGATTTATAAAATCAACTCGTTCGATTGTACAGGAAACAGGGGACAGAGTCAAGAGCTTAGAAGTGCTTCTTACTCTGTTGGGAGTTAAGGATTATTTAATG
Organism: Candidatus Microsaccharimonas sp.; assembly: GCA_049276535.1. GTDB lineage: Bacteria > Patescibacteriota > Saccharimonadia > Saccharimonadales > Saccharimonadaceae > Microsaccharimonas. Next base: position 74,948 of record JBASWP010000002.1, read on the forward strand.
ACCGCTATGCTACAATCAATGATAAGCGATCCCTCGGGAACGCGTCACAATTTGGTATCAACCTAACCCTCCTTATTTTAATAATGAGATATGGTTGCAAAACGCGTAAACAATACTGATCCCGTCATCAGGTTCGTTTACGCGTCATGTGAGGAAACTTTCATGGGGCCCTTAAAACCGGTCCGCCTTGTGGCGGGTTTTGTGTGTCCAGATTCCGACAATCAGTAAGGAGGGCACATCATGACAAAGCAATCGACATCATTCGCACTATCAAAAACAGTACTATTTATCGGTATTGCTGTTTTTCTTTTAATCGCTGTGACGGTACAGGCGTATATCGCCATAGAATTACAGGCCCGAGCGTAGTTGGATTATCTTTTCTTTAAAATCAGCAGTTCGCGGGCGACGACTTGGTCGGGGCGGAAGTAGAGGAGCTCGTCTGAGTGAACAGTACGTAGTTTTACTTGCTCAAATCCCAGCGTTTCGAGTTTACTAATAAGTGGCAGGTGAGTAAATTGGTTATACGCGTCTTTCCACGCCGGAATGGCCAGCACAACAGGAGTGCCTGATGTGAGTTGAGGACCCAGATTTTTTAAGAATTCACTGATAATATGATTACAGTTGCCACGTACTTCGGTTAATTTAGAGCTTGACGGCGGAGCGCTGAATGGCTGACCTAAGTAGGTTTCGGTAACGACGGCATCAATCGGTTTTTTCCACCTGGTGTCGGTGGCATCGCCAGCTTCGACGACGTATGAGGTCGAGGTGCGGTGATGGTCGTCTAACCAAGCAAGGTTATCTTTGCTAAAGCTGACCATTTTTTCAGCAAGGTCGGTTCCGTAGGCATCGTAGCCGAGGAGTCGGGCTTCTTGCAGGATGACGCCTGTGCCACAGAAAGGGTCGAGGATACGCCCGGATGATAGACCGGCAAGGTTGATCATGATTTGAGCGAGCTTTGGTGGGAGCATACCTACGAAGGCGTCACGGCGTGGGCGACCCTGATCGCGAGCGGCGAGGGCGGTGATATTTTGCGCACCGGTACTTTCGGCGACGATAATGCCGCCCTGACCACGAACGACGATGAGTTCGATTTTGTTTTCTGACAAGCCGAGTTTGTTGTGATGCGAGGTGGCAGTACTAAGGACGAGGTCTTGGTTAGGAATCAGGCGAAGGCTGGCAGTAGAGCCTTTGAGCTTTGATTTGATTAGTAAGCCGGTCTTTTGTACTTCGCGAACGGAGGTGTCAAAGCCATAGGCGCTGATACCGAGGGTGAGCTTGCCGTCGTATGTTGCCCATAATTTACTATAATGTTGGACGATTTTCATGCTGACACGGCGCCAGTCGCCACCCGAGAATTCTATAGTGACTCGTCCGGCCTTTTGGGTACCACCAAGGCGTTCGATATTGATCGAATCAGTCTCGACAAGAGCCGATTCTTCAGAGAACCAGTCGACGTGGTCGTATACGCGCTCGAGTTCTGCGATAGAAAGAGCGGGCTGGCGTCCCAAGATGGCGATGTACATAAGGTTTATTATACCTGATGTTATAATGAGGGCATATGCGATTTAGGATGTCTGTAAGAGGATGGTTGTCGATCATCACATTAATTCTTCTTGGGGTAGTGGTTATTTTAGCATGGCCCCAGATCGTAAAAGCTTGGTATTTGTTCGATCGAGTCAATCCAGGGGTTCTCCTTATTCTTATACCGGTTCAGCTATTTAGCTACTATGCGACCGGTGGAATGATTTTCTCTTATCTTCGTTCAAAGGGTGACTTGAAGGATATGTCGCATTGGCGCATGGCTCGGATCGCGCTCGAACTCAATTTCGTGAATCACGTGCTGCCGAGCGGGGGAGTTGCTGGGTTCTCATATATGGGCTGGGTACTAAGCAAGCACAAGGTGAGTGTTGGTCGTTCGGCGATGTCACAAATCGTCCGATTTATGCTGACCTTCCTTAGTTTCATTTTGATTTTGATTGTAGCGGTGGTGATGTTGATCGTGGATCATAAGATAGACCGAGTTATTTTACTTCTATCGATCATACTGACGGTGCTTAGTATCGGAGTAACAGTCGGGGGTATTGTCCTGATTGCGAACAAGCGACGCTTGGAATCATTTTCATCTTGGCTGACAAAAGTTTCAAATAAAGTAGTCAGATTTGTCACGCGTGGTCGTAAGAAAAATGTCGTGAAGATTGCGACCTTTCTGACATTCTTTGGCGATTTGCACGATGACTATTTGGCGATTCGTCGAGATCGACGTATTTTGATCCGTCCGTTTATTTGGGCAATCTTAGCAAACTTGGCCGATGTTGCGCTGATTTGGATCTCATTCTGGGCACTTGGCTTTACGGTAAACCCGGCGCTACTATTCGTCGCCTTTGGCCTTGCTTCGCTGGCTGGAGCGCTCGCACTTACCCCTGGAGGTGCAGGGGTGTATGAAACGATCATGATTACCTTCCTCGCGTCGGGTCAGGTTCCTGCTAATGTCGCCATCGCCGGAACCTTACTGGCGCGCGTTACGTTGGTACTGGGAACAGTACTCTTTGGCTATTTGTTCTATCAATTTACGGTACTGAAGTATGGAAAACGTACTTCTTAGCGTCAGCGATTTTGTCGCCCTGACCAACCAAACACTCGAATATGCCTATCCGAATGTTGGGGTGGAGGGTGAGGTGTCGGAATTTAAGGTCAGCCAAGGTAAATGGGTTTACTTTAAAATAAAAGACGATGAATCGTCGGTTGATTGTTTTATGACCCTATGGCAACTACGGGTGCCGATTGAGGATGGCATGAAAGTCGTCGTGCAGGGTTCACCGAAACTAACGAAGTGGGGTCGATTCAGCCTGACGATTCGATCGATTCGCCCAAGTGGTGAGGGTGCGATAAAAAAAGGCTTTGATTTATTAAAAACAAAACTTGATGACGAAGGACTATTTGCCGTTGATCGCAAACGAGTCTTACCGACGGTGCCGAAACATGTTGCAGTGGTGACCAGTACGGAAGCGGCTGGGTATACTGATTTCATTACGATTATTAACAATCGTTGGGGCGGCCTGAATGTTGATGTTGCGCATGTGCAGGTGCAGGGTGATAGCGCTCCTGATCAAATTATTCGGGCAATTCACTATTTTAACGGGTTAGAAGTATTGCCCGAAGTTCTAGTGCTAGTGCGTGGTGGCGGGAGTGCCGATGATCTGGCGACCTTTAACGATGAACTATTAGTACGGGCAATCGCCGAGAGCCGTATCCCAACACTTGTTGGGGTGGGGCACGAGGTTGATACGACGCTGGCCGATCTGGCGGCTGATGTTCGGGCAGCAACGCCGACGAATGCGGCCGAGATTTTAGTACCTGACAAGCGAGAGATTATTCGTAGTGTTCGTCAGCAAACCAGTTCGCTTAGCTTTGTGATGGGTCGAGCGATCGATCAATATTCCGAGCAGACACGAGAAAACTTGGAAGCAGCATTTCGACGCACGCGTGAAAAACTGGACGATACATTCGAACGCCTAGGGGTTTTACGAGTAGCTATTGCCCAGCTAAATCCCGAAAACGTGTTGCAGTGTGGCTATGCGTTACTGCGCGGTGACCAAAAAGTTGGCTCGTCAGTAGAGATTGAAACATTTAAAACGATACTTACAGCGGAGGTAAAAGATGTCAGAGCAAAATAAATCAGTCCAAGAAAAACTAGCCGAACTATCTGAACTTGTCGGGTGGTTTCAAGGCGCTTCATTCAAACTCGAGGATGCTCTCGAAAAATTCAAGTCAGCCGAGAAACTTGCCGACGAGATCGAAAAAGATTTAACAAAACTGAAGAACGAAATAAAAGTCGTTAAGAAAAAATTCGATAGCGAGTCGTAGGTGATTTGGTTCTGGGTCCTGATCATTGTTATTATGGCGTTTAGCTTTGGCGCATTTTTCGGTGCGCCGTATGTACCCAGCCAACGGAAATATGTCAGACGTGCCTTTGAGAAATTGTACCCACTAGGCAAGAAGGATACATTAATAGATATTGGCAGTGGTGATGGCATGGTGCTGCGCATTGCTTCGAGTTACGGCGCGCGGGCAATTGGTTATGAAATTAATCCACTCCTCGTTTTTATTTCGCGTCTGCTATCCAGACGACATAAAAAGGTGAGTGTGGTGACGACAAATTTTTGGCACACAAAATTACCCAGCGAAACGACAGTGGTCTATATTTTTTCAGTCAGTCGCGATAGCAAACGCTTGGCACGATTTATTCAGCGCGAAACTAATCGACTGGGCCGTCCATTGACCTTACTTTGCCTAGGCAGTCCGCTAAAAGATCGACCGGTTGACAAGGCTTTGGATGCCTATTCGTTGTACGTGTTCCGTCCTTTACAGGTGGAACAAGCACAAGTATAATGACAGGTATATGAATCCATCTATCGGTATGCCTCAAATGCCAATGATGCCACAACAACCACCACGTCGAAGCGTGAACGTGGTATTTATTTTGATGATCGTCTTTATTGCGACGACAGTTATCGCGCTCGGCATTATGATATGGGCGCTGGTTAATTACTTTGATCAAAAAGATAACGTTGACACGAAGGTAGCTGACGCGGTGTCTATTGCTAAAAAAGAGCAGGCTGATGCCGATGAGGCAAAGTTCCTCGAACGCGATAAGCAACCAAACCGACAATTTGTTGGTCCAGAAGATTACGGACGCGTATCGTTTGACTACCCAAAGACCTGGAGTGTGTACGTCGCTAAAGATGCCTCGAATGGCGGAAACTACGAAGCCTATCTGAACCCCGTATCTGTTCCGACGGTAGTTCCAACGCAGCAGTATGCTTTGCGGGTGACGATTGAAGAGAAAGATTACGATCAAGTGGTGAGTAGCTATACCTCACTCGTAAGTAAAGGTGATTTGACGACAAGTTCTATTAAAGCTGATGAGCAAAACGGTACACGCCTAGATGGTAGTTTTTCTAAAAACATTCGCGGTTCTGCGGTTATCTTTAAAATCCGTGATAAAACCGTCACTATCCGTACCGACGCGGATACCTTCAAAGCTGATTTTGACGCTTTAATTACAACGATTACGTTTAATAAATAAACCAACACGCTCATCTTTGCCACAGCACTTATTGCGGTGATACTATAGGTATATGACGACCGGAGAGGGGAAGTTAGGGCAAGGGTTACACCAGCAGGGATATGAGATCCCTTCTTTGACTGCGGCTGCGCATGAGCTGAAAGCTCCGCTGGCACTCGTGCGACAACTTGCCTTACGCCTCGAAAACACAGAAATCACTGATAGTGAACGAAGTCGTTTGCTGGAACAAATTACGCTGACAAGTGAGCGGGCGCTTCGTCTGACGAGTGATCTGACGCGCTCGGCTCGACTCGAGGATGCGCTGTTTGAATTGGAACCGATTAATCCCGAACAGCTTTGCCGCGACATTGTTAGCGAATTGAAACCATTATTCGCTGCCCATGACCGGCAGGTATCGTTCAGTCACCGAACCCATCCGCTACTGCTGGTAGCAAATCGTGACTTGTTGCGACGTATTCTGATGAATTTTAGTGACAACGCGCTTCACTACAGCGAACCGGGCAGTGTGGTGTCGTTGCAGATTCAAGCACTTCGTTCGAGCGGGATGATCCGCCTTGGTGTGCGTGACTATGGCCCGGCGTTATCGACCGATATGTGGCGAAAACTTCAAACGAAATTAGCGAAAGCACCACAATCGATCCACGCTAGGCCGCAAAGCAGTGGACTGGGACTGTTTATCGCCAGCCAGTTTGCGACCGCGATGAATGGGACGATTGGTGCCACTCGCCATCGTAACGGGGCGACCTTTTATGTTGATTTGCAAGCATCGAAACAATTGAGTTTATTATGACAAAAGTATTATTAGTCGAAGATGATCCGTGGCTTGCAGAACTAGAGCTCCGGATACTTGAAGAGGCCGGTTACGACGTGGTCCATGCGCCTCATGCACCGTCAGCTATCGTAAAAATTGATGATGAAAAACCCGATGTCGTGGTACTGGACGTACTACTGACCGGCAGTACGGCATTTGCCTTGCTGCATGAATTGCAATCGTACGAAGACACCGGTGAGTTGCCGATTATTTTGTGTACGAATATGGCTGAACATCTAAAAATCGAAGACCTTCGCAGCTACGGGGTGCGCCGAATTGTCGACAAGAGCATTATGCGACCTGAAGACTTGGTAGCGGCAGTACGGAGTATCGAGTTATGAAAACCGTTCAAACCCGAGCAATTATTTTGCGCAGGACTAATTACGGCGAAGCTGATCGGATCTTGCAACTATTAACACCAGATGGGCGGCGGGCGGTAATGGCGCGCGGGGTGCGCCGTGAGAAAAGTAAACTGGCCGGCGGCATTGAACTGTTCGCGATCAGTGATGTCGTACTGGGTGAAGGCAAGGGCGAGCTGGGAATTTTAACCTCGGCGCGGTTGGTTCATTTTTATCGTCACATCATCGAAGATTACGACCGGCTGCAATTCGGTTACCTGGCGGTTAAGTTGATTGCTCGGGCGAGTGAAACGGTTGACGAACCCGAATGGTTTGATTTGTTAGCTGAAATTTTTATGGGCCTTGATTCGAAAACGATCGACCTGGATATGATTCAGGCATGGTTTTATATCCATTATGCTGCGCTGTTAGGACATGATTTAAATCTCGAACTAGATATTAATGGTAATAAGCTTCGGTCGGATACCCAATACCGGTATGACGTTGGCGAACAAGGCCTTGATGAGCGACCAGGAGGCGAAATCACCTCGGAACATATTAAGTTACTGCGACTGATCTCGACAAAATCACTGAAAATATTGGCTCAAATCGGAGGAGTCGAGGCAATATTACCAGTGTGCTTTACGGTTGCCCGAGAACACGCGGCGGTTAACTAGTCTAGAAATGGGAAAGGGGCCCGAGCTGCAACGCAGCCTAGGCCCCTAGGGTACTTCACTTTCCCAGGATCTTCCTGATCAGGCGCTCGACCGGTGCCGGAATCCACTGAAGGACTCGGTACAGTCGCTCGCCGCCGAACATGATGACCTTGATCTCGAGGTAGCGGGACGTCTGTCCCGTCTGTTCGATCAGGGGCAGAATGTCCTGCAGCAGGAGACGACGCTCGGCCTTGTTCTGCGTCGCCCGCAGCCGCCACATCCGCAAATTCAGCAGATAGGTGGGGTTGGGCGATTCCCCGCTTACGATCTCGTCCTCCATGTCGTCGAGGATGATGGTCGCCGTGCGGAAGTTGCTCGCGAGGACCTGGATACGGCCCAGGTAAGACTGCGAGACCGCCGCCTTCTCGAACTCGTCGAGACGACTGAGAATCTCCCAGGACTCGAGAAGAAGGTCGTTGGCTTCCTCGAGGTGTTCCTTGCCGATGAAGCGAGCCAGCGGGTTGCGCTGGTACCGCATGAGGTAGACCCAGGCGCGGTCGCGCTTGATGTCGGCGTCCTGGACCTCGTTGCCCAGTACGATGGCGTCGATGGCAGCGCAGTTGAGGGCCTGTTCGGCCTTCTTCAGCTTGCCGGCCTTGGTGTAGGCCAGGCCGAGCTGCTGCTGGGCGTCTGCCCTCTGCTGTCGATCCTTCGTGCTGTTGACGGCGAGGACGAACGTCTTTGCCGCGGCGAGGAAATCCGGACCAGCGTTCAGCTGGCGGATCCCTGTGCTCATCAGCTCGTCGTAGGACGGGCTGAGGGTGTCGCTGATTTTCATGGTGCTCCGGTTCTCTCGGTGGATGGGTGAGTACCGCGATATTATACACCTTTTAACATAAAAAGTCAATCTTACAACAGAGAAGATCGCCCTGATTTAGACTGATTGACTCGTGGTATAATGAACCCAAGTTATGAGTGATCAACATCAAAAAATGGAACAGATTGTTTCGCTGGCGAAACGACGGGGCTTTATTTACCCTGGATCAGATATTTATGGCGGACTAAGTGGTACTTGGGATTACGGCCCGCTGGGTGTGGCCTTAAAGCGAAACATTATGCAGTTATGGTGGAAGATGTTCGTGGATGACCGCAGTGATATGTATGGTATTGATGCGGCAATTTTGATGAACCAAAAAGTATGGCAGGCGAGTGGGCATGTCGATACGTTTACCGACCCGTTGGTTGAAGATCTTGAGACAAAGCAGCGTTTTCGTGCCGATCATTTATTGAAGGATGCCGGTCACAATGTCGATGGCCTTAGCTTGGAACAAATGTCTCAACTCATCAAAGACAACGATATTAAGAGCCCGAATGGTAACGCATTATCTGAAGTACGGACCTTTAATATGATGTTTAAAACGACCGTTGGTCCGATCGATGATGATACGAGCATTAGTTACCTTCGCCCCGAGACTGCCCAAGGAATCTTCACGAACTACAAAAACGTCCTCGACAGTTTCTATCCAGATTTACCTTTTGGGTTAGCGCAACAAGGTAAGGCATTTCGTAACGAAATTAGCCCGCGTGACTTTATTTTCCGTAGTCGTGAATTCGAACAAATGGAAATTGAGTATTTTGTTGATCCGAGCAAATGGGAAGAATCATTTGAACACTGGCGTCAGCAGGTGTGGAAGTGGACCGAAGCCCTCGGTTTACCGTCTGAAAATGTCCATGAACTGGAGGTTGAAGAAGCCGACCGTGCCCACTACAGCAAGCGGACGATCGACTTTGAATTTGATTTTCCGATCGGAAAAGAAGAGTTGCTAGGCCTAGCGTACCGCACCGATTTTGACCTGATGAATATTCAGAATGCAACGGGAAAGAGTATGGACTATCTGATCAAAGGAACAACCACGAAATTCGTACCACATGTGATCGAGCCATCATTTGGCGTTGAGCGTGCCGTTATGGCAGTACTAAGCGCCGCCTATACCGAAGACGAAGTAAACGGTGAGACGCGAGTACTGTTGAAATTTCCTGAACACTTAGCGCCTGTCCGTTACGCGGTGTCTCCGCTGGTGCGCAATAAACCTGAATTGGTCGAAAAAGCCCGCGAAGTCTATAGCGCATTGAGGCAAAAATACGGACAGGTCATGTGGGACGACAACGGCAACATCGGTAAGCGCTATCGCCGTCAGGACGAGATTGGCACGCCTTACTGCGTGGTGATTGATTTTGAATCACTGGAAGATGATGCCGTAACCGTTCGTGATCGCGATACGACAGAACAAAAACGCGTTCCTATTAGCGAGTTATAATAGTGATAATGAAAGGGTGGGACCAGACAATGAGCACAGTACGACGAGGCTTTACGATTGTTGAACTGTTGATTGTTATTGTTGTTATTGCGATACTTGCCGCGATTCTTATTGTTGGCTATGGTGCGGTGCAAAACAACGCCCATGATGCCAGTGTTAAATCTGATTTACAGAAAATTGACGATGCGTTTAAACAATATGCTTTGGACAATGAGGGGGTGTTTCCATCTACCAACGCGAATCTTCAGACTCTGGGTCTGAAATTAAACACCGACTCTTACATGATGACGAATGCTCGAAATGTTTACCTCTGCAGTAATGCTACAGGAACAGAATATGCTGTTGTCTCTATGTCTAAGTCGGGGAAGCGTTTCGTAATTAAGAGTGAAACAGGTATTACTGAATACACAGGCACAGTCGTATGGGATGCGACTACTACTAATGGTTCGGCAACTTGCGCTGATATTGATGCCGATTATGTTCCAACGAACGGAGGAATTACTGGATTGGTTGGTACGACCTGGACGACATGGGCGACAAGTTCGCCGGCTATAACTAACCTAATCACCAATCCTTCGGTTGAGGTTAATAAAACCAATTTCTACTGGTGGTCAGGGTCTGGTGGTGTAACGACCGACTCAAGGCCGAGCGGTGCAAGCCCACAGTCTGGTTCTTATATTTTCCGATTAACATTTAACACCGTACCGTCGGGTCCCTACATTGCCATTGCGCACGGAGAAGGGACGGTAGGTGGAGTTGGTCGCGCTCCTGTAACTGTCGGGACTACTTACACTGCTTCAGTATATGGGAGGACGAGCTGGACAGGTCTAGCGCACGCTGCGTTGGTGTGGTTTGACGCTGGAGGAAACGAAATGGGTGGTGCTGTGAGCGGTACCGCTACATCCCTCACTGCAAACACATGGGGACAACGAACAGTGACGGGCACCGCACCTTCTGGAGCTGTAACCGTTCAAACGAGGTTTGCGCTCAACACAGTTCCACCTTCGATAGGCAGTACCTTTGACGTCGACTCTTATATGTTGGTCGAAGGGTCAACGGAGTATTCATATCGTGACGGTAGCTCAAATGCTTGGGTGTGGAATGGTACGGCAAACATGTCTACGTCTACCGGACCGGCGCCTTAATATAGACAATTTTTCATGCTGAGCGCATACTTAACGCATAAATAGGAGGTGTCATGGGAGTAGAAATAAACTGGATCGCGGTGCTTCTTGCGGCGATTTCGACGATGGTAGTGGGGAGTATTTGGTACGGGCCTTTGTTTGGTAAGGCTTGGGCAAAATTAGCAAAAGTTAAGAAAGACCCTGACTTTAAGGGTATGAAGATGTTCCTGACGTACTTTGGTGCGTTTATCGGTTCTGCTGTTACCGCAACAGTTCTGGCGATCTTTACGGTTATTGTGTCCAACTACTTTGGTGGCGACTTCCTAAAGACTGCACTGTGGACAGGTTTGATCCTGTGGGCTGGCTTTACGGCTGCTCGGATTCATATGCATGATTCGTTCGAGGGTCGACGCAAAAAACTAACCTTGCTTACCGTCGCTCATGAATTGGTAACGATTGAAGTCATGGCGTTGATCATTGGAGTCTGGCCGGCGTAATGAAAGCGGTCTGGCACGAAGAGGTACTAGCGGAGGCGCCCGTTTCAGAGCTCATCCGCATTGAAGGTAACTGGTATTTTCCACCGAAATCACTAAACTGGCAGTATTTTGAAGATAGTGATCATCATACGACCTGCCCATGGAAGGGTGAGGCGAGTTACTACGATGTTATTGTAGACGGTGCAAAGAATGATTTTGGCGCGTGGTACTATCCTGAACCAAAGGCAGGTTCAGTTGAACGGGTGAAACAAGACTTTGCGAATTACGTTGCGTTTTGGAATGGCATCGAAGTCGTTGATGAGCCGTAATTTCGCGATCTGTAGTCTATAATAATCCCATGACTATTTACTATACTGACGGTAGCTGCAGCCCCAACCCAGGTCCGGGTGGGTTTGCCGTTATTAAGAACATGCAACCTTTGATTGCAGGACACGATATTACTTCAACTAATATCCGCATGGAAGGTTCGGCCTTGATTGCGGCTATGAAAGACGCTAATGGCGAAGAATGCGAAATCTTTACTGACAGCGAATTTTGGATTAACGTCATTACTAAATGGGCACCGGGATGGGCTGAAAAAGGCTGGAAGAAAAAAGGCGGCGAGATTAAAAACCTGGACCTTGTTAAGGACGCGTATGAGATCTACGGAAAATCAAAAGCAACATTGACGTGGGTCCGTGGCCACGAAGGCGACACAGGCAACGAAATGGCTGATGAATGGGCAAACGAGGCTCGTACGAAACGACTAGACGGATATATCGACCCAGATAGCGTGTAAATATGACAGAACTACTAAAGCGTACTGAATTTGGTAATCCGATCCTTCAGCAGCCAGCGCCGTTAGTGGATGTTGCTGACATCACAAGCAAAAGAATCCAAGATTTGATTGCTAATATGCGTCGGACTCTTAAAGAAAAAAAGCTAGGGGTCGGCATCGCTGCGCCACAGTTGAATGTTCATCTTGCACTGAGTGTGATCGATATTACGCCCAGCAAAACTCGTCCGAATGTCACCCCGTTTACTCAAGTGATCATTAATCCAGAAGTTATTGAAGGAATCGGTCCTAAAGAGGGGATGTGGGAAGGGTGTCTGAGTTTCGGAACAGTTAACTCGCCGGTATTTGCAAAAGCGGATCGCTATAAAAAGATAAAAGTAAGATTTTATGATGAGCACGGCGTGCTGCACGACGATGAAGTACTGAAAGGATTCCCTGCGCATGTTTTCCAGCACGAGACAGATCACTTGAATGGTATTTTATTTCCTACCCGTGTCAGTGATCACACGACGTGGATGAATGCGGCCGAGTATCGAAAACGGATCACTAGCAAAAAGTAGTTGTGTTTTTTATCATTGCCGATGGCTCGTTCACGGACTATAGTAATTCCTGTTGCTTAAACGAAAGAGAAACATGGATAACGACGAAAACACCCCGACAACTGAACCGACTGACATCTTTTTATGGGCAAATACGACCGATGCGGCAAAACATGAATTAGACGTTGAATTCTTTTTGTTCAACAAGAACTACACGCCGTATACAACGACGCTTGGTAATGAATTAGATGCGCAGATTAAACCGTTATTTCTTTTCGACATGGTGGGCCAGATTGAACTAGGTGCCGGAACGGGCCTATCTGTCCGTGATTATGAATTGACCGAGAAAGAAGACAACGTCTTACTGCGGACCGAACTAGAAAAAGTGACCCATGCAACAACGCTGATTAACCTTATCGAGCACGAACGCCATACGATCGTTGAATTTGCCGACGAGGAACATGACTTTAAACGGATCAAAGGTATTGTTGCGAAGTTTTCTCACACAAATGACAAGTCAAAATTCTTCTACGTTATCAAACAGGTGAGTGTAGGACAAATGCTGCACGGGGCAACGTCGTGGGAATTCAAGAATGGCAAGTTTGACACCTTCAAAGCAGATTTCGGCTGGAAAGTACCGACAGATAGCCAAGTATTGATTGTCGATAAAGATATCTTTATCTTTAACCAAGGCAAGTTCGAGCGATTATTTAACTACGAATACAAAAAGCAATTACTGGCCGATCAAAAGGTTAAGGAAATCGAACGCCACTTTAAATTAAGTTTCCCAGATGGGCTGGACCTACAAACAGTGGTCCGTGAACGTAAAAAAGCGGTGAATAAGTTACAGAAACTCGAAGTCGGAAAAGTAACTCAACAGCAGGCGATCGACTATGCTGATGAAATGGAACTGGAACTCATGACCGATGACGATGGTTCGATCATTATTATGGACGGCAATGATCTGGACATGTTCGTGAACCTTATTAATGAGGATTACATCACTAGTCACATCACAGGACTGCGCTACGAAATTAAAAGTAAACGAGCCCTCGATGCACCCGAGGGTGAGCCGCCACGCGGATAGACGGCCCGACCCAGGCAGTCTATAATAGATCTAATGAATCAGGGATTAGCACTCGAGATTATGCTCTCGAGGGAGAGCGTGCTACTTACCGGACCAGCAGGTGCCGGCAAGACTTTTGTGTTGAATCAATTCGTCAAATTCGCTAAAGCGGATGGTAAACATGTATCAGTGACGGCGACCACTGGACTAGCGGCGACGCACCTAGGGGGAACGACGATCCACAGTTGGGCCGGCATTGGTATTCTCGACTCTATTCCGAATGGCTTCGCCGAGCACCTTGCGAAGGGTCGCAAAGAAATTATTGAAAAGACTGATGTGCTGATTATCGACGAGATCAGTATGCTCCACGATTTTCGCCTCGACATGGTCGACGAAGTCTGTCGATTGGTTCGCAAGGTTGATGAACCGTTCGGGGGGATTCAGATTATTATGAGTGGCGACTTTTTCCAATTACCGCCTATTAACAGGGGTGATTCACGAGCTGGTGGCTTTGTGGTGACCTCGAATGTATGGCAGGACCTTGATCCGGTCATTTGTTATTTAGAGGAACAGCACCGTCAAGATGATGAAGTTTTACTGGATATTTTAAACGCGATTCGTGGCGGTGAACTGCGTCGTCACCATGCTGAAATGCTGTTGGCGCGAACGGAAGTATTCCCTGATGATCTGGAACAGTTAACCGAACTTCATACGGTTAATGTCGACGTCGATAGTATCAATCAGCTAAAACTTGATCAACTGGAAACCGAGAGCGTTGAATACGAACAGTCAACGACAGGTGGTCGGAACTATATCGAATCGTTGCAACGATCAGTGCTGGCTCCGGCTAAACTGCGCCTTAAAATAGGAGCGTTAGTGATGGCAGTAAAAAATAGTCCTGATCGAAAATATGTAAACGGCAGTATTGGGACGGTCGTCGATTTCGAACCGTACACTCATTATCCGCTGGTTGAATTTAAGAGTGGTAAGACGGTCTCGATGGTTCCGGATACATGGGAACTACGCGATGGTGATAAAAAACGCGCCAGCATTACACAATTGCCGCTTCGTTTAGCATGGGCGATTACGGTCCACAAGTCGCAGGGAATGACGCTGGATGCGGCGCGGATCGACCTACGAAAAGCCTTCGTCGAAGGCATGGGATACGTCGCTCTCAGCCGAGTAAAAAATTTGAACAACCTGTACTTAACAGGGTTGAACCAGATGGCATTAAAGGTAAGCGAAGACGCACGAATGATCGACGAATTCCTTCGTACTAAGGCAGTTAGCGACGCGAAACGCTTTGCGCCACTAGAAAAAAAGGCGGCAAAACGCGGCGACGTTCCAGTCAGCGCGCCAAAGGCATCGGGCTGGGCAGCTAAAATTGATAAAATGCGCGAAGCGTATCCAAATGCCTACCGTCCGTGGGAAAAAGCCCAGGATGACGAACTAAAAGAAGCGTTCCAGAATGGAGCATCGGTCAAGAAATTAAGTAAATTACTCGGACGTCACGAAGGTTCGATCATAAAACGGCTGCAAAAGCACTTCGGGGAAGACGTAGTACAATAAGATAATGGCAAATGAAAAAAAAGACCCAGGTAGCGGCTTTTCGAAACACTTTCTATGGGGTGCGTCGGTTTCGGCCCATCAGGTAGAAGGCGGCAACCACAACCAATGGTCTGTGTGGGAGTTAGAGAACGCTCGTTCGTTGGCCGCCCAGGCGGAATATCACATTGGTGAATACGGGAGCTGGGAACGCATCGAGGAACAGGCCAAAGACCCTCGTAATTATGTATCCGGCCTGGCGTCTGATCACTATAACCGCTATAAAACTGATTTTGACTTCCTTGATCAAATGAACATGAATGCCTTTCGATTTAGTATTGAATGGTCACGCATCGAGCCTCAAGAGGGGGTGTGGAACGCTGAAGCAATTGAATACTATCGAGAATATTTGAAAGAGTTAAAGCGTCGCGATATCGAACCATTGGTGACATTATTTCACTTTACCTTGCCGGTATGGTTCGCACAGAAGGGTGGGTTTGAAAAGCGCGCCAACATCAAATACTTCACTCGGTTCGTTGATAAAATTATCGCTGAACTGGGTCAGGACATGCGTCGCATCATCACGATTAACGAGCCCGAAGTCTATGCTTCAATCAGTTACGTGATGCAAATGTGGCCACCCGCACAACGGAGTTTATGGAAAGCATGGCGAGTATTCAATAATCTCGCGACTGCTCATAATCGGTCTGCCAAACGGATCCACAAGGTGAATCGAAAATTTAAAGTATCGGTCGCGAAGCAATCGATATACGTGTATGCTGGGGATAATTCATGGTTAAGCCGTTTAACGGCACATATTTTGCAATATGTCGAAGACGATTACTTTTTGAACCGCGTGAAAAAGCAGTGTGATTTTCTGGCTATTAATTATTATCAATCGGCTCGAGTGTTTGGGTATCGAGTCCACAACCCCGAAACGCCACTGAATGATTTGAACTGGGTGATGGCGCCGCGCGACATCGAGCTGGTGCTTGAACGCATCTACGAGAAATATAAATTACCAATCATCGTATCTGAAAATGGCGTGGCTGATTCAGAAGACAAACATCGAGGATGGTGGCTGCGAGAGACGCTAAGCGGGATGCAAGCCGCGATGAAGCGCGGTGTTGACCTGCAGGGCTATATTCACTGGAGCCTGCTGGATAACTTTGAATGGTCGTATGGGCACTGGCCAAAATTCGGTTTAGTTGAAGTCGATGCAAAGACATTTAAGCGAACCTTGCGCCCAAGCGCGGTCTGGTTCGGCAAAGTCATCAAACGACTACGCGATACTAAATAGATTAGAGACAAAAATACCACGCTTTCTACTACAGGGAGCGTGGTTTTCTTACCTCTGTAAGCATAAGAACTTTTACCCAGTTCTGTGGATAAATCGACAGATAATATTATTATTGTCAAAATTGGGGGTTGTAGTGGGTATTTGTGGGTAGTATGATGAGGCCAGTGGAAAAAAGAGCCCACTAAGACAAACATCATACATTAAAAAATAACCTTACAAACATCCCATAGGGTAGGTAACAGTGGCACAAGTAGATTATTTTGAACGGAGACTAGACGATAAACGTCGTTTGACGATTCCCGCCGAACTCCGAGAAGAATTCATATCTGGTGTCGTACTCACCCGGGGCTTCGGTCGTTACCTTCATCTTTACCCAAAAACTATTTGGGAGAGGGAAGTCGAACCGGCACTTGGCGCTGCGGGCAGTATTCTTGATGAGAAGATTGCCGATACGAACGTCCAATTTCGCCGTGGCAAAACCGAAGCAGATCTCGACCAAAAGCAAGGGCGAATAACGATAGAGCAGCATCTCCTAGAGTATGCGGGCATTGATCGTGACATCGTCGCTGTACGGGCGGGGGCATACTGGCGTCTGATGATTCCAGAGTAAGGCACTATTTTCTGAATTTATGTCGGTTCTTTAACAAACAAACCTGAAGAAACACTCTCGAGATCAACTATCTGGTAGTGAGGCAGTGGATTCCGACGACACATTAAACAAGTCGGCGTACCTTCCCTAAAAAACACACCTCCCAAAACTCCACCTCACATAAGTCTCTCAACAAGATCTGGTTCGGGTATGAGTTGCTTTTACAGTGACCCCCATATAACTAGATCTGACTTTTAAAAACAAACACACCTGCGAAAACAAACAGCCTGACTATCAGTTAGGTGATCTCGAAGCCAACCTATGTATAATAGGGTGGTTATGAGTAAAGAACATCCACCACATCATGTTCCGGTGCTACTTGAACAGACGCTGGCATTGCTAGATCCGCATCCGGGCGAGAATTATCTCGACCTGACTGCAGGATACGGCGGGCACGCGGCTGCTATTTTGGCGCAAACGAACAATTTTAAGGAGAGCGTTCTGGTTGACCGTGATGACTATGCAATTGCGCATTTGTCGGACTACGCGTCGAAAGGAACACGCTTACTGCACACCGATTTCGAATCAGCTGCTAATCAGCTTATCGAAGAAGGGTCGCAGTTCGATCTCATCTTGATCGATTTGGGGGTGTCGTCACCACAGCTCGATCAGGGCAACCGAGGGTTTTCTTTTACAAACAATGGTCCGCTCGACATGCGAATGGATCGACGGCAGGAAATGACTGCCGCCGAACTGATCAATCGCAGTTCAGCGAAAGAGTTAGCAGAGATTATTCATGACTACGGCGAAGAACCGTACAAAGAATCGCTTCGCTTAGCACAGCTGATCGTCGATCATCGTCCATTTGAAAGTACGGAATCCTTAGCCAAACTGATAGCTGAAAACCATCGTGGCAGATGGCAACGAATCCACCCAGCCACGCGCACTTTTCAATCGCTCCGCATTGCTGTCAACGACGAACTTGGACAGATACAGAGACTGTTACCGCAGCTTCCAAAACTCTTGAGTAAAGAGGGAAGAGTCGGCATTATCAGTTTCCATAGTCTGGAAGATCGTCTCGTCAAACGGTATCTGAAGGATCAGTTCGATTCCGGCCTAGAGGCTGAACTTGCACCGATCACCAAGAAACCGGTATCAGGAGCCACCGAAGACGTTCACAATCCGCGTGCTCGCAGCGCAAAACTACGAGTCGCAGTGAAAAAATAAAAAAAAGAAGGGGCAGAACACCGTGCCAATTCACATCCACGTACAATACGTAGACCAGGCGCAAGTCGTCGCGGTTCGCGTAAAGTAACAAACCAAAAAAGCCTTATCCTCTGGGCGGTGCGTCCAGGGGATGGGGTACTAAATATAAAAAAAGCAAAACAAACACCACCACAATGTCATACCAATCAAACACGTACTATACCAGTCGTCGCCAGCAAAACTGGTCACGCAATCAAAACACGACCCGCTTTGTTTCCTCTGTGAAATTAGGACCCGTCGCACATACCGTCTTGGTGGCACTCATGATTACCGTATTGGGACTCATTTACCTCACCCAGGCTACTCGTGCAACCGGATACGACTATGAATCACAAAAGATCGATAGCCAAATCGCTGATTTGAACGATCAAAAGAGTGATTTGCAGATCGAAAACGCACGCCTGACGGCGCTCGAAACGATCAAGAACTCAAGCGTTGCCCGTGAGATGACGACGGCCTCTAGTACACAATACGTAAATCAATAGATATTATGAAATTAGAACTGCTAAAAGGGAGTCGATCTCGCATTCTGGCGGCTGTGATATTTGCTATCATGGCTGTTTTTGTCGGACGACTGTTTTATTTGCAGGTGATCCAATATGATTACTACGTTTCACTAGCCAAAGAAGAACAATATAGCCGATTTAAGATCCCTGCTTCCCGCGGGCTGATTTATGCAAAAGACGGCGACGAACCAGTCCAGTTAGTCATGAACGAGACTGTCTATACGGTTTTTGCTGATCCGGCCATAGTTACCGACAAGGCAAAGATCATTGATACGATGAAACAGATCGCAGGTGGTAATCTACGAACTGATTTTGAAAAACTACTCGATCTAAAAGAAACACGCTATCAAATTATTGCAACCAAGGTGACTAGGGTACAGGCAGAAAAGATCAAGGCTGCAGAATTACGTGGAGTGGCGTTTCAAGCGATTAGTCAACGAGTGTATCCGGAAGGTCAACTTGGCGCACAGATCTTAGGATTTGTGAATACTGAGGGCGTTGGCAATTACGGTATTGAACAAAAGATGGACGAAGAGCTGAAAGGCGTCGAAGGGGTACTGCAATCAGTGACCGATATCAGTAAGGTACCTCTGACAATTGGCGACAATAACATCCGCACACCCGCAAAAAACGGAACGAACATTGTTCTGACGGTTGATCGTAATATCCAGTCGCGTGCCGAGCAAGCACTGGCTGCTGGACTACAGCGAACAGGGGCTGATTACGGCAGCGTTCTCATCATGGATCCACAATCAGGGAACATTCTTGCGATGGCAAACCTCCCTACGTATAAACCATCGGAATATAATAAAGTACAGGACGCTGCCGCATTTAATAATGCGACTATTTCGGCACCATATGAGCCAGGATCTGACGTAAAAACGTTTACGATGGCAACAGGTATCGATAAAGGGGTAGTAAAAGCCAGCGATACTTATAATAATACCGATTACATCACGGTCGAGGACCGAACGATTACTAACGCAACAAAGGGTAAAACCGGCATCATTACGTTTCAAACGGCATTAACCTGGTCACTCAATACTGGGTTCGTGACAGTGGCGCAGCGACTGGGTGACGGTAAACAGATTACAAAGACCGCCCGCGATACAATGTACGAATACTTTCATAATCGCCTAGGATTGGGTGAGATAACAGGGGTCGAATTGGCTAATGAGGCGAAGGGGAGGGTTATCTCGCCCGATGAAATCGATGGGAATGCGGTACGTTATTCGAATATGGCCTTTGGGCAAGGGCTGGATGCCACCATGATTCAAGTTACGGCTGGATTCGGTGCCATTATTAACGGGGGTAACTACTATACTCCAACGATTATTGATGGAACAATGAGTGACGAAGGTGTTTATACACGGAAACCAAATCCTAGTCCAGCGAAAGTGGGAGTAGTGACCGCATCTACCTCTGATCAAATTCGTGAGATGACCTATATTGCTCGTAAGAGTTCGTTTCCTGGTGCTGATAAGGCCGGTTATTATATCGGTGGAAAAACAGGAACCTCACAGGTGATAATTAATGGACGGTACAGTGATAAAGAAACAGTCGGAACGTATCTAGGATATGGTGGTAGCGATCAACCGAGGTATGTCATAATGGTACAAGTATCAGGCAAAGATAAACAGTTTCAAGGTGCTCGTGATGCTCTTCCAATTTTTACTGATATTTCTAACTGGATGCTTGATTATTTAAAGATCCAACCGAAAGGATAATATGAACCCCTTCATTCAAACACTAACTAATGAGCTGTCGAATACGTTTATTTTAAGCGTCATTGCATTTCTGCTTGCAATGTTCCTGACACCAATCTATACATTTGTGGCATACCGATTTAAGTTTTGGAAGCGCCAACGTACCGAAAGTACAACGGGTGAGGCATTAACCGTCTTTACGAAATTACATGCCGACAAGTTTAAACGAAATATTCCAACCATGGCTGGGGCTATCTTTGTCGTAGCGATTGCTATTGTTACGTTACTATTAAATCTAGACCGCGCCGAGACATGGTTGCCGTTTGCTGCGCTTGCTGGTGGAGCGGTGGTTGGATTGATCGACGATATTATTAATATTCGTGGATTAGGCAAGGGTGTAGCAGGCCTTCGTTCGAATCTGAAGTTCCTTATGATTACCGCTATCGGTCTATTCCTCGGCTGGTTTTTCTTTGCGAAATTAGGTGTTGATACGGTGTATGTGCCATTCATCGGTGAGCTTGTCCTCGGCTGGTTCATTGTACCGATATTTGCTTTTGTGGTTGTTGCGGCAGGGAACGCAGTAAATATTAGTGATGGTCTAGATGGGCTAGCGGGAGGCTTAGCGGCAATCGCCTTTGGAAGCTTTGGTATCATTGCTCTCTTACAGGGTAACCCAATGTTGGCTGGATTCTGTTTTACCGTTGTTGGTGCGTTGCTTAGCTATCTTTGGTTTAATATTTACCCAGCCCGCTTCTTTATGGGCGACGTGGGAAGCTTCGCCCTAGGAACCTCACTGGGTGTCGTGGCGATGCTTACTGATTCACTATTCTTGTTACCAATTATCGGATTGGTATTTGTACTAGAAGCTGGTTCAAGTTTGATTCAAATCTTTAGCAAGAAAGTTTTTAAACGAAAAATTTTCATATCTGCGCCGATTCATCATCACCTTGAAGCTATCGGCTGGCCGGAAACCAAGGTCACTATGCGTTTTTGGGTAATTGCAGCGGTCTGTTCATTCGTCGGCGTGATGATTGCGCTGACAGGGGGCACTATCTAGATGCGTCAAGGGTGGCGCGACAAGCCCACCGACGTCGTCCGACGTCACCGGCCGGATTACATGATTATTCTGTATACCGGCATATTGATGTTATTGGGGTTGGTGGTAATTTATGCAATTGGGCCACAGCGCGCCAACGTCTTAAATAATGCCGTCGGGAGTAACTATTCGGACACATACTTCTTCATTAAACAGACAACCAGCTTATTACTTGCTCTGGGTGCCTTTGCGATTATGGCTACGCTTCCATATAGTTTTGTAGTTAAACATGGCCTGAAGGTCCTTATATTAGGTTTGGCGGCGTGTACACTACTTGCGGTCGCTAGTGTAGCTGGGTGGGGAATTGCGGCGAATGTTAATGGGGCAACGCGTTGGTTTGATTTGGGAGCACTGGGTAGTTTTCAGCCAGCCGAGATTTTAAAATTCGGATTATTGCTGTATTTAGCAGTATTTCTGGGTGCAAGAGTGAAAGAAGGGAAGGTTAATAGTTTGAAAGAAACACTCATTCCTGTGGGGATTATGACGGCTATCGCACTACTATTTATCGTCGAGATTCAACAGGACTTGGGAACTGGCATCGCCCTGACGGCGATCGTTCTGACGATGCTCTTTGTCGGTGGGGTGAGTAAGAAGGTTGGTTTGATAATTCTAGCGTTGGTGTTGGTTGTAGGAGTAGTACTGATTATGAGTGCACCACATCGTATCAATCGAGTCTTGACCTACTTAAAGGGAGATAACACCTCAACCGATGACCCAGATGGCTATCATATCCAACAAGCAAAAATTGCCATAGGGACAGGATTCTTGTTTGGCGTTGGAATTGGCAACAGTGTACAGGCAACAGGGTACTTACCCGAGGCGATTAATGACTCGGTATTTGCCATTATGGGTGAAACATTTGGATTCTTTGGTTTGCTGGCATTGATGGCGGTATTTGTAGCTCTGTTATTGCGGCTACTGAAAGTAATGGATCATTTAGTGGACATCCATTTGAAATTATTAGTTGCCGGTGTCTTTGGATGGTTTGGTGCGCATGTTATTCTGAATATAGCGGCGATGATCGGTATTTTCCCGCTGACAGGCATTACCTTGCCGTTACTAAGCTTTGGCGGGACGAGCATGATCTTTATTACCGCGGCATTAGGGTTAGTATTTCAACTTTCTAGGTACACGATTCATTCATCACGAATAAAGGAGAGCTCACATGAGAATTCTGGCAGTGGGCGGCGGCTCGGGCGGACACGTTACCCCAGTCGTAGCGGTTCTTAAAGACTTAAAAAAGCAGCATCCAAAGGTTGAGCTTCGTTTTTGGTGTGACCGCATATTTGCTCCGCAGGCGCGTTCGATTGTGGAGGCGTTTGATCCTGATATTATAATTCATACGATATTCGCTGGAAAATTCCGTCGTTATCACCATTTAACCGTGTGGCAACAGCTGACCTGGCCATCATTAGTGCTTCATAATCTGCGCGATAGTTTCTTGGTAGGGTTTGGGTTTATTCAAAGTTTCTTTAAACTGATAATTTGGCGACCAGATGTCGTCTTTACAAAGGGTGGCTATGTTTGTTTGCCAGTAGGTCTGGCGGCACGTTTACTACGAATACCGCTGGTGATTCACGATTCAGATGCCCATCCTGGCCTGACTAATCGAGTATTGTCAAAGTGGGCGACCGCAATCGCCACCGGTGCACCTCTGGAATACTATTCATATCCGAAATCTAAATCGAAATACATAGGTATTCCTATCGGTGCTGACTTTCATCCATATAGTGCATCCGAACAAAAAACAGCCAAGCAAGAGTGGGGGATAGACGACTCTCGTCCGCTCATCGTTATTACAGGCGGTGGATTGGGTGCGAAACGCATCAACGACACGGTAGCGGAAGTGTTGAATCGATTACAACAATTAGGATCAGTCGTGCTGGTCGCTGGGGCAGGGCAGTACGATGAACTTCGTCCCCTCGTCCCTACTGATAGTGAGCAATTTCAGTTGTATCCATTCGTGACGAACATGCATCGATTATTAGTGGCCGCGGACATTGTCGTGACGCGTGCAGGAGCGACGACTATTCTTGAACTGGCAGCGCTGGCAAAGCCAACCATCTTGGTTCCCAATGCCAAATTAACCGGTGGTCACCAATTAAAGAATGCGGTGGTATATGAAGAAGCCAAAGCAGTGGCAGTACTGAACGAAGAAGCGATGGTCGAAAATCCACAATTACTGGTTGACCAAGTTCAAACACTTTTGGATCACCCTGAAAAAACTGACGCAATGGCGAAGCGATTTGCGACGTTTTCAAAACCTGATGCGGCTCACGACATGGCATCAATGATCCTCGCTGCCATCAAGAAATAAGCTATAATAAGCCATAACCATGATATTTTCTCGCCGCAATAAAAAGGACGCTCCATCGAGGCGCACTAACACAACCGAGTCGCCCTCGAATCTGGACGGCGGTTCGCAGTTTCGGCGTAATCGGACAATGAGCGGTATCCGCCGCGAGGCCGATGATCCGAGCAGTCGTACCCGTGTCCATCATTTGACGAATGCCCGTCGTAAAGTCGGCGGTATTTTCCTGTTGGTACTGGGAGTTATCGTTATTCTTGCGATCGTTATTACCCAATTCACTGCCAAGGTGGTCATTACCGCATCGAGTGATGCCCCAACGACGCCCGTCGACGGCGCCCGTTACGAAAAGGTTATTAATGATTATCTAGGGATTCAGCCAGTTTCCAGGTTTCGCTTTGCATTGAACGAGGACGAACTGAGTTACTATGCTGCGAACGCCGCTCCTGAAGTTGCGTCAATCACACAAAGCGGCAGCCAGAATATTATCGAGACCCGATTTGCGATTACGTTCCGTAAACCAGTTGCTGGTTGGCAGATTAATAGTCGTCAGTACTACGTCGATGATCAAGGGATCGTTTTTGAACGCAATTATTATGAAACCCCCAGCGTGCAGATTGTCGATGAGAGCGGTATTTCACCGGAGCAGGGAAGTACGGTTGCAAGTGCCCGTCTCCTTAGCTTTGTGGGAAGGGTAGTGGCTCTCGCGAAGGGGAGTGGCTACGAGGTAACCCAAGCGATTCTCCCATCCGGTTCAACCAGACAACTAGAGATGCGATTAAAAGATGTCACGCCGCTAGTAAAATTATCAATCGACAGGGGAGCAGGGGAGCAGGTTGAGGATATGGTGCGGACACTCGATTACTTGACGAGCAAGGGTGTCAACCCAAGCTATGTAGACGTGCGCGTGAGCGGCCGCGCCGTGTATCAGTAAGTAAAGCAGTACTCTCTCTCCTCCCTACTTTTGAATTAATGTTCTACTTTTGTTCTACATCCTGATTTTGTAATAAAAACTATATAAAAATATATAAACATAACAAAGTCAAATACTAGGGTAGTGGAGGAGAATAGGGGGAGTAGGAAATCTTTTCACGAAAATGCAAATACGACATAATATCATGGCATGATGTGGATAACTATATATAGCTGGGTATAATAAATACAACAACGTGGCAGGCCTATGTATAGACGGAGTCATACGTAGAATGTATACAGAATAAAAATAAAAAAGTTTTTATTATCGTCGCAGGGCTATATATAGGTAAAGTACTCCTCTACCGGGTATAGATAGACGTATAAGTTATCATCTATATGTCCTATAGTACATGTCGTAAAAGATATATTGTGCGACGTAAGATCTATATCCCACGTATGATTGGTTATACCTCCTATCGCGCCTGGTTTCTCAACTTTTTTGTGTTGCTACTACGTTTTATGTATGTCTGCCCTGCTACGACGATCGTTTCAGTATCGTGCCGCAGTATGTATGTGTATGTGATTCATAATTACCCAAATCTTTACTCATGCTATATGTTCTATTTTTGTTCCATAAGCTTTTACGAACATTTCTATAACAAAAAACGCAGAGCACTACTACTCTGCGTTGGTCGCCGATGATTTGCGTTTGCGGGTACGCTTGCGCTTTTTCTTTGGCTCTTCCACTATCTCGGCGGCTATTTGCTGCTCTAGGCCCTCTGGGGCGATGACGACTTGTCCAACTGCCTTTGCACCGGCTTCGATTGGCCACTGCGCTGCCTGGGCCCTAGATTGCGGCTGTGGCTGCTGTTGCTGTTGTGGTTGCAGGTTTTGAGGGGGTTGGATGGCCTCGGATATTTCTTGTTCGATTTCAGCCCTCGAACGGCTGTAGTTGCGACGAGTATGTTCAATAATGCGACCGGTGTTATCAATCTGTTCTGGCGGCAGTTCAAGTGAGCGCGCGCTAAAGGCTGGAGCCTTTTCACCGTTAATGACCATGTTGATCACAAAGTCACGGTTGTTCATTTGCAACAGGTCGAGTGGTTCAAATTGAGGTTCGAACTGCTTTGCGAGGATTGGTGAATCGTCGGCCGACACGCGGAAACAAATCATGGTTCCGACGTTACCAAACACAGCGTCACGAACCGTTTCTGTCATCTGTGAGATGTATTGGTTAGCGACCGTTAGGTTGAGGCCATACTTTCGTGCTTCGGATAGAATGGTTGCGAACGAGTCGGTGGCAAAGTTTTGGAACTCGTCCACGTATAGGTAGAACGGTCGACGGTCGGCGATGTTTGGAATGTCGCTACGGCTCATGGCAGCAAGTTGGATCTTGGTGACCATAAAGGCACCCAGGATGGCAGCGTTATCTTCCCCGATCAGACCCTTAGATAGGTTTACGATCAAGATTTTACCTTGGTCCATGATCTCGCGGATATTAAAGGTCGAGGTTGGCTGACCGATGATGTTACGAATAATCGGGTTGGCGGTAAAGGCACCGACCTTGTTGAGGACTGGAGCGATTGCTTCTGATGCGAACTTGTCATTCCAACTCGCGAATTCAATTTTCCAGAAGTTGAGCACGACGGTGTCGTTACAATACGACAATGTTTCGTTACGGAACTTTTTGTCAGTCAGCATACGAGTGATATCAAGCATGGTCGTCGATGGACGATCCAGTAGTGCCAGAATCGTATAACGGAGGATGTATTCAAGTCGTGGTCCCCAACTTTCGCCGAACATACGCTTGAGAACCCCGATTACCTCGGAGCTAATATTCGTTTTTTGACTGGGGTTGGTGACTTCGAGGGGGTTAAAACCAAGCGGATACGCTGTATCTGCAGGGTTAAAGTACACAACGTCTTCTAACCTACTGCCAGGAATGAAGCGCATATTGTCGACCGCTAGGTCGCCGTGCGGGTCGATGATGGCGTAACCATGACCGTGGAAAATGTCGCTAAGGGCAAATAGCTGCAATGTTCCTGATTTACCAGCACCGGTTTGTCCAATGATATAGACGTGACGTGAACGGTCTGAACGTAGCATACCGAACTGGTGGTTGATGCCACGGAAGTTCGTTAAACCAAAGGCACTGATGTTTTCATCGATTGCCGAGTTGCCTGTAATAACCGGTAATTTTGCCGGTGGTTCAGCTGTCTTTGTTGTTGCCCAGACGATGTTTGGCGTTTCCACGTTCGTGTGTGGCAAGTGAAAGACACTGGCGAGCTCTTCGATATTTAAAATGAATCCCCCGCGTCCAAAGCTACGTTGGCGGTATTTGATCAAGTCTTCTTTTCGGAAACTAGCTGACGTGACTTTAAAGCCGTTCAAGTTGGTGCTGTTGTACTGTTTGAAGGTTCCGACGATCGCCTGCATGCGCTGGCGAGCATTCGTACTACTCTCCCCTAGGTAAGCAAGGCGAATTTTAACTTGGTAGCCAAGCTTAGTGGCTTTTTTCTCGGCTTCGGCGATACGTGTTTTATCTCGTTCGGATAGTTCTTTAGGAGCAGTAGTAGTCGAGCCTTTACCTTCTTCGGGTGGTTTCCAGAGGGCTTCAAACAGGCCGCCCAGCCATGCCAGTCCCCCACCCTTCAGGATGTCTTTTTGACCGCTTTTCACCCCTGCAATCCAGCGCTCTGACGACTTGTGCCAGCCATCAGCAATAGGTCGAACCAAGATTTGCACCCATAGTTCTTCACCTGTTGTCTCGAGCTTTGCCAGTGTTCCGGTAATGCCGGCTAGTGGGTCTACTTCGAAGTTTTGGAAAGTTTTAATCGGTAACATTTCGTTGTCAGTGAGCGTAATTTCAGCGGTATGGATAACGCTGTGTTCACGTTCATGGGCAACGTAATCTTCCTGGGCATCGAGGATTTGAACGGTTGGATATTGTGAGTAGATTTGGCTCTCGACGAAACTACGAAGAGTTTTGGGGACCCATGCATAGAAACGGATTTGACCGTTAACCGAGGCTATTTCGAAGCTCAAGTGCTCTTGGACTCCCCCATTCGAGCGGAGTTCTTTGCGATCACGCAGGATGCCGTGGATACTCGCGAACAGTTGTTCAGCCGCAAGTTCTTGCTTGTCGTTGGTTTTTGGGATTTCAAGAATCAAGAGGTCGCTTTCAACTTCGTTGACTGCTTCGACGCGGCGCCAGTTGCGCCAGGTAAGAAACGCGAGTACAAGAACTATTGGTACCCATACATACCACTGTAATAAGAAACTGATAATTGTGCCTATACTACTCATTACGTCTATGTTTATTCTCTCACCCATTCTCTCATCTGTTGGGTGATCTGGCAATAACCCTAGTTTTGGTCAAGCGTGTAGGTTGCTTTAGCAACACGCTTGAACTGTGATTTGCTTTGCAGGTTGAGAAGAATGGTCGTTTCTTTTACTTGGCGACTTTTCAGGACACGTTTGACGATCTCGTCGCGGTGCAACGGCTCTTTCGAGTCCTTTAGTACCTGGGCGATGATGTCAGAGACGGTTCCCTTGCTGTAGCCCCAGTTGTCGAGGGCGTAGATGCCACGACCGATCAGGACGAATCGCTTGTCTTTGATAAGTTCGTTGTGAATTGCCTGTGTGGTGACGTCTTTGCGTTTAAAGCTTGAGTCTTTGATGCTTTTGGCAATGTCTGAAAAGTGCATTGGTTTTTTATTGTCTGAAAGAATAACGTAGATTTTGTCACGGATGTTCTTTGGGTTAACAGTTGGCCATTTGGTCAGTCCCCAGCTGGTCTTTAGGTGGGCCAGTTGCTTGCTGATGCTCGCGAGGGCGCTGACGTGTGAAGGATGTTCGTAGCTAAGGGC
Organism: Candidatus Microsaccharimonas sp.; assembly: GCA_049276535.1. Lineage (GTDB taxonomy): Bacteria > Patescibacteriota > Saccharimonadia > Saccharimonadales > Saccharimonadaceae > Microsaccharimonas. Next base: position 103,258 of record JBASWP010000002.1, read on the forward strand.
GTCGTGTAGTTGGTCGAGGCTCATCGGTTGACCGTTTGCCTTGATAATACTGACGATTTCGTCGACACGGGCACGGATTTTCTTCTCGTCGCCGTATTCAGCAATACCGACAGCACCAAAGTAGTGGTCATTTTCATCAATAACAGTTAGTCCAGGTGCGAGGGTCGCGATAAATGCAACGTGTGCACGTTCTTGCTGGTTGGTTGAGCGACCGTAGATTGTATCTGCGAGGTCTTGGATACGAGCAACACGGCCCATCTCGCTAAGAGCGCGAATGAATGACTTTTCAAGGCTAGTGACGACTTCAGTCTTGCCTTCTTCGGCAGCAATCTTCAGACGGATCAGAATGGCTTTCTCAAGCTGTCGGACGCGTTCACGAGTGATACCAAGCAGTTCACCGATTTGTTCGAGGGTCTCGCGACGGTCGTAGAGGCCGAAACGGCGAGTAATAATTTCACGTTCGCGTTCTTGCTCAATAAGGGCCAGGACGTCAGTAACTCCTGCTTTCAAGTCGGTAGGCTGTTTGGTTTCAGTCGCGTCGCTCATACTCTAGTCTTTCTTCCCGCCGCACCTCAGGAGTTATATACTTTTATAAATATGCTTATCATTATACAAGATTCTTTAAATAATGTCAAACAATTTATGAAGTATCATAGATTTGCTTCATTATAGCATGAATGTGACATACGCTGTAAATAGTGTTGTGAGCCTTTAGTTATCCACAAGATGTGGTATGACAGGCCTAAAATGCCATAAAAAGCGAAAAGCCGCGTCGCATTCCAGATGGATTCTGGAGCGACGCGGCTTTCCCGCAGTGAGAGCTACCTCTAGAGCGCGACTGCCCGCTTGGGGGCCGGCAGCTTGTCCGCGATGACCGGTTCACCGGCGCCCAGCGACACGAGGCCGCTGGGCTGGGTCTCCGACTCATCGTCGGCGGCGGCGCCGAGGACCGAGGAAGCGGCCGGCAGATCGGCGTCCAGCTCCGCGAGGATGCGGATGGCACCGGTGTCGGCGTCGACCTCGATGCGTTCGTCTTCGAGGATGATCCGGTTGAAGATGCGCTCGAGCGCCTCGGTCAGGACGGGGTCCTTCTCGAGGATCGGCAGCTTCTTCTTCGTGCTCTTGACCACGCTCGCGTGGGTGAACGTGACGAAGTAGAAGTCGACCTGGAACTCGACGCCCTCGCCCAGCACCTGCTTGAGCGCAGCGACGAGCTGCTGGTTGATCTTCTGGATCTTCTTCGCCAGGTTGCGGCCGTACTCGATCGAGACGATGACCGAGAGGTCCACGCCCTTGAGCTCGTCGCCGGTGTTGACGACGGTGGCCAGGTCGATGTTCTCGACCGAGACCGGGAACCGCTTGGTGCTCAGGATGAGCGGGAACAGCTCTTGGACGGCGACGTTGATCGGCCCGATGGGCGCATCGAAGTCGTTGTTCGCGAACAGTTCGACGGTGACGTGAGTCATGAGGTGGAGCCCTTCTAACTGGGGAAATCACGAGATTACGTGATTGATGTATTACATCAGTTTAGAAATAAAAAGTCAATATTAAGCTGATTTACGTCGTGGGAAACGTTTTTTCGTGGCTGGTGCTTCATCGAGCATTTTTTTTGCTTGCTCGTGAGTGATGTCTTTTGGTTCGACATCTTTTGGAATCTTGGCATTCTTTTTACCATCAGTGACGTAAGGGCCGTAGCGGCCATTTAACACCTTGATACCATCACCAAAATCGGAGATATTCTTTTCAGCTTCAGATTTGAGTTTAGCTGCGTATAGATCGAGAGCTTCTTTTTCTGTAATCGTATGAGGATCGAGAGGTTTAATGCTGACGAATAGTTTGTCGACTTGGATGTAGGGACCGAAACGGCCGATGTTTGCTTTGATGTCTTGGCCATCCGCGGTCTTCCCCACTACCCTTGGTAGTTCGAAGGCTTTGAGGGCTTGTTCAAGCGTGACGGTGTCGATGCGAGCACCAGCGGGCATTGGGGCGAACTTTGGTTTTTCTTCGTCTTCGGTTTCACCGAGTTGTAGCATGGCGCCAAAGCGGCCAAAGCGGGCGTAGATGGTTTTACCTGATTTAGGATCGGTTCCGACAGGGGTAGCTTGGGCAACGGCGGCGCGGTCGATCTTGCCCGAACCTTCAATGAGTTTATGGAATGGCACGTAGAATTTTTCGAGCATCACGTTACGGGCGAGAGCGCCGGCAGCGATTTTGTCGAAATCTTGTTCAACATCAGCGGTGAAGCCGTAGTCGACGACTTGTTCAAAGTTGTCGGTCAGGAAGTCGCTGATCATGAGGCCGATTGAGGTCGGGACTAGTTTACCGCGGTCAGAGCCGGTTTTTTCTTGGATAACCTTGCGAGTGACGCCATTACTGTTACTGCTGTGTTCAGAGACCGTTTCGGCCGCTGGGGCGGCCTGTACTTCGCTTTCAGTCTCTTCAACAGCAGTAACAGCACTGTCGTCGCCAAGACTTAATACAATAACATCGCGGGGTTCGCCTTCACCTTCGCCTTTGACGGCGTAGTCGCGGACTTGGATGGTATTAATAATGGTGGCGTAGGTCGATGGGCGGCCGATGCCGAGTTCTTCGAGTTTCTTGACGAGGCTACCTTCGGTGTAGCGGGCTGGCGGGCGGGCAAAGAGTTGCTTTGCCGTAACGACAGAGGCTTTTAACGAGTCGCCAGAAGCGATTGGAGGGAGAAGATCAGGATCTTTCTTGCCACCACCATAGAGCTTGAGGAAACCATCAAAGATAACAACTTCGCCTTTGGCCTCGAAGTTTAGTTTCGACGTGCTGATCGTGATTGTCGCAGTGGTCCGTTCCAGTTTTGCTGGCGCCATTTGGCTGGCGAGGGTGCGACGACGGATCAGGTCGTAGATCTTTTGGTCGTATTCGTTGCTACTCCCCTTTTCGACTGACATGTCGGTTGGACGAATCGCTTCGTGGGCCTCTTGGGCACTGGCAGATTTTGTCTTGAATTGACGAACTTGTGAGTAGTCGGCGCCGTACTTGCTGATAATGAAATCTTTGGCGCTGGCGATAGCCTGGCCGCTAAGGTTGACCGAGTCGGTACGCATATAGGTGATCTTACCCTCTTGATAGAGTTTTTGGGCACTCGACATGGTCGCACGGGCACCGAAGCCTAGCTTTGAGTTGGCTTCCTGTTGCAACGTACTGGTAGTAAACGGTGCACCAGGGTTACGCGTCGCGGGGCTGGTAATAATATCAGAAACGGTAAAGGCTGCATCCTTGAGGCTTTCCAGGAAGGTCTGGGCTTCTTTTTCAGTGTCGAAACGCTTTGGCAGTTCGGCGCGGACGATGCCGTCCTTGTGATCGAATTCGGCGGTGACTTTGAAGTTGAATGAGCCTTCGAAGGCTTGGATTTCACGTTCACGCTCAACCAGCAGACGAACCGCTGGTGACTGGACTCGACCGGCAGATTTACCCCCGGGGACCTTTTGCCATACTACCGGAGATAGTTCGAATCCAACCAGTCGGTCAAGGATTTGACGGGCTTGTTGGGCTTGCACTAGTTGCATGTCGACGGTACGAGGTTCTTTAACTGCTTCTTCGATGGCGGTTTTGGTAATTTCGTGGAAAACAATACGCTTGGTCGTTTTTGGATCGAGGCCGAGGACCTCGCAAAGATGCCAAGCGATGGCTTCACCTTCGCGGTCTTCATCGGTTGCTAGCCACACTTGCTCGGCGACTTTTGTGGCCTTTTTCAGTTCGGTGATCGTTTTCTTTTTGTCAGGGTCGATTTCGTAGGTAGTTTCAAAGTTATTCTTGACGTCGATCGGTGGCGTACCGGTTTTTGTCTTTTTCGCGATCGAACGAATATGACCAATACTCGAGAGCACGTGAAAGTCCTTACCGAGGTATTTCTCGATAGTTTTAGCTTTTGCTGGTGACTCTACGATTACTAAATTTTTTGCCATATATTCCGTTCGTGCTTATCTATTCAGCTAAACACAGTGGCTGACTTTACACAACTTACCGTGATTTGTAAACGTTTACCTTGTTAGACAGTGGCTCCCCATTGATTTGGTCCGACCGACCGGATGTGTCCATTTATCTCAAGCATTGTCAGGGTTTGGAGGAATTCACCTGTTGTCAGGGTACTGTTTTGTTGGAGTGCATCGCCATCGTGCATCCCCTGTTTAATGAGTGAGATGAGCTGGTGTTCGGCGGGTGCGAGATCTGGTGGTTGTTCAGCGACTATTATATGAGGCGCGATGACCTCTAGGATCGATTCAGCCGACAAGACAGGATGGGCGCCCTGGGCGATGAAACGATTCGGTCCGATCGATAGCAAACTGGTGATGTTACCCGGGACAGCGAACACCTCTTTATTCTGATCGAGCGCATGATTAATGGTTGAAAGCGTGCCGCTTCGCTCGGCTGCCTCGGTGACGACTACCCCGTCGGACAGGCCGCTGACCAGTCGATTACGCGCCAGGAATTGATGCTGACGAGCTTTTACCCCTGGCGGGTATTCACTCATCAAAGCGCCGCCACTTTGTACGATCGACTGGGCCAAAACCTTGTGACTACGTGGGTAAATGCTGTCGAGTCCGCCTGCCAGCACAGCGATGGTCGTTCCACCAGCGTCGAGCGCTGCCCTGTGGGCGATGGCGTCGATGCCGAATGCGAGACCACTTACGATGATAATTCCTTTACGGGCTAGAGCATGTGCCAGTTGATATGTCACCTCTTTACCATAGCTACTGGGACGACGGGTTCCGACAATAGCGACGACAGGTTGACGAATACTCGGTAATGTACCAGTGATATATAACGATGTCGGCGCTACTGCAAGCATCTCTAGCGGCTGTAGGAACGCTGATTCATCGAGAAGTGTTAACTTGCTTTCCATCGTGTTTATGTCCATCCTAAATTAAGTATTGACATTATGTCAAAGAAGTGCTAGAATGCATGATGATTGGTTATTCCTGCGAGGATAACCAAGCACCTTATACCCCCTATTCTAACTTATGTTAGGTTACATACATGGTGTTTACCTAGTAACTACCCTCCACTTTGTAAGCTATCTTCGGATACCAGCCTTGTATGTATACTAATCCCTTTAACACCTTCTCTTTTTAAGAGCAGGAACCCGTTATTTAAGGAAATCTCAACTATAGTGACTATACAGTAGTGACCCTCTTCGGAGAGTCAGGCGCATACCATACATTTCTATCGGTTATGACGCTTCACTGAGATTCCCGGGTGGGTTAAAGGGTAAAATGGCGCCAGGTGATGCCCACCCTTACCTGGTGCCTTTTTAGTTTAAAAAGGTTTTCTTAATTCGGCATGAATCGTAAGCATATTGACTTATTTAAGCATTAGTGCTATAATATACTTCAACGTGCCATTTGGTACGCGACACCCCTTCCTCACGGAGGTTTCACAATGCATGTTCCCACGGCCATCTTGGCCACTACGGTCCCCACGTTCACCAATGGCTTCATGATGATCGCTCTGGCGGTCTTCGTGTGGCTGGTTGTCGTGGCGCTCATCGCGAAGACGATGTCCTACCTCAAAAAGGACTCTCCCAAGGAGCGTCGTTATCTGGCTGTCGTCTGGGCAGGGTCGGCGGTTATCGCCTTCTCATGTCAGACGTACGTCAGCATCGGCCTCATCGGCTGGGCCTTCGGCGACGTTCCTGGCGACTTGCTGGCGAAAGCTAGCATCTTCGGAGTCATCCTCGGCGCCGGCATCGCCATCGGTGGCGCCCTCTTCCCCCTTCTCACGCGCGAGCGCAAGCAGGGTGTGCAGACACCGAAGACGAAACCCGTGGGAACTGAAGCGACCGCCTGAACAAGGTGGTTCGCGGGGTGTCCCGGGTTTTTACCCGAAGAGGCGGTTGGATTTGTTTCCACCGCCTTTTCGCATTTCTAAAGTTTATTCGTCGATGGTTTTACTTGATGCTTCGAGTGAACCATCGAGATATTGATCAATCAGGTCTTTGACGTGAGGAATAACGTGTTTACGCAGGACTTTTGACTCGTGCATACTGAAATTACCTAGGACAAAGTCAATATCGTCCATACGATCACGCAGGTCATTCCAGATCCCTATCCTGATACGAGGATAGCCATCACCAATATGGGTATTGAGGCTCTTGATACCGTTATTCCCTGCGTCACTGCCAGTACCACGCACACGGATGGTTCCAAATGGAAGTGCGAGCTCGTCGTGGATGACCAGAATGTCTTTTGAAGGGTCCAGCTTGTAATAATCCATAAATTGTCGAGCCACCAAGCCAGTGTCATTGTAGTAGGATTGTGGCTTGACGAGGATCACTTTGTCGCCGTTAATCATTAGTTCTGCAATACGGGCGTTGAACTTATCAATATCCTTCCAAAACGCCTTTTGCTCGTCAGCAATCGCATCTAGAACCATGAACCCGGTGTTGTGTCGGGTTTTCTCGTATTTCCTATCAGGATTGCCTTGGGCGAATACAATTTTCATTACTTTCATTGTAGCGCATTGCAAAAATACAGAATAGTTGTATAATTTGGTGAGTTCACACCGCCGACCAAAGGAGGAAGCATGTTGTGGATCGCATTACCGCTGGGTGTCTTGACGCTGATTGCTTCGCTGTTCCTGTACGGGGCGGGAGTGTCGAGTCGGACATATGCACACGGCGTTTTTGACCCGATGCGGAAGTACTTCACCTTCCCGGCTGCCATTCTGGCTGTCGTTGATGCGCTGATGTGCTTCTTCACCTGGGGAACGCCGCTGGAGGGGTGGGTTGTCGGCCTTGCGGTCGCGCTCATCGTCTTCACGATCGTCGTCACGGCGATCTGGTGGTACCGGGTGTCACTGGTTGGTCGCCCTGCGAGGCAGAGCAAGACCACCTGACATCCATGACGCAGCTGCGTGGGCGGGCCTTCGGGCCTGCCCTCCGGCTGCGTCGGAAATTCACTTTTTAAACCGCTATCGAGGCGGTTATTGTATTTTTATGATGTTTATGCTATAATATATATCTGTTCGTGAACGTCACGACACCGATCCGAAAGGATAGCACGCCCATGTTGTTTGGAATTGAAATTCCGATGTATGACGAGTTCCGCTGGGTATTCGTGGTCCTGTACTTTGGTGGTATGGTCGCTATGACCGCCACCATGGTCCACGCCCAGCACGTCATGCACCAGCACAACCGCAAGCTCCCCTCGCCCATCGCCCAAGAACTGCACTTCACCATGGCTGACGGTCTCGTCCGCTGGTGGGGCTTGGCGCTTCAGATCATGATGGTCATCATCATTTTCATGGTGTGGCGTTTGGGAACGCTAAGTGGAGAGGCGTGGGCAGTCCTGTGGGTTATCGGCACTCTGTTGCCGGTGATTACCAATATCGAGCGTGAGCTTGGTGAGAAGGGATTGCAGCTGAACGGTGTCCCGTTCATGCACGCCAAGTGACACGGCCACGGGTGTGGGCCTTCGGGCTCACCCCGGCCGTGTCCGGAACAACTATTATTCGCCTTCGGGCGTTTTTTCTTTTGGTTGTTTCAAAAGAGCCTTGGCAGCTTCATTCTTTTCTTTGGCTTTGTTGATTGGTGCTTTTCCAGCGGCAATACGGGCTTCGTTGTCTTTAATCTGTTTTTCGTCGCGGAAGCTGAATTTTATCGGGGTACCGATAAGGTCGAAGTTTTCACGAACTCCTCGTTCAAGGTAGCGTTTATAGCTCCAGTGAAGGAATTTCAGGTTGCTGCCGTGAATAACGAACCATGGCGGCGAAACGTCGGTTTGGACAATATAACGAAGCCGTGGGAAGGTATTCTTTAATCCTGCAGGCGGATGTTTTGCAACTAAAGTCTGAAGAAGATCATTGAGTTTACGGGTTTTTAAGATTTCTTGGCGACGTCCGTGAATATCAACGGCAAGGTCGAATAATTTGGTGACATTCTGCCCTGTCACGCTACTGGTGAAAATAAGGGGCGCCCATGGGACGAAATCAAAAGTACGGGCGATTTTAGGGGCCAGCGCGTCTCGGGTATAGGCGTCTTTATCTTCGACACTGTCCCATTTGCTGACGACAACAACCAAGCCTTTGCCTGCTTCGTCGATAATACCGGCGAGGCGCTGGTCCAATTGGGTATTAAGTTCATTCACGTCCATAAGAAGGAAACAAATATCGCTCTCTTCAATTGCCTGCAGGCTACGCAGCACGCTAAACTTCTCGATGCCGACCTCTTGCTTGCCGGGTTTACGCATACCAGCGGTGTCGAGGATCTCGATGGCTTGGCCTTTGTATTTGATGGCGATGCGGTTAACGTCGCGAGTAGTACCAGCGATGTTGGCGACGATGGCCTGCTGTTTACCTGCGAGAGTGTTAAACAGATAGCTTTTGCCGACATTTGGACGGCCGATCAGAGAGATGCGGATAACGTCGGTAGGATTGGCTTCACTTTTGGCTGGAATGATCTCTGAGATCTTTTGTAAGGCCTCGTTGATGCCGATGGCGTGTTCGGCACTGGTTCGAATGATATCTTTAATCCCAAGGCGTTTAAACTCGTCGACAGCCAGACTGCCTGCGAGGTCGGCCTTGTTAACTAGTAGTAATACTGGTTTCTTGCTTTTCAGGGCTTTTTTAGCGACGAAACGGTCTTGATCACTAACGTACTGGGTGCCGTCAACAACAACGAGGATAACATCGGCCGCATCGGCGGCTTCGGTGATCTGTTCTTGGATGGTTGCTTCGAATTCGTCGTTGGCGTCTTTTAGTCCGGCGGTGTCGACCATCCAGAATTGGTGGTCGTTATAAGATACCTTTCCTAGGACGTTATCGCGAGTAGTTCCGGCTTCTTTGGCGACAATTGCTTGGCGTGAACGAACGAAACGGTTAAAAAGCGAACTTTTACCTACGTTCGCCTGACCAATAATTGCTACACTCGGAAGTTTCGAAGCCATAATCAGAGGTAATTATAACAGAGGTAGCCTGATTTTGCGAGCATAAGCGGGACGGGTTATTTATCGATGACTTTAAATTTGCCTGATTCGAGGTCAGATAGCCTATAAGGGCCGAAATGAGTTCGGTGTAATGCGTCGACGCCGTAACCGAGTGCGCTGAAAGTACGACGAATCTGACGATTGCGTCCTTCGTGCATTGTGACGGTCCAATGGCGATGACTGTCATCTTTCCTCTCGAGGATGAGCTGACTTGGTCCGTCTTCGAGATGGATGCCGTGGTCATTAATAATTTGGTGATGAAGCGGTTTTAGTTCACGGTCTAAGCTAACGTCGTATTGTTTTACTTTGTAAAACTTGGGATGGGTCATTTGGTAGGCAAAGTCGCCGTCATTTGTCAGAAGGATGAGGCCACTACTCTCTTTATCGAGGCGTCCGACAGGTTTGAGGGTGTGGTACTGCTCGGGAATAAGCGCATAAAGTGTCGGTACCTCGCCTTGCTGGCGACGTGAACTGACATAGCCAATTGGCTTGTTTAACATAAGATATTGATACGTCGTGTCACTGCCAAGGGTTTTACCGTCGACGGCGATCGTGTCACCTTCTTCGAATCGTCCGCCTAGCGTTACAGTATCGCTATTGACGCTCACGCGACCACGTTCAATCAGCTCGTCGGCTTCACGACGAGAAATACCAAGTTGAAATGCAATATGCTTGTTAAGTCGTTCGCTCACCCTTCTAGTATAGCAGTTTTAAAGGCTGGTGCCGGGAGCGGGTGGCATTGGAGGTATTGGAGGCTGTGGAGGAAGCGGTGGAACTGCCGGAGCTGTCGGTTGTGGTGGTAATGGATTTGCCGAAGCGTTGAGTTCTTGGTTCATTTGAGCGGCTAAATCACTGGTCGCGCCGATCTCGACAGGGTTGATCGGGTTGATCACACGGTCCCCTAGTGATGCTGGACGCGGTGAACTAAACGGCGCGGTCGGTTCAGGGAGTGTAAATGGCGCTGGAGCTGCCGGCGCAGTTGGTATCGGCGCAATAGGTATCGGCGCAATAGGAGTCACTATTGGCTCAGGAGTAATAGGAGCAACCGGTGCGACGGGCATTTCTGGCTCGACTATCGGACCAGGAGTTGGTTCGGGCATGACTGGCGCGATAGGTGCGACAGGTGGGGTCACCACTGGTGCCGGTTCAGGTACGACAGGAGCAGCAGGTGCTGGCTGCGGAGGGAGGTTGATCACTGGTGGAAGGATCGGTTCTGATACAGGCGCTGGTGCGGGTTCGGTAGCTGGCATGATTGGCGGAAGTGATGACGGTTCAGGAAGAGGTGTCGGAACATCGATAGGTGCGGCCACGGCAAGTGGATCAGGTGTTGGTACGGGTGCAGTTGCTGGTGCGGGTTGAGTAAGGTCGGCCGGTGTGTCAACGACTGGGCTGGCAGTTGGAGGGAATGCTGGCGCGGCTGGTGCGGCCCCGGCGACTCCATCGCCAAGCACATCGTGAACGGTGCGAACAACATCTTCGATACCGACTTGGGATTTGACAAGATAACGGTCGGCGCCAAGGGCTTCACCGCGGGCACGCTGGTCATCACTGGATAGCGCGGTCATCATAATGACCTTGATGTTTTTGGTTTCAGACGTACTACGAAGGATATCAAGCATGTCAAAACCACTGATCTTTGGCATCATGACGTCACTGACGATTAAATCAGGTCGTTCTTTGATGGCAAGTGCGAGTGCTTCTTCGCCGTCACCTGCCGAAACAATCGTGTAACCTTCGGCCTGAAGACGAACGCCGTAAATCTCGCGCAGGCTTTTGTCGTCCTCTACCAGTAAAATTTTTGCCATATTTACCCTTATTCTATCTAATGCTAGTTAAAATTACTATAGTGCTTATGCTTACGGTTGTCCAGCCGCTTGTGGTGGCGGTGGTGCGGGGGCGGGTTCAGGTGGTCGCTGGGCGACTGGTTGTTGGGCGCGTGCGAGGGATTCGAGCTGGCGGACGCGCTCGGCGATTTGTTCGCGGGTCAGGCTTTCACCCCTTGGTACGGTTGTGGCGGCCTTCACGCTCGCTGTTCCAGTTCCTGTGTTTCCAGGGACCGTTTCGCGCCCTGGCTGCGCCTGGGGCTGCACTACGCTTTGAGTCCCTTGAACCACAGGAACCGGAGCGCTCGACCCTGATATAGCTGCAGCTGGTGGTGGGGCGGAGGCTTGGGCGGCTGCGGCTGCTTTGGCAGCGACTTCTTGTTGCTGTTTCAACTGCTCGGCTTCTTGGCCGCTGATGCGAGGGAGTTCGAGGAAGAAGGTGCTTCCCTGTTTCCATACGCTTTCAACCCATAGACGGCCGCCCATGGCTTCTGCCAGGCGCCTGGATAGGTACAGGCCGAGGCCGGTGCCACCGATTGCCTGACGGTCGACATTATCGACGCGGTAGAACTTTTGGAATAAGTGCGGAATATCTTCAGGTGGGATACCGAGGCCCGAATCTTTGACACTGATGACGACTTTATCGTCTGAACCATTGACGTCGACCACCACTTCGCCCTTCAGCGTGTATTTGATACCGTTTTCAATCAGGTTATCCAGCACTTCGCGGATATGGTCATTATCGATGTTTACATAGTAGACGGGAGCGATTTGTTTTTGGCCAGTCATGGCGGTCGGCTTATAAGTTAATTGCAGACCTTTTTCTTGAGCTTTGGCACTCAGGCCTTGGACGATTGTACCGGTAAAGGCGGTCATATCGACGACTTTTGGTACATTGGTCAAACGGCCATCCTCGGATTTTGATACGTCCAGAAGGTCCTGGAATAGACGGCCCAGGTGCTGGGCGGCTTCGTGGGCTTTCATAATAAAGTCACGGGCTTTGTCGTCGATTTTGGCGGTGTTTGGATTCAACGCCAAACCTAAGTAGCCTTCGATCGATGCTACGGGGGTACGCATTTCGTGACTGGCGGTACTGATGAATTCAGCTTGTTCGTGTTCTTCGGCGCGTTCTTTGGTGACGTCGCGGAATACGACGATAACCCCATTACCAGCATCACCCACTGGTGAAACAACTAACGAACCAGTAATCTTTTTACCGGTCTTTGTAATGATCGTCAGGTTATTCGCGCGAGCCTCTTGGTTCGTGTTCAGGACTTGTTGAATCGGGTCGTTGGCTGGTTGAAGCTCGTGGTTATTCAGGTCGGTCATTTTAAGGATCGACTTGTAGTTGAGCATCAGAGCGTCTTGTTTCCCCCAGCCTAAGATTTCTTGTCCTGCCGGGTTAATTAGCTGGATAATACCCTGACTGTCGACTGCGATAACACCGTCACCGATGGCGTTAATGACGATTTCAGATTTGTTCGCCACTTCGGATAACTGGTTTGCCAGATTCTTTACGGCTTTGGTTGAGCCATCCTCGCCATGATCACGCCAGACGAACATACTAAGGATGAGTGGGATGATTGAGCTGAACATCACCATCGCAATCAGTCCTGGTGTAAACCGCCCCGCGAGGTATTCGCTAGCAACAAAGACTGCCATAGCGATAAAGATTGGCAGTGTTCCCCAAATCGCAAAAATACCGGCAAAGAATGATACCAGCATCCACAGGGCGATAAACGGTGAGCTGACTCCCCCACTTTGCACGACGACCAGCGCCGACGTAATCGTGAATAGCATGTACACAATGAAACTAGGATAAAAAGTAGGTTTTTGAGGGCTTAATATATAGAAAAGAATACTAGCGAGTGCTGTAACACCTGCACCAATCGCAACCCAAACACTAATACCAAACAGGCCATCAGGGGCGATATTGGTAAAGATCGGCACGACGTACAGGGCAATAATCGCAAGGGAAAGCAAAAAGACCACCTCATACAGCCGGCGGTGCCAGAATCGAGTTAATGTTAACGGTGTTATAGTGCCCTACCCTTCAGGTCAAAGTACTTGTGGTTATTATGCGGGATAACGGGGGGTGAATGCAAGAGGATTCAACTCCCTTAAGGTTGACAGATGACAAATAATTTGATATAATATGATCGCAAAACATTCGAACCCTTCAGAAGGTTCCTCGAAACGTCCCGGAAAGGATAGAATAATGTTTGGCACCTTGAGAAAGCGTCGTGAGGACAAGGATCGCGAGAGCCGGCGTGCAGCGGAAGCTGAGCGTCGGGCCAAGGCGGACGCCGAGCAGAAGCGACGCGACCGACGGTTCTGGGCGATCGCCATCCCGATCATCGTGGTCGTCCTCGGCGGCATGATCGCCGGTATGACCGCGTATATCACCTGGAGCGAGGACTGGCCTGCCCGCATGGAGGCCGAGACGGGCATTATCAACGGTGAGGAGTATGACCTCCTCATCGCCGACTCCACCGAGTCGTACGATGACATCCGTGGCACGTTCGTCTTCTTCGCAGGCAGTATCAGCAGCTCGCACGAGTCGACACTCCGTGTGGCGTACACCTCGCCGAAGGGCGTGGTCTACATCCTCGATGTGCCGATCGACGAGATCGAGTTCCTTCCCGACGGAAGGTCGCCTACGGGTTCGTTCGAGTTCAGACACTGGTCTGACGAGGACAACCTGCAGGAGAACATCGACACGTACCTCACGACGCTCACCATCAACCTCTCCCGCGAGCAGCTCATGCAGCTGATCGACGGGTGAGGCCGCGTCCCCACTGGCCCTTCGGGGTTCGGTGGGGACGCACCCCCACCACTTGGAATAATTCAGAAACCTCGACGAGGTTTCTTTTGATATACCTAACTTCCTTCTCGGATTAATCGCTCCCAATGGTTGGGTATAGTCACTCTGAATCAGGTATTTACTCAGTAGCCAAATGTTGTGCAATAATCAAAACTTGCTTACTATGAGGGTATGAGCGACATCTCACCTGAACTTCAAAGAGAACTTTCGGCACGTGCCGAGGTACATTATCCAGACGTCTTGCCGTACCACAACTGGGATCACGCTTTAGATATGATGAGCATCGTCGCTAATTTAGCGGATCGTTCGATCAACCCTGAAATTATAGGTAAGCGAAATTTACTCATCGTGACGGCTGCGTGGCATGACGCAGACTATGCAGTTGAAGATCTAGGGCAATTCACATCGAAAGAAGAACGGTCCGCCGACCTAGCAGTGAAAAGTCTTCCGGAATTGTCAGATGAAGACAGAGAGCTACTTCGTAGTGGAATCATTGATACAACCGTCACCAAAAAACCCAAAGACAGCCTATTCGGTGAGGTGACTCATGCTGCTGATCTGGGTTATTTTGCCGGATCGTCCGCACGCTTTATGGGAAGACTTACCCTTATGAGGCAAGAATGGGGTTCGCCGAGTTGGGAAACGACCGTTGCGCGCACGGTTAGTTTTGGTGAAACCGTCGTGGAAGAAGCAAAAGAACTGATACCCAAAGTCTTATCCGAAACCGATGCCCAGGTGTGGGTTTCTCGGATCGAACGTAATCTGCAGAACTTGCAGACAGAACTAGACGCTGGTAAATTGGTCTAAGCTACTACGCCAGCCTAGCCCGGAGTTCTGCCGCAAACCCTTCTTTGCCGAGTTTTTCAGCGGCATGGATGTATTTGTTTAGTAGGCGTACTCTGGTTGGTTCGTCGAGTGATTCCATTCTTTTGGCATCGGTGTTGTGACGCATGTCGGAAACCTTTACCTCTAAAGCATCCGGATCGGCAGCGATTTTTTCATAATATTCGTCGGCTGGTACATCGTCTTTTCTGGTCAAAAGATCAACTATTTCTGTCACTCGAGGAGATATACCGAGCTCTCTGAGACTCTCTATAGTGATACTAGAATCCTCCACGGCGTCGTGGAGCCAAGCAGCTGCGGCACGCTCCCACTCACCTTTTTCCTCAAACGGTTTTGCGACAGCTTCGGGATGGTGAAAGTAATCAACACCTAGTTTGTCGACTTGTCCGGCGTGGACTTCGCGGGCAATAGCACGCGCCAGACCTACTTCCATAGGTTCTTTCTCGCCAATTATTGCTTTTGCGGCTTCGAGGGGCTCAGTATCCATGCCTTAATAATAACAAAAAGCCTCACTATACGAGACTTTCGATGATTTTGGTGAACCTTGAGCCTTCGATTTATAACCAAATAGTGGTGGAAATTGTTCGGTGGAACGACATTGTTCGTAACACCAGTTTAACATCTAATCTGTTAATCACCGTGTAATGTATATACGATACTCCCCTGTATGGAATAGAACTAAAGACTACCCCTATAAGGTATTGACATATTAAACCGTATATGCTAATATGTACTTAACTAGCACGCCACAAGGCGCACTTCTCTTACAACAAATCAATCAAAGGAAATAATGGAATTAATTTATTTGGCAACATTTCTCGTTGCGTTCATTTCTAGCATATTAAGTGGCATCGCTGGCGGTGGCGGAGGCTACCTTATGGCTCCCTACTGGCTCATTGCTGGTATGACGCCCGCTCAAGGAGCGACAACTGGTGGTTTTATGGCGATTGGTATGGGCGCAAGCTCACTAGCCGCATTTCGTAAGACCGACTACTTCCCCCGAAACAAGAACCTCAGCATAGCTTTGACTGTCATTACGGTCATCGCTTCGATTATCGGGGCATTAACGCTGACACATATCGAGACGAGTTCTTTCAAAACAATTCTTGCAGTCATCACAATTTTGTCTATCCCAATGCTATTTATTGACCGAAGTAAGATCAAACTAAACAAACGATACCGAAATATAGGCATCGCAATGCTCATACTTCTCTTGTTGGTTAGCTCTATTATCACTAGTAGTGCCTTCTCGATACTGATTGCTATTGGTCTTTCACAACTATTTAACCTTTCAATCCTGCAAAGCACTGCGCTCCGAAGGCTGGTAGGCTTAGTTCAGTCGGGTGTTATTTTTGCAATACTTGCCCTTCAAGGAAACTTTCTGCTACTCCACGCCCTTGCGGCAATTGTTGGGGGTAGTATTGGGAGCTATCTTGGTACAAGGTTTGCTATTAAGAAGGGTGAAAAGTTTGCAAAGTACGCACTGGCAATCGGTGCATTTATTGGCGCTATAGCACTAACTATTTAATGAGGAGTATTATATGAGTATGGATTTTAAAGAGATGCAGCGTAAAAAGGATGAAGAAGAAAGGCGAAGGCAGAAAGAAGCCGATGCAAAGGCTCGGCGACTAGTTGAGAAGTCAATCGAAAACAGCAAGCGCTTTACTAACATCGTCAAGAATGACGAGAAGTTCGACACAAATATCCCATTTCGTATCACATACATCGAGGCTTTGGACGAGGAAGATGGCAATTATTACTTCGTAGGGTATTCAAAGATAGACGGAACTGCTTTTGGCAAATATGTTGGGCCATCTTATTACTATCACAGAGGATTAGTGAAAGCGGGTCAAACGCTTCAAGAAGCCGTCAAGGAGATACTAGTAAGTACTTTCAATGCGCCAAAAGATTTGGAGTTCTCTATGAACTGGAGTTTCAACCGTACGTCCAGCACAAATGATATGGAGATAGATGTCACATTAGACTTATCTAAAACGATAGATATTGAAGGTTTGAAGATCGAAAGTGTAATGCCACGTTGGATTCTAGACTCTTAAAACCTTTCAAATAATAAAACCTCTTTTCGAGAGGTTTTATACCGCTTATGCTTGGTGACCCTGGCTGCCTCGGTTTATAAGGAAATCATTGGTGAAATTATGCGTTGGAACAGTTACCTAACTAGTAATAACTCAACCTTTGACTTGAGTAATTCGTATCGCTGAACAGTGGATGGGTGCGACAGCATATATTCGCGTGTTGACTTGAAGCCTTCATGTTTTGGCTTAGGCTCAGAAAATATCACGTCTCCCCGAAACTGCACCCGAGTAAAGTCGACGACCTCTCCGTCAATAATATTAAAGTAATGTGAAGATATCGTTTCCGGCGAGTTATGTGCTGACGCAATCGTATTGAGAATTTCTCCTCCAAAGTAATCCTGTACGATGAGACTTGTGACGGCACACTGCCCTACTGCGGGCTCATTTTCTGCAAATAACCCAAACCCATCCCCTCGCATTAAAGAGGCAGTCTCGTCTATCCAAGATTGTTTAAGTGCAGAGTGTAGTTTCTCGAGAGTAATCATAATCAGAGAATGGCTTCTAGTAATTCAGGGAACGCATCCGTCTTCATACTCCGCAGCGTAAAGTGCCCGTATTCGTGAAAGTCATTTACTTTAGTATCAGGTAGTTTTTGTTTTAGAAATTCTACTGTGTCTCGCACTCCAATATCGTCGTTGTCGGATGAGAAGATAACTAATTCATTGACGCGCTGTGTGATAGTTTGGTCAATAACAAAGTCAAAGAAATTGAAATCGTATTTGTGGTCAAGGTTAAGCCAAGGTGCAACGAGAACCACCTTGTCAACTTTTAGTTCAGGGTGTTCTGTTAAGTAGCGTATCCAAAACCCAGCACCCATGCTATGCCCAACAAGGGTTGTATTTGGTGTAATGTCGAAACGTTCAATTTCCTTAACGAATACTTCGTATTTAGGTTCGTACACGTTAGGTATTTCAGGCGTGTCTGCTTTTATATCATTTATCAAAAGATGTTTTTGCAACCAAGGCAACCAGTGTGAATTACTGGCACTCGGGTACTCTTCACTGTAGTATTCTTTCCTGCTTGGAAGCCCATGAAGTATAATTGTGTTTCTCATTCTTTCACTATAGCAAAAGTGAATCGAATAGTTTAACAGATACGAAAAAGCACCCGAACTTTCGTGATGAAACTTTCGAATGCTTTCTAATCTGTAATTCCTGCTTGGTGATCCCACCGGGAATCGAACCCGGATTGTCAGGATGAGAACCTGGTGTCCTAACCGTTAGACGATGGGACCGCGAACGGTGATGTAACTGCCCTACTCTATCAAATAACCCCCGTTAAGTCCAGCTCATAGGGTTTGCTAAGTGTCAGGAGTATAATAACTACCAATGAATAACTATGCCTATATAGATGGTCAGAACTTGTATCTCGGAACCAAGGGATTGGATGAAAATTCGTGGCGAATTGATTTGAAGAAATTTCGAGTGTATCTACGAGAGAAGTATCAGGTTGAAAAGGCATTTTATTATCTAGGATATGTCCAGGAAGGTATAGGAATAGAACATCTCTACGAAACCATCCAAAGCGCCGGATTTATTCTCGTATTTCGTCAACATAATGCAGCGATGATCGGAAAAAAGAAAGGTAATGTTGATTCAGACATTATCTTTTCAATCATGAAACGTGTCTGTAAGGATAATGATTTCGATAAAATTGTATTGATTTCAGGTGATGGCGATTACAAAATGCTCATAGATTTTCTTATCGAAGAAAAGAGATTCGAAAAAATACTTTTTCCAAATCGAAAATTCCGCTCTTCTTTATACAAACAAATCGGTGCTCCATTCTTTGCTTATCTCGATGACGAAGATGTGAAAAAGAAAATTCAACATAATGAAACGAAGCCACGTAATAAGAAAAGAGCTCCTTAGGCAATTAACCGTTCGGAACTCTCTTCGTCTTGATATCAGAATAGTAACACGACCTATTACTAGACGCAACGCTTATCGCTAATTTGTTAAGAATAAGAAAAGAGCTCCTTAGGCAATTAACCGTTCGGAACTCTCTTCGTCTTGATAAATTAATTATAGCACAAATTAGATAATAACACAATAGTTTGAGGCTAGGCGGCTGCGTCGAGCTGCTGAATAACGGACATCAGCTTGCTGGGGGTGATTTCGGCTTTAATGAGGTAGGCATCGGCGTGTTTTTCCATCGCCAGGCGTGATTCGTCGTCTTGTTCAAAATTAGTTAAGACGATTACTTTACTATTAGGGATGAGATCTTCACTTCCCCCGCGCAAGGCTGCCAAGATTTCGGTTCCGCGTCGTTCGGGCAACATGACGTCAAGAAGGATCAGGTCGTACGGTTTGTTGCGGGCAGCGATCAGGCCATCGTTGCCGTCTACCATCCAGTCAACTATGTAGTCGGCTTTTTTTAGGCTTCGTACATACATCTCGCCGATAAAGCGGTCATCTTCGATAATAAGAATTGTTTTAATGGCCATATTGATTATCCCCGATACATTGAGTGATTTTTGATCCAGCCGTCGTTCTGCTCGATCAAGCCTTCGTTACTATTATTGCCTGCTTTTAGTTTGTCTGCAACTGATTGGAAGGTTGGCAGTGAAACAATGAAGGTTGAACCGCGTCCTTCTTCACTGCGAACACTGATGTTTCCGCCGTGTGATTCGACGATGGCTTTCGAGATGTACAGTCCGATACCGGTCCCGGCAACCGTCTCGCGCGAGCGGTGTGAACGATAGAATTTCTGGAACAAGTTGCTCACGACACTGCTTGGCATACCAATACCATGATCCTCAATCGCAACCTCGACCCTTTCACCCTTTACGCCAGCAGTGACGTTAATGGCACCGCCTTCGTTACTGTATTTAATGGCGTTATCGATTAGGTTGCCGAATACCTCACCGAGGCTGGCAGGATCGGCTGCAATGCTGGGCAGGCCATCGGGAATGGCGACGGTGAGTAGACGGTTTTGGGCACTGGCGCGCATTTGCATGTCATCACGGATTGTATCGTAAATAGCGACGACAGATGTTTCAGCGAGGTGCATTTTCAAGTGGCGACGGTCGTATCGAGAGGTGTTGAGGATGTTATTAATATAGCCGCTTAGGCGGTTCGCAGACACTGTCAGGCGTCGGAATAGCTCTTCTTGGTCGTCTTGTAGTACGTCTTTTAATTCATCCTCAAGGACATCCAAGTAGCCGCGAATAACGGTAATTGGTCCACGCAGTTCGTGGGCGGCAAAGGCAATAAAGTCGAGTTCTTGCTCACCGACTTCGTATAAGCCAGTGCGGTCGATGAGCGTGAGTACCGTTTCACTTTCGGCGCCTTTGTCATACGAAGCAATGACGTCAAAGAAACGACGATTCTCTTGGTCGGGCAGACGGTCTGGAATGCGTGACCACGTCTTTTCAGCGTGAACGGCAGATTTTTCACATTCATCTAACCAAGCATTCAAAGTGTCTTCGCCGTTAAACAATAAGGATAATGTCGATACGCCACTTGAATCGATACTGGTTGGTGCGGCACGGTTCGAGAATGTAATTTTGCGCTCGTGATTTAGCACCACAAAGCCACAGATTGTTTCGTTGAGGGCGGCTTCGATGAGCCCGGATGGTGTTGCGACTGTTGTCGCTACTGCTGTTGATTCAGGCGCACCTTTTGCCGGTACGGATGTGGTCGGCGTGTCGTTACTAGCAAGCAGATATATAGTTTGAAGGACGCTCTTAAACCCGCTTTTTTCAAAACGTTTGTCGTTCGGATTCGGTGGAGTGGTATTGGTCGGCTCACCGGCGACATGAATGATGGCTGCTAACAAATCTTTAATTGGCCGAGCCACGAATTTGTAGATGATAGCGGACGCAACGACACCAAGGATAGTCTGTGCGACGAGTGTGCTTGCAAAGGCTAGCGGGTTGCTTTCAAAGAAACCAAGGAAATACAGCAAAGCGGCGACGGCGATAAGAATGATAACCTGCAATACGATAATAAGGATCGCTGCGCCACGGCTAAACGAGGGCCAGAACTCTTTAGCGAGGCGGTGGTCATGTTCTACTGCCATGTTACCCCTCCGGTATCTGCCGGTACGGCGGTGATCCAGGTTTGTCCGCGTGCTAGTGGAACGTCCTTACCCTCGGCATCAGTAAAAGTGATTTGTTCGGTCTTGGCGGTCTTTGCCCAAGTAACTTCGTTTACTCCCCCATCTTGGAAAATATATGCAGTGCCACTGCCGATGCTATCAATTTGCTGGCGATAGCCGTCTTCAAAAATGAGGCGCATAGGGACTTTCATGACGATAACGACGCGTGGGCTGATTTGTCCCTGTTCTCTGTCGGTATGTGGCGCGCCACCCTGTGACCGGTCGTAGGTATTCGTTGTCGCGTTGTAGGTATAGGCGCTGTTAAATGCAGCGCTACTAATAGTGACGTTGATCTGCGATGCCGCAGGCACTTCGAGACCCTTTGAATCTTTTCGAGTAAAGCCTTTGAAAGACGAGCTGGTGTAGCCTTTTGCGGCGTTCAGTGCGTCGAGTTTTTCAAAACTCGTGTAGACGTTATGTGGGGCATAGCGATCGGTGGCGCGCCAGTAGGATCCAGCGTTAAAGAACTGGTCGATATCGCGGTAGCTTCCGTTTCTGACCTCTTGAAGCGCCTGGTAGCTACCGCCGATATGCGCCACGCTGGCATTAAAAGCGGCAATCCAATCGACGTAGTACATACGAACACTACGGACAGGTCCGATCAGTTGTGGCTTTTGTTCCTGATAGATAACCAGAAAGCGAGTAATCCCTCCCTCGGCGATGGCTTCAAAAACAACTCCACTGTCCTTTATGCCGGATTGCGGCCGTGCCTCGGGACTGTTCTCGATCATAATACCGGTAACGGCTTGGGTCGTGGCAGCTTCATTAGCGACCAAGTTGCCGGTGAGCGGCGAATAGTATTTCACTGGTTCAGGCGCAGGTTTTGGCTTTTCAGCTACCTTAGCCGGTGCGGGACTGGGTGCTTTTTGGTTTAAGAAATAGAGGGCAGTTGCTACTCCACCACCGATAACGATGACAATAACGACACTAAGGATAATCGCCAACTTCTTGTGACGGCGAAACCAACTCGGTGCTTTGGGGTTGCCCTCTACCCTTTTCATTCGAATCATAACTTAAGCGTTATTATAGCAGAGATAGAACTTAGCTGATAGCGATGCGTACACGCGCAAGTGTCGTCTCTTTTCCAAGTACCGCTAACGTGTCATTCAGCGCTGGACTAAACGGTGCCCATGAAACGGCTAGACGAATCAGGCTGAACAGGATGCCTGGTTTCTGCCCCGTTGTTTCGAGTAGTTGGTTTAAGGTCTCTTGAATGGCATCAGGCGTGAATTCACTGGTTTCAAGTGCATTAATGGTCTGCTGTAACAGTGAAGATAGTTCTTCTTTTGAGAATTTCGCCAGTTGTTTGTTTTCTTCAACCATTGACCAGTTAACACTCGGTTCGACGAAGAAATAGTCGGTCAGAATCGGTAGATCGGCCAACGTTTTCATACGGTCCTGCACTAGCGCGAGGACTTGCTTTTTGCTGTCTTCGCTCGCCTGCTGGGCAGATTCGGGCCAGAAATCTGCAACACGTTCGTACAAATCGTCAATTGAAAGTAAACGAATGTGTTGGCCGTTCATCCACTCCAAACGCTTTTCATCGAAACGAGCGCCACTATGTTGGACGCGGTCCAGCGAGAATTTAGCGATCAGTTCGTCAACCGTAAAAATTTCTTGTTCAGTACTGTCGTTCCAGCCTAGGCTGGCGATAAAGTTGAGCATCGTTTCGGGCAGGTAGCCATCTTTTAGATAATCAAGGACGTCTTTGGCGCCGTCACGCTTACCGAGTTTTTTGTTGCCTGCTTCGGCTAGGATGTGTGGCATGGTGGCAAAAATCGGTCGCTCAATGTCCAATGCTTCGTACAGGTTCAAGTAATTAGGCATACTAGCAATGAATTCTTGGCCACGGATGATGTGGCTGATCTTCATTTCAACGTCATCGATGATGTGTGCGAAGTTATAGGTAGGGAAACCATCGGATTTAATCAGGATAATGTCATCGATAACTTCAGGTCCTGTAGATAAATCACCCATAACCTCGTCGTGCCACTGGTAGGCTTTTGGATCAGACTTAAATCGAAGTGGCATTGAACCATCCCAGGTCGATGGGTTTTCAGGCCGGTGGTCGCGATATAAAAATGCGCGTTTGTTGGCGCGGGCGTCGTCGCGGAACGCATCGATTTCGGCCGGCGTATACGGATCGCCGTAGGCACGCCCAGCATCGATGAGTTTTTGTGCCCAAGCTTTGTAGCTGTCTAGTCGTTCACTTTGTTTATACGGCGCAAATGGTCCGCCGTTATCGGGTCCTTCGTCGTGGAATAGCCCCAGGGCATTCAGGCTGACGATAATATGTTCGGCTGAACCCTTCACTTCCCTTTTTTGGTCAGTATCTTCGAGACGAAGGATGAACTGACCGTTTTTTTGACGAGCCAATAACCACGCAAACAGTGCGGTGCGAACCCCGCCGACGTGCATAAAGCCGGTTGGGCTGGGGGCAAAACGAGTACGAACAGTATTAGGCATTGTCTCAAGTATAACAGATTGAGAGAAAATTATAGGCTGGTAGCGATACGGCGAATTTGCTCACCTGAAAGTGGTGCGGTGCTCTTGATTGTGTAGAGAATACTTCCGTTCACCCATACGACAGTGCTGTCGTATGAATAAATAGTCAGACCACGTTCCTGGGTGGTGATGTAGTTATCACCGGCGTTTTTGCGGACGACGTTATCAAGGACGGCTGACGAATCCCATGAGCTGCGCGTTTGGGTAATAGCGTAGTCCCCAGTACCGGAATTCGATACGAATCGGAGGGTGACTTCGCCGTCACGGTAGCTTATTGGTTGTTCGAGTGAAAATCCATCAGGACGATATTCAGGATACGTAGCGCGGATACCGGCTTGGCTGGACGCAAAGCCTACCGATAAACTTGGTAAGTTCGTATAAGTCAGGAACGCACCGAGGATCAGGATAACGAAACTTGCGGTCATAATAGTGAAACGACGAGACCACTGAATTCCCTTTCGTGATGTCGGTTGTTTTGCACTAGGTTTCGCCAGTGCACTAGCGATGGCTTGGTCCTTGATTTGTTTCGGCGTCAATTCGACTACTTTTGCTGGCGCCGAACGACTAAGCGCTTTGGCAACAATTGGATTAGTTCGCGGCTTAACGTCAGGTACCTCGGCCTTTTTTGGAGCAGCGACCGCTACGGGATGTGGTGCGAAACGGGTGACGTTGCCATGACGGGCAATGTCCATGTGGACGCCTGGTTTCGGACGCTTGGTAACGCTTGCCGGCTTTTTTGCCGAGCGACGATGCAAAGTATGGGATCGTTCGGGACTGGCGTGAATCGAGGTCGCCGCAACATGCCCACTTCTCTTCTGAGCAGATGGTTTTGCTGTTGGCGCCTTTGCGACTGTTTTTTTCGGTTCAGCCGTTTTTGTAATAGGAAGTCCAGTCACGGCGTCGTAGCGACGGCCGTTGATGGTGACTGTTTTGTTGGCTTGCATGTTTGGTTGTTTTCCTCGCAGGTGGACTTAGAGTACGAGGCAAATTACCCTCATACGTTGTGTCTTATATTAGAAGTATCATGACGCTTATGCAAGCCTTGATTAAAAAATGTGCTCAAGGTTGCTATAATAAACAGGCAAATGTTTCGCCGTCCTAATAAGAAGCAACTACTGATTCGACGTATTATCGTTTCGATTATTACAGTACTCTCTGTTATCGTGATCGCAACGGGAACGATTCTGTTTATTTTAGGCTATCGTCTGGATAGCGAAAAAGGACAATTAGAACAAGGCGCATTGCTACAATTCGATTCAAAGCCAGGTGGCGCGTCGATCACGATAGATAGCAAGGCGATAAGTTCCCGTACGGCGACAAAACAGTCGGTCATTGCTGGCTTGCATAGTTTTATTGTTAGCAAGGATGGCTACGAGCCATGGGCAAAGTCACTTGATGTCAAAGCTGGTACCCTGACCTGGCTGGATTACATTCGATTGGTACCGAAAAACCTAAAGCCCGAGACAGTCGCAACCTATAGTTCGTTATATGGTGAAAAAGCATCACCCGATCTCAAAACGATACTTGTACAAGAAAAAGCTGACGTCCCTACCTTTCAGATCGTCGATATCCGTTCGCAGGATATAAAAACAGCTGCAATTTCATTACCAACATCAGTGTATAGTGAAGCCACGACGGTAGGCGTCGTTCATAGTTTTTCTCTTCAGACCTGGGATGAAGGTGGTCGCTACATGTTGTTACAGCACGTATATGGCGACAAAAATGAATGGATTGTTGTCGATACCCAAAATATTGGCAATAGTGTGAATATAACTCGACTATTCTCGTTAGGTATTAGCGAAGTGAAATTCTCAGGAACAAGTGGCCGTATTTTATATGCCCTTGCTAGCGATGGTATTATTCGAAAGCTTGATGTATCGGCTGGGACGATCTCGCGCGCATTGGTTACGAACGTAAAGAGTTTTGATATTTTCGAAACCAATGTTTTGACGTATGTCGGGACGAACCCAACCAATGCTAATCAGCAGGTTGCTGGTGTGTACCGTGAGGGTGACGAAGCAGCCCATGTGCTTCGGACGATTGATTCGCTGACGACTCCACTATTAATCGACGCGACACGTTACTTTAATGACGACTACATAGCAATCACTGAAGGGCTAAAAGTCACTATATTAAAGGGGCGCTATCCTACCTCTAGCCAAGACGACGCATCCAGTCTAAAACGGTACGCTGAATTTACTGCCCTGGCGAATGTGGATTCAGTTTCATTTAGTTCGGACGGAGACTTTTTAGTGGTCCAATCCGGACTGAACACGATCAGCTACGAAGTTGAATACAAACGTGAGACCCGATCGATAATCGCAAACAGCGAGACGCAGCCGTATATTATGCGCTGGCTAGATCAGGCGTATCTGTATGCAGTGTATGACGGTAACTTATCTATTCGTGAATTCGACGGCTCGAATGTACACGTTATTTCTGCTGCTGAACCTGCCTTCGACGCGACATTGACTGAAAATGGACGCTACCTTTATAGCGTCACAAAGTCAGGCGCAAGTTATCAGTTGCAACGTGTCAAAATGATTCTTGAATAGTCAGTGACTAACGAGCACCGAATAATCGTTCAAACAATGTCGGTGAGTTTCCTGGGAGTGATGGCGTCTTGATAGCTTGTCCGCTACCCTCGGGTGCCGCGGCTGCACTAGCTGGGTCTGGGCTGATTTGTTCAGCGGTTACTAACAAACGGTTTATCGCGGTACCAACCGGCGTACAGGTAATCAGGGTTAACATTGGTTTATCGGTGGGATATACTAACTTGCTGACTTCGCTTGGCTTGACGACCTCTGTTTTTGTTATCACATAGGTATAGCGCTTGCCTTTATAGTTTGCATATATGCTGTCGCCAGGTACTAACTTCTCGAGCTGGGCAAAAATAAACTTGTAGTCACCACGATCAAACAGGTCATTACTACTATGTCCGGCGATGGCGGTGTTGCCAATTTCGCCTGGATGGCTATTAGCCCCAGGAATCGAAAACTGAGCTACGCCTGTTTCCATTGCTTTCATTTGAGAAGCATTGTCGTTGCCAACATCATACATGACCGGTACATCGACGTTAATTTTCGGGATGATGAGGCGCGGATCATTTGATACGACGATATCAGCATTAGGATCAATGATGATATTTTGCGGGTTAATATTCCCAGGTGAAACATACGCTTGGACCGTTGCGATAAAGACTCGGTTATATTGCAAGAAGATGAAAATTAATACGACTAAAAGTGCTGCAGTAATGGGGATGAAATGACGGCTGCGACGGATCTTTGATGCTGATTCTTGCACCCGTCCTAGTAGTTTCTGACGAAGCTCGAGTAAGGCTTGGTCGCTCGACAGTTCTTCGGCGGTTTGTTCGCTTTCGGTTGGTTGGTCGAGTTGCTGGACAAAGTAACGATCGTCGGGCGTTTGTTTATGCGTAGTGGTTGCCTGGCTGACTTGATGGGTATAGTAACTCTCGTAATACTTTTGGTAATAATTCTGCCAAGCAGTATGGTATTCCTTCCATTGATCAGCCTGGGGAGCGGGATGCGGCGTGTGGGTTCGTTCGTATGGATTAGTTTCTTCGATATGCGATAACTGGGCTGACTTGGCTAATTCAGTATTTTTTTCGCCTACCCGACGTCCATAGTTATGACGAGTGCTGTAGAGTGCACTAATTTGCGAACGAATAACGTTCGTCGCTGCCTGGTTTTGAGTTTCGTCGCGAGTTGGTAGCGGAGTACTGCCACGCGAAGGAGCGGTTGACAGGTCTCCATTAGGACTGCTTTTATTGGGGTTCATATCTTTATTCCTACTAGCTTCTATTGTACAATACATTGGTACTTCCGACGACCTGTCGGAGCATTTATGGGAAATGATTGGTTCATGGGCGAGTGGCGGAATTGGTAGACGCGCTAGACTCAAAATCTGGTTCTCGCAAGAGAGTGGGGGTTCAATTCCCCCCTTGCCCACCAATCATTCTTTATAAATTAACGGCGGTAACTGCTTTTTGGCCGTACAGTCGCATATGATTTTTGTAGATTTTACGTAATGTTTTAGTGGCTGTCTCGATTCGGTCCACTTCTTCACTTGTGGCCTCGCCGCTGACTTCATTAATAAGTGCATTTTGTAGCTGGCTAAGGAGTATTCTATTACCGCCGGCAAGTTTGACGGTACTAATGACGACGATACGTGGATGATAGTGTTTCGTGGTGGTATGTTGCGTCGTCTTGACCTGCACAGGAATCGTTTTCCCGTTGCGCCGTTTTTTTACAATAAAGTCGAAGCGTTGCAAAAGTTCAGAGTTATCAAAATTCTCACCTTGCCTGTCTTGCTGAGTGGTTGTCGGAAGTATATTGTAGCGATCTTTCGGGTTTCCGTTGATGTCACGTGCAGTTAGTGCCAGAATGAGAAGTTCGCTCAAATCTCCTCGAAGGTCTTCGAGTAGTGGATCGTCGTCTTTCAGGCCAGCCAAGATAGCGCCATTTTGCCACTCACGCAAATACGCTATGAGTCTGACCGTATCGTGATACACCGACGATAGGGCCGGTTCTCGATTGCCATAGTCACTACCTTCGGCGTCGAGAATGGCTCGGTTGTAAAAAGGGACGGTGAGTTCTTTGATCGCCACTCGTCCGAGTCCGGACGTGTAGGTACCTCGCTGTGCCTTTTCGCCAAAAGTATCCATGCTTCGCGCAATAACCCAGCGTGCTCTGGGGATATTATGCCCAGCAATGGCGTCATCAAACTCGGCTTCTGTACGCATAGCGGCTCTACTACTAGGGATATGAAGGGCAGGCTGTAGTAGGACGTTCATTCATTGTTTATATCACCTAGGTATTATTGAGGCAACTATACCAGGCTGGTAGTTACTGCTTCGAGCAGTTTGGATGGATTCCACTGCCAATAACATGCAGCCTTTGCCGCAACACTTCCCCGCCAAATTGCCATCGGGTTTGACCACGGCATACTAACGACTTCACCGCCACTTGCAATCACGATGTGATCTTTGTGTAATACGACGATTGATGCCGGATACGTGATGGTAAATTTATGGACGGCCTCAACTAAATTTGTCAGCTGCATACTAAACGTCAGAACCTTTGGATAGTACACTGACTGGAAAAGTTTTTGCAGTTGAGCGAACGATATTACCAATAAAGTATTCGGGCGTTCGACAATGGCTTGGGAGCTGTTTTTGATAAGGTCGATGGCGTCACGGGTCAGTACTAGTTGGCCTGTGTAGTGACGCAAAAAATCTTCATAGGCGATTGCTGTTTCGCTACTGCGTCCGGCGTCACCAATTAACAAGATGCTCCCCGCCCACGCACCGAGCGCGCTCATTTCAGCGATGGCATCTTTCGTCAGACTGCCTGAAGGATTGGTTGGTCCAAACACGGCGTCGGTAATTGCAGCTGGAATGGTCTTTTTTAGAACGTCGGGTAATAGCACTCGGATCTGCCCGACGCCTGCTTCGCTTGCCACGCCATACGCCTCGGCCACGCCAGCAAAGCCAAGCTTATTCCCACCAATAATACCTAATTTGCCTGCCTGCGACCGTTGTTCCGGCTTGCTCCATTCAATGTCAGGAAACAGCGCGGCGCCTGCGGCTTGTTTTTTCCAATATGAATAATCCATAACTAAAACCCTTCAACTTCTACAACGTCGTGCGAACGAATCGTATCAGTTTCATCTAGTTTGAATTGGGCGGATACTTTTTTGCCTTCGAGAACTTGCGGTAGCCAGTAGATATCATCGGGCCACATTGCATCATAGGGAATATCGTCGACGTGAAACCACTGTGGTGCCATCTCGTCGCTCTCGGTCGGATCACCCTGCCACTTGGATGCCATGAAAATGTGCACATGCATGATGGTCGGTTCACCCTTAAAGAATTCATCGAAAGAAATGTCGCCCACTTTTTCATACGTCGTCGGAGTGATGCCTATTTCCTCTTGAGATTCGCGGATCATGGCAGACTCGATTGACTCGCCGTCTTCGACTTTGCCGCCCACACCGTTCCAACGACCTTCACCAAAGCCACGTTTCTTCATGGCTAATAATAGTTGGTCACCTTTTCGTAGAAATAGTAACGACAAGGTTTTTGTATTCATTAGATATCCAGTTCTATACTGACCGGACAATGGTCCGATCCCATGACGTTAGGGTGAATTTCGGCGCTAATGATCTTGTCTTCTAGTGACTTACTTGCCAGCCAATAGTCGATACGCCACCCGACGTTTCGTTCCCGAGCGCCGCCCCAAGCGGTCCACCAGGTATACGCATCGAGTTGTTTTGGATGAAGTGTTCGGAACGTATCGATGAAACCAGCCTTGATGATATTGTCCATGCCTTCGCGCTCTTCGGGGGTAAAGCCGGCGTTTTTCAGGTTGTCTTTCGGACGAGCCAGGTCGATCTCGGTATGAGCGACGTTCAGGTCGCCACTGACAACCACAGGTTTTGTTTTCTCAAGTTCTTTGACGTGTTCGAGGAATGCTGGGTCCCATTGCTTGTGACGCAGGCCTAGGCGCTCTAGACTACGCTTTGCATTTGGGGTATAGACGGTTACTACCCAGAAATTATCGAATTCGGCTGAAATGACGCGACCTTCGTGGGTCGGGTCACCGAATCCGTCGTCGGCCAGGCCGTGTTTTTCAGCGATTCCATCAGCGAAACCGTTCAGGATGGTAAGTGGCTTTATTTTTGTGAAAATAGCCGTGCCGCTATAGCCTGCCTTGTCGGCATCATTCCATAATTCTTGATAGCCAGGCAAGTCGATGACGGCCTGACCTTGTTTTGCTTTTGTTTCTTGCAGACACAAAATGTCTGGTTGGTGTTCAGCGACAAATGATTGAAATGCCCCTTTGTTGATGACGGCTCGGATCCCATTGACGTTCCACGAGTATAACTTCATAGCTTTATTATAAACGAATCTTGTTTTCGCGCTCTTGGTCGCGTTTTTTAACAGCCTGGCGCTTGTCGTAATTCTTTTTCCCCTTGCCTAATGCGATAACAAGTTTGATGTAGTTGCCTTGGGTGAGGAGTTTGATCGGGACGATAGTCATACCGGCTTGTTTTCGAGAATACAGTTCGTCGATTTGTTTACGACTAGCCAAGAGTTTTCGAGGGCTGGTATCGACGGTCGTCCCTCCGTCGGTTTTACTATTGAGCACCAGGCTAAAACTAGCATTGTTCAGCCACAACTCATCGCCTCGAACTGTGACGAATGAACCTTTTAGTTGAACCCGACCATCGCGGGCAGCACGAGCTTCGCGGCCTGTCAGAACAACGCCAGTGACCAGTTCGTCGTCGAGGGCATAGTCAAAAGATGCGCGTCGGTTAAGGATGGCGCGGGCGGGCTTGGTCGGTTTCTTTTTTCCTGCCATGATTTACCTATTGTAACAGATGTAGTTGCGGGTTACTTGTGAAGGTCGAGCGTATGCATAATCGAGCGTTTATAGCCCAGTTGCTTGCGTGGGTGAAAGAACATTTCCATCAACCTGGTTTTGACGATCATATCTTTAAAGAACGCGACTTTCCCCACGCTTTGAATGAACAATGACGCGTCGACATCTTCATTGATATCTTTGTCGCCAAGGTGCACGTGAGGAGCGACCTGTTGCCAGGCGGACCGGCGGACGGCCATGTTGTGCCCCACCATTAATGGATATTCACGATCGTATTTAATTGCTACGCGGGCAACCCAACGAGTAAAGGCTGATAAACTTTTGAACCATTGTGTGTTGCCCGGCGAAAGTTCACGCGCAGATACTGCACCGGTGATTCCTTGCAATGTTTCGTCATCGTTGAAGTGCTTTTCGATCATTTCGATCCAGTTTGGTGAAACAATAGTATCGGCATCGGTGCGCGCAATGATGTCGTACTTTGCGGCGTTAAACCCAGCAGTCCGTGCGTAAGTAGTGCCTTTATTTTTCTCTTTTACAATTCGAACGAGTGGAAACATAGATGCAATTTTTACAGTGTCGTCGGTGCAATTATTGTCAATCACGATAATTTCTTTTGGCGCGACGGTTTGTCTCGAAAAGGCTTCAAGACACGATGCGATATCGATGGCTTCGTTGTAGGCAGGAATGACGACGCTGGTTCCTTTTGGCATTGTCATGAGTATACGAGTAGCCGAACAAAGCTGTCAAATCGCCATGCTATAATAAGAAAAAGTTATGCGCATAGGTATTTTTACAGATAGTTACCGGCCCGCCGTTACCGGCGTCACCTACGTCGTTGAGATTATGAAAAAAGACTTCGAAGCCATGGGTCACGAGGTGTTTATTTTCTGTACTGCCGTAAATGTTCGACCGGTTCGCAAGAAGAATCGTGAAGATCATATTATTCGATTTCCAAGTATTCAGGATGTGTTTTATGATGACTACGGTTTGGCACTAGTGTATCCTCCGAATGAGGTACGCAAAATTAAGAAACTAAACCTCGATATTATCCAGGTGATGTCACCTGGCCAAGTAGGTTTGATGGGCGTGTATGCCGCACAGAAACTTAAAATTCCTTTCGTTGCCCAGCACAGTACCGACCTCGCCCAGTACATTCAACACTACCCTGCTGTTGTCCCTGGACTATTAGTGCTGGCACTAAGTTTTCCTGCGACATTTAAGTTCAAGGGCAAAGACGTCAAAGAACTATTGAAGATCTATCGGCCGCGTTTGGTGATGTCCCGTTGGGGCCGCGATATCGTGGTGAGTTTGATTGCTATGATTTACAGCCGCGCACAGACGATTGTCGCCCTCAGTCCAAAAAGCAAGAAACAGCTAGAGAGTTGGCGGACAAATTATCACTACGACGTAGAGTTGATTCCGACTGGAATCGATGCCCTGCCTGCCCCGTCTGATGCACAGCTAAAAGCGTTCCGTGAGAAGCATACTATTGCTGACGACGACGAAGTAGTGCTGTATGTTGGACGCTTGGCTGCCGAGAAAAATCTGGACATACTGATACCAGCGATCCGTCGTGTGTTGCGTAGTCGTCCAAAGGCACGCTTGTTATTCGTTGGCGACTTTGAATATCGTGAAACTCTCGAGTTAAAAGCGCTAAAATCTGGTGTGGGCGATCGAATCACCTTTACGGGTGGTCTGCCTCGTCAAGAACTAGGCGTCGCGTACGCCGCAGGTGATATCTTTGCTTTTCCTTCCCTGACCGACACGCAAGGCTTAGTGTTAGCCGAAGCGGCTCACGCTGGCCTACCTTTCGTTATCCTTGATCCCGATGTGACACAAGTAGTTGTCGAGGGTAAGAATGGCTTGGTTGCAAGAAATACAGTTGCCAGCATCGGTGATGCCCTGAATACGTTACTTGCTGATGATGTACTGCGTGCAAAGTTCGGGCGTGCCAGTAAGAAACTAGCCGGTGAATTTACCGAATTTGCGCAATCAAAAAAGCTTGAAGCGGTGTATCTTCAAGCTCTTTCTGATCGAGAACGACGTAGGGATTAAGCTGCGACGGGTTCGATGCCGTGGGCTTTGATAGCCTCTTGTAATTTTGGTCGGTCGAATCCAAGGACGATGTCGCCTGCAACGTCAGTCACAGGGACGCCACGGAAATCACCGTTGATCTTTTTCATGAGTTCTTCGTTCGCTTCGGCATCGGCTTCGATGTCCTTTGCAATATAAGGAATACCTAAACGGTCCAGCCATTGCATTTCAGTATGGCAAAAGGCACACCAGCTGGTGCGATAGATAGTAATTTGTGGCGTTGCGGTTGTCATAGTTGATCCCTCTCTTGTTTCACTATACATTATACAGTAAATATATGTGGTGGTAAATAGTACTTCTCTATTTCGCTTATGGTACAATAATGCCTAGAAATTGAGTAGGGCTAACTAAAAATGTATCAGAGACGATCGGTCATGAACAGGGGTTTCGCACTGCCAACAGTGTTGATTGCTTCTGTTGTGCTTTTAACCGTTTTGGCGGTATCGGTATCGGCTACCTCTGCAATTCGAACGACGCTAAAAAATCAGTACTATACTCAACTGGCACAAATCGCTGGTGAAGCCGGTGTCGCCTACGCCAAGGCATGTCTGGCAGATAACGGCAACGTTCCTCAATGGTCAGATGCGAAACCGTTGAAGCCGAGTACTGACTGTTATGGAAATATGTTACTGAGCCCAGCGGTACAAAGCGTTGTCGTCGCTGGCGGTGGCGGTGGCGGTAATAACCACGCTGGTGGCGGTGGCGGTGGCGGTGTGATTATTGATGATGGGACGACTATTGCTTCGAGTACCAGCTACCCTGTTGTCGTTGGTGCCGGAGGCGCCGGAGGAACTGGGTCAGGTAACGCAGGTACGAATGGATCGAACTCAACATTCAATGGTTTGGTCGCAATTGGCGGCGGTGGCGGTGGCGGTCGTTATGCTAACAACTCTATCTCTCAATCAAAAGTTGGTGGCTCGGGCGGCGGTGGCGCTGGTACGCTTGATGGGTCGACAGGGTATGCTGGCTACGGTGCGGCAGGAACGAGCGGCCAGGGCACGATTGGCGGTAATGGAAGTTCTGACGGAACTGCCGGAAATGGTGGTGGCGGTGGTGGTGCTGGCGGTGTCGGTGGAAATTCGACCGGTTCAGGTGGTTGTGGTGTTGGTGTATCTGGAAATGGTGGTTCGGGAATCCTCACGACAATTAAAGGCGCGTCTATTTACTATGGTGCCGGTGGAAGTGGTGGTCGTTGGTGTGCTGGTTCAGTTGGCGTCGGTGGATTAGGCGGCGGCGGTACGGGTGGTACCTCGGCTCAAGCAGGTAGCGCAGGTACTCCTAATACCGGTGGTGGTGGCGGTGGTGGTGGCGACGCTGGTTCGAACGGAGGCGCCGGAGGTTCGGGAATTGTCATCATTTCTTATGCGATTAACAGCGGCATCACGGCAACCGGTGGAACGATTACGACGAACGGCATTTATCGAGTTCACACCTTTACGTCAAATAGTAACTTTGTCGTAACGTCAGCTGGTGTTGCTACCTGCCCT
Organism: Candidatus Microsaccharimonas sp.; assembly: GCA_049276535.1. GTDB lineage: Bacteria > Patescibacteriota > Saccharimonadia > Saccharimonadales > Saccharimonadaceae > Microsaccharimonas. The sequence goes on from JBASWP010000002.1 coordinate 137,391, forward strand.
AGTGACCCAAGGTGTTCGGTGACGGTCAATGGCAACATCCGCAGTAGCTTTAGTGTCGGTGCCCCGACGCTGGATGCGGAAGGCAAAGCGGTCACTATTCCCTACAGCGGCTACACCGAAATTACCCGTAGTTCTAATGGGTCGGTCTGGCGTACGTATAACCAACCAAGTTCTCAACCAGCTGTTGTACCAGACCTATGTTTCGGTGCCGCTACCAGTTCGCTAGGCTGGAGCAATGCTGCCCGGGCATCAACCCAGGATTCATTCGGCCCTACGTCGATAGCACAGACGATTACGCCTTCAAACGCAAACCTCAATCCAGGTCCGCTCTATTTTAGAAAAGATTTCAGCGTCAATAGTGCGGGAAGTTACAGTCTGAATGTACTGGCTCCGACCTCACAAGACCTTGCAGAGGTGTATGTGAACGGTACGAAGATCGCGACGTCGAATGGATCACTGGCTTCCGGAGACGTCAGTCTGACGGCTGGATGTAACACAGTGATTGTTAAATTGACGAATGAAACGTTTTCGCCACGCACGACGCGGTTCACTGCGTCAATTAAAAGGAGTGACACGAATGCGGTTATTGTTACGACCGACCCGAGCTGGCGTGTCAGTGCTGGCCAGGCGGTGCATTATGCGACGCCTAACTATTATGCTGATACAGGATATTGGAAGAATATTCGCGACTGGACCGGACCTGGTTGGGCAGCAAACCTATCGGCACGTGGGGTGACGACACCATCAGCAACCGGTACAGGCTACGCCTATTTTAGGGACAGTCGTACGATAACTGTTGCAACTGCAACACCGATCAGTACTGGTTTTGCCTGTACTTATGACTGCGAACTTTATTTAGATGGTGTTCGAATCGCCACGGGTAACTCTGCAGCCGTAACAACAACTACCCTAACATTGCAGCCGGGTGATCATAAGTTTGGATTGCGCCAGCGTGGTGTATCAGGAGGAACCGGATACTTTTACTTTAGTGCCTTTAGGTCATCAGACAATGCCGTACTAAGTCAGAGCGATCCATTGTGGACGACGAGTGACACGTGGACCTCTACGGCCCAAGAATATTATTCATACGATCGAACTTTCATCCCTAACCCTAACCCCTTCCCTGTCGCGACTGTGTCGGAAATACTTGTTGTAGGCGGTGGCGGTGGCGGCGGCTCTGATATGGGTGGCGGTGGTGGTGGCGGCGGCGTTATTTCGCAGTCAAGCGTACCAGTGTATGGTTCAGTGGATATTACCGTTGGCGGCGGCGGTGCTGGTGCGCCGGCCGGCATTAGCCAATTAAGAGGTTCAAATGGTGGAGATTCGAGCTTCGGATTTATCACGGCGTTTGGCGGCGGTGGCGGCGGTTCTGAGTACTCGAATAATAACTCGACACCTGCGAGTGGTGCATCGGGGGGTGGTGTTGCCGGTGCGATCCAAACCACAGGGGCAATTGGCGTTCTAGGACAGGGTAACCGCGGTGGATTGTCTGGCGGTAGCTATTATCCCGGCGGCGGTGGTGGTGCAGGCGGTGTTGGTTCGAATACGCCTGGTAACGGTGGTATTGGCATTCAAAATGATATTCTCGGAACCAACTATTACTGGGGTGGCGGCGGCGGCGGGTCTGGGTACTCAGGTATTGGTGGTAACGGTGGTAACGGTGGTGGCGGTGGCGGCGGCGTAGGACTGACAACCGGTGGGTCTGGCCTTAATCCCGGTTCGCCTGGTGGTGGCGGTACGACTGTCGCACAGACGAACCGACCTGGTGGTAACGGAGGTGCAAATACTGGTGGTGGTGGCGGCGGCGGGTCACACTACAACTCGAACAATAACGGTGGAAACGGTGGCTCGGGAATTGTCATCGTTTCCTATCCAACGGCATCGAACTTTAAGGCTTCGGGTGGAAGCATTAGTATTGTTGGTTCGAACACAGTCCATACTTTTACTTCGAGCGGTTCCTTTACGATTGTGCCTAAATCTTCCCTGATTGATGTATTAGTCGTCGGTGGTGGCGGTGGTGGTGGCGGTGGTGGTGGTGCTGGCGGTGGTGCCGGGGGCTATGTCTATACCCAAGGTATGGCCGTTTCAACGGGTACCTACCCTGTCGCGATTGGGCCAGGAGGATCCGGCGGAATCTTAAACGGTCAAGGAGTCAAGGGTTATAATTCATCTTTTAACGGCATTATTGCGCAAGGTGGTGGTTATGGTATCACGCATGGTCAAACACTTGGTGGATCTGGTGGATCGGGCGGCGGCGGCGGTATATTGACAGCTGGAAATGCTCCTGGCCCTGGCGCTGGGTTTCAAGGTCGCAATGGCGGCGGCGGAATGATCGAAGGAACCTGGTACGGATCGTTAGGTGGTGGTGGTGGCGCCGGTACGCCAGGATGGCTGGCGACAAACTCACCGAATGCAGGCAATGGCGGAAGTGGCTTGGCGAATGGTATATCAGGCAGTGTTTTGTACTACGCTGGCGGCGGCGGTTCGGGTGAAGTTAACGGTAGTTATATAGGTGTCGGTGGAACTGGCGGTGCAGGATCAGGAACCCTCAATGCAGGTGGAACGAATGGGACCGCTAATACAGGTGGTGGCGGTGGTGGCGGATCATATAACGGTGCCTACATTAATGGCGGCCAAGGTGGATCTGGTATCGTTATCATCCGCTATCTCACGGGTTCACTGACAGCTGTCGGAGGAACCATAACGACGTCTGGGCCGTACACTATCCACACATTTGCTGCCAATGATAACTTTAGAATCATGGCGCTAGCAAATACTCCACCCCCTACTGCAACGGTTAATGCACTTATTGTTGGTGGTGGTGGCTCGGGTGGCGGCGGCTGGCAAGGTGGTGGCGGAGGTGGCGGTGGCGTCATTTCAGCTAACGGCCAACGAGTTGGTGTAGGTGCCTATCCTGTCGTTGTTGGTGCCGGTGGTGGACCTGGAAACAGTATTACGACATTTAATAGTGGTGGCGACTCATCGTTTAATACACTTGTTGCACTTGGCGGCGGTGCTGGTGCCGGAGAGCCGAGTGGAACCTATACCCCTCCGCGTCATGGCGGATCCGGTGGCGGTGGCTCTCATCCAACGCAATACCTCGTTTCTTGGGGTGTAAACGGACAAGGAAATGCCGGTGGTGTTGGAATTACGGGGAGCCCTTATGTCGGTGCTGGCGGCGGTGGCGCGGGTGGTGTTGGTGTGAATGCATCGGCCAGTGCCGGTGGTGCCGGTGGTCCTGGTTTAGGAAGTTCAATTTCAGGTAGCTTAGTATACTACGGTGCTGGCGGTGGTGGTTCGTTCAGGGGTGGTACCGGTGGTGCCGGCGGCCTCGGTGGCGGTGGCGCCGGTGGTGCAACTGGTGCCGCAGCAACTGGCATTGGTGCTGGCGGTGGCGCCGGAAGTAACGGTGCTGGCGCTTCGGGTCCATCTGGTGCGGGTAGTGCTGGTAGGGTGATCATCGCCTATCAATCAGGGACACTCACTGCAACCGGTGGAACGATCACGACGTCGGGTGGAAACAGGATTCATACCTTCACGAGTAGCGGGACATTTACTGTCACATCAATACCGTAATATACGGTGCTAGCCAAATACTCCCTCCTCTGTTAAAATAAGAACATATATGCCTCAGTCGCCTCGACCTATTACTAAACACGCAAGTAAGACGACTCCATCCACACAGTCAGCGTCACTTCTGCTTCTTGCTACCGCCCTCGACACAACATGGAGGGCCTTCCTACCGACTATCGGCGGTACTTTCCTTGGTATAGGAATTGATCATACGTTTAACATTACGCCTGTCGGCACGATCGTCTCTTTGATCTTCGGTACAGCGTTGAGTGCGCTTCTTATTACACTTCAAATACGCGGTGTTAGGAAATCACGATAATGTCATTCGCTGCCATGGATCTGCATATTTCGATTGCCGCCGAAGAACTCTTTACTTTTTTTGGTTTGCCGATTACTAACGCGGTTCTCACCGGCATCGCAGGCGCGCTTATAACCATTGCTATTCTTGTCTATGTCACCAGTCGTGTAAAGCGTGGTAAGTATAATCGTTTCGTTGGATTGGTACAGTGGGTATTCGAAGGACTATTAAAGCAAGTCGATGATATTATTCCTGATAAAAAACTCGGTCGCAAAATTGCCCCGCTCGCTATCACTATTTTTTTTGTCGTCTTAATTAATTACTGGCTAAGTGTTATTCCAGGACTCGATTCGATTAAGTGGAACGGCGTACCTTTGTTACGTAGTCTGACCGCCGACCTTAACTTCACCCTTGGCCTAGCGATCATTACCGTTGTTACGGTCCAGGTATACGCCATCAAACATTTGGGCGTGTTCGGAAACGGCAATCGCTATTTCCGTAATCCATTCAAGGATCCGATTGGTTCATTCGAAGGTGTCCTAGAACTGATTGGTGAGATATCTCGTGGTACAGCACTTGCCCTTCGTTTGTTCGGAAACGCTTTTGCTGGGGAAGTCCTGCTGATCGTCATCGCCGTCCTCACCAGCTACTTTGCTGCCGTTACTCTCCCCTTCTTTATGGGATTCGAGTTATTCATTGGATTCATTCAGTCATATGTCTTCTTTGTCCTCACGCTGATCTTTACTTCACTGGCCGTCGCTTCGCACGGCGATTCTACTCATGCTCATTCCCCTGCTAAGCCTAGAAAAAAGGCCCTCGCAAAGGGATGATATAATCAACAAGGTAATGTATTAAGGAGAAATAATGGAAGAACTTGCATTTGGACTAGCCTACGCCCTACCTGCCCTCGGAGCAGCCCTCGGTATTGGATTGATTGGTAACGGAGCATTGAACGCTTTCGGACGAAACCCAGAAAAACTAAGCGATATTCGTACATTGATGATTACTGCGATCGTCTTCGCTGACTCACTCGCGATCATCGGTATCATTGTGGCAATTATTGCGAAATTCTTGTAGGACGAATTGATGACGTATTTGAACCAATTTGCTGAAACGACTGCAGCCAAGGCGGATATTTTTACCGCCCTTGGTATTGACTGGCGTCTGCTGATTCTACAGATCGTCGCCTTTTTAATTTTGGTAGTTTTACTGGGTAAATTCGTTTACCCATGGCTGATGAAATCTGTTGATGAGCGTCAAGCAAAGATTGACGAAGCAGCCCAAGCAGCAGCCGAAGCACAAAAATCTGCCGAAAAGAACAAAGAAGAAATCGCCACCCTGATGGCCGACGCCCGCAAGCAAGCGGCTGAGATCGTCGGTACAGCTAAAATGGAATCGGCCGATATCGTCGCGACCAGTGAATCGAAAGCCCGTACCTCTGCTGAACGAATTGTCGCTGATGCGAAAGAGCAAATTACCAAAGATATCGCTACTGCCCGCAAAGACCTCTATAACGAGACCCTCGAATTGGTGGGCCTTGCGACTGAAAAAGTGGTTCGTTCTACTCATGCCAAAAAAGCCGACGACGCATTAATCGCCACAGCAATCAAGGAGAGTAAATAATGGCGCGAAAACTTTCCCGCCGAAGCCTGGCGCTGTACGTCGCTGACCAGTTAGCGACCCAGCCGGACCACAATACTGTCGTCAAGCAACTGGCCGGCTATTTAGTCGAAAGTCGTCGCACTAAAGAGTTGGATATCATCGTCAAAGACATCGATTATTATCTATCGGAAAAAGGTATCATGAACACCGTGGTGACGTCGGTATTCGATCTAGGCCAAGAAACAAAAAAAGCCATTGAACAGTTCGTGCTGAAGCAGACTAATGCTACAACCATTGCGCTTAGCAACATAGTTGACCCTGCCGTTATAGGTGGTGTCAGGATTAGCCTGCCTGGACGCGAACTCGATCAAACGATTGCCCACCAATTGACCGTACTCAAAACAAGATTCAAGAAAGTCTAGGAGAAACCAAATGAGCGATGTATCGATAACTGAACTATCAAAAGATCTGCGCCAAGCAATTGAGCGTCTTGAATCAAACAAGCAACTCGATGAAGTCGGTGTTGTTATGCGTGTCGGTGACGGCGTGGTGTGGGTGCATGGTTTGCGCAAGGCTGGCTACAGTGAAGTGTTGCAGATCGAAACCGAAAAAGGCATTGTTGAAGCCTTTGCGTTGAACCTCCTCGAGGATGAAATTGGTGCCGTCTTGCTGGGTGAAGACAGCCATGTTAAGGCTGGTCAAACGGTTCGTTTAAAAGGCACTGTTCTTGAAGTTCCTGTCGGTCCAGAACTACTGGGCCGTGTGGTGAATCCACTCGGTAAAGCAATTGACGGTGGTCCCGCGATTAAAACCAAGCAATCTGGTCTCGTCGAACGCGAAGCAATTGGGGTGATGGGTCGTAAATCGGTCCACGAACCACTAATGACCGGTATTATGGCTATCGACGCCATGTTCCCTATCGGCCGTGGCCAGCGTGAACTTATTATCGGTGACCGCCAGACCGGTAAGACAGCCTTGACTATCGACACGATGATTAACCAAGCCAAACAAAAAACTGGCGTGGTCAACGTCTACGTTGCTATCGGTCAGAAACTTTCAAAGGTTGCTCGTTTGGTTGAGCGCTTGAAGCAAGAAGGTGTGATGGATCAAACGATTATCGTTGCAACCAGCCCGTCCGACCCAGCCTCACTGCTGTACCTTGCACCGTATGCTGGAACTGCCATGGGTGAGCACTTCCGTGATAACAGCCAGCACGCATTGATGATCTACGACGACCTGACAAAGCATGCTGTCGCCTACCGACAAATGTCACTGTTGCTTCGTCGCCCACCAGGACGCGAAGCCTACCCAGGTGATGTCTTCTACCTTCACTCTCGTTTACTCGAACGTTCTGCAAAATTGTCTGACGACCTAGGTGGTGGTTCACTGACTGCATTGCCGATCATTGAAACCCAAGCTGGTGATATTAGTGCGTACATTCCGACTAACGTTATTTCGATTACCGATGGTCAAATCTTCCTCGAGACCGATCTATTTTACCAAGGAATCCGACCAGCGATTTCAGCCGGTCTTTCAGTGTCGCGTGTGGGTGGTGCCGCTCAAACTTCTGCGGTTAAATCAGTGAGCGGTGGGTTGAAACTCGGCCTTAGCCAATTCCGTGAACTTGCCAGCTTTGCCCAATTCGGTAGTGACCTAGACGTCGCAACCAAACAGCAGATTGACCGTGGTCAACGCCTGACTGAACTGTTGAAACAGCCACAATACCAACCGATGAGCGTGTGGCAGCAAACAGCCAGCATTAGTGCGGTTATTAACGGCTACTTTGACGGCGTTCCTGCAGTTCATATTAAAGATGCGCAGGCTGCCCTACTGACCAAGCTTGGTTCCGAGCACAAAAAAGACGTCGAAGAACTAGAAAAAGGTGGCAAACCGACCGAAGCGATTCAAAAAGCAATTGAAAAGACAGCTGTTTCTGCGGCTAAAGGATTTGAAGACAAATAATGGCATCGACGCAAATACTAAAGTCACGCATTCGTAGCGTCAAAAGCACTCGCCAGATCACCAAGGCGATGCAACTTGTTGCTGCCAGTAAAATGCGTCGTGCGCAGGAAGCTACCAAAGCTTCGTCGCCGTATACTTTAGCAGCGCGTCAAATACTAACAGCCATTTCGACCCACACATCGGTAAAAAATCACCCGTTGTTTGTGAATCGTCCGGTCAAGACTCGTCTACTGATCGTCATCGCCTCGGACAAGGGCCTAGCCGGTGCCTACAACAGTAATATTGTTCGTGTGTACACTAATGAACTAGTGGCCGACGACAAAGCGAGTATTAAGAACACGACTATTACGGTTGGTCGCAAGGCCGCCCAGTTCGTCGCCCGTATCAAAGACACCCAAGTCCTTGGTGCCTACGAAGAGTTACCTGATAAACCGGACGGTGGTGAGCTACGTGCCATCTTGGATAGTGCCAGGACGCTCTTTACCTCTGGTGAAGTCGACGCCGTTGATGTTATTTACACTGACTTTGTCAGTAGCATCACCCAAGAAGCAAAAATCATGCGTGTTCTGCCGGCCGGATTTGAATCAGCTAGTGAATCAGGGGTTGCAATCGATGTCACCTACGAGCCAAGCACCGAAGAAGTATTGGACGGCGTTGCTTATCGTCTGGTTGGCGCACAGATTTACCAAGCATTGTTGGATTCGCGCGCCAGTGAACACAGCATGCGAATGTTAGCGATGAAAAACGCCAGCGATAACGCGTCTGATTTGATTGATGATTTGACCTTGGAAATGAACAAAGCCCGCCAAAGCGCCATTACCCAGGAACTGGCTGAAATTAGTGGCGGCGTAGAAGCGTTAAGTGATTAAGGAGAATATGATGAGTAAAGCGACAGGAAAAATTATACAAATTGTGGGAGTGGTGATCGATGTTGAGTTCGATGGCGCATTGCCTTCGATGTACGATGCATTGATTATCCAAGACGGCGAGCGGAAAGTCACCCTTGAGGTTGCTCAGCACCTCGACGAACGAACCGTTCGTGCGATTGCCCTTTCCAGTACCGACGGATTAAAGCGTGGTCAGGAAGTCAGCGCGACGGGCGCCCCTATTAGCGTTCCTGTTGGCGACGAGACTCAAGGCCGCATGTTCAATGTCACTGGTGACGCTATCGATGGCAAACCACAGCCAATCGGTGCTAAACTCGCACCAATTCACCGACAAGCTCCTCCCCTCTCTGAACAATCAAATAAATCTGAAGTCCTCGAAACCGGTATCAAAGTTGTCGACCTCATCGCTCCACTCATCAAGGGTGGTAAGGCCGGTCTGTTCGCTGGTGCGGGTGTTGGTAAGACAGTCCTTATTACCGAGCTTATCAACAACATAGCGAAGTTCCACTCGGGTAACTCGGTGTTTGCTGGTGTTGGTGAACGAACCCGCGAAGGAAATGACCTGTACTACGAAATGGAAGAAGCCGGCGTGCTGGCGAAAACCAGTCTCGTCTTTGGTCAGATGAATGAACCACCAGGAGCTCGTCTGCGTGTCGCCCTATCTGGCCTAGCAATGGCTGAAGCCTTCCGTGACGAAGGTAAAGACGTCCTGCTATTCATCGACAACATTTTCCGATTCACCCAAGCTGGTGCCGAAGTATCCGCCCTGCTTGGTCGTCTGCCATCTGCGGTGGGTTACCAGCCAAACCTCCAAGAGGAAATGGGTGGCCTGCAAGAACGTATTACCAGTACTAAAAAGGGATCAATTACCTCTGTTCAGGCCGTCTTCGTCCCTGCCGATGACCTTACCGACCCAGCGCCGGCTACCACCTTCGCTCACCTCGATGCGACGATTGTGATGAACCGTGCGCTGACTGAAATTGGTATCTACCCTGCCGTCGACGTTCTCGCTTCAAGCTCAACCAGCCTCGATCCAGAAGTCGTTGGCACTGAACATTACCGCGTGGCTCGTGAAGTTCAGCGGGTCTTGCAACAATACAAAGAACTGCAGGATATCATTGCGATCCTTGGTATGGAAGAACTGTCTGACGAACAAAAGCAAACTGTTGCTCGGGCGCGTCGTATCCAACGCTACCTATCCCAGCCATTCTTCGTTGCTGAAAAATTCACCGGAAACCCAGGTACCTACGTCAAACTCGAAGACACGATTCGTGATTTTGCCGACATCCTTGCGGGTAAGTACGACGACAAACCAGAAGACTGGTTCTACATGGTCTTTGGAACTCTTGGTGAAAAGATTAAGAAAGAATCAAAAAAGGCCTAGCACATGCATTTGCAACTGATCACCCTGAATGGCATTCGCGTCGATGACGACATCTATGAACTCATCGCGCCGACTGCGGCCGGTGAAATCGGTGTGTTTCCTGGTCATGAGCCAATAGTTACTCTAGCGGTACCTGGTGCATTGGCCGTTCGCTTTCACAAAGGTGATGCAGATGTAAAATTAGAATACTTCGCCATTAGTGGCGGTATTCTTGAAATTAATCCCGATTCTATCCGAGTCCTTGTCGACGAAGCCGATCACGGCGATGACATCATCGAAGCCGAGTCACAAGCCGCACTGGAACGTGCGTTGAAACTACGCGACGAAGCCAAGAACCAAGTCGATCTGGATAAGGCATCGCAATTGGTCGACCGTCACCAAGTTCGCCTGCAGGTTGCCAGCCTACGACGTCGACGTCGACAGTAGTTGTAATTTGTAGTCGCAAAATTATATGGTAGAATTACCATAAGAACTAAGTAAAAAACAAACATGACACAAACCCCTAATCCCGAACAATCGTCTGACGAACCCGTAGATGTATTGGCAGCTCGGCAATCGGAAGAAGATTCCCTATACGCTGCTTACTATAAACTCTTGTATACAGATATCGATGAAGACACAGACTCCATCTTGAAATTAATTAAGCGAGAACAAGATGGCGAGTTTGATATCAAGAAGTCTATAGAGGAACGCATTGTTGGTGTCATAGATTCGACAATAGGATATGCAGGTGAACTATATAAATATCGAGAAAATACGACTGAAAATACAATAGCAACATCCTACCCAGAGGGTGACGTGCGCATGACGACGGTGCAAGATGATGGTATACGTGCACCTCGTGGTGCCTTTCGTACTACGTACACTAAGGAGTACGGCATAGGCGGCAATAGTGATTATATTGATTTTGATCAAATAACTTTTGTTATTCGCCAACCTGACGATAGTGATGCGGCCTATCAACTCAAATACGATAGGCCTTATCCTAAAATAACGGTTTCCAGTGCTGTACAGCGTGACGGAAAAGCAAAAATACGTAATCTTGCCTCTGCTTGGCGCGTAGATGGGGCGACAGGCCAAATTCCTTATCAGCTTCGCATGCAGAATATGAACCCAGCAATTCTGGCTGATTTAATCGCTCTTGAGCAACATCTTGGGGCTGAATATCGCGAGGCATATAGTCGAATCAGGACAACCAAAGAGTTAGAGCGTACTATGCGTAAGATCGGAGACGTGAGTATGACCCAAGCAGAAAGGCTCGACAGTGGTTTGCAAGAATTAAGTAAAAGCCTGCCATCGTTTGGTTCGTATCTCATTCGCGAAAGCCATGATACTAGCATCCCTGTTGATGCTGATTTTGCCAGAAATCCAGACGACCCATCCCATCACGCCGAAAAATGGCATCAGCATGGCATAGTTACTCATTCGCGCGAGTTTGCCAGAGCGATACAAGAGACCATACCAGAGCACCTTAAAGATTGGGGTGTATCAGAGGTTGTCGAGAAGGCCTTATCAGAAACGATCGACGGCATGGAGAGAAGAGAGCTGCTAACGATCGCATCGTTACTGCATGATATAGGAAAATTCACAGCACGTAAGTTCGAAAATGGGTCGCACGACAAATGGCATTTTGACGGACATGCCGAGCAGTCTGGACAAATAGTCCGTAGTGAACTGAGAGAATACCTAGGCGAAAACCTTAATCTCACCGATGCTCAAATTGAATACATTGCTCGTTGTACTGAACTACACTTTGAACTCGGCGAAGTACGCAAGGCAGCTAAGACATCTGGTGAGGGTTATACTATGAAGTTTGTCGATACGCCAGACTTTAAGGAAGCCGCTCAAGAGATTATTGAGAAATATCCAGACTATGCCCTAGAAATTGGTCTGATGTTTATTGCCGACGGGCTGAGTAAATCCGAAATATCCGCGACTGGTGAAGCCGATGATGAGATCGAAAACCAACGAGCTGAATTAGCAGCTGAGATTGCCAAAAGAGGTTTGAATCCTGACCTTATCAACCAAGCACTTCAAATGCCGGTTAATATGAAAGTAGCAAGAGCTTATTTGACACAGTGGAGTGAAGAGGTATAGACTTATTTGTATATTTGTGATATAATATACTTAATGAAGCCACCATTTATCAACAGGGACGGTTCGGCTGAACCACGGACGATGATTTACCCTACTAACCCTGGGAATTACTTTGGTATGGGCGAAAATCGTACGCTTAATCGGTTGGATGGTAATCTGTTTAGTCGCAAAGAGATCAATGAACAATTTCTCACTAGTGTCGCTACACTGTCGGGTGGTTCTCCCTCTGATGCAACCGTCGAGGACCTACAACTATGGGGACAGCACGCTTGGAAAGCCGAACATGGAACGGTTGAAGCAGCCGCTCGTTTTGGTGATAAATTAGTCGAAGAAACTGGCGAGTTCGATGAATCGCTGGTTGCTTTTATTAATAACCCGAGTGAAGAAACTAAACATGCGGCTATATCAGAAGCTGGTGATGTCTTGTGGTCACTATCAGCAGGACTAAGTAACTCCGGTGTCTCAATTGAATATGCGATTCAAAACCGCTTGATGTTTACGGCTAAGGGAACATTAGTACACACGCCCGAGGGTATGCAGTATCCAGTATGGCGCGACAAAGCGATCGAGATTGCCATGAGCAACCTTCACCCTATTACCGTCGGTCAGATTGATGATTTGTTCGAAGCCGGCTATGTGCCCGAGGCAAGCACCGCCATGAATATTGATCCCCCTTCGCCCGATCCTGAACACATTGAAGAAACCTATTCGCAGTGGAAAATCGACACCGCTTTTGCGCACATTTTGTCATATGAAATAGGTGCCCAGATGGAAGGGAATGTTCGACGTGATTACGACGAAGGCCGCCACGTTATGGGTGAACAAGCCGCCTATTTCTTCCTACGAACCCTATATACACTGCGTGAGATAACCGGTGCAACCTATGCCGACGTGTGGCCGGTGAATTTCGCTAAGATTACCGCACGTGTCCAGACTGGACGTATTGATCACGCAGATGGTGAACGGTCACCAGATCTCTTGTAAGAAGTTATGCTTGCACCCCGTACAATAGGGCACCAGGAGTCCCGTTAAGGAAACAGCTGAAGAGTCCTTGCTTATCCTACTTTTAGTACTTCACGCACCTCACTGGTGCTTTTTGTATGCATTAATTTATCGCGGAGTTCAGCTGCGCCTTCGAAATCACGAACGTAGATCTTAAAGAAACGTTTCAATGGATCGAATGGACGCGGGTATTCGTTTGAATAATAATCGAATAAATCTAGCTGTTGATCCAGTAAATCAAGGAATTCATCGCGAGTCCTCACGCGAACATCAGGCGAGAACGCAAACGGATTCGTAAAGACGCCTCGTCCAATCATGATGCCGTCGACGCCGTATTTCTCGACCAGTTCCAGACCGTGTTCACGGTCACGAATATCACCATTAATCGTTAGTAATGTTTGCGGGGCTATTTCGTCGCGTAGTTTTTTAATGTCGGCAATTAATTCGTAGTGAGCATCAACTTTACTCATTTCTTTTCGGGTACGAAGGTGAATCGTCAGGTTAACGATGTCTTGTTTGAAGATATGAGTTAGCCACTCAGTCCATTCATCGACGCGTACATCGCCCAGACGGGTCTTTACGCTAATAGGTAGCCCAGATTCCTTCGCGGCAGCGATAACGTCAGCAGCGCGCTTAGGGTCACGAATCATACCACTTCCCCCACCCGTCTTGACGACGTCTTTGGTGGGACAGCCCATATTGATATCGATGCCAGCGAAGCCTTGTTCTTTCAACCCTTTAGCCATAAAGGCGAAATGTTCGGGCTCGCTGCCCCAGATTTGGGCGACCATCGGTTGCTCGTCGTCGGTAAAGGTTAAGCGCCCTTCGGTGCTATGGCGACCCTTTGGATTGAAATAACTGGCGGCATTAGTAAATTCAGTGAAAAACACGTCGGGGCGACCGGCGCTACTAATGACATGACGAAAGACAACATCCGTCACTGCCTCCATGGGGGCAAGGATGAAGAAAGGTTTTGGAAGATCCTGCCAAAAATTTCTCATTATTTAATTATCTCACACTCTATCTAGTCACAATATATTGTGAACAGGTTGAGTGGACAGAGAGAATGAGAGGAACCGGTCGGGGGTGGACGATCGCTCGCCCACCCCGTCACGATTGCTGTGTTGCAGGACGAGCTTCAGCTGATGAAGCGGTCGCGCGACAGCGGGGTGTTGCGCTGGTTCGTCTCGGACTGCGCGTAGGCGCGGTAGTCGTCGTTGAACTTGCGCTCGGCCGCCTCCATGTCGCGTCGCGCCTGCTCGGTCGCTCGGTTGTTGTCCGGCGACGCGGGCTTGCGCTTGGCAGCCTCGTAGTTGTCCTTGGCGCGCTTGTAGGCGCTCCCCGAACGGGTGGCGTTCTCCGCCTGGTAGCCACTTCCGGCCATAGTACTGGTTTCCTAACTACTTGTTCTGGATGGGTGGGTACTACAGTGGGGACGGCGGGACTTGAACCCGCGCAGGCGTTACTAAGAAAAATCGTGATGTGAGGAATCCGAGCGGATGGACATCATGCTGCTGATTTTTCGTTTGGCGCCAGGCGATTTCTCACCTGCTCTAGCCGACCGAGCGTCGTCCCCCGGAGGGGTATTACGTTCTCATTCTCTCTGTCAAAGTGCAACAAAGAGGATGTGAGTCACGAGTACCAATCTGATACTGATGACACACACCCTCGATCTGTGCGTTACATATTATAGCACGTTTTACACTGGTTCGTCAAGTAGGTCCTGTTCAAACGCCAGCATACCCTTAAGGGTTGGTGGATAGTTCGAAACGTCAGGAAGGTCTAGGTCGATAATATGTTTCCACACCTTGCCGATTAGTGATGCAAAGCGATCAACTTCGTCCTGTTCGAATGACATATCTAGCGCAATCACTTCGCCGCCTTTGGTGGGTTCAACGAATGATAATGAGCCGCTAGTAACTGTGTAGATGCCGTAGTCACGCGAGTGCTCGACCATTAATTTATAGAATAATAGTTGTTGCCGGTATTTGTAGAGCTTGATTTTCTCGAACTCGTCGCTGCCCTTCCAGTTAAGGGATGGCTTGCCAGTTTTGTAGTCAGTGACCGTCATTGATTTATCCTTTTGATACAACGTCGCAACGTCGATCATACCGGTTAAATGCGCATCACCTAGGTGAACCTCTTGGCTGGCAAAGCTAAGTTCGGCCTTTTGGCTGGCGACGAAAGAATCATAGCGAGCGGCAAGGAAGGCTTGGAGTTGTTCACTTCCCTTTTGGTGGTAGGTGGCGTAATCCAAACTACTAAGATGTTCGTTGGTCAGGTTTACTTCAAAATCACGTAGTACGTCTTCGAGTGGTTTTTGTTCACCCGATGCCGTGACGTGAATATGCGCTTGTTGTAAGGTGCGGTGGATGGCAGAACCGTACGAAGCAGAGGCAGATTTAGCACTCGGGAAATGGAGTAAATGGTTCAGTAGGAAATGTTGTGGGCCACCGCGTGAAACATCGAGGAATGCGTTGATGTGCGTGGCGCTTAATTTGTAGTGTTCCAGTGTTGGCTGTAATAATTTTTTAAGATCGGCATTCGGTTGAACGAAGGGTTCATACCAGGCTAGTTCGGCTGCCTCGATTAGTGATGCGCCGGTAGCTGCCGGAATTTCTTTGATGTCTGCGCTACGTTCGGATAGGAAGCTGGCGATCAAGGTTGCTTTGTCGCTATCGTTATTATCGCTATAACTCATGATCAGTCGTGATTTTGCACGGGTCATTGCAACGTAGAACAGACGCAAGCGTTCATCAGATGATTCACCGGCTGGTGCGAGTGGTAAGTTTTCTGGGTAGCCGATGTTACGACTGACACTACGGGCTTTTTCACCCCAGACATTATCAACGGCGTTCAGTACATAGACCGTATCAAACTCAAGGCCCTTTGAACCATGCGCCGTCATTAAATTGACCGCGCCAACAGGGTTTTCGAGTGAGGTTCTTGCGACCATAAGGTTTGTTCCTAGTCGTCGGTGCAGAACGATAAATTCAACGAACGCCTCGAGGTTTAATGATTCTTTTGCGTGGTATTCACGTAGCTGTGCTCGGATGGTGCGAAGCGCCGCGAGGCAATCTAAATACTGGGCTGGCGTTTTTTCTAGTTGCTTTGGGGAAAAGAAATAGACAAAGAAAGGGCTATTTTTTTGCATAGTCGTGTCATCACTTCGACCGATCAAACGATCGATCATCGGTTCAAGTGCGGTGTGCTGTGACAGGCTTGCCTGTTCGATCAGCCAACTATGGATGTCTAAAAAGCGCGGCAGTGTCATCATAGTGTTTAACCAGGGTTTTCGTTCACTGTAGGCCGTCGTACTTAATTCCCATAGCTCTAGCGGGGTGATACCCCAGGCAGGATGTGCCAGTAGTTGCGGTAATAAACTGTTCGCCTGATCATGTTCGCCTTTGCCAATGGCGACAATCACACGGGCTAGTAATTCTAGGGCGACGATTGGCGGTTGGTCCAGGACATTATCCTGGCGAGTATAGTTTACGGCGATACCAGCTTTGTCAAAATACGGCAGGATATGCTGGATTTCGTGATGACGGCGCGACAACACAGCGATGTCTTGCGGGGCAATGCCATTCTTGATATCATTTTTAATACATTCAACTAACCAGTGACGCTCGCTATCGACTGTCGGGGCGTGAAATAATTCAACCCAGGCATTGCTATGTTGGGCATTGAGTTGCTTGGTTAAGGTCTCGATGCGATTTTCCAGACGGTCGTTTCCCTGGGTAATGACCTGGCGAGCATGGTCGATGATGGCGGTACCTGATCGGTAGTTTTCTGTCAGTACGACTAATTCCGCCGCCGAGTAGAGTTCTTTAAAACGAAGGATATTACTAATGTCGGCGCCTTGGAAACTATAAATCGCCTGGTCATCGTCGCCTACGACCAGAATATTTGGACGGCCTTCGTTGGCTGGATTGTCGGTAAGGTTATGCAGAATACGCATCTGCGCAAGGTTTGTGTCTTGGAATTCGTCCACCATGATGTAGAGGTATTTTTCTTGTAAGTTGTAGCGCAGTTCGTCGTGAACTTCCATCGCATGAACGACTTGCAGGATCATGTCGTCGTAATCATACAACCCAGCCTGCTCCATTCGGTTCAGGTATTCATAGTAGACATACGCCAAGGCACGCAGTTTAACGAGGACCGGTCGGGATTTAAATATATACTCGCCTTTTTCGTTTTTGATGAACCACTTCTTTTTCCAAGCAGTGATCGGTTTTGTGGGGTGGCTGGATTCAGACAGCTCAACAGCGCTAAGCAGGCCGTCGTAGATAGTCTGTGCCATTGGTGGTACTTCGAATAGTGTCTGGGCATTGTCAGCCAAGGTTTGAAGCTGTGGCAAGGCGCCTGCTAGGGCGTCACGTACTTTTGCGGTGACGGTGCCTGCGATAAGCGGTGCGATAATTCGCTCGGCAGCGTCGATCGCCATTTCGCTGGCATCGATAACCGCCAGTAGTTCGTCGCTGGTGAGGCCGCTTCGCTTTAATTCGGAAATGACTGTTGTCGCATCAGGCTGATGAGTGTATTCACCATTCATGGTGCTGGCGAGTGGGTTTTTATAATCCAACTCGTCAAATATCGCGCGGAGAATTTCGTAACGACTCAAATCATCGGCCGGTTCGAACAACGCACCACGATAGAAATATTCGCGGTTCTGATTAATAATTTCCGTGCCGAAACCGTGGAAGGTGTGAATCGCTACCTTGTAGCCGTCCTTGCCGATGATACTCACCAAGCGCTCGCGCATGGCAGTGGCGCCGCTTTCAGTAAAGGTTAAACAGAGGATGTTCTCGGGTAAGGTATCGGTTTTTGATAGAATATTTGCCACACGGACACTTAGCAGTTCTGTCTTGCCCGTTCCCGGCCCAGCGACAACCATGATCGGTCCGTCGATCTGATCAACCGCTTTTTTTTGCGCTGAATTGAGCTGTTGATAGCGCGATTTGAAGTCCATTCCCCTCATTATATCACCCCTGTCGTGACGAAATTTGGTGATTATATCCTACTTGCAAGTTTGTGCAAGGCTATCAGGGGTGGTACAATGGCTGACATGAACGAACAAGTCTATGACGACCTTGCCCTCGAGAAAATGATCAAGGCAGGGTTTGGCATTGAGGTAGATATCGACTCGATGATCGGACGCCGCTTTCCTGTTAGTCGTACCGCCGAGGCCTCACTATTCTTGACGAAAAAGAAGCAACTATTCTTGTACGTGACGAGTCAATCGAAATTATTATTGTCTGATGTGCAGAAGATCGTGTCTCGAGTCGGTCTAAAGGCCGAACTGTATATGCCACCCAAAGGTCGACCGCACTATTTTGATGAAGTCGGTATGCAAAAGTTTCGAGAGATTTTCCCCGGGCGTAGCAACGTTACAGCCGAAGACATCGCTTTTTACCGTACATTGAGCCCTTACTCACCTGCCCTCATTTTGATTAGTGAAGTAAAGAATGGTCAGATTGAACAATTCGACAGTGATAGCACCGAACAGTGGCGTCATCTTGCGAAATTTACGTATCGGCGAATTAGAACAAGCTAGTTTTTAGTAACTGACGCTTTTAGCGATAGTTTCAAGCGCCTGCTGTGCGGTCTGGGCTGTAAATGTCGTGGCGTCTTTGGGTTGAGTAATACTGTAGGCGTAGTATTTCGCTCCCTTGAATACGGTAAGACTAAATGTATTTAGCTGCGCCTGCGGGTTATCAATAACGATCACTTGGTAGAATGCTTGGTCACCGAGCGCTGTAACCGTCATTGCGCCATCATCTTTGTATCCTTTACGCAGTGTATTTGCTTGAGTCTGATCGGCAAGCTCAGCTACCTCAATACTGAATCCGTTTGAGATGTTAAATGAGTTGTCGATGGTACCGCCGGTTTTAAATGCGTAGACGCACGTTTGAAGCAAGTAAGTACTACCAGCACCTGTCTTTACCAGTCCGACATTATCGGGGCCCTGTAAATCCGTAGCAACCGTACCAAGCGTTTTCTTGAGACTGCCCTTGTCTAAGAGTGTGCAGGCACCAAGGTCCTTTGTCTTGTCAACGGTCAGCGGAGCGTTAACGGTATTACTATCTGGAGTTGTTTCCTCGGGTGCTTCCTTTTTCGTAAAGATAAATAGTCCACCTATCACTAACCCAACAAGAACAAGGAGAATGCCGATACTAATAAGAATTTTCTTGAGTGTACTCATAGTTCCCCCTAACATGCTGCACCGTTATACCTTACACATCGGGTGCCGTAGTCAGATTGTCCCGAATACACACCGCTTGGGCCGAGACAGCGCCCATATGCGCGGAAAATTGCCTGGTAGGGTGAGTTAGGTGACATTAAGTGCCAGTCGCGTATACCAGTCCAGCCCGAGTTGTATGGTCCACCACCACCCGAGTTATAGTATCCACTCATATAGTATTCAGGGCTAGTTCCGCTTGGACAAGCGATACCGACGACGCCACGTGCTTGGTAGTAGTTCCCTGGTCCTTCACTAAAGTTCTGACCTGGGAGCCAATAGTTACCCCAGCCAGTATTACCTGTGGTTCCATCGCGACTTGCCCAGAATTCCGTTGCACCCGGGGCATCCACACCAGTCGTGCCGCTACCTGTCGGTGATGGGCTGTTGCTAAGCGTTGTGCCAACGAGTGCATAGACGCGGAAGTAATGCGTCTGACCTTGTTGCAGGCCGGTAATAACTTGGCTAATTGCCGTTTGATCAGAGTAGGTTTGTGCAACGGTACTGAAGTTGTTGGTTGAACGTTGCAATCGATACGTGTCCGCAACTGATACGCTCGCCCATGATACGGTGATTTGTGAAGTTGAGTTAACCGTGACGCTGATGCTGGCAGGCGCTGGTACGATGGTCGTTTCATCGACGACACTCGACCAGTTACCTTGATACGGTGCCGTCGAGACGCCCCTTACTTGAATGTAGTACGTCGTACCGGTAGTGAGCCCTGTCAGGGCTCGGGTGGTGCCTACGATACCCGTGATGGTGATTGGAGAGGACATCCCCGAGTTCAGCGAGTACTGCAGGGTGTAAGTATCGGCGTTAGTGACAGCACCCCAGTTTACGGTAATCTGGGTGTTTGAGTTCGCGACGGTCGTCACGGTTGGCGCGGTAATGTTATTTGTCGTAAACGGCAAGACATTTGACCACAGTCCGTCACCTACGGTGTTTGTAGGGCGGACGCGTGCCCAGTAGTTTGTCGCAGCGCTTAATGACGTAGCGACGGTATTAGTTGCAGAGGTTACAGGGTATTCAGTGTAGGTCCCGCCAGTGAAGTTACTCGTCGTGGCAACCTGCAGTGTGTAATTGGCGGCGTTTTGGACAGAGGTCCAAGAAAAAGCGGCCGTCGTAAAGCCGAGTGTTCCTGCCGAGAGCGTGGCCGCACCAGATGTTGCCAGCGCAGTGTTTCGGCGACTATTCACGGTAGTGACGGTTCCGTCCCCTTCGTTCTTGTAACTAATTGAATAATTTAAACACGAAATGCTTCCGTCACAGGCGGCACTGCCGTCACCACTATATGAGAAAAAGTCGACGCCGTTAATCGTCAAGGTTGCCCCACATTGGAGTGAATTAGTCGTCCCGCCGGTTGCCTGTGGTGCTACGAGAGTTTTTGCACTTAGACCTTGGAGTGTCGAGCCGGTCACGACCGATGCGATGGCCGTCACTTCAGAACAGCTTGGGTATTCTCCGTTTTGGTCGTAATACTTTTCGAGGGCTTCGGAAATAGCGCTCACGCTCGTGGCGCGACGAGCGTCACGACCATCTGCCTGGTAGCGACTAAAACCTATTAATGTGATGGCAGCTAAAATACCAATAACTGCGATAACCACCACTAGTTCAACAAGAGTAAAGCCTCGCTTTGACATGCTCATGACATCATTGTAGCAAACGTAAGCACGATCTCAAATTATCGTGACACTATTTAATGTATTTGGTCAGGAACCCATTCCATTTCGGATCGTTGATAGCTGTCTTTAAGGTCTCGGGAATGACAAAGCTACTCTCGTCGTCAGGGTTGGTTACTGGACGTTCGCCAATATATTCAAACACGTCGTTTTGCGCAGCAAAGATGAGGATCTTCGCACTACTATCGAATCCAGCGTCCAGAGTGGTTAATGTCAAAGTCCCTTCGGTGATATCTAGGCCAACAGTAATGGTTTTCGCACCTTCACTTACGGCAGGTGCAAGCTTTAAGAGTGCGTTAATTTTGGTATAGTGATCAGTAATAAAGGATTTTAGCACACAGGCAACACCTAAGGTTGGGGGATACACAGGATCGTTTGCATTCTCGCTTATTTGGCAATACACGTTCGTACTATCGAAATTGGTATAGACAACACCATTGTTGGTAGTACTGCTCGATACGTTCACTAATCCCTTTTCCTCAAGGAACGACTTTGTTTGATCGACAGTTTCCTTTGAGTTTTCTTTTACTGACTCATCCTTACGTTCGTATTGGACGTATTCGGTGACAGGAACGGTTGTGTCAAACGAGTCTTTTTTTGTATACGCGATAAACGTATTCGTTGGACTGCTGATTAATTCTGCATTGTCAGCAGGCTCTACGGGCGTGGTCGTTCCATCATTAGCAATTGCTTGGCGCTGGGTATAGTCAGATGACCTTTTATCGATCGATGTGCCGACGTAGTCTTTGATAATAACCTCTGGAGCATCAACTTCTTTTAAAGTCACAGTCGTCTCGGTTTGTTCTGCAGGCGCATCTTTCTTTACGGTCATGAGCACAAAGATAGTTCCGGCACTAATCCCTAGTATGACAAGGATACTCACGATGATTAGAACAAGTTTTTTCCTCGAACGTTTCGGAGGTTGGATAGGCATCACGGGTAGTTGCGGTGATTCTGGATACATTAGACGGTACACCATCCTGATACGATACTCGGCACACAACCCGAACCGAATGGTCCCCATCCGCCGGCCGTGACTGTCCCCCATGGCCCTGTACAATAGGTTGTTGAACGAACGTCGCCGTCTCCCCATGTGCCACCGCTATACCAAGTTCCATAGCCTACTCCGGCGTTGCTCGAGACCCAAGGCGCTCCTTGAACAGCCGAGTTAACTCGCCAGTTGATGTAGCCACTGGTTGTTCCGGCAGGACAGCTTCCGTCCCAACAGGCCGTACGTATTGCACACAGACCTGCCCAAGCGGTAGGACCAGGCAGTGATCGGCTGATAGTGTTCGATGAGGTCGTATAGCTGCTATATTGACCATTTAGCGTACATCGTGTGTCGACAGATAGTGTAACGGACTGGTTCCAGCTAAGGGTATGGGTATAGGTAGCCGACGTCGCACCTGCGACCACAGCTCCATTTGCGTACCAGACATATTGCGCTACTGAACTTCCGGTACAGACCGCGTTACTTGTTCCTCGAAGTGTATTCCATGCCGGATTACTGCCTGTAATCGTGTAGCTAGCCGGAGCAATGACGAGAGTATAGGTATCGTCTGATGGTGACCAGTTACTTGATTGTGGAGCATCAGGTGCGGTCGTATTTATTGCCTGCGCACGTACATAGTATCGTGTGGCCATTACCCCATTAGTAAACTGGTAGCTAGTCGTGCCAGTAGTCGCCTGACAACCTGTTCCCCAAGTAATATTGTCAACCGAGCATTGGACATTGTAACCACTCGCGTTAGTTATCGGGCTCCATGCCGCAGTGTAGGCGGTCGCAGAGTTTCCCGTGGCGGTGACGGCCGGCGTCGCAAGGTTGAGCGTCGTGGCACTGACAGTATTTGACCAGTTACCAGGTCCACCGGAACCGACAGGACGAATCTTGAAGGTGTATCCCGTGTTTTTTGTAAGTCCACTAAGAACTGTTGAAACGCCCGTTACCGATGAAATAACTCCATTTATTTCTAGATCATACGTCGCAGCATTCTCTACCGGTGTCCACAAGACCACGATGCGAGTAAAGCTAACGTTACCTAAGCTAATTGTCGAAACGCCAGAAGTGGCGATGTCGGTTGTGCGTCGACTCTGGACCTCTTTTATCGTTCCACTACTCTCGTCTTTGTAGCGTAGAGTATAAGATAAACACTTACCACCACTGGTACAGCTACTACTTCCGTCACCTTGATATTCAATGATATCCGTACCGGTCGGGCTAACAACCGAACAACTAAGTGAGTTTGTCGTGCCGCTACCTGCTTGTGGAGTAACAAGTGTGGTTGTGCTAATTCCCTTTAGGGTTTGTGTAGCGACAGTCGAGCCACTTTGTTGAATGTCATCACAGCCAGGATATTCACCGTTTAGGTCGTAATATTTTTCAAGAGCCTCTGCGATCGCAGTAACGCTAGAAACACGTCGTGCGTCGCGGGCATCTGCTTGATAACGAGACAGTCCAATTAAGACGATTGCGGCCAATATACCAATGATCGCTATAACAACGACCAGCTCTACGAGCGTGAACCCTTTTGCTCGGATCTTCATAGACACATTTTAACACACTCATGGTTACTGTAAAATAGAAATTTATTACCAGATCGTAGCCTACTCATGCTATAATGACCTCTGTCAATACGACAATACTGGGGATTCGCCAAGTGGTAAGGCACTGGTTTCTGGTACCAGCATTCGGGGGTTCGAATCCCTCATCCCCAGCCAAGAAGTTATACGAGATAGACCTACAGGGTTTATAAATAAGCGGTTAAGGCCGCTTATTTAATTTGGATTTAAGATTTTTGAGTAGTTTTCGCAAGCTTGGATTCTTTACGCTTTTGAATGTGATAGCTGTGTCCTTTTGACGTTTTATCATTATGACTTTTTTGTAATCGACTAAGTACATTTCTGACCTATCAGTTTTGAGGCCGTACCTTAACCGATCCTGAATATCTTCGAACACGGCGAATTTATGTATAGGATAGTACGAATAACGGCTAAGTCTGTCATATTTTTTAGTTGCTTTGTGCGAATCAGCGAAGCTTTTTGTAACGTTTGTCGCCCTAAATACTACGTAAATGTATTTAGCGGGTCGGATGATGCCGCCCAGGGCGGTATCAATGATGTGATCCATTTGCCCCGCGAGCATGTTAACGTTCTCATTTCTAGCAAGTACTTGCCCATGAGATTGAATGCTGCGAGTGCTAATCCAATAGTCTAGTTCTTCCTTTACCTCTTGAACGGTCATAGCCTTGCCGTCCCCACCGATTAGCCCAAACTTTTCGGCAATAATACTTGGCTTGCTGGCTGCATGAGTGTTGCTAGCCGTATTTTTAAGCCGAGTCTTATCTTCTATAGAAATAAGTGTTGCCGAGTCGATCAAAGCACCTATCTCGGTCCTCTTGTCTTTTGTATTAAGGACTTTAGCTGGATCATCGGCGTAGAGCCTCTCGACGGCCGCCCAAAGTAAACCAATTTTTTCTCCGTTATTTTCTTCGTTTGCTGCAAGCCGATTCAGGCGAAGAGCATCGATCAATTTCTCGTCTCGATCTTTTATTGTGCGTTCGTATCTGTCTTTAATCTCTCGGATATCTCTAATACTTGCTGTGCGAGTGTGTTCAGTACGATTGTCGCTTATCGATCTCGATTTCATTATTCTTGAGCCGGGAACAAGTCGGATTCCTACGCCACTCTTTTGATAGGCGATGATGTCTAAAAGAGTCTGTAGGTCCTCTTCAACTTCAATATATCTCTCAGAATATGAATCTAGGCCAATCTCTGTGACATTGTCTTCAGGGTCGTATCGAGTTACCTCATCCTGATAAGTAAAAGTTATTCGTACACGACGCTCCGTCAGCTTCTTAAAGTCGTAAATACCGATCTTAAAGTCCCACCCATCACCAAAAATAGTGTCCTCGTCCACGAGCATCAAGTCTAATTCGACAGTAACGTTCTCCATATGAGCCATTATAATAGGTCTTATGATATATCGAGTAGCAAAACCAGAGGTTCCTGTGTTATGGCTTGATACTCATGCTATCACAGCCCTCTCGACCGCCTATGAACAGCCCGACTCCGAAGATCCTGCAATACAGACAAATCGGAGATTGCTAGATAGGCTTCGGGAACTGCGAAGGAACGGGTCGATCTTCATCTTCGAAACAGATCAAATGCGTGAAATTGAAGTACGGTCTAACCTTGAAGACGCAGCGAGAACAGTAATTTCTCAATTATCTCTCGGGGTTCGTAGTAGTTATATGAATATTCAGGACAACCAAATATCCAAAGCTATGCAAGCTTCTGTTGATAACGAAACAGACGTTGAGCTAAGCTTTGCCTCTGCTTTTCGCGAAGACCCATTCTCACAGGAACAACACGGAGCAGTTATTATTGGTGCTCACTTTGAGCCAAATCGTGAGCGGATAACCGCTCATTTACAAAGTAGCGTGGAAATTGCCGAAAAGTGGGAAGAGATAAGACAAGCCGCAGATAGATCAATACCAGCAGACACAAGCCGCAGAGAGCAATGGGATCGGGAGTTGTTGGCGCGTCAGAATGTGTTTCGTAATGCGTATGCATCCTTAGCTGTGCCGGAGAATGTCGATTCATATTTCAACCAACTGGATTCGTTTTCATTGCCAATGATGATGTGGACGAGACATAGTGGGCAACGGTCGCCTGTGGCACTCTTTGAATTCTATGGATCTGATTTCTATACTTCACTCCCATCCGTTAACATATTCGCTGGCCTGGCGGCACATAAGGTCACGGGTAACGAAAGGATTAAACCGAGCGATATTGCCGATTTAAATAATATTTCGACGGTATTGCCTTACTGTTCTCATATGGTTTTAGATCGTGCAATGATCCATGCTGTCGGACAGCTTGGCTTCGATCAGCAGTATCATGTAAAGTTGCTCAGACTCAATGAGCTAATTGATGAGTTTTCTGAGCTATAGGTCATGGATTATTAGATTTCGGTCGTGGAGAACAAGCTTTACATCTATATTTCTTACTAATCTAGTTCGTTCAAACGGTGTGCCTGATTCAAGCACATACTTCACATACCTATCAAATGAAGTATCAAAGGTAACGCCGGATATCGTAGCATTCTTGAGGATAGCATTTTTCAACCCCGGCTCGAGCAGATGGTCATTTCGCATAAGCCTATTTCGCATCTTGTAAAGTTGGCTTACAATAACTTCTTCTCTTGCGAATGGTTCTTTGCAGCTACGATCAACCTGTCTGGAGCAATGATAGTAGATATATTCATGAGAGCCGCCACTTTGGTTATATTTTATTTTTTGTTCGCCAACCAGCGACGATCCGCATGAGTAGCATCGGATTATGCCCTTGAAGGGAAACTCCTTTGAGCCCCACTTAGTTTTTGGCGGAACCTTGAGTTGCTTTTGTACTTCATCGAACAATTCTTTATCGATAATTGCCTCATGCTTTCCTTTGTACCAATTGCCACTACCGCGTGGGTGTTCGAAGTCCCCGTAGTAGTAGGAGCTTTTGAGCATTCGATAGATAGCGCTGAGTGGTATCAGCTTATCGCCACGTGTTCGCACGCCACTATCTTCGAGCCATTGCCTGATATAGCGCCCACCTTTGCCGGCTGCCGACATTTCAAACATCTTCTTGATGTAAGGTGCGCGATCTTTATCAAGGATGACATCGCGGCCGTTCCCACTTGCGCCTCGCGTGAAGTAACCGAGCGGAGGTAGGTTCGGTCGCCAACCTGTCTCGCATTTTGCACGGAGCCCACGTTTAACATTGATACTTCGATTATCATTCTCAAGTTTTGCCTGTGAGCCGAGGATCATCAGTAGGAACTTTTCGTTAGGGTTATTCTCGAATGACTGCCCGAAGGTTCGTATCTTCTGGAGCTTGCCCTCATCCATGAGGTCTACAAGTGAGCCAAGATCGCCCGCGTTGCGCGCAAGGCGATCCGGGGCCCACGTTAGGATTGCGTCGTACTTCCTTTCACGGATATCCTGCAGCATCATATTAAAGATCGGCCTGGAGGCCGATGCTTTTGCTGAGAAACTTTCTTGTTTGATGTCTACTATGATTAGCTGCTCGCGGTTCGCGAGGTCGGACATCTCCTTTATTTGGGAACCAATGCTCATTGCTTGACGTTCGTCTTGCTCTGTTGACTTGCGTGCGTATAGGCAGTATCTGAGGTCCATCACACACTACCATACTCCAAGAGTCGGAGAAGTCTAGTTTTTTGATCCAATATACTCAATCAACTCACTCAGTTCGCTAGTTAGATTTGGCTCACGGTCTTTCTTTTGGTTGAGTTCATCTATATAGCCGCTCAGTTCTTGTTTCGATATGTTGTCCAGAGCTAGCTCGCGTGCACGAAGAATTTGCTGGCCGTCAGATTCTTGCAAAAGCCACTGATTAAAAATTATTTTGAAGAGTCTTTGAATTTCGCTTTTGTTCATGGCGTCGAAGTTTTCGAAGCAGAGATTGAGAACTGGGATGAAAGTGTAATTGAGCTTGCCCTGCGACTCTATCCAATCCATCAGTTCCTTGCACATATTTGCACGTATTTTTTTGGACAAACTCTCTCTCAGTAGATTCAAAACGTCTCTAGCGAGTGCCTTTCCGGCTTCATCGGGCTCTTTCGAGAGCTGTATAATTTGTTCGATTGCTGTTTGCTGATTTTCAATAGTACCGCCGATGTTTATTCGAGCGAGCCTTTCGTAATACGATAACTTATTATCGCGTGATACTGACGCAACATGACGTAATAGTAGCCTTGCCAATGCCTCTATGTCTTTCAGGTTCTCACTGTTGATTTGTTGGTCTAACGCCTCTAGGCCACGTCGAGGACTGTGTGTAAGAATGTGATCGAGAAGCTCCACTTTCTGTAGGTCATTACCGTATCTCCATATGATCACAGCAAAAGACTCGTCATTGATTGCCGTGTCGTAAACAGGCCTAAATATTTCATTGAACAATTCTTGCCGATCCATCGGTCCTTCTTCTAGTAGCCGCGTAGTCCATGAAGCGTCGTTCGATTTTATAAACTGAAAAATGGCAGACTTTATATCGGATCCTTGGGCCTCATCGAATAAGTGTCGAATTAGCAGTAGAATGCGGGCTACGAGCAATCTGTCCTCGTGCCGAGAGCCATTTCTTAAAAGCTGCAAAAAATCATTCAGAAGGTTCGTGAGTACAGGGTTTTGGCCTATGATGCTAATTTGATCATGAAGAACTGTGAACAGAAGACGAAGGACTTTTGTTGAGTATTTAGCTTGCGCGTCGTTACTTAACGAACCCATCGACAAGATTCGTGCACTATCTATATAGTGATCCATCGCAGTGTCTCCTAGTGATCGCATAGAGTTTAGTAGATGTGACTTGATTGCGTATAAGTCGGGTTCAACTTCGTCCAGATCGTTAGCTGTGATGCTGGAAGACAGTTTAATTGCCGTGTCGCTGTCGAGGATATTGACTAGCTCTCCGTGATTCAGTAAGTACTCCAAAACTTGCCTATCGTGAAAGTATGCCCTTATGAATTTATTAAATCTTTTCCTTTGCATAGCTAGGGGCGAAAAGTCATCAATTCTACGAGATAGAAGTTCAAGAGTTTTTAGAACATTTTCTGACGCTGTCGATAAACTGGTGTTTGTTTCATCAATCCCGCTGATATAAGAAGATATAACTTTATTGCGTATTAGCGCTGTGTCTGCGTATGACAAACAGTCACTTATAAACTCTATATCGAGCGTAAACACACCAGGTGGATAAATACGATCCGATAGCACCTTTGCTATACGCCGTTTAACATCATCCTTCACATCGATTATATTTTCCTCCCAAATGACCTTAACGGAGTTGATGATGTTAACAATCACTTGTTTGCGGTCCTTTTGAGAGGCCTCTTCGATGAGCTGCAGGATGAACTGGTTAATTGCCCCTGTGTAATCTTGCGAGTCCTGAATTTGCTTTATAAAGACTCTTACATCATCTAATTTTGAGTCTTCAATTGCAGTTTGAAGGGGGTCTGCCGTCCCAGGGGGTAGGTTGGAGGCGCGAGATGACTGCTTAAAGTAGAGAAACGACTTGAGGTTACTGGGTTCTTCAAAGAGAGAACTAGCCTGTAGAAACTCTAAGTATTGTTCATCTTTGGAGGCATCCTCGACGGAAGTTCCTTTGAGTAGCTCCTCATAGGCACCCGTCCACTTCTGATTGATTATCAGAATTTTTGCTAAGAATTCAGGCTTACTACTGATATCACCCTTGGGTAGCAAACCCTGGTCTTCCCGCTCAAGAGCCAGTATAAAATGTGAGACAAAAACGTTAATGAACTGTTTAATTTGTCGAGGGTTGCCGCGATAAGCTGCTGTTATGATGGTTGCAAGATTCTGAATGTTGGGATAGTAATGATGAATGTTTGTATTTTTAAGTTGTTTTTCTGTGTAATCCTGTAGATCTGCATCAATAAATTTAGGAATACGGAGATATGAGTTGAAAAACTTGCGGAGAAACTCATCCGCATCTGCTCCGCTTCTATTATTGCCGTTGTCGTCGGTGAAGATACGTTGTAAATGCTTTTTTACTGCATCTTCGTCGCAAGGAATTATGTAAATACATTTATCGTATTCCAAGAATGATTTAATGGTTGCGAGTATTGCTACTGCCTTCTCATCAGTGGCTCTATCAAGATTATCAATAACAATAATGATTTTGTCTGCTTTGGATTTATCGACAAGATCTGTGAACTCATCCTCGAATTCATCGGCATCAGTCATTCTGCTTTGGGTGATGGTCCTTTTTTTGTTTTTGAATACTTTGAGACCAGTTTTAATAAACGTTTCAATTCCAACTACCCCAATAACGGATGCAATTAATGTGCCGCTAATGATGAGGGCATTGTCCATTAGAATTGCAACGACTATGGCCACTCCAATTATCGTGCAAAGAATTAAAAGCCTTGCAAGTGAAGCTGGATCATATGTAGTGCCATCATCGACCTCACTAGAAACACTACCTTTGAGACGGTCACTTAGCTTGCTGTCCTTACCTAATAGGTCTTGTGCGTCAAGCTGATGATACATGCTGTACATAAATTGACGACGTATCGATGCTTCGTCCTCATATTTCCAAACGTCAAATTCTATATAGGCGGTCTTACTATCTTTCTTAATAAGTTTCTTGAGGAGTCGGGCGATACCTGTCTTACCTGAACCCCAATTTGCGAGTAGTCCAATAGTGCTTGGCGTAGGTGCACCCTCTAGGATGCTTTTTAGACTCTTAGCGATCGACTTGTGGTCGAAGTCGTCCCGTTTAGACGACTCGATCGCCTTGTCATCCAGAATGACCAGTTGGGGCTTAATAGTTTTTTTCCTCAACGCACACATATTAAGATTGTAACCCTTGAGGTGTATTTTAGAAAGTACGGATACTTGCTTGTCAAGTTAAGACTAAGTTATAATACGCCTTGTCTACATCAGTAATGGCTTCATTTGCACTCGAGAAAGGGCAGCCTATTCTCGAACTCAGTGGGTGTAAATCCATTGCTGGTGTAGACAACCTAGGGATAGGTTGTCCTTTTTTATTATTTAATCGGAGGAAAAAGAAAATGGACGTAGATCAAACTCAACTAGAAAAGGCCCGAATCTGGGCGTACTGGGGCTTTGTTGGCTTCATGTTCCCGATTGCAGGTATTATCGCCAGCGCAATCAGTATATCAATATTACAGCGTCTCGTTATGGATGAAGATGACGAAGAAGGTATTGGCGAGCACGCGCGCATCATGAACATGGCGAATGCCACACGCGTTCTGTCTGTTGTGTTGCTTATCGCCATGATTATTGGTGCTATTTTTGTAACGACTCAGATTGTAGAAGCTCAGAATAGTAGTCCAGTTAATGAATACTACCAACGCATACTCGAAGCAGCAGACGAAAACTAATTCTTAGATAACTCAATCTGCTCTAAGTTTTGACCGACAAAGCTAACTGTCTTGTAGCCTGTTTCGAATTGCTTCGATTCTTTATCGTAGGTTTTTGTGAATGCTGTTCCACCATTTTGGTACACAAGGATTTCAACTTTCTTGCCATCTGGTCCGACCCGTATAAATTGAGTCTGATTTTCGGCGAAGTCTCTGCCACTTTTTTCTTGGGTTACGTAGGTAATGCTAAATGTACCGATAAACAAAGTGACGAGAATTGCTAACAAACCGATTCCTGGTTGCCAGATGAGTGACTTTCCAAATTCACGAATGAAAGACATTTTGCTTTTTCTTGCTAGCCATTTTCCAAGGTGGTTAAAGAGGAACATTGCGAGACCACTCGCTAAGCCCATGAAGATTATAGCCATGATAATCGGCGCTGCGACTAACATGAAATCTGGTAGATGTGGCCAAAAATCAATGTAACGTATGTTGATGCCAAAATAATCCAAATAACCCGAATAGTATGAAGTTACGACCCCATAACTCACTACAAACACAGCGGTAGTAAAAATAGCGAAGGCTGGAATAAATTGTCTAACAGGATGCTCTTTCATAAGATGAGTATATCACTATGACAGAGGTGTAGGAATTAGCCTCTGTTCCGTAGTTTATTCATTCTTTTAATACGGTTTTCCACGCTCTTTAACGACTTCATAGTGTCTTCGATGCGTTTGGCTGTCTTGTCGTACGGTTCGGCTATGTAGCCCATATCAATCTGATACTGTTCCATGTATTCCGGATTGGTAATCCGGACGGGTTTGGAGGATAAGCCTATAATTGCTCGCTCGGTCATCATGGCCTTTGAAAAAATGTTGTATATCATGTTGATGGTGGTCCAATCCTCTGTACTGAGTGAGCCCGTTTTCATATGTTTTAGAATCATCGTCTTTATCTCTCTTCCGACGAGTGCTTGGTTGGCTTTTAGAATGCGTAGATGACGCTCTTCGACCTGAATTCGGTCTTGGTTAGTACGACGGAGAACTTCCGCAATGCGCTCGTCGTTGAATTGTTGGCGTTTATCCTTCCAGCTATGCTTCTTAGCATGCCGAACGACAGTGGATTTCGCCACACCGTATGTATTTGCGAGGTCTTGATAGCTCAACTTCCCGCCAACGATATAAACTACCTCTAGCTCTGCCCAATTAACCCTAGTCATAGTAAGTAAGACTATACTCTACCTGTGGTTAAATAGCTAAAAATGGTAGCGTTTTGGTAGCGTATTTTAAACGCCACCTCTGTTAGCAATGTATGAGGGACGTCGTATGTGTCCCACTTCCCGAACCACGTGAGTCTAAGACAATGCTATTAGTTGCCAGGGCTTGCGAATGTTGTTGGCAAGAATACGAAAGGTACACTTCGAGTGAGTGCCTCACGTGCTAAAGTCTCGACTTCTTTGATCTTAGTGGGCATATTCTCTGCTTCGGTACCGGTAGCCAGGATTTCGCCGCTGGGCACTCCAATTGCAGCCCAAGCGAGTGCTGGTCGCTGAGATGAGAACAGATCGTTTACCGCAGGTCTGTACGACGCATTAATTATTCCAGCCAGTTCAAGCTGTTCCTCGACGGGCAATGCGTAAAAGTCTGCAACTGACATCTCGGCGATTGGCAAAAGCGGAGCATTCGGTAAATAGTTGGGATTTTTCATTAGAACTATCATATAATGTCTACTCTGCAAGTGAAAGCATGACCGTATATCTAATCTAGACCACCAATCTCAGCCAAGAAAAAAGAGCCCGAAGCGGCTCTTTTTTCTTGGCTAAGTGTATATGAGTTCGAACCCCCGGTTTTGCGAAGCAAAACGACGGAGGGTTCGGTGGAGTGAATGAAGCGAGGAAGTGTTTACATTTCTAAGCGAATGAACGGAGGAGCAAGCTTGCTTGCGATATCCCTCATCCCCAGCCAGGATGTATTAGAACCAAACTAAAATAAGTATTCACTGTCGAGGAATACTTATTTGTTATGATAAAAGAATGAATAGTGATATGTGTCCGTTTTGCCTGGATAATAGTCTGCTAAAAGTCGATATCTTATTTGAAGATGATCTTTGGTACTTCACTTCTATGAAAGAAGGCGCAATACAAAACGCAGGTATGGCAATGACGAAAAGACACATACAAACACCTTTTGATATCAATAAAATAGAGTGGGAAAGACTTCGTGAATTATTACCTAAATTCAAAAACATTTTAGATGAAGATTCACCTACAGGATATAATATCGGATGGAATGTCTATCCGTCAGGCGGACAACACGTGCAACATGCTCACCTCCATATTGTTGCTAGGTACGATAATGAGCCACTCGCTGGAAAAGGTATTAGATACGCTTTTAAGCAAGATTCGAATCAACGTTCAAATAGTTGAGGTTTAGTCCCGACGCCGAGCCACATACGGTAGTTAAATACCCTTGTGTTAATATGCGGAGTAATCAAGTTGATTAAGTGCTAGCCATAGCACTGAAATTGAAACGAGCCCCACCCTGGAGGGGCGGGACCCGTTCCAAGATGAGGCTGTGGTAGTACAGAGCGCAGACAGCAGAGGATCACGCCAGGCGGACGGCCAGGACGAATGACTCGTAGGAGCCGCCTTCACCGTCCGACATGCCAGCCCACATCACGAGCACGTTGGTCACCTTCAGACCGTAGCGTTCGAAGTGCGGACGGATCTGCTTGGCGATCGCCACACGCTCCTCGGGGGTAACGCGGGTGTTCGTAGAGACCCATCCGCCGACCGCGCTGAGGGAACGATATGCCGAGAAGCGGACTTCTTCGATGTACCGCTTGCCCTGCGCGAGTGCGGCTGCCTTGCGACGTACCTCACCACGCGCCGTCCAGCGCATCCGCATGCCACTCGGAAGTGACAGACGGTGTTGGGGTGCTTCGGGCAGGCTGTCGAGGTAGCGCTCGAGCTCGTCGAACTCGTCGGGACCTGGGAGGCCTCCGGCGGAACAGGCTTTGCCTTGCGCTTCGGCACCTTCGCTCCCATCGCACGAGCGACGTCATCCGACGTCAGTTCCGGCAGGTGACGAAGCGGATCGGGCTGTGCCCACGCCAGCGTGTACATCACGTGCTCGTTCTTCTCGCGCCAGTGACCGAAGTCCTCGTCGCCGATCAGGCGCCAGGTCCATAGGTCCTCATCGTGCTGCGCCCACCCTGTCTGGGTCATAGCCCGCGAGTAGATCGCGTACCGGACCTGGTTGATAATGAGGCAGGCGCCGATCGGGATTCCCAGCCCGATGATGAAGGGCGAAGCGATGAACACCACTACTCCCCACACTGGTGACGTCTGTCCGATGACGCCGCTGAGGAATAGGCCGATGATGCCGCCGATGAGGAAAAGCGGAATCCCAATGCCGAATATCGGTTCGACCGACTCCGGCTCCTCGGGGCGCTCGACCTCGGGCGCAGGCGGGCGCTGGGCGGACCAGGCGTCCACCAGGCGATTCTGCTCTTCGGCAGAAACCGTGTCTGCTGAATTTTTCATGTACTCCCACTCTCTATAGCGACGGGCGTCGCAATATGAGTTAGTTATACAACATTGATGTATATAGGTCAACCAAGAATGAAGTGAGCCTCCAAGGAGTGATAAAACACCGCCCCTAAGGACGGTGTTTTATTTGAGCGTGATCTTTCCTTCGTCTATCATTGATCGTAAGTTCCATGTCCCAGGTTGTTCAGTTTTATAATTCCAATAGAACCAGCCGAGTGCTGGTCGGAATGCCGTGAGTTGGAGGTCCGTATAATACTTGGTTGCTTTGGCTTGATCATCGGCGCTCATGTTCTTTGTTATCTCACCGCGCAATACCCCACTCCATTCGCCAATGACAACCGGGTATTTTTTAGATAAATGTGTGATGAGCTTTGCTCGGCGCTGTGTTTTTTTATAGAACCAGTCCAGCGAGCGATACTGTGCGAACGGTGTCGTCATATGATAGATATGAACGTCGAGCACTAAGCGACGCAAAGATCTCGGTAACAAGAACATGACGATACGAGGGATATATCCATCACTGACAATAAAATAGGTCTGTTTGGGAAGTTTTTTGTAGATGCGTTTATGGGCTTGTTTGTAGAATGCTAATAACTCGAATACCTTCACAGGCCCGAGCTTCGGCTCGTTAATAATTTGCATGCCCCAAAAATTATCTCGAGTCCCATAACGCTTCACTAAACGTTCGGCTGTGTTAATACTTTCATCGCGGTATGATTTGTATTTAAACCAGTTACTTGACCCGACCTTTCCACTGTGATCCCAACCATTCTGCGAACCTTTTAGGCCGTGCATATCGACGATAACTTGCAATGAATACTTCTGTGCCATGTCGAATGCCCAATCTAAGTATGTAATCGCAGCAGTATACGGCCCATCGCCATCAAATACCCAGTACCCGATAGGAATGCGAATTACTTGAATGCCGTTATCACGAATCCAGGCAAAATCGGATTCAGTAATGTATGTGTCGCGGTGATGTTTAATTTTTTGTTTCGCGCCGGGCGTTTGCATAAACGAAAATTCGTCATGAGCATCAGTTCCTTCGAAGAGCGATGGTGTCATCCATTTTTCCAGGACCAGCCAGCCGCCGAGGTTAACGCCGCGGATTGCTGTCGGTGATGATGGTTGTGTACGTGTCATTACGCTTTTAATATACAATAAATAACCCCTTAAACGAAGAGCGTCCCCCGGCCTTTCGGCTCGAGGGACTCTTCTCCTTGTTTAAGGGAGGCGGCTTACGGGAAGCCATTGGTGGAACCTAGGCAGGTTCCGTGACGGAGGGCGTCTCGACGGCGGTTACCGTTGCGCCTTCGAGTGTCCATCGGATCATGACCGTGTCGCGGCGCTGGGGCCAGACGTAGTCCATGATCGCGACGACGTCCTCGAAGTAGCGGTAGATGATGCCGATCGACACTCCCACCGTCTCGGCGACGAGTGCGGTGGTCATCAGCTCGCGACCGACTTCAGGGTCGGCCAGCAGGTCGGTTGCCGCATCGACGATACTCTTGAGCGTTGCGCGGGAGCGACCCTGAACGGGAACGCTTCGCAGAATGCGCTTGTCGTACGGCTCGACTGGTCCCCCCTGCTCTTCAAGCTGGCGGAGGGTCGGCGTCTGCCGCGATTTGGTGATATTGGACACGTGCTCTCCTTGGTCGGAGTTGGTAACGCACCGGTTGGTACATTGGTATTATTTTAGCATATAAATGCTAAAAGGTCAATGTACTATAAGGGGTACTGATGATTATTTCTTGAGGTCGAGCACGACCAAGTGTTCGATATGCGGGGTACGCGGGAAGAAGTTATATCCTTGGTGTTTAACAATCTTGAACGTATCAGAAAGAAGCGCAACGTCGCGCGCCTGCGTCGTTGGGTCGCATGATAAGTAGATGACTCGTTCCGGTTGAACTTCTTTAATTCTCTCAACTACCGACGAGTCCAGTCCGGCGCGTGGCGGGTCAACAATAATTGTCGCTTGTTTCGTAATAAAATCGAGGGCTTTCTCACTTGGCGCCAATACGGCTTGTGCGTGGGCGCGCTTTAGCTGAGTGATATTATTTTGCATCTCTTCGACGGCTGTGGGGTTGATTTCAACCATAGTGAGGTCGTCGCTGCCGATGGTCAGACCGATCGTACCGACGCCACTGTACAGGTCGACAGTTGGTTTTTTCAAATCAATCCATTCCTTCATGTCCGTCAGGGCACGTTCATATACCGGCAAATTAATTTGAAAGAAACTCTCGGTCGGGTAATTGAATTCAATACCAAGCACGGTATCGGTCAATGTCGTTGTCCCCCATGTTTGCAGTCGCTTGGTGATAACGCTGGCAGGGCTTTTTGGGTTCGAATAAATCATTTCAAAGCCTTTAACGCCTAGTGCTTCGATGTCTACCTCGCGGAGTGGTTTGAATGACTCGTTTTTAACATATAGTTGCATGGATAATTTATTTTTTTGATCTGAACGGATCATTAAAGTTTTCAATGAAAATCCAGTTGCGTGGTGGGCCCGCATAAGGTCACGCATGGCGAGGGCTGCTTCGTTGATGTGCCTAGTGGCGAGCTGTGTTCCCTGGACGGGAATTTTGCCGTGTGAACCACGACCAAAGAACGCCAGGTCTAGCTGGTCGTCTTCTTTATTCCAATACCACGAAAATTCAACTTTGTTACGGTAGTTATAGATTTTTTCATCGGTATATAGTTCAACATCCCCTTCTAGGGTGACATCGTGCAAAGCGAAGGCGTCGTTGATCAGCTGTGCCTTGTAGGTCTGCTCGCTATCGATGTCCATGATTTGCCACGGGCTGGTCGAGATAAAGCTGTCTGGGTCGAGGGCTTCGATACGATTCTTTGCAGGGGTGATGACGGTCGTGACGATGCCTTCGGCCATCCGCGATTTCTTTTTCGTCAGTTGCACTTCGACGGTTTCACCAGGTAATCCGCCCCATACAAATAATTTGCGGCCATCGTCCATGGTCGCAAGTGCTTGTCCGCCACCGACGATCTTTTCGAGCGTCACGGTGACAATGGGAAGGTATTGTTTTCTCATTCGGTATGACTATTATAACACCCTCGATGCAGCCGTGAAGTCCGTGGTAAGTTCCTACCCCTTGTCTAAGGTGTTATGATAGTACAGCTATGATTGCCGATATTACTATTTCCGAAAAATCATTCGGACCGAAATCCCTGATGACTAACGTCAGGTTTACTATTGATGATGGCGAAAAAATCGGCATTATTGGACGAAATGGTGTCGGTAAGTCAACCCTATTCGGGGTTTTAGCTGGCCAAGATAAAGATTTTACCGGTGACATTGTCTATAAGCCCGGTGCGGTGATCGTTGCGACTCAACAGGAATATCACGACGTCGGTGACAAGACCGTTTTGCAGTACGTTCTGCAGGGCCTGCCTGAATATTCAGCGCTTAGTCATATTATCGAAACCTACCCTGAAACTATGGGCGATAATCTAAAAAAGATTAACGAATACAGTGAAGCCTTGATGCGATTTGACGATAAAGGATTTTATCAAATCGAAGAACAGATCGAACGTGAACTCGATAATTTCCAGTTGAATGGTATTGCCCATCGTGAATTCGCTACCCTATCGGGTGGTCAAAAGCGTTTAGTCGAAGTGGTGAAAATTATGCACTCGGACGCTAACCTTGCACTTATCGACGAACCGACAAACCATATGGACTATATCGCCAAAAACCAATTCGTTGATTGGTTGAAACAAGCCCGCGAAGGCGTACTAGTGATTACTCACGACCGCGATGTCCTGCGTGAAGTCGATCGTATTATTGAATTAAAAGACGGTGGCTCGGCGAGCTTTAAAGGCAACTACGATGCTTATTTGAAACAAAATGCCGTCAGTACTGGCAGCCAAATGAACGAATTTGAAATGATCGAAAAACGTATTGTGAACTTGAAATCTAAAGTGATTGAATACCAGCGCTTTAAGGAAAAATCTCGCCACGGTGGCACGATTCAACGATTCAAACGTTTGGAAGAAGAATCTCGTAAAGAATTGGCTGAGTTACAGACTCGTCAAAAACCAACCTTTTGGATCGATAAAGAATCGGTATCAGACCTTAATTACAAGACTGCTGCCCAGTACGAAAAATTCAAGGCAAAGAATGTTCGCATCAATTTAAAAAGTGACGAATCTCGCAGTAAGCATATTTTGGTATCGGCCCGTGACCTTAGCCTCGGGTACGACGCTCCCCTGTTTGAGGGTGTTAATATCGACCTGCGCGAGGGCGAAGCGATTGAATTTCGTGGTCGTAACGGTGCCGGTAAAACGACCTTGATTAAAGCTATTCTGGGTAATAGCGAAGTGACCCAATATAAGGGTGAACTGACATTGGACAAGCAAGTTCGGTTCGGCATTTACGAACAAGAAGTCTCGCCTACCTATTTTGAATTACCACTCGAGGATGCGATCGAAAAGATGTACCTGGATCGTGGACTAACTATTTCGACGACAAAAATTCGTGCCTTGATGAACGATTACCTTTTTAGTGAGGGTGATGGCAAAATTCCGATTAAACGACTAAGTGGTGGGCAAAAAGCTCGGTTCCAGCTGATCGCGATGCTGGCGAACGATCCACAACTATTAATTCTGGATGAGCCGACTAATCACCTCGACCTGCCGAGTATCGAAGAACTCGAAACGGCCCTTGGTCGCTACTCGGGTGCTATTATCTATGTCAGTCATGATGGCTACTTTAGAAATAAAATTGACGCCGAAGTGTTAACTATCGGCGCCAAATCTTAGATTTTTTTAAGCTGCTTTTTTCTCGTCAGCTGCGTTGATAACAAAGAACTCTTCTTTGCCAGTTCGCAGGTCGACTGACTTCGTGACTAGT
Organism: Candidatus Microsaccharimonas sp.; assembly: GCA_049276535.1. Lineage (GTDB taxonomy): Bacteria > Patescibacteriota > Saccharimonadia > Saccharimonadales > Saccharimonadaceae > Microsaccharimonas. The sequence goes on from JBASWP010000002.1 coordinate 176,437, forward strand.
GCAACTCGGTTTGCTTCGTTTAGGGCTTCCCAATATTCCTGCGCTATGTCGCGGATATTATCACCAAGTGGCAATGCGTAGGGATCGGTATCGAATGAAGGCAATGGATTGCCGTCGCCTAGGTACGTGTGAATAGTCTGGCCGATACCTGCTTGGTCAGCAGTCAACTGGCCATGGAAGTAACGATACTACGCATCATCTGAATCGGGATCTTTGCTAATAATGGCCAAAGTAGTATCGGGTGCTTCAGGAGTGGTTAGGTCGACGATGCCGCTAATACGAGGGGTATAGTTTGGAGCGTCTGGTTCATATAGGCGGGTACCGATCGCACTTACGAATGAACCACCGTTTTGCAGGGCATCGATAACCGTATCAGTCTGGTCGCCATTTGTGACGATATGTTGTCCATCGAATGACCGCAGTGCGTTGTAGATGATTAAGCTGGTATCAGTACCTTCGGGCAGGCCGTGTGGTTCTGTTTGAACCTTCAGTGCATCCGCACCGAGCGCTTCATCCGGTCGTACAGCTAGTACGCGAGCGCGTGATGAATCGCTTCGGCCCATTAACCAATAGACTTGGATCGCTTTCATCGCGCTGGCGCTTAGGCCTTGAATAATCCCTCGTCCAGCGTACGGATTCTCTATCAATCGTGCACGGTTTTCGGCAAATGTTTCGGGTGATACTGCAGACATACTGTCCTCTCCTTGGTTGTTATGTTTAGTGTGTCTTAGTCAGCGATTTATTTCAAGCATAAGTGTTTTTGTTATCTGAAAATAAAAAATCTACCGAACGGTAGATGAATACGACGTGGGTACTGCCGAGGGACGAGCCGCGCATTGTATTGCGGACCCGTCCCTCGGAACTCTCGGTGAAGAGAGGCGTACCTTCCGTGCTGATGGTGCTAGTGCCAGGCGAAGCCACGGACGTTCTCGTCGGGCTGCATCAGCAGCGTCACGCCGAGTCGCTTGCACGTCTCGATCGTGGCGTTGTCATTCTGCGAACCGCTGGACGTGAAGATGGCCTTGATGCCGGCGTTCGCCAGTACCTCGACCCCGTCGGGCTGCGGGAAGAAGCTGTCGCTGTAGGCCACCGCGCTGTTCAGGTCGTGACCTGCATCCAGTGCGCGCTTCACCGCCAGCTCAGCCGCGCCGACACGGTCTTGTTGACCGACACCGTTGCCCAGCAGCTGGCCATCGCGAACGATCGTGATGGTGTTGCTGTTGCTGGTGCTGCCGATCGCCCACGCCACGATCAGATCGCGGCGCTGCTTGTAGCCGATCGCAGGCCCGTAGCGGACTGACTTGTTGTACTCCAGCACGAACGTGTAGTTCGGCTGCAACAGCCAGCCACCGCGGACCGGAATGCGACGCGGTGCGGTGTCGAGGCTGGTGACGTCGAGGTCCTCGAGCGCAGGGTTCGTCATGATCCGGCACTTGCCGTTCCGACGTTCAAGCGTCTCGATGACTCCGTCGTCGACGCTCGGGGCGTAGATGCCGTCGAACAGTCGCCGGGGGTCACCTTCTTCGCGCGCCATGAGGGCTTCGGCCACCTTGGGGGTGATCGCGAAGTTGGTCATGATGACACCGCCGAAGATCGCCCGCTTGTCACCGGCGACCATGCGGGTCACGACGTCGACCGCATCTCGTCCGACTGCGACGCCGCACGGGTTGCCGTGCTTGACGCCGACCGCGATCAGTGGGAAGTAGCCGAAGTTGACCTCGATGCCGGCGGCGATGTGGGTAATGACCTGCAGCAGACGGTTGGCGTCGGTAACACCTACCAGGCTGCGGGTCGTGCCCTCGACCAGCTTGAAGTTGGTTAGCGCCAGCGGATCGGTGTTTCCTTCAGCCACATACAGCCCTGCGGGCGTGATGTGCTGATCTTCGCCGTACTTGAGCGTCTCGATGTGAAACCCTGTCAGGGTGTCAGTCTCGGGCAGCTCGAGCTTGGGCGGCTCGAATGGTGCGTCTGTCATGGGTTGATCCCCTTTTCATCAGAGTGTCGGAAGGTCCGACGCTATAATTCTGTCATGAAACAGAGGGTTCAACAAGCATAAACAATTACAATAACGGATGTACAAAATTATCCCAGAAAGTATTATTCAGAAATTTCAAATTTAATAGGATACATTCCTAGAGTAACGTTCTTGCCCGTGATTTTACCGCTGTCGTCAGTTCCAGTGTCGTACGTTCCGATCAGCTCAAAGAAACCAGATGCATCCTTTGCGTTTGAGTTGAATACCAGATCAGAAACGGTAAACGTGCCACTCCCCTTACCTTCTAAATTACCGCCAGTCATTGGTTGAACCTTACCGTCTGATTGGATGTAGTATAACTGGTAAGACAAGGTTGCATAGGTGTCATTATTTGTTTTACTGCCATCGTATTCAAACGTAAGTGTTTGACCATTACCGAATGTAGCACCCTTTGCAGGGAATTTTGTGACGCTAGGATCAGAAAAGTAATCATAGACACCATCAGGGTCGACAAGCTTCGTGTTGGATGATTGTGTCGAGTTCGTCGTATCATTTGATTGTGCAGGAGCACCTTTATTTAGATTGGTAGCAATCAGAATACCTCCCCCTACGACAACGACTGCTCCGATGACTGCACCGGCAATAACTAGTGGCTTTGGCATATCTTTTCCCCCATTTAAAAACTAAGCATCATTGTAGTGATGCTTAGTTTTATTTGCAAATTGTTGTAGCGATTATCGACGAACGCGAGGAACGAAGGTAAAGGCTTTGCCACTGGCGCCACCACGACCAGTTCGACCAATACGGTGAACGTAATCTTCGTAGGTTGCAGGCTGGTCAAAGTTAATCACGTGACTCACGTTTGGAATATCCAGACCACGGGCAGCAACATCAGTTGCGACCATGACGCGTACCTTGTTCTCTTTGAAAGATTTAAGGGCACGTTGGCGTTGTGATTGTGATTTGTTACCGTGAATCGCGATTGATGGAATACCACTTTGTTCGAGGTGATCAGACAGGCGTTGGACACCGAATTTAGTTTCACCAAAGACAAGGACCTTATCGAAGTCTTCTTTTGAAAGCATATCGAGTAATAGGTCGAGTTTATGTTCTTTGCTGTCGCTTTCGACGATGTCTTGTTCAACGTGTTCGCTGGTATCAGCAGTACGAACCGAGATTTCGATTGGATCGTTCAAGAATTCGCTGATCAAGTTTTGGATTGTCGGAGTGATAGTTGCACTAAAGAATAGTGTTTGGCGTTCTTTCGGCGCTTCTTTAACGATCGCACGGATGTCATTAATGAATCCCATGTCGAGCATACGGTCAGCTTCGTCGAGGACGAGGCAACGGATTTGGTCGAGCTTAAGCTCTTTACGTTTCATCAGGTCCTTGAGGCGTCCTGGAGTTCCAATGACGACGTGCGGACGACGACGAAGGTCGCGGATTTGACGGTCGATGTTCATTCCTCCGACAACGAGTGTCGAGAAAAGACGCATACCGTTAGAAAAAATACGGAATTCTTCGTTGATTTGTACTGCAAGTTCACGGGTTGGAGCCATGATGAGCACTGTTGGGATACCTGGTGAGTTGGTCAGTTTTTCGATAATAGGCAGAACAAAGGCAGCCGTTTTACCAGTACCAGTGTTAGCTAGGCCGATGACGTCTTTTCCATCTAGAATGTATGGAATAGATTGGTCTTGGATAGCGCTTGGCTGGGTGTAACCCTTGGCGTCAATATTGCGCTGCAAGTCAGAGCCAAAAGCAAAGTCTAAAAAGGTGTGCTTTGGTTCGTAGATAACTTCATCAGCGGCCTGAACGGCTTTGTTGACGAACTTGATCGGGTTAATGTAGGCACCACGGCTTACTTTTGAACGGTTGTTACGTGGTGGGCCAAACTGGCGGTGGCCAGGGCGCGTAGATCGTGGTTGAGATGATGGTCGAGTATTTCGAAATGCCATAAAGTTCCTTACCCTCTAAGAGGGTTATTAAAATAGATTCGCTGCAGACGAACAGCGAGAACCTTTTGATATCTATGGCCAAGGTGTTCTTAGCACTAGAGACGGTATCCATTCGGATGCAATAGAATCATTATAGCACAAGCTACATTGTTTGTCTACAGTGTGTTAGTACTTCATCAACACCAACCAAACTGATTGACATTGATCAAGCACGAACCGTCACTAGACTCCCTGGGGAGTGCTCTGCCCTTTCGGGCGAGCTGACGGTTCGTGAGTGATTGGATGCCGGGTTCGGATCAGGCGGCGACCGGATGTTTCACTTTCCCTTCGTCAGGTCGTACTCGATCTTCTTGAAGTTGTCGTGCAGGTCGCCCTTGCTCAGGCTGCTACCGACGACCAGGCGATCAGCACCATTGGCGATGGCGCCGGCCGGTGTGTCGACGCGTGCCTGGTCGTTCACGCTGTCACCAGCCAGACGCACCCCGGGGGTGTTGATCGTCAGGCTGCGAAAGCTTCCATCACTGCGCAGCGCCGCCGCCTCGAGAGGCGAACAGACGATGTCGGTGAACCCGGCCTGAACCAGCCAGTCGGCGTAGACGAGGACCTGTTCGGTCGCCGTCCGGCCGTTGTACTCGGCGTTCACGACTCGCTTGTCCTTGCTGGTCAGCACCGTGACGGCGCAGGACAGCGTGCCGTGGGTACGGCACAGGTCGGCGAAGCGCTTCAGCCCGTCCAGCTCTTCCGAGCCCGAGCCGCTCATGACCGCGTTCGAGATGGTCTCGCCCGCGAGCACGTTCAGCATCCACGGGTTGTAGTCCAGATACGGCAGAGCCGCATCCACCACCTCGTGGGGCACGCCGCCGATCTTGGCGTCGGCGAACACCTGGATGCCGTACTCGGTCTGGATCTGTGCGATCCGGTACAGGCCCAGGCGTTCCATCTTGCCACGGGTGAGCTTCAGCGACTGCATCGGCAGTCCCCGTTCGAGCTCGGCGTCCAATCGACTCTCGTCGACATCGACGTCTACGCTCCAGATCACCGCCTCGCTGGCGTTAACCATGGTTCCTCCTAGAGTGTGTTGTTTCCAAACCCCTTATCCAAGCTAGCTGACGAAGACGCAAGCGTAAGAGTTTTAATTCACGAATGTGAGAATGAGAACCATTGTGACAACTGCACCGACAATGTAATTTATCCAGATAAATCGCCGCCATCCTTTGTTTGTGATTGCTGATGACTTATCAGTGACGGCCAGATACGGTGCAACATTTGCAACGTATAGCAACCCAGCAACTCCAACAATGACTGATAGGCCACCCTGCCACATAACCAATAGTGCAGCAGCAAGGTACAGAAGAAAACTAAACAAGGTAGTAAATCGGGCACCGAGTACCGTAGCGATAGACGACAGCTTGCCTTTTCGGTCAGGAATAATGTCCTGGACCGCACCAAACGCATGACTCGCCATTCCCCATAGGAAGAACGCGATCAGATAAGGCCATACAACCGGGGTAAACCCAAACAGCGCCCAGGCAAACACTAGTGGTCCGACAAAGTGAATACTACTGGTGATTGAATCGAGGAACGGTATTTCTTTGAAACGAAGACCCTTCAGACTGTACGCGACGACAAAAAACAGCACCGCTAATAGCACCGCGAGTGCGATCGGTGGACTAAGAATAATTAGACCAACAACAAATGGGAGTGATGTAATTAGGCTGGCCCATAAAATAACTGGATGGAATGATTTCGCTTCGACGGCGCCTTCAATACTCCCTTTACGTGGGTTGCGAATATCTGATTCATAATCAAATACGTCATTGATACCGTACATGACGAGATTATATGGAATGAGGAAAAACAACGTCGCGATAATGAATAAAGGATCAATTGCTCCACCAAGTAGTAAATACCCGACAGCAAATGGGTATGCTGTATTCACCCATGATATCGGTCGCGAGACCTTGAATAGTTTAACGAGTGCGTTCATATGGCTTTTCTCCTAGTCGATGCCAGATGAGTGGCACAATGATGACCGCGTATATCGCGTAGAATAGGTCTTCGACTGGTGCACCAAAGAATTTCAATCCTAAAATCTTACTATTGTCATAGCCGACAATATCGAGTGCAATAATGATCGGGTCGAATACTAACGTAAGCGCCACAATGACACCGAGTGTTATCCACCACCCTCGTCCAGGTTTCGTTATCTTGCGAGGTAAAAATATAAGGACCGTAATCAAAAACAGTACGTTAAGAATCAGATAGGTCATCATGATGCTTTCCTCAACGACATAAATCGATACACGACCAACGTGCTATAAGTCAAAAGCAGTAGGAAGAACAACTCTTCGAGCGGGAATTCACGGAATAAACGAATCGGTAGTGTCAAATCTGAACCACCGTGAAAGAAAATGCCGTTTTGAATACCCAGAAAGTCCCAAATGATAAACAAACCGACCGCCGCACCTAGCGTCGCGATCGTTCGTCGCCTTTCTATAAAGAAAGCTAGTTTATAGCGCCAGTCGATCAAGCCAAGGCATAGGATAGCGACAATTAGGCCGATTAAATACCAGGGTATCATTTCGTTCCCTCTCGAATAATTTCTGTAATCGGACCACCCTTTTTAATACCAGCGATACGTTTATATACCAATTCCGCGCCGATTAAACACATCGGCAAACCTACACCGGGGACCGTGTTACCACCCACATAATACAATCCGGACAGCTTTTTACTTTTATTAGGCGTCCGCCAAAAAGCGCTCTGTTTCAAAAGGTGTGACGCGCCCAAGGCACTTCCCTGCCATGCGTTATACGTGCTTTTGAAATCGCCAGGACCAAACAGCTCCTGATACACAATGTGCTTTTTTAAATCAGGACGTTTCATAGCCGATGCGAGTTGAGTAATAAACCGTTCGCCAAGTTTTTCGAGCTGTTTCTTGGTCGGAAATACACCCGTTGGTAGTGGAACGAGGACAAAGAGATTTTCATGTCCTTTTGGCGCAACTTTTGGATCAGTCGCCGATGGCTTGCAAACGTACATCGATGCCGACTCGGGAATTTTTTTACGATCGTAAATATCGGTAAAGTTTTGTTTCCACTTATCGACGAACAATAGATTGTGATGCTGAAGTTCAGGCAGGGACCCTTTTACACCAAGGTAGATTAGCAAGGCCGAAATACCGGATTCTTTTTTAGTCCAGTACGATTCGGGATAGGACTGATCACTTTCGACGAGTAGCTTGGTCTCGGTGAAATGTAGGTCGGCATTTGAAATGACGATGTCGGCATCGATTCGGGTATTGTTTTCGAGGATAATTCCGGTTGCTCGACCAGACTGTGAAGTGATACGCCTGACAGGGTTGTTGAGGTGGTATTTCACACCTAGTGACTTACCGACTTTTTCTAGCAGGTCGATAATGGCATGAATACCATTTTTCGGATAATAAACACCATCTTTGAAATCAAGCGCACTCATCAGGCTGTACATCGACGGTGCACTAAACGGTGAAGAACCAAGGAATACCATGGGGTATTCGAGGATCTGCTGTAATGTCTGTGTGCGAACGAACGTGGCGACGCGTCGATGAACCGACTTGCTTAAAAATTGTACCAGTGCGGGTGTTCGGCGAATGATGTCGCTGTGCAGTAGCTCGGACGGTCGCTCGAAATTGGTATACAGAAAGTGACGGAGCGACAGTTGGTAGAGTTCGTCGCTTTCTTTGACGTAGCGTTCGAGTGCCTTACCAGCGCCCGCCTCGTGACGCTCGAAGGTTGCACTATCCTTATGTAGATTGCCAGTGATCGTGATAGGATCGGCCGACTCATAAAACACTTTATACGCTGGATCGAGACGAATCAGTTCGAGAGCTTTGTCGGCCGATATATCGAATAAGTCAAAATACTGACGAAAGACCGCTGGCATCAAGTACCATGATGGTCCGGTATCAAACGAGAATCCCGCAGCTTTTTTTAGGCCGGCTCGACCACCAGGCTGCTTCCCTTTTTCGTACACATGTACGGTATAGCCAGCCTTTTGTAACAAGTTTGCCGTCGCTAGGCCGCCGATGCCGGCACCAATAATGACCACTTTTTTATTCATCGAAATAATGCTCCGATGAAAAAGATGAGTTTTCGAGGTGTGCTGACACGAACTCGTGTGGTTTTTAGTGTGGCTGCTGGGGTGCGTTTAATATTCTTTAATAGCAGGCTGTAATAGCGGATACTCAATAGTACGGCACGTTGTGAACTGATAGGTAGCTTGAGGGCTGAACGATAGCCGGCTTGAAAATCTTTCTCGATGTCGCGGGTAATTCTTGCCTTAGCAGCCTCATCAAATTGGTCGAATGACGAGAATGGGAAATACCAACGTCCGAGTGATTCGTGGTCTGATTTGATATCGCGCAGGAAATTCACCTTTTGATATCCAGCACCGAGACGGGCGGCATCTTTCTCGAGTGCGGCGTACTGTTTGGGGTTATCAACGAAAACGTACAGGCACATCAATCCTACTGCTTCGGCAGACCCGTGGATGTAGGTTTCATAGGTTGCCTGGTCGTAGGTTTGTTTGGTCAGGTCCATACGCATACTGTGAAAGAATGCGGTGACGAGTGTGTTAGAAATGTCGTAGCGCTTGGCCGTCAGTGCATACGAATGAATGATTGGATTTGTGCTGTAACCTCTTTGGACTGCTGCCTTGACCTCGTCTTCAAAATCATCGAGCAGTGGTCCTCGATCGGGTCCATCGTAGCTGTCGACGATCTCGTCCGCCAAGCGAACCATGCCGTAAATCGCGGCGATATGGGCGCGCATTTCGATTGGAAATAGTCGCATACTCATGCTAAACGAGGTTGAATAACGTTTCGTCAACGTATCGCTAAGGGTGTATGACGTGCGGGTATAGAGTTCCATTATTTATCTCGCTGCACGCATTTATTGACAAGGTCGATAAAGACGACGCGAAATTCATTAGGAATGTCTAGTTGGGAGATTTGTTCCTGTGCGACTGATTCGTAATTTGTGATGAGCGTTTCGACGGCGGTGACTGTGCCGGTTTCGATGAGTAACTGTCGTGCTCGCTCGACGTCTTGTGTTGTTGATGACGATTGACCGAATATTTTCTCGAATACTGTTTTTTGTTTCTGGTCGGCAAGCTTGTAGAATTCTTGGATGAGTAATGTCTGCTTACCTTCACGGATATCGCCCTCATTGCTTTTACCCGTGATGGCTTCGTCGCCGAAAATGCCGATAATATCATCACGCAGTTGAAACGCAATACCAACAGTATTACCTAGGTCGTTAAGGAGATCGACTTGTTCACGCGGAGCTCCTGCCAGGGTGGCTCCCATCGAAAGTGGCCCAACGAACGAATACGTGGCAGTTTTTTGTGCCGCAATAGTCAGCGGGTCGATATCATTTGGCGTGCGGAAAGAAGCCTCTGTATCAAGGAGCTCACCGCCCACTACATGAAAGACTGCCTCGCCGAGCATGCGCTGGAGGTCGGCAATAACATAACTTGGTGCGACTGTTTGACTAATCTGGACATGGGCTTCGGACAGTAGTAAATCACCTGCAAGGATAGCAGCACTTTCGGCAAAGTGCCGTTGCTCGCCCGCTTTGCTGAAAAACCCTTCGTACGCTTCATCGAATTGGCCGGTGACATTTTTAGTACCGTAGCGAATAATGTCGCGATCGATGATGTCGTCGTGTATCAGCATCGCTTGATGAAGCAACTCTTGGGCAGCAGCTGTTGGCAGGATATCACTGCTACGTTCTCCACCAAAAGCAGAATACGCAAGTAGCGTCATGTAAGGGCGCATGCGTTTACCCCCTGCGAAGTACAGGTCGTTAATCGCTTGCCATAACGCTTCGTAGTGAGGACTGACCTGACGGGCTGCATTAATACGACTGTCTAATAACTGGCCGATATACATATCGATTGATGATTTCGCCTCGCCAGTGCTGATTGGAGTGATTGATTTTTGATGAATTTGAGTTGGTGTCGAGTCGTTCATGGATAATCCTTAACGGCGCCTTATATCGTTTCACTATTGTAGCAACCTCGATAGGCATACTCAAATGATAATCAGGTTATTTTTGGGTAATTTAATAGGGCGTCCCCCACCTGGCTGGATGCCAGGCGGGAACGCCCTGTTGCCTCACGCCTTCATATGCGTCAGACCTTTCCCGCAACAAGTGCGGTGCGAGGTGCGGTAGCTAGGCTACCTAGGCCTCTTGGATGGCCGGCAGGCCGGGAATCAGCGGCAGACCGTCGTCGACGGTGTCGCCGTTCTCATCCTTGCGACGCTTGCGCTCCGCGAGGATGGCCCACAGCCCGAATCCGAGGAGCGCGAGCGCACCCAGGATCGCCTCGGGCAGACCGATCACGCCGGTGATAGGCAGCGACGTGAGCACCGGCGGATCGTCGATGACGACCGGCGGGGTCACGCAGTCCGTGTCGACGACGAGCTGGGTCAGAATCTGACCCTTCACGCCATACGCCACGGACACGCTTCCTTCGTTGTAGTCCTCCACGTAGGTGACGGTGATGACTTCGTCGGCGTCGCCGGCTTCCATCACCACCTCCTGCTGAACCCCGTTCGCGTCGATGTAGACGAACGTGACGGGGTTCACGAACTCGTTCTCGCCCAGCACGACGGCCGGGAACTTGAACGTGTACGTCACCACGGTGCCACCCACGAGGGTGTCACCCTCGGCGACGCACTGCTGCGCTGCCGAGGCGGAGGGGTTGCCGAAGACCTCGGTCTGGTCCGGAGGACCATCGGGTCCCGGGCACTCGCTCACATCCGGTTCGGGCTGTCCTGTGTCGTAGGCCAGCACGTACGAGCGGTCGTGCGCATCCGAGAACCACCCGGGGACGGTTCCGTCCCACTGGTTGTTCTGGATGGCGTTCACGCT